>NZ_JACYXC010000001.1:6677525-7284573 GCF_016031615.1 Streptomyces pactum
TCACCGAGCCGGCGCTGGGCCCCGGCGGGGACACCCTGATGCGCGGCGCCCTGGCCACCGCCACCCTCGACACCTACCGGCGGCTGCTCGTCGACGGGGAGCTGACCGCCCGGGTCAGCGTGCTGCTGCTGCCGACCGGCAGGGCCGGCACCGCCGCCGAGTTCATCCGGATCCTGGACGGGACGGAACTGCCCCGCACGCCCGACTTCCGCCGCCTCGACGTCATCGGGGTGAACATCTTCGCCGACGGGGACGGGCCCGACGGCCCGCCCCCGGCCCACGAGCGGTGCCGGGCCGGCGGCCCCGGGCCGCTGCCCGCCGGGGCCACCGGCGCGGAACGGGCCGCCGGGGTCGCGGAGATGATCCGCCATGCGCACGCCGCCGGGTACCAGGCCGCGGTGCACGTCACCGGCGATCACGACCTGGACACCGTGGTGGACGCCTTCGCGGCCGCGGACGCCGCCCACTCCCGGCCCGAGGCCCGGCACTACGTCCTCCCCGGCGACCGGCTGACCGCCCGCGGCCTGAAGCGGCTGGCGGAGGCCGGCCTGGGGATCGGCCTGAACCCCACCGCCGCCTGGACGGCCGCCGGCCGGCAGGAGGTTGCGCCCGGGTGGTTCTGCCCGGACGCCGGGGACGCCGGGGTGACCGTGATCAGCGGCTCCGACGCCCCCGCCGCCTTCCCCGACTGGCGGCAGGGGCTCGCCGCCATGCTGCGGTGCGGCCCGGGGGCGGGCGGCCGGCCCGGCGGACCGGAGCACCGGGACCGGCTCGAAGCGGCGCTGCGCACCTACACCACCGACGCCGCATGGCAGGACTTCGCCGAGGACTGGAAGGGCTCCCTGGAGGTGGGCAAGGCCGCGGACCTGTGCGTGCTGGGCGGCGACCTGCTCGGCGCCGACCCGGACCGGATCACCGGCCTGCCGGTGCTGTTCACCGCGGTCGGCGGTGCGGTCGTCCACGACGAACTCTCCGTTTGACCGGTGGCGGGCCCGTTCTCCATGCTGAACGGATGGGGGTACGGGGGACACGGAAGCGGGCCGCCTCGGACGTGCTCGGCGCGGCGCTGGAGGTACGCCGGGCCGCGCTGCACGCCGTGCGGGGGACGGGCGGCGTGGACGGGGTGCTGGCGGCGCTGACCGGCGTGATCGGCTACGACCACGCCTCGCTGTCCCGCTGGGACCCGCTGCGCCGCCGTCACCTCACGCTGGTCAGCAGCTATCCGGACCGCGCCACCTCCTACACCGAGACCCGGATGCACGAGGACCCGGCCTTCACGCTGATCCGCCACGCCCCGGACGGCATCCGCTGGTGGTACGACGTGCCCGGCCGGGTGCGGCGCGCCTCGGCGGGGTTCCGGGACGTGCTGGAGCCGCTGGGGGTGGCGGACGGCATGTCCCAGTCGCTGGTCGCCGCGGACGGCCGGTACGTCGGGGTGCTCAACGTGAGCACCACCCGGGGGCGGTGCGACGAGGCCCCGGTGCGGGCCGTGATGGCCCTGCTGGGGGAGTGCCTGGCCGTCGTCGCCGACCCGCTGCGACGGCAGCCCGCCGCCGCGGAACCGGCCGCCGCGCGGGAAGCCGGGAGCGAGATCTGCTCGGTGACGCTGCCACCGTCCCCCAAGGCGGCCCCGGTGCCGGTGAGCGGGGAGCCGCCGCCCGGCCTCGCCGAGGCCGACGCCCCCCTGACGCTGCTGGCCCGGCGTACCGCCGCCCGCCGGCCGCTGCCCGCCACGGTGGTGGTGCCGCACCGGCGGGAGCTGCTCGAACTGCGGGTGAGCCGACAGGGCGCCGCCCTGCTGGTGGTGTGCCGTTCGGTGGCCCGGCCGGCGGCCCTGTCCGTGCGCGAGGTACAGGTGCTCGCCGAGCTGACCCGCGGGCGGACCAACCGCGAGATCGCGGACCGGCTCTTCATCAGCGCCCGTACGGTGAGCACGCACATCGAGCACATCCTCGCCAAGCTCGACGTTCCCAACCGCGCCGCCGCAGGCCGGCCGGGCCGCCGGCTGGGGGCTGGAACCCGCCCCCTGACGCCCACCCGCGGCCCCGCACCCCTGACGCCCACCGGCGGTCGGCTGCCCGGAAGGACGCCCGGGCGGGGAGACGCCCCGGGCGTCCCTCCGGGCGGTGCGCCCTGGTCCCGGCGGCCCGCCCCGGTGGTCCGGCTGCGGCGGCCTCCCCGGTGGCCGCGTCCCCGGTGGCCCCGCCCTCTGTCCTGCCCCCCGGCGGCCCGGCTCCGACCCTCCGGCGCCACCGGGCCGTTGCCGGTGGGCGTGCCCGTCGTCCGTGGCCGGCGTGGCCGGCGTGACCCGCGCGGCCGGCGTGACCCGCGTGGCCGTCCGGAGGGGCGCCCCGGACCACCGGGCGGCGGCGCGGGTCCGCCCGTCCCACCGGGCGCACCGCCCCACCCGCCGTGCCACGCGAGGGAGTTCTCCGGTGCCGGGCCGCCCGTACGCCGGTTGGCCGAGGGCCGGATTCCCGACGGATCAGGTATCCGTACGCCGGGTGCCCCCGTACGCCGTGCCGCCCGTACCCCACACCGTCCGCACGCCGGGATGCCCGCGCGCCAGGGAGTCCGCAGAGGGCGGCGCTGTCTACGGTCCCGAGGGACGCCGGGCCCGCGCCGTCCGGCGGGCCGGCGGGACGGAGACCGGCGCCCGGCCGCCGGCACCGCCCGGCTCCGTCCCCGAGCTGCTCCGGCCGTCCCCTGCTCCCGCCCTCCCCGCTCCCGGCCGTCCCCGCCCCAAGCGGCACGCCGGCCCCGGGCCGGTCCGTTCAAGAACGATCGTTCTTGACTGATCGTTCTTATACTTCTACGGTAGGGGGCATGGGACGACCACGCGCCTTCGACGCCGACCAGGCCGTCGCGACCGCCGCCGCCCTCTTCGCCGCGCACGGCTACGAGGGAACCTCGGTGGACGATCTGGTGACCGCCACCGGCATCCACCGCGGCAGTCTCTACAAGGTCTTCGGCTCCAAACGGGGCCTGCACCTGACCGCCCTCCGCGACCACCTGGACCACGAGATCCGACCGACGGCGGCGGCCATCGCCACCGTCACCGACCCGGAGGGGGCGCTGGCGGCGGCGATCGCCTCGTACGACAACGGCCCGGCCGCCGGGCTCCTCCTCCTCGCCGCCGCCGAACGCGCCCCGCACGATCCGGAGGTCGCCGCGCTGGTCGCGGAGGGCATCGCCGCCCTGGAGGACGCCCTGCGCCCCTCCCACGGCGAGGCCGCCGTCCGGGCCGCCTCGGTCGTCCTCGGCACCCGCCTGCGCCTGCGCGCCCGCACCGAACCCAAGGAGCACTGACCATGGCCAAGATCGCCGTCGACCGCGAACACGGTCTGCTGACCGCCGAGTTCTCCGGGCTCGACAAGCTCTGGGCGATCAAGAGCCGGCTGGAGGTGCCGCTCGCCCATGTGCGCGGCGCCACCCACGACCCCGGGATCGCCCGGGAGCCGAAGGGCATCCGTGTCGGCGGCACCCACATACCCGGCGTGGTCACCGCCGGCCGCTTCCGCCGCGACGGCGAACGCCTCTTCTGGAACGTGCGGAACCCCAGCAAGGCGGTCGTCATCGAACTCGCCGACGACGAGGCGTACGACCGACTGGTGATCGAGGTGGAGGATCCCCGGGCCACCGTCGCCCTCATCGAGGGCGTGATCTCCCGCCCGCCCGGCGGCAGCTGACGGCCCGGCGCACCGCGGATCCGCTGACGACGCCCGGAAGGAGAACGCGACGGGGCCGGTTTGGCCCGACCGGGCCGGTCGGCCCCGCCGGAGCGGGCCCGACCGGTCCCGCCGGCTGCGGTTCTCCCTCCTGGGCGTCCCCGCTCACCCCAGGGGTCTGCGGAGCGCCGCCCGGGCGGGCAGCAGGCTCGCGGCGAGGGCGAGGGCCCACGTGCCGGCGACGGCGGCGAGGACCGGTGTCCAGGGGACGACCAGATCGACCGGCACGCCGAGGCTCGCGCTGAGGCCGGCCCGGATGCCCAGGAGTGAAGGCAGCGCGGCGAGCCCGCCGAGTACGGTGCCGAGCGCCACCACGATCGTGGTCTCCGCCGCGACGGTCCACAGCACCTGACGGCCGGTCGCGCCGGTCAGCCGCAGGACGCGGAAGTCGGGCACTCGGTCCGCGGTGGCCATCAGGAGTGTGTTGCCGACCGCGATGCCGGTGTATCCGGCGGACATGCCGACGAGCAGCAGGGTGAAGACCCACACCAGGCGCTCCTCCTCCGCGTCGGCACGGCCGGCGTGGGCCGCGAGGCTGATCTCCCGGGTGCCGAGGGCGGCGGGCAGGCCGGCGGGTGTGCGGCCGGTGCGGTGGACGACCTCGGTGAGCGCGGACGGATCGTGGGCGCGGACGGTGGCGCGCGGCAGGAGAATCCCGTAGGGGGCGGACCCGTCGGTGAGGACGGCGACGATCCGCAGTCGGCCGGTGCGCCCGTCCTCGAAGGTGACCCGGGCGGTGCCGCCCGCCCGGCCGTCCAGCAGCGCGAGCGTCGAGCGGGAGACGGCCACGGTGTCCGGGGCGCGGAGGGCGGCGAGGGATCCGGAGACGACGGTCAGCCGGTGGTGCACGGCGGTGAACGCGCCCGGTTCGACTCCGGCGCCCTCCACCGCGGTCCGGCGCGGGCCCGCGTGGAGGGTGGTCGGCAGGACCGGCGTGCCGTCCACCGCGTCGGCGGCGGCGTCCGACAGCCCCGGCGTGCCGTCGGCGACCACAGCGGCCTCGGCGCGCACCGCGGCGGTGTCGCGGGCGGTGTGACCGTGCACCGACGTCTGGGTGTTCCCGGTGATCAGGACCACGAAGCCGATGGTGGCCAGCACCGGGGCGGTGGTGGAGGCGGTGCGCCGGACGGCGGTGAGCATGGTCTCCCGCACCAGCGTGCCGGTCGCGCCCGCCCAGCGGTTCAGCGGCCGGGTGGCGAACCGGACCACCGGCGGTACGAGGCCGGGGGTGAGCAGTGCCATCCCGGTGACGAGACCGACGGCGGAGGCGAGGGCGAGGGTCACCATGTCCGTGGGGTCGGCGACGGCGCTGCCCAGGCAGGCGGCGGCTCCGAGCGCGGTGCAGGCCCAGCCGGTGAGGAGTCGGGCGCGGGACATCGGGCGGTCGTCGGTCTCGGCCTCCCGCAGTGCGTCGAGGGGGCCGATCCTCCCGGCGCGCCGGGAGGCGGAGCCCACGGCGGCGAGGGCGGCGCCCAGCCCGGTGGCACCGGCCGCGGCGAGCACCCAGGGGCGGAGGTCGACGGCGAAACCGGCCGGCAGGAACCCGTGGTCCGCCAGCACGCCGGCCAGTGCGGGCGCCCCGGCGGCGCCGAGCAGCGCCCCGGCGCCCGCGCCGGCCGCGCCGACCACCAGGGCTTCGGTGCGGAGCATGCGGCGCAACTGCCGGGGCGTGGCGCCGACGGTGCGCAGCAGGCCGTACTCGCGCCGGCGCCGGCTGACGGCGAAGGCGAAGGTGGAGGCGGTGACGAAGACGGTGACGAAGAGGGAGAGCACCGTCATGGCGGTGAGCACCTGCCCGCCGATCCAGCGGGTCCTGGCGTCCTGGGCGGGGGCCAGTTCCCGTCGTCCGTCACCGGTGAGCACCTGGCCGCTGCCGCGGGCGAGGCGTTCGGCGGCGGCCGCCACGGCAGCCGGGTCGGCACCGCGGCGGGTGAGCACCCCGATGGTCCGGACGCCTCCGGCGAGCCGGGCCGCGGTCGCGTCGGTGAGGTAGTAGCCGGGGCCGTCGACGGTGCCGGAGACGGTGAAGGGGGCCGGGCCGCGCGCGGTGAGCAGGGTGACCCGGTCGCCGGGCCGGGGGCCGAGGGTGCGGTCGAGGGCGACCTCGTGGGCGTGGCGCGGCGGCCGTCCTTCGGTGAGCCGGCAGGGGGCGAGGGCGGCGCTGGACCAGCCGTGCCCCTGCCGTTCGCCCTTCTCCTGGTCCCCGGCGGGGGTGCCGTCGAGCACGGCCTGGGCGTAGAAGGAGCGGTCGGGTACGGCCGCGCGCACCCCGGGGACGGCGGCGAGGCGGCGGGTGAGTTCGGCGGTGCGCGCGGGGGACCAGGGCGCCGCGTCGAGGAACTGGCCGGGCTGGCCGCGGCCTTCGGTGCTCTTCACGACGACGGGGGTCCCGGCGTACCGGGCGGGCACCCGCGTTCCGTCGGAGAGCAGGATGAGGGCGCTCATGGTGAGGATGGCGACGCCCAGGCACAGCGCGAGGAAGGAGCCGGCGAGCGCGGTGCGGCGCTCCCGGACGGTGGCGAGCGTGATCATGCCGGCCGCTCCAGGGCGGTCATCCGGGTGGCGATGGCCGCCGCGGGGGTACGGCCGGTGATCTCGTCGACGAACCGGCCGTCGGCGAGCAGCACCACCCGGTCCGCCCAGGACGCCGCCGCCGCGTCGTGGGTCACCATGATCACGGTCTGCCGGTGCCGGTCGACGAGCCGGCGCAGCAGGTGGAGCACCGTGCGGGAGGCGGCGCTGTCCAGGGCGCCGGTGGGCTCGTCGGCGAAGAGCACCGCGGGGCGGGTGATGAGCGCCCGGGCGATGGCGACGCGCTGCCGCTGACCGCCGGAGAGCTGGCCGGGCCGGTGGCCGGCCCGGTCGGCGAGCCCGACCTCGGCGAGCGCCGCGCGTACCGTCGCCGGGTCGGGGCGGCGCCCGGCGAGCCGCAACGGGAGGGCGACGTTCTGCTCCGCGGTGAGCGCGGAGACGAGGTTGAGGGTCTGGAAGACGAAGCCGACGTGTTCCCGGCGGAGCAGGGTCAGGGCGGTCTCGTCGAGGCCCCCGGTCTCGGTGCCGGCGATGACCACCCGCCCCTCGGTGGGCCGGTCGATCCCGGCGGCGCAGTGCAGCAGGGTGGACTTGCCGGAGCCGGAGGGGCCCATGACCGCGGTCATGGTGCCGGCGGCGAAGTCGAGGGTGACGTGGTCGAGCGCGGTCACGGCGCCGGCGCCGGTCCCGTACCGCTTGCTGACGGCGTGCAGTCGCACCGGACGGGCATGGTCCGCCCGGGATGCGGAGGTGGCTGTGGACATGCCGGCGAGTCAACCCGCGGCGGTCGGCGCGCACATGGGCGGCAGCGCTACTCCCGTACTCCACCTGGCACTACTGTGCCCGGCCCGGCCCGCGGTTACGGTCGGCGGATGGTTCCTCGTACCCTGCCGGACGCGCTGGTCCGGCGACCGCTGCGGTTCTGGTGCTCGCGGTGGCCCTGGAGGGCGGCGGCCTCGCTGCTCCTGGGGGCCCTGCCCGGGGTGGCCGCCGGGCTGGCGGCGGCCGGCCTCGTCGCCTCCTGGCGGCGCACCGGCCTGGTCGCGACGATGGTCAGCGGGCTGCTGCTGTTCGCGTCCGTCGTCCTGGCGGCGGGGGCGGTGGAGCGGCGGCGGCTGCGGCTGACGCATCCGGACGCGGTGCCGGCGCGGGCCGGGCTGCGGGACGCGGGCGGCTGGCGCGCCGCCGGGTACGGGGCGCTGTCGGCCTGTGCGCTGGGCTGGGTGGACCTCGCGGTGGTGCTGGTGTGCGCGGGGGTCCCGGGGGTGCTGATGTCCGCCCCGTGGCAGCCGGAGGCCGGGCCCTGGGCCGTGGCCTGCGGGCCGGTGGCGGGGCTGCTCCTGCTCCCGGTGGCGGCGTACCCGGTCGCCGCGTGGGCCGCCGCCCGGTCGGCGGTGGCGCTCGCCGTACTCGCGCCCGGCGAGCGGGAGCTGCGGGAGGTGCGGCAGTCCCGGGCCCGGCTGGTGGACGCGTTCGACGCGGAGCGGCGGCGTATCGAACGGGACCTGCACGACGGGGCGCAGGCGTGCCTGGTCGCGCTCACGATGAAGCTGGGGCTCGCGCGGCTGGACCTGCCAGCCGGGTCGCGGGCGGCGCGGGAGGTGGCCGAGGCGCACCGGATGGCGAAGGAGGCACTCGCCGGACTGCGGGAGGTGATCCACGGCATCCATCCGCAGGTGCTCACCGAGCGGGGGCTGGCCGCGGCGGTGCGGGATGCCGCGGGCCGGACGGCGGTGCCGGTGGAGCCCGATGTGGTCCTGCCGCACCGGTTGCCGGGACCGGTGGAGGTGGCGGCGTACTTCGCGGTGTGCGAGGCGCTGACCAACATGGCGCGGCACAGCGGGGCGACGGCGGGGCGGGTGACCGGGCGGCTGCGCGGCGGGGTGCTGGTGGTGGAGGTGTCGGACGACGGTCGCGGGGGCGCGGACCCGGCGGCGGGCTCCGGCCTGACCGGGCTGGCCGACCGGGTGGCGGCGGTGAACGGCAGAATGCTGCTGTCCAGCCCGGCCGGCGGGCCGACCCTGGTACGAGTGGAGATCCCGTGCGGCAACTGACGGTGGTGATCGCCGAGGACTCGGTGCTCCTCAGGGAGGGGCTGGTCGGGCTGCTGGAGCGGTTCGGGCACACCGTCCCGGCCGCGGTGGGCGACGGCCCGTCGCTGGTCGGCGCGGTGGTGGAGCACGGGCCCGATGTGGTGATCGCCGATGTGCGGATGCCGCCCGGGTTCACCGACGAGGGACTGCGCGCGGTACGCGAACTCCAGCGGCTGCGGCCGACGCCGGCGGTGGTGGTGCTCAGCCAGTACATCGAGCAGACCTTCGCGGAGGAACTGCTGGCGGGACGGTCCGGCGCGGGCACCGGGTATCTGCTGAAGGACCGGGTCGGGGACGTCGCGGAGTTCATGGCGTCGGTCGGCCGGGTGGCGGACGGCGGCACGGTGGTGGATCCGGAGGTGGTACGGCAACTGCTCACGCGGCGCCGCGACCCGCTGAACCGGTTGACGCCCCGTGAGCGCCAGGTGCTGGCCCTCATGGCGGAGGGGCGCTCCAACGCCGCGGTGGCCCGTGCGCTGGTGGTGTCGGAGGCGGCGGTGGCGAAGCACATCGCCAGCATCCTGCAGAAGCTCGACCTGCCGCCGGCCCCCGACGACCACCGCCGGGTGCGCGCGGTCCTCGCCTACCTGGGGGCCTGACACCCCCTGCGGCACCCCGGGGCCTCCGGCCCCGCTTCAGCCGTACGGGCCACCTCAACCAGCCGTGCAGGGCCTTCCCGGCATCCTGACGCCAGGTGAGGACCGCCGCGCCGCCGCGCCCCGGGACCAGGGGCACCACCGGCCGGCCGCCGGCGCCTTCCGGCCCACGCCCGACCCGCTCCGCCATCTCGGGCCGGTGTCCGTCCCGGAAGGCCGCCGGCGCCTTCCGGCCCGCCCGGCCGTGGCGGCACATCTGGAACGGGAAAACGGTGGCGGACCAGGACCTCCTCGGACCACCATGCGACACATGAGCGAACAACCCGCACGATGGACCCAGGCGTCGGTCCACCCCGACATGTGGCTCGACCCGGACGACGACCCCCGCGACCGGAAGGGCCCCGGCCCGGACGGCGAACTCGCCACGCTGCGGGAGTACCTGACGGACTACCGCCTCACCCTGCGGATGAAGTGCGAGGGCCTGGACCCGGAGCAGCTGGCCCGCCGGTCGGTCCCGCCCTCGACGATGTCGCTGCTGGGCCTGGTCCGGCACCTCGCCGAGGTGGAGCGGGACTGGCGCAACTGGATCACCGACGGCGACCCGCTGCCCAAGCTGTACGGCCGGCGGGACGCGGACTTCGACGAAGCCGTCCCCGACCAGGCCGTGGTGGACGCCGCGTACGCCGACCTGGAGCGCGAACAGGCGGCGACGGACGCCGCGCTGGCTGCCTTCCCGGACCCGGGCGAGCGGGTGGGGGAGGACCGGATGGCGATCCGGGAGCTGCTGGTGCACCGGGTCGAGGAGTACGCCCGGCACTGCGGGCACGCCGACCTGCTGCGCGAGTGCATCGACGGACGAGTGGGTCAGTGACGGCGCACGGAGGGCGGACGGGCCGGTGAGAGGGGAGCGGCCGGCGGGCCGGTGACGGCGGAGCGGCCGACGGGCCGGTGAGGGGCCGGGCGTGGGACCCGTGCGCCACGGCGCCGCCGCCCGGTCCCCGCCCCGCCTGGGACCCCCGCCCCGCCCCGACCGCCCCGGCCGGTCCCTGTCCCGGCACCGACCGCCCCGCCCCCCCTCCCGGCGCCGCGGCTGCCGGCTCCCGGCCCGACGGGGCACCGCGTACGCAGGCCCGGGGGCGGTCCCGGCCTGCTTGCCGTACGCCCTGCCCCGCCCGCACTCGCCGTTGCCCGACGCGCAGCCGCCCACCCGACCGTCGCCCGGCCCGGCGGGTCCGTCCGGCCGGGCCGGGCGTCACCCCGCGGGCGTCCCGGCCGGCTCCGGCAGCCCGGCCAGTGCGGCGGGCAGCGCACCGGTGTGCACCACGCCCAGCCGCTGCGTGGCCCGGGTCAGTGAGACGTACAGGTCGGCCGTGCGGAACTCGGCGGGTTCCACCACGATCACCGTGTCGAACTCCAGCCCCTTGGCCCCACGGGGGGTCAGCAGCACCACGGGTGCGGCCAGGTCGGGGGAGGGCCCGCCGGAGGCGGACGGCAGCGCGGCGGCGAGGGCGGCGTGGTGCGCGGCCGGGGCGATGACGGCCAGCCTGCCCTCGTCGGGCGTCTCCCGGGCCACCGCCTCGGCGACGGCCCGGGGCAGGTCGTCGGCGCGGCACGCCCAGGGGCGCGCGTCGGTGGCGCGGACCGAGCGCGGCGGCTCGAAACCGGGGTCCGCCGACCGGGCCACCCGGGTGGCGACCTCCATGATCTGCGCGGGCGTCCGGTAGTTCACGCCCAGCCGGACCAGCTGCCGGCGGTCGCCCACGTACGGTCCGAGGATGGCGTCCCAGGAACCGCAGGCGCCCGGCTCCGACGCCTGCGCCGGATCGCCCACCAGGGTCATCGAGCGCGTCGGGCAGCGGCGCATCAGCAGCCGCCACGCCATGGCGGACAGCTCCTGCGCCTCGTCCACGATGACGTGGCCGAACGCCCAGGTGCGGTCGGCCGCGGCGCGCTCCGCGGCGCTGCGGTGGTCGGCCTCCTCGTGGCGCTCCGCCAGCCGCTCGGCGTCCACCAGGTCGTGCGCGGCCAGCACCTCCGACTCCTCGTCGTCACGGTCCTCGAACTCCTGGGTCCGGGAGCCGTAGGACAGGTCCAGCACGCCCTGCGCGTACGCGACGCGTTCCTGCCGCTCGGCCTCCGCCCGGGCCCGGGCCGCCGAGTCGTCCTCACCGAGCAGTTCGGCGGCCTCGTCCAGCAGCGGGACGTCGGCGACCGTCCACGGGCCGCCGGCGCGCCGGACGGCCGCGGCGTCTTCCGGCGGCAGATGGACGGGGTCGGCCAGGAAGTCGGCGACCAGCTCCTGCGGGGTGAGGACCGGCCACAGCTCCTCCACCGCCGCGTGCACCCCGGGGTTGTCCGCCACCCCCTTGGCCAGCAGCGCGAGGTCGTCGGGGCCCAGCAGGTTCGGCCCGCCGTACGGGTCGGCGCCGATCCGGTCGGCCAGCTGGGCGGTGAGCGCGTCGATGACGGCGAACGTGAAGTGCGGGCGGGCCAGGTTGTGCGGCAGGCCGAAGGAGCGCGCCCGGCCGCGCGCCGTCTCCGCGATCCGCGCGTCCAGCACCAGCTCGCCGTCCTCGTGGTCGATCACGATCGCCGGGTCCGGCAGGGTCTGCCGGTCCAGGACGAACCGCTCCAGGGCCGTGGCCATCGCCGCGCGGCCCTTCACCTCGGCGGCCCGCGGGGTGTCGGTGCCGGTCGCCCGCACCCCGGGGAACAGCTCCCCCGGGGTGGCCAGGAGCACGCCGGTCTCGCCCAGGGAGGGCAGCACCTCGCCGATGTACCGCAGGAACGTCGCGTTCGGCCCGACCACCAGCACGGCGCGGCGGGCCAGCTGCTCGCGGTGCGCGTAGAGGAGATAGGCCGCCCGGTGCAGCGCCACCACGGTCTTCCCGGTGCCCGGGCCGCCCTCCACGACCAGGACGCCGCGGTGCGCGGCGCGGATCACCCGGTCCTGCTCGGCCTGGATGGTCTGCACGATCTCGTGCATCCGGCCGGTACGGGCCGAGTCCAGCGAGGCCAGCAGCACCGCGTCGGCGTCCGTCCCCTCGTGGCCGGTCCGCTCGGGGTCGCCGAGGTCCAGGATCTCGTCGTGCAGGGCGGTGACCCGCCGGTCCTCGGTGGTGATGTGGCGTCTGCGGCGCAGCCCCATCGGGGTGTGCCCGGTGGCCAGGTAGAAGGGGCGTGCCACCTCGGCCCGCCAGTCCACCACCAGCGGGGTGCGGTCGGCGTCGTCCAGCCGGACGCCGATCCGGCCGATGTGGTGGTCCCGGCCGTCCCGGAAGACCAGCCGCCCGAAGCACAGTCCCCGCTCGCCGCTGTTCAGGGCGGCCAGCAGTCCGGACTGCTCGGCCACCAGCACATCGCGTTCGACCCGCGCCTGGAAGGTGCCGGCGTCCCGCGACAGGGCGTCGCTCATCGCCCGCTCCGACGCCGAACGCAGCTCGGCGAGGCGTTCGTAGAGCCGGTCGATGAATTCCTGCTCGTTCCGCAATTCCGCGTTTGTCTCCGCGTTTGACAATTCCACTCCCGGGCGGATATGATGCGTGCATAAATCTTCTCCATGCGTGACCGAAAAAGCGTGTGAATGCGGCCGCCGCCGCTCCGGAGAACACAGCTGATTCAGGGCATGGAAACCTCCAATATACGCAGAGAAATACCCCGGCCGATACCCGCGCCGGGGTATTTCCTTATCCGGCCTCCTCACATGGCCCCGCATGCGGCTCCGCCGGGGATCCGGCGTGCGACCGGGCCGGGGGAGCGGCGGCCGGTGAGCCGGTGAAGAGGTCGCGGCCGGGCCCGGCCGGCGGGCCCGACCAAACACCGGTGGCCGGGACCGGCCGGCGCTCCCGGAGCCTGGAGTCCGGTGGCCGGGCCGCCCGGCGGGGCCTGGAGCCCGGTGCCCGGGGCGGGCGCCCGCAGTCCGGGGAGCGGAACGCCCGTCGGCGGCGCGTCCCCGTCCTGCCAGACTGGCCGGATGATCGTCAGACTCGCCGAGGAACGGGACTTCCCCGGTTTCCTCCAGCTGGCCGCCCAGGTCGAGCACTGGTTCGGACCGATGGTGGAGGACCCCGGCTTCCATGACGCGGTGCACGGCCACATCCGCCGGCCCGCCGCGCTGGTGGCCACCTCCTCGGGCCCGGACCTCCTTGGCGGCCTGCTGTTCGGTGGGCGGGCGCCGGTCCACCACCTCCACTGGCTCGTCGTCTCCCGGCAGGCCCGGCGGCAGGGTGTCGGCCGCGCCCTGCTGGACGACGCGGTGCGCCGCTGGGTGCGGGGCCCGGCCGGCATCGAGGTCGTCACCTTCGGCGCGGACCACCCCGGCGCCACCGCCAGCGGGGCCCGCGACTTCTACCTCGGCCTGGGCTTCACCCCCGCCGAGGCCGCCGACCCGGGCCCCGAGGGCGGCTCCCGGCAGGTCTTCCGCCGGACCGTCGACTGAGACGCGGCCCCCGCGGCCTGACCGGAGGCACCCACCGGACCGCGCGCCTCCGCACGGCGGACGCCGGAACACCGCACCGGAACCGCCGCCCGGCCGCTGCTCCGTGAGCGGACGCACCCGCCCCGTGGGTACGCCCGCCCGCGAGGATGCCCCCGGCGGCCGTACGCAGCGGCCGCCCCGGCGCGGACGGCGGCCCCTTCCCGGGACTGGCGGACCCGCACCCTCCGGTGGACGATGTCAGCGACGTGGGGGACGTGGGGGAGGGGTGCGCGATGGACGCGACGACGCCGGACGTGGACGTGGACGAGGCGGGGCGGGACGGACCACCGAAGGCACGCAAGGACGCGATCGGCATCGGGCCCGGCGTGTGCCACAGCCTGGGCCTGACGGCTCTGGTGCTCTCCGAGATCGTGCGGCACGACCTGAAGGACGTCGGGAAACCGGGCGGCGGACAGGCGCCGGGCTATCTGCGCGACCTGCTGAAGTCCTGGAGCTCCCTGGCCGAGGAGGGCTGGTACCGGACCGCCGCCGAACTCTTCGACGACGTCTCCCTCGGACAGCCGCGCGCCGCGCTGTGGGCCGCGGTGTTCATGGCGCTGGTCGTCCGGCTCAACCGGAACGGCCCGCACGAGGTGCAGCGGGTCATCTCGGTGGTGGCCGCCTGCTACTGCCTGCTGGGCGCCGTCTCCGGGCTGCCGCTGGCGGCCGTCGCGCCGGGCGGGGGCGTCCTGCTGGTACTGGGCCTGTGCGCGGGCGTGATGCGCATCGCGACCCGGTAGCCGCATCCCGCGCACGGGTGCGGGAGCCCGGGGGAACCGTGAACCGGCCGGTGCTGTTCCTCGACGTGGCCGTTCCGCTCATCCGTCGCGCGGCCCGGCCGGCGGCACGGGGCCGGGACCGTGCCGGAAGGCGTGCACCCGGGCCACGGCCGGGCGCGCCGGCCCGGCCGGTCACCACGATGCCGGACAGCCCGTTGCGGTGGGGACGACGGCCGGTGCGCTCACCCCGGAGGGGTGCGGAGCCGGTGCAACCGGTCCCGCAGCGCGGCCCACGGGAAGGGGTCCGACTGGTCGGCCGGGACGACATGCAGGCCCCACTCCCGAAGCGTGCGGACCGCCGGTGCGTAGGCGGGGTGGGCCGCCAGGTCGGCGTTCGTCCAGGGCACGACGAGGACGGGCAGCCCTTTGCCGATCGCCTCGGCGGTGACCGCGAGCGCCAGCGTGTCAGCGCTTCCGGCGGCGAGCTTGACCACCGTGTTGAACGTGGCCGGGGCCACCACGACCGCCTGCGCGGGCGGCAGCTCTACGGGGTCGTCGGGATCGAACTCCCACCGCACGGGCCGGCCGGAGCTCCGCTCGGCTTCGTCGACGTCCAGGAAGCGCCGCCCGGTGGGGCTGGGCACGATGCAGGGATCCCAGCCGGAGGCCCGGAGGGCGGACGCCAAGCTCGGTAGCCGGCTGGTCGGACGTGAACCGCATCCCACGAGGTGGACGACCGGACGCATACGCAACTCCCCTGGAGGCATGGGGAAGATCATCCCACGCCCGTTGACCGGCCCCGGTGCTCGACGGCGTGCGGAACTCCGCACGGCACGGCCCGCCACGAACGAGGCGCAACCGGCGGCGCACCCGCGCGTCGTCCGCCCTCCCCGCCGGCGGACCCGCGCGCGTCCCGCCATGCCTCGCCGGTGGATCCGGACCGGGGCGCCCGCCCGGTCCGTGCCCGCGTCCGCCGGGGCCATCGGGACGCCGGGACCGCCGGGCTCCCCGGCATCGTCGGTACGTGCTGCCGCCGCCCGGCCGGCTCGGGCGGCGGACCACCCGCCGGTCCGGCCGGCCGCGACCGTGCGCAGGGGCTTCCCGGACCGCCGCCTCAGCCGGTGAACACCATGGTGCACAGCAGGGTCCGTCCGCCGTCCACCACCCAGGCGAAGTAGCGGGTGCGGTCCCCCTGGACGCGGGCGCAGTGGGCCGCGTTGGCATCGGCCGGAGCCGCGTACACCCCGGTGATGTGCAGGATCCGGTCGTACTGGCTGGGAATCCGCCGGGCCTCGCAGTCCACGGCGGTCATCAGCCCGGCGTGCATCCGCAGCCCGTCGCCGCTGCCCCGCTCCTCCGCCAGCAGGCAGTAGCCGACGTGGAACTGACGGGTCAGGCACAGCGCCGTGGTGCCCGACGCCGAGGTGTACGTCCAGTAGCTGCGCCCCGCCCCGGTGGGACAGCCGGCGGAGCTGGACCGGACGGCGGAGACCTGTACCAGCGCGTTGCCCCCGCCGCAGCCCACCCGGTACGGCGCCTGGGCGCTCCACCGGCCCTGCCCGGTGTCGTAGACGGCGAGGCAGTCACCGGGGCGCACCGCCCGGAACGCCTCGCCCGTCGGATCCGGGGGGAGGGGTGGGCCGGGTCGGGGGGCGCGGGCGTACCACCGCCGGAGGTGCCCGACGCACCGGAGCCCCCGGAGGTCCCTGCCGACCCCGAGCCGCCGGACGCGCCCTGCGGTCCCGGCGCCGCCGGAGCCGCCCGACGCCCCCCAGGACCCGCCCGTCCCGCCCGTCCCACCGTCGGCCGAGCCGCCACCGGCCGTGCCCGGCCCGCCGGCCACCCCTGGGGCCGGGGAGCCCCGGAGCGGTGGGGGCCGCCGGACCGGGGCGGGGTCTTCCCGGCGAACAAGGCGCCACCGTCGTCCTCCAGCACCTGCGGCAGGATCAGCACGGCGAACGCCAGCACGGCGGCGACCAGCACCCAGATGCCGCGCTGTTCGGCCTGCCGCCGGTCGTCGCCCCCCACCGCCCGTACCGCCCCCCGGCCCCCGGCCCGTTCGACGCGCTCTCCATGGCCCCCCGCCACCTTCATGACGTTCATGCGCTCGTGGCAGCCACGATCCCACGAAGGGCGCCGGCCGGGGAGCCGGTGCGCGGCCCTCCGTTTCCGTCCCCGCCGCGGAGGGCCCCCTTCGCGCACCCCCCGAAGAACCCGTTCGCGGGTGCCTCCCCACGGACGCCCATGGCGCTCACGGGCGTCCACGGACGATGACGGGCGATGACGGTGTCCACGGAGGTCGCCCGGCCCGGGGACCGGCGTCAGCGCCGGCCGGCGGGCGGACCCGGGCCGTGCGGCGGCCGGGGCGCCGTCCGACCGGGCCCGGAGGCGCCGGTCAGGCGCTGACCACCTCGCGGACCGCGGCAAGGAACTCCTCGGTCCGTGGATGCGTAGGGTGGGCGGGGCGGGCCAGGTGGACCGTGGCCGCGGGGGCGTCGACGACCGGGACGAAACGGACGCCCGGGTGGCCGTGGCTCTCCGCCGTCCCCGCCGCGCCCAGGCCGAACGCCCCGCCTCCGGCGATGAGGTTGAGCCACTCGTCCACGTTACCCACCTCCACGGTCCGGTCCGGGCGCCGCTCCGGGGGCCACAGGTCCGGGGAGGCGGTGCCGGTGTCCGGCCACAGGGCCAGCGGCAGCCCGTCGGCGGTGAGTTCGGCCATGAGAACCCCGTCCCGGTCCGCGAGCGGGTGGTCGTCGGGCAGGGCGGCGACCCGGTCCTCGGTGTAGAGCGCCTCGGTGCGGATGCGCGGGTCGGCGGGGACGGTGCGCAGCACCGCCACGTCGGTGTCACCGGTGGCCAGACCGGCGGTGCTGTTGTCCTGCCGGACGACGACGAGCGGGGTGTGCGGGTGGGTGCGGCGCCAGGAGCGCAGCAGCGGGACGGTCTGCCGTCCCAGGACGGCGCAGGTGTAGCCCAGCCGCAGCGGGCGGGAGACCGCCCGGGTGTCGGCGAGCGCCGCGTCCAGGTGGGCGAGGATCGCCCGGCCGTGCCCGAGCAGCGTGGTCCCGGCCGGGGTGAGGGCCAGGTGCCGGGAGGAGCGGTCCACCAGCCGCACCCCCACCCGAGCCTCCAGCTGCGCGAGGGTGCGGGAGAGGGCGGGCTGCGTCATGTGCAGCCGGGCCGCGGCGGCGGTGACGGTTCCCGCCTCGGCCACCGCGTCCAGGGCCCGGAGGTGACGCAGCTCCACATCATCCATGCCTGTGAAGCATAGACCCTGACCGGACGGCATTTCCGGGCCCGGGGGCGCGGTCCGTAGCGTCGGGACCACCCGGGACGGTCCCGGGATGACCGGTACCTGAGGACGGTGGGTTGTGCGGATTCTCCTGATCGGCGCGGGCGGCACGCTGGGCGGCGCGGTGCGCCGGGCACTGACGGCGCGCGGACACGAGGTGGTCGGGGTGGGCCGCTCGGGCGGCGACCTGGTGGCCGACGTGAGCGATCCGGCGGCGGTCACCAGGCTGTACGCGGAGGCCGGCCCGCTGGACGCGGTGGCGGTCGCGGCCGGCGATGCGGTGTTCCGGCCGCTGGGCGAGCTGACCGCCGAGGACATCGCGGCGACCTTCCGCGGGAAGGCGCTGAGCCAGCTGGAGCTGGTCCGCCAAGGTGCCCGGCACGTGGCCCCGACCGGTTCCTTCACCCTGGTCAGCGGAGTGCTCACGGAGGAGCCGGTCGTGGCCGGGGCGGCCGCCTCCGCCGCCAACGGCGCGGTCGAGGCGTTCGTGCGGGCCGCCGCGATCGAACTCCCGCCGCGGCGGATCAACGCGGTGAGCCCGACGGTGGCCGAGGAGTCGCTGCCCGCCTACGGGCCCTTCTTCGCCGGTATGGAGGCGGTCCCGGCGGCACGCGTGGCGACGGCCTACGTCCGCTCGGTCGAGGGCGCGCAGACCGGGCGGATATACCGGGTCCGGTAGCGGTCCGGCACCGCTGCGGCGCCCGCGCCGGCCGTCCCTCGGCGGCACCCGGCGGGACCGTGCCGCGGCCGGCCCGGGCCCGTCCCGCCCCGGGCGCCGGGTCGGCTCTGCCCCGCGAGCCGGGCCCGCTCCTCCCCCGGGTCGGGCCCGGTCCGGCACCCGCGTCGCCGGCTTCTCAGGGCAGCGCGGGGATGTCCCCGGCGAACACGATCACCTCGTCGATGCGGTTCCGCCGCAGATGGACGACGTCCGTCCCCGTCAGCCGCGGGCCCCCGTCGGGGACGGTGAACTCCCAGCGGTAGCGGGCCCACTCGCCGGGCATGTCCACCCCCGAGCAGCGGACCATCGTGCCGGTGCCGGCCGGGTGCCGGCGGATGTCCAGCACGAACTGCTCAACCGCCTCGATGCCCTCGCTCCGCCCCAGAGGCCCCCAGAAGACCACGTCCGGCGTCAGGGCCCGGGACAGCAGCGGGACCACGTAGTTGTCGTCGGAGACGTTGAACGCGGAGAGGAATGTGTCGATCGCCGACTCGGCGGTGTCTTCCTGCATGCGTCAGTCATACCAGCCCCCGCGCCGCCGCTCGCGGTGCCCGGGCACCGCGAGCGGCGGCGCGGTACCGGGAGAGCCGCACCGGGCAGCGGTCGGCCGACCGGTCCGGGGACGGCCGCCCCGGCACGCCGGAAGACGTTCCCGGCAGCCGAACAGGGTTACGGCACGCGGCCGTCGGCGTGCACGACCCGGCGGCCGGGGGACCGGGCGGCGCTGCCCGGCCGCGCACCGAGGCGGGGAGCCGCCCGAGCGGAAAAACCCCGCGCGGCCGCTCGGGCGGCGTGATACTCCTGGCGACTGTGGGAGATCTTGTGACAGCGCGGCTCGTGCTCCATCCGATGACCGACGCCGAGGCGGAGCGACTGGTGGCGGGGGAGCCGGACGGCGAGGCCCGATGGGCGCCCGGGTACCCCACCGACGGGGACGTCTCCGCCGCCAGGCGCCTCCTGAACACCTGGGCCGATACCGGTGATCCCCGGCCGTTCGGCAACTACGAGATCCGCCTGCGCGAGGGCGGTCAGGCGATCGGCGGCCTGGGCTTCCACGGACCTGTGGACGAGAACGGCAGCGTCACCATCGGCTACGGTCTCGTCCCGGCGGCACGAGGCAAGGGGTACGCCTCCGAAGCCCTCCGTGCGGTGCTGCTGTTCGCGCGGGCTCACGGCGTCACCCGCGTGAAGGGCGACGCCGACCACGACAACACCGCCTCCCAGCGCGTCATGATGGCAGCCGGCATGCAACCGGTCGGGCAGGACGAACGGGTCAGGTACTTCGAGATCACCTGGCCCGACACGACGGCGGACACCGGCCCCCGCCCCTAGGTTCTGTCCGGCGGACCACCGACGGAGCCGTCGTCGGACCGCCGCTGTGGTGATGGTGCCGTGGAACTCCGAACGGGCCGGCTCCCCGGCCGCCGAGCGGCCGGGGAACCATGCTCCGGCCCAGGACCTCGGCCATCTGCGGGGCGTCGCCCCACTGACCCCTTTCGATCGACACGGTCGCCGACAGCCTCAAGGAGTACCTGGTCACGGAGGCCGGTGCGTACGACCAGCTGTTCCTCCTCACCCACAGCCAGGGCGGGCTGGTCGCCCAGCGGTATCTGGCCCGTATGCTCCACGACGGCAGGGGCGCCGAACTCGCCCGGATCCAGCGGTTCGTCATGCTCGCCTGCCCGAGCAAAGGCTCGGAACTGCTGCTCTCCCTACGGCGGCGTGCGCTGGGTGGGCGCCATCCGCAGGAGAAGGATCTGCGCCCGCTGAACGACCAGGTCAGCGCGACCCTGCGCACGGTCGCCCGGGACGTCGTGCACGCCACGGCGATCACCGAACGGACCTGCCCGATCCCGGGGTCGGTGTACGCGGGCGAGAGCGACGGCGTGGTGTCCCGCGCCTCGGCGCAGTTCGTCTTCCCGGACAGCTCCGCCCTGCCGGGCGACCACTCCGGCATCTTCAAGGCCGACTCGCCCCGGCACCGGACGTACACCGCTCTCCGCCGCCTCCTCCTCGCGACGCGCACCGAGCCGTACGTACCCGGGCCCGAACCGGCGGCACCGGCCCCGTGCGCACCGGCCGCGGGAAGGCCCTCCAAGAAACGGTGCCCGACCGTGAGATCAGGTATGCCGACCTCGACGGAAACGGGCGTGCCGACCAGATCCTCATCGCCCCCCAAGGCGGCGCAGGGGCACGGCTCATGCGCGAGCGATCGTGCACAGCACTCCACGACATCGGGGAGATCGTGCCGGACCCGGAAACGGCCATTCCGCCGGAGGAGATCCAGTTCGCCGACGTGGACGGCGACGGATACGCCGAATTCCTGCACGTCGGCACAACGGGTGAGGTCCGCGTCCAGGACCCCGTCCTGCAAGCCCGCTGCCCACGTCGCTGACGAACCGCCCGGTCAGCTCCAGCTCACCACCGATCCTCCCGCTCTCCTGCCCATGGTCCGCCACACCCCATGCCAAGAGACAACGAACTGACAGTCACGTGATCCGCCGGACAGAACCTGGGCCGTTTCCTTCACATCACCTTCGATGTCCTTGTCCGGCCTGGATACGGTGACGGCATGACGACCGTTCTGCGGCACCCCCGACCCGGATACATGTGGGATTGGTGGGCGGTGGACGCCCAGGAATTCCTCGTGCAGTTCAGTGGTGGGCCGGCTCCTGAGCATCTGCTGGTGCATGTGGATCGTGTCGATGCCGCGGCTGCGTGGGCCGAGGAGAACCGTCCCGCATGGTTCAACGATGCTCTGCCACCGCTTCACGCCTTCAGCTGCAACGGCGAGCTGCCGGTCTACACCCGAAACGGCGTCCCGAACTCCCCGTTGCGCCTGTCCGACGCCCCGGCAGTCGTCGCCGACGTGGCGGCCCTGGTTGAACTGCACAAGGCGGTGGGAAGCACCTGGACGGTTTACCTCGACGAGGGATGGGTCTAGGCAGTGCCTTCACACGATCACGGCTGGTGGATCACGGTGTCGTGACGCGTCGCCATGAACTGTGCGACATCGATCAGGTGTTCGCCGGGCCGTTGCTGCCCGAGGCGTTGCGGGGGCGGAAGCGGCCGGCCGACCGCCGGGTCCTGAGCGGGATCGTGCGGACGTTCCGCACCGGGACGGCCCGGCCGTGCGGGACGCGCCGCTGCTGGCTGCGGACGCCGCCGGATGCGTTGCCACCCCGCGACGCATCCGCGCTACCGGGGCAACGCGTCCAGGTAGGTCAGGACGGCCAGGACCCGGCGGTGGCCCGGGTCCCCCGCGGCGAGCCCGAGCTTGGCGAAGACATGGCCGATGTGCTTGTGGACCGCGTTGTCCGACACCCGCAGGCGCGCGGCGATCGTCGCGTTGTCGAGGCCTTCCGCCATGAGGCCGAGGACTTCCCGTTCCCGTGGCGTCAGCGCTTCCAAGGGGTCGTCGCGCCGGCGCACCACCTGGGTGATGACCTCGGCGTCGAGCGCCAGGCCGCCCGCGGCGACGCTGCGCAGGGCGTCGACGAACTCCGCGACGCGCCCGACGCGGTCCTTCAGCAGGTAGCCGACCCCGTGGTGGCCGGTGGACAACAGCTCGGTGGCATAGGCCTGTTCGATGTACTGGGACAACACCAGGATCGGGAATCCCTCCCGTCTGCGCCGCACGGCGATCGCCGCTCGCAGGCCCTCGTCGCGGAACGAGGGCGGCAGCCGCACGTCGACGATCGCCGCGTCCGGCGCGCACTCCTCCACCGCCGCGAGCAGCCCGTCCGCGGTCTCCACGACCCGCAGGACCTCGACGTGATGCCTGGCCAGGATCAACTGCAGTCCTTCCGCCAGCAGCACGTTGTCCTCGGCGATCACCAGCCGCACGGCAACTCCACCGTCACGACCGTCGGGCCGCCCGCCGGGCTGTCCACGGTGACCTCGCCGTCGAGCGCCAGCACGCGACGGCGGACACCGGCCAGCCCGGTTCCCCGCGACTCGTCGGCGCCGCCGACCCCGTCGTCGGTGACCCGGACGCGCAGGCCGCCGCCCGCCCGTTCGAGCACCACCGTGGCTGCCGTGGCACCGCTGTGCTTGGTCGCGTTCGTCAGCGTCTCCACCACCGTGAAGTACGCCACGGTCTCCACCGCGGCAGGCACGTCCCCCAACTCGCCCACGTCCAGCCTCGCCGGCACGCCGGACCGTGCGACGACCGCGGAGAGGGCGCCGGGCAGGCCCCGGTCGGCGAGGATCGGCGGGTAGATCGTCCGCACCACGTCCCGGAGTTCGGACAACGCCGCCTCGGCGCTCGCGTGCGCGCGTTCGATCAGCGCCTCGGCCGCATCCGGCTCGTCCCGCACCGCCTGCCGGGCCAGCGCGAGTTCCATCGTCATCGCCACGAGCCGCCCCTGCGCACCGTCGTGCAGGTCACGCTCGATCCGGCGCAGTTCCGCTCCGTGCGCATCGAGGACGTCGGCGCGGGTCTTCGTCAGCGTGGCCATGCGCGCGGCCATCCGTTCCCGCCCGGACGGCGCGAGCAGCCGCGCCTGCGCACGGGCCAGCACCGGCAGGACGTACTGCGCCACGGCCCCGAGCACCAGGACCTGCGGGATGCCGAGCCCGAGCGCGTCCCCCCACCCGTCGATCCGCAGGTCCACCCACAGCCGGGGGCGGTTCGCCGCGGGCAGCGCCCACCACGCGGTCATCCCGATCACGCCGACGATGATGTTGGCGAGCACCAGCAGCGCCAGCAGCCCGGCCGGCGCGCCCGTCACCGCGTTGACCAGCAGCCAGCGCCGCGTCGTCGGCGACGACTCCGCCGGCGTGCCGAGCCATCGCCGGGCGCGGGCGCGCCGCCGGTCCGCCCAACCGGGTGCCATCGCCGGGCGCGGCAGGAGGAAGACCCCGCCGAGGGCCGCGAACAGGTTGCCGACCAGGAAGCCACCGGCACGCAGCGCGTTCGTTCCGTACATGGCGATCAGTATGGGAAGCGTGCGGCTCGCCTGGCACTACCGCTACCTGTACCTTCGCGGCCGCCGGCCGGCGGCCGCCATGGCCGTGGCTGCCCCCGGCGCCGCGCGGGTATCCGGTCCTGGCGCAGGCGGTGACGCCCGCGCCGGACCGGGGGGCGTCGGGCCTTGGAGCGCATCGACGAGGCGGTGTGTGCGGCGGAACGCGAGCTCTTCGGCGGCCTCACCGCGGAGGAGCAGACCCTGTTGCGGGACCTGCTCGACCGGGTGGTGGTGGATCCGTCCTCCCACCAGTGCGAGGAGTAGCAGGCCACTCGCGCCGGGTGTCCGGAGGCTCGCTCTCGTTTCGAGGGGGTGCCGGGCGGGGGTGCACGCCGTCCGGCTGTGCGTGCCACCGAGGGCCCCTGAGTGAGCTGATGCCGCCTGTCCCGGGCGGGCTGCGCGGCAGCGAGGAGACGGCGCGCCCCTGAGGTCACCCGGTCATCCAGTCCGGGCCGGGGCCGGGGGCTGCCCGGCCCCGGTCGGGTGGGGGACGTGGTCAGGGCCGGCGGGCTCCCGGCCGCGAAGGTCGCGGCCCGCTTCCGTCGGGCGGTCCGCTCGGGGTGACCGGACGCGGCGTCGAACCGGACGGCGAACGGGCCGAGGGGCAGGCCACGCCTACGCGTGCGGCTCCGGGGGCCGGGGCGTCGCGTCGGCGGTGAGGGGGGTCAGCCAGTGGATCTCCAGGTCCTCGCGCAGATAGTCCATGCGCGTCTCCTGGAACCGGACGAGGTCGGGCCGGGCGAGGTGGTTGCGCAGGTCGTCCGCCGAGCGCCACAGCTCGTAGAAGACCAGCGTGGTGGGGTCGGCGGTGTCGCGGTGCACCTGGTACTGCAGGGCACCGGGTTCGGCACGGGTCGGTGCGACGAACGAAAGGAGCAGCCGTTCGAGCTCCTCGGCCCGTTCGGGGCGGGGGCGGGCGAACCCGTAGATGCCGACGGGGCCACTTCCCTCAGGTATGGAGATTTTCATACCTGGGAGCCTAGGCAGGCCGCGAGGTACGATGCAAGTCGTACCTGGAGGAGACGTATGGACCTCGGAAAAGTGTTCGCCGCGCTCGCGGACGACTCCCGGCGGCGGGTGATCGCCGAACTCGCGGCCGACCCCGAGGACCGGGAGCGCGCCTGCGGGTCGTTCGACCTGCCGGTGAAGAAGGCCACGCGTACCTACCACTTCCGCGTCCTGCGGGAGGCGGGACTGGTCGTGCAGCGCGACCACGGCAACGGAAGCACGCTGAGGCTGCGCAGGGAGGAGATCGACAAGCACTGCCCCGGCCTGCTGCGGCTCCTGACGGCCGAACTCGGCCGGCCGGATGCGGACGGGACCGCGCCCTGACCCGGGCATGAGCCCGGGCGCCGGAGGCGAGCCTCACGCCGGCCGTACCGGCCACGAGCGGGGGCGGCGGCACCGCGAACGCCGGCCCTCCCCTCCGCGAGGCGGGGATCGTCGCGCGACGCCTGCCGGTGTCGGGCCTACGGGCGGGGCGGATGGAGCACGTCGGTGATGACGCGGTCGGCGGCGCGCAGTTGGGCGAGCGTCTCGGGCAGGCTGCCGTCGAGCGCGAGGTTCATGGAGACCACCGCGCTTCGCCGGCCGTCTTCGGTGGCGCCGGCCATGACGATGGATCCCGAGTCGCCGCCGTCGTGTCCCCAGTACCGGCGTCCGTCGGGCAGCGGCCGGGAGACCAGACCGAGGCCGTAGCGGCCGTCGGGCCAGAACCTCTCGACGTCGGGGCCGACCGGGCGGGTGGTCTTCATCTCGGCCAGCTCGGCCGGGCGCAGGAGACGGCCGCCGAGGAGCGCCCGGAAGAAGACGTCGAGGTCGCGCGTCGTGGAGACGATGCCTCCGGCCGGGTAGGCGGGGATCTGGGAGGTGACGTCGACGAGTTCGCCGTCGAACCGCTGGTACTGCTCGGCGTGCGGCAGCCGGATCTCCGGTGACGACCCGGGCCAGTAGGTGTGCCGCATGCCCAGCGGCCGGAAGATGCGGCGATCGAACTCGCGGTCCCACGGTCGGCCGGTGATGCGCTCGATGAGCAGTTCGGCGATCATGTAGCCGGTGTTGGAGTAGGCCCAGCCTTCGCCGGGAGGGAAGAGCTGGGGCAGCGCGACTCCGCGCGACACCAAGTCCTCCGTGTCGTGACGCTGGTGCCGCATCGCCAGGTACTCCGCTTCGGAGTTCCACGTCGGGATGGCGTCCCGGAGACCCGAGGTGTGCTGGAGCAGCTGGCGGATCGTGATCGGACGGCCGGCCACGATCCCCGGCATCCACCGCTCGACGCGGTCGTCGAGTCCGAGGCGTCCCTCGCCGACGAGTTGCAGCACCACCGTCGCGGTGAAGGCCTTGGAGGTGCTGGCGATCCGGAACGCCCCGTCGTGCGGGATCGGGCGTGCGGTGTCCACGTCGGCGACGCCGACGCGCACGGCGCAGGTGGTGTGAGGTGTGGTCGCCCTGGCCTGGACGGCGGGGACGCCCAGGGCCGCGAGGGCTTCGGCGTTGCGGCGCAGCCGAGGGTGGTCGGGTACGTCGGGGGTGCCGGTGACGTGCTGCGCTCCCGCGCCGTCGACGTGCGGCGAGCAGGGCGGCGTCGTGCCCGCGCCCACGGCGGGGGGCGCGACGGCCAGGGCGGCTGTGGTGGCGCCGAGCGCCAGGACCAGCGGGACGGTGTGCAGGACCTTTCGCATAGGGGGAAGGTAGGCGCCGGCACGGGGGACGCCGATACCGCACGCCGGAGGTTGTCGGGTACAGCCTGCTGTAGTGCCGCTGCCGTGCCCGGGCCGCCGGCCCGGTGCGGAGCGAGCGTGCGGCGTCCGCCGGCCGCCCGCCCCGGCGGTCCGGCGGTGTGCCGGTCCCGCGGACCGCGTCCGGCCGTCTACACGAGCGGGGGATCCCGGCAGCAGCGCGCCACGCTCGCGCGCTCCGGCCTGCCGGAGTTCTTCGAAGCCGTCCTGATCCCGGGCCGAGTGCGGTGTGGCCGGGCCATGTCGCCCGCACCGCCGGGGTCCGTGACGGGCGGGGATTTCCGCAGTCGGGCCGGGCGGCCGGGGGCCGGGAGCCGTGGCGGCCGGTGACGGCCCCGGCGGTCACAGCCCGCCGCCGCACCCTCCGCATCCCGCGCAGCCGGCGCACCCCGGGCTGCCCAGACCGGGCGGGTCCGATATCTGGTGCGAGGAGTTCGAGCCGCCCGCGGAACCGCCGGACGAGCGGGTGGGGGGACGGCCCCGCAGCGCCTGGCTCAGCCCCCACTCCGGTGGCATCCGGGACGACCCGTGGCAGGCCACCTGGGTCAGCAGCGCGGCGTCCGCCGCGTCCGGAGCCGGGCCCGGCTCGGGCCGCGGCGCCAGCTCCTCGTCACGCAAGCGGTTGTACACCACCGTGCCGATGGGCGTGCGGGTCTCGTACGGCGTCACCCGGGTGCAGGCCGTGGCGAAGCCGCAGGCCACCGCCGCCACGGCGAACGCGACCAGCGGAGGCAGGGGATCACCGTCACGCACCAGTTCGGCGAGGACGACCGCGGCTCCCGCCGCGCAGAACAGGAAGAGCACCGAGAGCTGCGCAGCGGCGGCGCGGTGGGCCACCCGGTGTCGTCCCGGGTGGAACAGCAGTCCGGAGCGGACGAGCCGATCGGCGATCCGGCCGACCGCGGGCGCCGCGGCCGCCCGGTCCCGCAGGGCGCGCGCGTCCTGGTCGGCGGCGTCCGGGTCCCGCAGGGCGAGGAGCTGCGCCTGGACGGGGTCCTCCGGCGGCGGGGCGGTGGCCAGGGCCACCTGGTAGGTGTCGGGCACGGTCAGGCGGCCGGACAGGTACAGCGCCGTCAGCGCCGTCTCGGCGACCCTCGCCGGCCCCCCGGTCAGATGCGCCGCCTCGTACACGGTGGGCGCGCCGTCCGGCGGAAGCGGATCCACCGCCGCGGCGTGCAGCGCCCGGTACATCCGGACCCGGTGGACGGTGGCGGCGCCCGCCACCAGACAGGAGATGACGAACACAAGGCCCCACACAAGTCCCCCCGAACGAAAGGCGCGTCGCCGACCACTGTGGACCCGCGGGGCGGCCGCGGCAATGCCACGGCGGCCCGGCTCCGGCCGGCCCGCGGGCCCACCGACGGGAAGACCCCCGACGGCGGGGCGCGGACGGCCGTCGTGGCCGGCCGCACCGGAGCGGTACCGCCGGCGGGCGTGGCGGGCGCGGCAGGCCATCCGGTCAGGGCGGCAGCAGCGGGCCCAGCGGCCCCAGGTCGAGGTTGAGATCGTCCATGGTGAGGCCGTAGCGGTCGCACAGCTCGGTCATCCGGTCGTGCAGGATCATCAGCGTGCGGCCGAGCCGCTCCTCCTGCTCCTCGCTGAGACCCCCCTCATCCACCCGGCGCAGGGCCTGTCGCTCCATCAGCTGACGGAGCAGCTCCACGATGGTGAGGACCAGCCGGACGAGATCGCGTTCGACGGTGTCCGGATCGGTGTGCAGACGGCGGGCCGCCTCCGTGCCGGGCCGCTCCGGTGCGGGGGGCACCTCGTCGGGCCGGGCGGGCAGCAGCGACAGCGCGTGCGCCGCCGCCCGGGCCACCTCGCGCATCCGGTCCACGTCCTCGTCCGGCGGGCGGTCACCGTCCCGGGGCCCTGGGGCCCTCCGTGGCCGGCGGTTCTCCGGTTCCGGACGCCCGCGCGCCGGCGGGGTGCCGGTCCCGGCTCCAGGTGCGCCCCGGTTCCGGTGGGCCTCCGGTGTCCGGTCGGCGTCCGGCGGCCGGCCGGTGGCCCGCCGTTCCGGCTCCGGCTGTCCCGACTCGGGGGGTTCCGACCCGGGTGGTGCCGGCTGCCGCGGTTCCGTGTCCCGCCGGTCGGTCGCCGGGGGCCGGCCGGGACCGGCGCGGTCACCAGGGTTCGTCATGGCCGCCGTCCTCCGTCGGTGAGCCGGGCGGCAGCAGCGCCCACTGCTCCTCGGCCTGCTCCCGGACTGCGACGATCACGGCCCGCAGCGAGATCCGGACCAGGTCGATGTCGGCGATCGAGAGCATCAGGTCACCGGTGAGCACCACTCCGCCGCTCAGCAGCCGGTCCAGCAGGTCGATCAGCGCCACCTGCCGGTCGGCCAGGGGGCGGTCCTGGTACTCGCTCAACGCTGCCGCACCCCCTGCTGCGCCGTGGGCGGCGTGGCGAAGGAGTACGGGGCCCACGGCCCGGTGACGTCCACCCGCACCCCGGGCAGGCCGTCGGTGGCCTGCCGGACCCGCTGCCGGAACTCGTCCACGGCACCGCGGGGGACGAGATAGGCGTCGTTGGCGACGTTCTCGCCGCCGCCCTCCGCCGTTCCCCCCTGCTGGACGCGGTGGCGGGCCCGCTGCGGGGCCAGGTCGCGGACGTGTGCCTCGATCCGCCGGACGGCCTCCTCCGCGGCCGCCCAGGACTCCTCGCGCGACCGGCGCTGGTGCCGGCGGCGGCGCAGATACGCGCGCCCGGCGCCCGGCGCGTCCGCGGCTCCCGCGGCACCGTTCCCGGCGGCCTCGTTCCCCGTGGCGCCGGCGCCGCCCGGTCCGGAGCCGCCCGGCCCGGCGGCGCCGGTGTCCGGTGGGGGCGGTTCCGCGTACACCTTCACGCCCCACTCCTCGTGGTCCGCGAGCCGGTCCAGCAGGGCCGCGAAGGTCTCCGCGCGTTCGGTGAGCATGCCGGCGACCCGGGTGCGGTCGAGGTAGACCGTCGCCAGCCGCAGCGGCAGGACCGTGGTGTGCGCGGCGAGCGCCTCCACCACCGCGTGGTGGGCCCGGGCGGTCACCTCCAGCCAGTCCAGGTCCTCCAGCCGGCGACGCAGCCCCACCTCGGAGAACTCCTCGGCCGGGACCTCCCCGACGGCCGCGGCGAGGTCACCGGAGCGCACCAGGCCGACCGGTCCTCCCGCCACCCCCGGCATCCCGGCCAGGGCCTCCGCCTCCAGCGTCGCGGAGGGGCGCACCACCGCGTAGGCGTAGGTCAGGCTCCCGCTCATGACGCCCCGTCCCGGTCATCCCCTTCGTCGGGCCGGCGCTTCCGGCGCCGCGGCGCGGCCTCGCCCTCCCGCTCCGGGGCGGCGCGGCGGCGGGGGGCGGTACCGCGGGGGAGCTCGCCCGGCCTCTCCACGGCGCGCCTGCGCAACTCCCTGACCTCGGCGCGCAGCTGCTGGTTCTGCTCCTCCAGGGCGCCCCTGCCGTCGGCGCGGGAGGACAGCGCCGGATCGTGCTCCCACCAGTCGATGCCGATCTCCTTGGCCTTGTCCACGGAGGCGACCAGCAGCCGCAGTTTGATGGTGAGCAGCTCGATGTCCAGGAGGTTGATCTTGATGTCGCCGACGATGACGATGCCCTTGTCGAGGACGCGCTCAAGGATGTCGGCGAGGTTCGCGCTGGACGACCCCTGACCGTAGGGGTAGAGGGTCCCGCCCGTCGCGGGGCCGGTGGGCTCTGGCTGGGTCACGGCGTCTTCGCCCTCGCTTCCTGGAGCGGTGTCAGCGCCCGGTGCCACCGCGGTGCGTACGCCCCCCGCCGGGCGGGTGCTCGTCGGGGCCCGGTGCGACGGGCTCGTCCTCGTCGTAGCCGTCGTCGGCGTCCCGCGCCTCGTCCTCGTCCTCCCACGTGTCGTCGTCCGCGTCGTACGGGCGGTCCCCGGCGGGTTCCCGGCGGTCGTCCTCGTCCTCCTCGAAGCCGTCGTCCTCGTCCGCGCCGTCCCCCTCGTGCTCTTCGCCCTCCTCGTCCTCGTGGTCCTCCTCGTAGTCCCCGGCGTCCCGGTCGTCCCCGGCGTCCTCGTCACGGTCGTCCCGGTCGTCCGGCTCCCCGTCGTCCTCGTCCCCGTCGTCCTCGCCGTCGGACGGCGGCTCCTCCTCGTCCGGCCCGCGGACCACCTCGCCGTCGCGGATCTCCCCGCGCCAGCCGCCGGTCGCCTCGCCCTGCATCATCACGAAGGCGCGGTACAGCTTCAGGTCGAGCCGGGCGCGGCGGCCCTGGGCCCGCCACAGACCGCCGGTCTTCTCCACCAGGCCCTTGGGGAAGTACTCCAGGACCAGCAGCACCTTGGTCAGGTTCTCGCCGAGCGGGTGGAAGGTCACCACGCCTCTGGTGGTGCCCTTGGCGCCCTCGGTCGTCCAGGCGATCCGCCGGTCGGGCAGCTGCTCGGTGATGTTCCCCTGCCACTGGCGGTTCGACTTGGCGATCTTCACCTGCCACTGGGTGGTGGTGTCGTCCTCCTGATCGACATCGACCACGCCCTTCGCGAAGCGGGAGAACTCCTGGAACTGCGTCCACTGGTTGTACGCCTCGCGTACCGGCACCCCCACGTCGATGTCCTCGATGATGGCCAGGCTCTTGCCCCCGGGGGCCGGGCCCTTCCCGGGGTGCTTGCCCAGACCGGTGATGTCCTTGGCCTTGTCCACCAGCGCTCCCTTGGCGTGCGAGGCCGCCGCGCCCAGCAGCGCCGCGCGCGGCGATCGCAGGCCGGACGCCGGACCGCCGCCGGGACCGCCGGGCGTCAGCTGCCCCTGACCCAGCCGGCCGGCGGCGTCGCCGAGCCGCTGCCCCAGGTCCGTCACCGCGAGCCGGGCGCGTTCCTGGACGTAGGACTGGGCTTCCTCGATCAGCCGGTTCACGCCCGGATTCGCCCGTGCCTGCTCGCGCATCCTGCCGAGCGTTCCGCCCTCAGCCATCGTCGGGCCTCCTCGTCGCGGACGCCTCCGCCGCCGCCCGGCGGGGACGTGCGGTGCCGCTCCGCTCCCGGCCGGGTGCGGAGCCGCCGGTCCGGCGCCGGGGGCTTCCCGCCCGCGCCTCCTGCTCCCGGTTCCGCCGGGGGCTCCCGCCCCGGTCCTCGCCCCGGTTCTCCTGCCGGTCCTCGTCCTCGTTCTCGTCCCGGCCCCCGCCCCGGTCCTTCTCGTCCCGGTCCTTCTCGTCGCGGTGTTCGTCGCGGTGCTCGTCCCGTGCGGTGTCCGCACCGTCCCGCTCGTCCGCCCCGCCGGACGCGTCGTCCGCCGGTTCGCCGCCGTCCCCCGGGGCCTTCTCCCGCAGCCCGGCCGTGCGCTCGTGGAGCGTGTCCGCGAGACGGTCGGCCTTGGCGGTCAGCAGGGAGCCGGCTGCCGTCCGGCCGGCGCTCAGCAGCTCGGTGCGGACCTGCTCGCCGAGTTCGCCGACGAAGGGGGAGTCCGCCAGGGCCCTGCCGAGCTGCCCGGGTCTGACCCGGGCACCGGCCATGGCCATGCCGAGGCCCAGGGCCATCTTCGCCTTCTTCTTCCGGCCCAGCAGGTAGGCGCCGAGGACAGCGGTGCCGATCTTGGCGTTGTTCATCGTCTCGTCTTCCTCTCCAGCTGCCGCAGCAGCTCCGCCTCCCGGCGGTCGAACTCCTCCTGTCCGATCTCCCCGCGGGACCGGGTCTCCTCCAGGTTCCGCAGCTCCTCCAGGACCGGGGCGGGGTCGTAGAACTCGTTCTCCGCGGTCTGGACGACCTTGTCGAGCACCCAGCCGATGCCGCGGACGGGCGCCAGCGGCAGGGTCACGAGCTGGGTCAGCAGTCCCATCGGGTGCCTCCTCGTGTGCCGGTCCGGCCGGGTCAGATGAAGCTGTAGGGCGGCAGCGGCCCGCGCAGCCGCACCTCCACCGCGTCGCCGAACCGTTCGTCGAGTGCGCGCCCGGCCCCGGTGAACTCCTCCACCCGCTCGACGTCCACCAGGAAGGACGCGTTCACCGCGTACTGCTGGGAGGGCGGCGCGAGCCGTTCGCCCAGTGCCAGCGGCCGCAGGGCCGAGAGCACCTCGCCGGCGACGGCCTCCTGGCCGGCCTGCACCTGCTGGGCGACGAGCTGCCCGAGCGCCAGCCGGTCCTCGTAAGCGCCACCGCCGTCGCGGGTGGCCTCGTTGAGCCGGCGCGCCTCGGGGGACCGGTCGAGGACCTCGCGCAGCAGCGCGCCCTCGTCCTGCACCGCCTTCACGTTGAACTCCACCCGGCCGGTCAGTTCCTCCAGCGCCCGGGTGAACTGCTCGCCGCGGTCCCGGAGGACGGCGTGCACCGCCTCCTCGTCCGCCGCGACGAACCCGAAGCTGAGCGGCAGCACCGTGCCGTCCTCCCACAGCCGCTGCTGCACGTCGTGATGGGCCTGGAGGTCCCGGCGCCCCACCGTCAGGCCCTCCGGGGAGTCGCTCACCACCGCGCACAGCGCATCACCACGGACGGCGCGCAGCGGTGCCTGCCCCTCGCCGACCCCGGTCAGCCCGTCCAGGCGCAGCGGGTGTGACGCCCTGGTGATCGCGTACACGTAGAGCGGCATGGCGTCACTCCTCCCGCCTCTCCCGGGACGACCGGCGTTCGGCGCGCTCGTGTCCGCGCTCGGCGCGCCGTTCGCTCCGGTCGCCGCGCTCGTCCCGGCCGCCGCCCTGGAGTGAGTCGGTGAACGCCTCGACGGCGCCCGTCAGCGCCCCTTTGCTCTTGCCCCTGGCACCGCCCTCGGCGCCCTTCTCCACGATGTCCGACAGCTGGGCCGGGGCCTTGCGGCCGCTCTCCAGGTCCAGCCGGTTGCACGCCTCGGCGAAGCGGAGGTACGTGTCCACGCTGGCCACCACGACGCGTGCGTCCACCTTGACCAGTTCGATGCCCACCAGGGACACCCGGGCGAACACGTCGATGACCAGCCCTCGGTCGAGGACCAGTTCCAGTACGTCGTACAGGTTGCCCGACCCGCCGGCCGGCGCGGGTACCGCACCACCGGCGCCCTGCGGAGTGATCGTCACGTCTCTTCCCTTCCGGCGAAGGGGCGGGCCACCTAGCGGTCGTCCCTGTCGATCTGCGAGCGGGAGTACCGGCGGCCGCGTTCGTACGCCAGCAGCAGGCCCTCGGGATCCAGGACCACCCGATAGCTCGCCATCACGCTGGTCGTCTCCGGGATGCGCTCCAGCTCCACGACCTCCACCTCGGCCTCCCAGCCCTGCTCGGTCGGCTTCAGGGAGGAGACGGACTCGGGCGCCTTCCCCAGCAGCTCGGTCAGCTGCCGGGCCGCGCTGCGCATCGCCTCCGTCGCCGACACCCGCTGCGGGGCGGGGGAGGGACGTTCGGAGGACCGCGCCTTGTCCGGCTCACCGTTGCTCGTGATCTTCACCTTCTCAGCGTCGTCGTCACCATCATCCCTCAGCGGTTGTCCCACATGGAACCCTTTGTCGGAATTGTTCTGATGTCAATCAGCAACGGCGCGGGCCGGCCGGTCCCGGCCCGGCGGGTCCCGGCCGGGCGGGTCCCGGCGGGTCGAGGTCCGGCGCGGTCCCGGCGGGGTTCGGCCCCGGCCTCCGCGGCGGGGGCCGGCCGGGGAGGCGGTGGACCGCCGCCCCGGGTCCCGGCGGGTCCCGGTCCTCTCAACCGGCCCCGGCCCCGGCCCCGGCCCGGCGTCCGACCCTGGCCCGGCGTCCGACCCCGGCGCCGGCGTCCGGGCCGGTAGGGCTCGGGCGGCCTGCCGGGCGGCACCGGCCGCGGGCGAGGTCACGGCGGCCGGCGCCCGGGCCCTCGCCCCGGCGGGCGGGGCGTGCTCGGCCGGACGCCGCCAACCGGGCACGCGGTCGCACCGGGGCCGGGCCGTCCGACCCGCCCCCGCCCTCTCCGGAACCCCGGCACCGGAACCCGGCACCCGAACCCGGCATCGGGCCTGCACCGGGAATCCGGCACCGGCACCGGCGCCCAGCACCCAGCACCCGGCACCCGCCACCCGGTACCGGGATCAGGCACCCGGGACCCGAAGATCATTGCCGGCGGGCCCATGACATCCTGTGACGATGCAGCGCGCCGGAGGCGATCGGCGGGTGTCCGGAGGTTACGAGGTAGGACGATGAGGCTCTGCTTCCTGGTGGAGGAGCACTACCGCCATGACGGCATGCCGATCGAGGTGATCCGTCAGCTCACCTCGTGGGGACACCGGGTGGATGTGCTCCGGCCGGGCGGGTCGCTGCTGCGGATGACCGAGGCGGTACGGGCCGGCAGCCACGACGCCTGGGTGCTCAAGACGGTCTCCGGAGGCCCGGGGCTGACTCTGCTGGAAGCCGCCGCCTCGGCCGGGATGACCACGGTCAACGACGCCAGGTCCATACGTGGCGTGCGCGACAAGGCGCTGGCGGCGGCGATCGGCCGCAGCCGCGGACTCCCGCTGCCGCCGACGTACGCGGCGGCACGGCCCGAACTGCTGGCACAGATCCCCGAGACGGAGTACCCGCTGGTGGTCAAGCCCGCCGACGGCAGCTCCGGGCGGGCGGTCCGGCTGGTGGCGTCGCCGGACCAGCTCACCGGGATGCTGCCGGCGCTCGCCCGGGAGGGCATGCTGATCGCCCAGCCGTACGTGGCCAACTCGGGCATCGACGTCAAGGTCTACTGCGTCGGCGGCGAGTTCTACGCGACCGAACGGCGCTCCCCGCTCCACCCGGACCTCCCGGTCAGGGAGCGCCGGGTGGAGCTGTCCGCCGAACTGGCCGCGATCGTCGCGCGGGTCGGGGCGGTCTACAACCTCGACCTGTACGGGGTGGACGTCCTGCTGGGCCCGGACGGGCCGGTGGTCGTGGACGTCAACGACTTCCCCAGCTTCCGCCAGGTCCCCGACGCGGCCGCCCGGGTGGCCCGAGCGGTGCTCGCCCTGGCCCGTACCGGCGGCCGGACCGCCACGGCTGCCCCGCCCGGCCGGCCGGAGCAGCACCGCGCCGCCGGTAAACCCCTGCCGGCACCGCGCCCTCACCCCCCGCGGGTACCGGCCCCGGCACAGGCGCCCGCCGTGGCGGGGGAGGGCGTATGAGGGTCGGTCTGATCACGGCCGAACCCGGCCATCCGCTGCTGGCGGCGGCCACCTCGCTGCTGCGCGCCGCGGGGCACCGGGTGGAGGCGGTGGACCCGTGGGCGGCCCGGGACGCGACCGCGGAACCGGCCGATGTGTACCTGCTGAAGTCACGGACCCCGGACGCGCTGGCCCTCGCCCGCGCACTGGAGCGGCTCGGCGCCCCCGTGGTGAACTCCGCCGCGGCGACCGCACGGTGCCAGGACCGCACGGCGATGGCCGAACGCGCCGCGGCGGCCGGCCTGCCCTTCGCGGCCACCCGCACCTTCGCCACCCTGTCCGGCCTCGCCCGGGACTCCCGGACGGCCGGGCCGGTGGTGGTCAAGAGCCGGCACAGCCGGCGGCACGACCTGGTGGCCCGGGCCGACGACGGGGCCCGGCTGCGGGAGCTGGCCGCCGCGTGGCCCGAGGAACCCGTGGTGGTCCAGGACTTCGCGCCCAACGACGGCTGGGACCACAAACTGTGGGCGATCGGGGACCGCGTCTTCGCCGCCCTGCGCCGCTCGGAGCTGTCGCCCGGGGGGCGGGGCCCCACCCGGCCGCTCGACCCGGAGAGCCTGCTCCCCGGCCGGACCGCCCTGGTGCGCCGGGTCGGAGAGGTCTTCGCGCTGGACGTCTACGGCGTGGACATCGTGGAGACCACCGGCGGCACCCCGCTGATCGTGGACATCAACGCCTTCCCCGGAGTGCGGGGACAGCGCGACGCGCCGGCGGCCCTGGTGGACCTGACCCTGCGGGCCGCGGCCCGCAGGCTGTGCCGTCCGGGGAGGTCGGGGGCGGGCGGTACGGCGCCGTGAACCGTCCGGCGCGGAACGAGAGTCCGCCCGGCCGCTGCTGCCCGTGTCGGCGCGCGCGGCCCCGTTCCGCGGCAGAGACCGGCCGGGCGCCACAACCGGGCAGGGGAAACGACTGACAGCTCCCGACGCCGGCCGCCCGGTGGTGAGGAGCTCGCTTCCGTGAGGCGCCCGGCAGCGGGGGAGCGGCCGGGGCGGTCGGGTGCGGGGTGTCCGCCCCACGGGTGGGCGGCGTCCGCCGGCACAGCGGAAATCCAGCCCCGCTCCGGGCGGGCGGGGTACTTTGCTTCGCAAAAAGGTGAAGCATGAGGCGATCCGTATGCGCCGCCGGGGCCGGGGCCGTCGCGTTCCTGGTCGGCACTTCCGTGGTACTGGCACCGGCGGCTTCCTCGTACCCGTCCACCTACTCCCGGCAGCGCTGCGGCAACACCACCAGCCAGCGTGTGATGATCACGTTCGACGACTGGAACGACGCCGACCCGCACCTCGCCACCCGCACCGGCGATCACCTGAGGTCGAAGGGCATCCGGGCCGCCTATTTCCTCAACGGCAAGGACGCGGCCCGCCACCCCGACATCGTGCGCACCCTGCGCGACCAGGGTCACTACGTCGGAAACCACGGCACCAACCACCGGAACCTCACCGGACTGACCGACGCCCAGGTGCGCGCCGAAATCGCCGGCGGGGTGAAGTCCAACGTGCTGCGCCCGCCGCACGGCGCCTGGGACGACCGGGTCCGGGACATCGCGGCCGGTATGGGCTACCGCATCTGCACCTGGACGGTCTCCACCCGCGACTGGGAGCGGGTGAACGGCAGCCTCCGGTCGACCACCTCGATCCGCGGGTACTGGAAGTCGGCGCCCCCGGCCGCGAAGGCGGGCGGCAACATCCTCGGGCACCTGTGGACGAACTACCCCAAGGCCGTGGCCGGGCTCATCGCGGACGTGCACGCGGAAGGGCGGCTGTTCTGCCGTAACCGCGGACCGGTGCCCGCCGGCTGGCCCACGGTCCCGGCCTGCACCTGACCGGCGGGACGGCCCGGCGGCCGGCGTCGCCGGGCCGGGCGCGCCGGTGTCAGCCGTCGCCCTCCGTGGCGGGCGGGCGGAAGCAGGCGATGACGGTCTTGCCGTCGGAGCACGGGCGCGCCTGCCAGCTGTCGGCCATGGCATCGACCAGGAGCATGCCCCGTCCGCCGGTGCGTTCGGCGCTCGGCGGGCGGGGCGTGGGCAGCTCGGTGGAGTCGTCGTGCACGGCCACGTGCAGGCAGCGGGTGTCCCAGGTCATCACCAGCTGGGCGTTGCTGTGCGCGTGTACGTGGGCGTTGGTGACCAGCTCGGAGACGGTCAGCAGCACGGCGTCCACCGTCTCCGGGGCGCTCGCGGTCCAGCCGAGCGTGTCCAGGTGCCGCCGTGCCCAGTCGCGTGCCGCCTTCACCTCGCTGTTCATCGGCAGGGAGCGCGCCCAGCCCACCGCCTGTACCGAATGTCCACTCATGGTGTCCCTCCCGTTCCGGTTCCGCTCCACCCCCGCCTACCCCCCGCCGGCGGTTACAACGGCGCGCCCCAGGCGGTCGTCAGCCCTTCCAGCCAGGCGGGCGGCAGTTCGGCGGTGTCCCACTCCCGCCGCAGCGCCGCCGGCGCCGCGGCCAGCCGTTCCAGTACCGCGATGCTGGTGGGGGAGTGGATGAGGGAGTAGCGGCCGTGGATGGCGATGGTGCTGCCGGGCCCGTACTCGGCGTACAGACGCTCCAGGCGCGCCCGGTTGGCCCCGGCGAAGTCCGCCAGCCGTCCCGCGTAGCCGGCCCGCTGCTGGTTGTCCATGGTGCCGAGCACGGCGGCGAGCACCTGCTCGGACACCTCCGGATCGAGGTCGGAGACGGTGGTGAACGACAGGTAGAGGGGCAGGACCGCCACCTGTGCCCGCTCCACCTGCATCTTCCGGACCGGCGGGCGGCCCCCCGGGGAGGCCGCCGACGGATCGGTGGTGACGGCGTGCCGTAGCGACCGCGAGGCGAGGACGCCGAGCTGTCCGGCGGCGGCGCGGGTGCCGTCCCGCCACCCGGCCTCGTACCGGGCGTCCTGCCCGGCCGGTGCGCTCCGTCCCGCCCCGCCGGTGATCTCCTGGTGGGCGAGGGCGAGCGCACCGGCCTCGACCAGCCCGATCAGCTCCTCCGCGTCGCCGGAGTAGACCCCCGCCCGGGCGAGGAGCCGCAGAAGCGTCTCCTTGGCGTTGCGGACGCTGACCGCGTCCAGCTCCTGCGGTTCTTCTTCGGCGGCGTCCATGGGGTCCTCCTCATCGCGTGGGACGTGCGGGGTGCGGCGCGCGCACGGGAACACTCCGTTCGAGGGTTCCAACGTCCGGTGATCGCCGTTCAGCTCCCTGCGGGAATGATCCACGGACAAGATCCCTGATCCCTGACCCGCGCGGGGTCCGGAACCACGGACCCGTACCGGAACCGGGCCTGCCGGGACGCCCCGCCAGGGTCCGCCGGGGCCCGTAACCGGGGCCTGCCGGGGGGTCCTCGCCGGGCTGCTGCGGGCCCCCGCCGGGCTCGCCCGGAAGCGCCCATGGCCTGTCGCGGGGCTCCCACGCGGATCGCCCGGACCCCGCCCCGGCCGGTCGGGGCCCGGCCGGGGGCCGGCGGCGTCATCCCGGCGCAGGCGTACCGTAACCGGGCCGGCCGACCCGGCCGACCCGGCGGACCGCGCGGCCCCGGCAGACCCGGCGGCCCCGCCAACGGGCCGGACGGCCTCCTCCGACATACCGGCGGCCCGGGTCCGGGAGACGCGGAACCCCGGCCCCGCGGGCGCCCTGCCCACCCGGCCCGGGGACGGTTGCGACCGGGCACCGGGTGCGGAAGATTGGGAGCTGCCGGAGCCCCCGGACGAAACGGCCGCCGGCCGACGGACGCCCCGACCGGTCCGAGGCGAGCGGAGGAGCACACCGTGCCCGCAGCAGACGCCGAGGTGGCGGTACTGATCGTCGGTGGCGGCCCGGTCGGGCTCACCGCCCGGGCGCTGCTGGAGCGCTGGGGTGTGCCGGCGCTGCTGGTCGAGAAGCACGACGGGCTGTCGCCGTTCCCCCGGGCCCGGCTGGTGAATGTGCGGTCCATGGAGATCTACCGGGGCCTCGGCCTCGCCGACCGGATCTTCGCCGGCGCGTTCCCCCCGGAGTACGGCCGGGTCCGCTTCCGGGACACCCTCCTCGACCAGGACTTCGCCACCGCGGCGATGGTCGGCGTGAACGCGCCGATCCCCGAGAGCCCGACGATCGGCGTGGTCACCTCGCAGGACCGGCTGGAACCCATTCTGCTCGCCGCGGCGCGGGCCCCGGTCCGGTTCGGGGCCGAACTCGTCGAGCTGACCGAGGAGGACGAGGGCGTGACCGCCGTGGTCCTGGACCGCCGGCGGGGCGGGCGGACGCGGGTCCGTGCCCGCTACGTCATCGCCGCCGACGGCGCGAACTCCACCGTCCGGCGGCTGCTGGGCATCGGCACCACCGGCCCCGGGGCGATGGGCCGCTTCACCAGCATCGTGTTCGACGCCGACCTCGACCCCTGGTGCGCCGGCCGGCCCGCCGGCGTCTACTTCACCGCGCACGGCATCTTCACCCCGCTCTACCCCGAGGGCGGCTGGGCCCGGTCCCTGCCCACCCCCGAGGACCCGGCACACGCCGACTGGTCCGCCCTCGTCTCCCGCGCCCTCGGCTCCCGGGCCGAGGTCGAGGTGGAGGTGGTGCGGGTACAGCACTGGGTGATGAGCGCGTTCGTGGCCGAATGCCTCCGCCACGGCCGGACCCTGCTGACCGGGGACGCCGCGCACGCCGTCCCCGTCATCGGCGGTCTGGGCATGAACGCCGGCATCGCCGATGTGCACAACCTCTGCTGGAAGCTCGCGGGCGTCCTCCAGGGGTGGGCCGGGCCGGGCCTGGTGGAGACCTACGAGCCCGAACGGCACCCCGTCGCCCTCCGGACCCTCCGCCAGGCGGTGGCCAACACCCGGCTCATGCTCGATGTGCAGGAGCGGTACGAGGCCCGGCGGCGGAGCGGTGAGCCGGAGCCGACCGACATGGAACTTCCCTGGTCGGAGCGGTACTTCGCGCAACTCGGACTGCTCCTGGGCGTGTGCTACCGCTCCGGCGCGGTCCTCACCGGCGACGGCGCCGCACCCGAGCCGCCCGACCCGGGCACCGACTACGTGCCCACCACCGAGCCGGGTCACCGGATGCCCCACCTCTGGCTCGGCCCCGGCCGCTCCACGCTCGACGCCTTCGGCGAATGGTTCACCCTGCTCACCCCGGAGCCGGCCCGGGAACCGCCCCCGGACCCCGGGCGCCCGGGTCCGGGCTCCGCGCGCCCGGAACAACCGGCCGTCCCACCCTGGCCGCTCCGCACCGAGCCCCTGCCCGGCCGCTCCACCGGACCGTACGACCCGGGCCCCCGGGAAACGCTGCTGGTCCGGCCGGACGGCCACGTCGCGGCCCGGTGGCACGACGGCGTCCCCCACGTCTCCGCCGTCCGCGACGCCCTCGCCGCCCTGACCGCCCACCCGCCCGAACCGTCCCGGTAGCCGGTGGGCCGGCGTCCCGCCCGCCCCTGACCCGGCGACGACCGGCCGGGACGCGGGGGGCGGCCCCGCACGGCGGGCCGCCGGGACGGGTACGGGCGGTGGAACGGTCACCGCCACGGGCGGCGGACGGGCGCTGTGCGGGGGCGTGCCCGGCGGCACCGCGGAACCGAACCCCCCGCGCCCCGTGCGGCCCGGCGCTCGGCGTACCTCGCGTGCCGCACCCCGGGCGAACCCCCATCCCGCAGGCCCTGGGGCCCGGTGCCCCGTACCCCCTACCCCGTCGCCGGGAGCCGGGAGCCGGTCAGGTCCGCGGTTCCAGGCCCGCGTCCGCCGCCGCGCGGCCCAGGACGTCCCGGAGCATCGCGGGGGTCAGCCTGCCGGTGAAGATGTTGCGCCGGCTGGGGTGGTAGCAGCCGAAGAGCCGCACCGGACGGTCGCCCAGCGGGTCCTCGACCGGGACCTCGACGCCGTGGCCGAAGGCGGGCCGGGGCCGGGGCAGCCGCCATCCGGCGCGGCCGAGGACCGGCAGCGTCGCCTGCCAGCCGAAGGCGCCGAGCACCACGATCGTCCGCAGGGTCGGCCGCAGCAGCTCCAGTTCGCGGGCGAGCCACGGCCGGCAGGTGTCCCGCTCCCCCGTGGTGGGCCGGTTGTCGGGCGGCGCGCAGTGCACCGGCATCGTGATCCGCACCCCGCGCAGCGCCAGTCCGTCGCCGGGGTGCTCGGCCACGGGCCGGGAGGCGAGGCCCAGGGAGTGCAGCGCGGCGTACAGCACGTCGCCGGAGGGGTCGCCGGTGAAGGCGCGTCCCGTCCGGTTGCCGCCGTGGGCCGCCGGGGCGAGTCCCACCACGGCCAGCGTGGCGTCCGGTGGCCCGAAACCGGTCACCGGACGGCCCCAGTACGTCCAGTCCCGGAACGCCGCCCGCTTGGTCCGTGCCACCTCCTCGCGCCAGGCGACCAGGCGCGGACAGGCCCGGCACGCGGGCACCACCGCGTCCAGCTCCGCCAGGCTGCCGGCCGCCGCGGCACGGGCGGCGGGGAACCCGGGATCGTCGGGCGAGGGGCGCAGGGGTCCGGGACCACCGCCCGGCGACCCTGGCACGGGTCCGGGGTCGCCCGGCACAGGCGGGGTGGCTCTGAGGCCGTCCGGCGGGGGGCGGTGTGGGTCGGGCCCGCCCGGCGGGCCGGGCGGGGCGCCGCGCCGAGCGGCGGAATCGTCGGCGGCCAATCCGTGTCCTCCCTTCGCGGTTCGCGGGACCGCGGGCCCGGTGGGGACTTCGGCACCGCGGCTCGCCATCGCGGCCGGTCCGGGCCGGCCTGCGGACCCTCCGCGGGGCCCCGGCTGACGTACCGGCCGGTCACGGGTCGGCCACTGTACCCGGAACGCCCGCGCCGGCCCTCTCCCCGCCCGGCCGGCGGCGCCCACCGGGACCCCCGGATGCCGGTCCGGCCGGCGACGGCGCCCCCGGCGCCCCCACCCACCCCGGACGCCGCCGTGCCGCCGATCAGGAATCCGGCTCGGCGGGCAGCCCGTCGTCCAGGACGATGCGGATGGTCTCGCCCTGCCCGGAGACCTCGGCGAGCTGGGCCCCGATGCGGTGGTACGCCGCCGTCGCGAGCGCCCATTCGGCCTCCAGCGGGGCGACGCCGGAGCGGGTCTTCCACAACTCGATCAGCAGGGCGATGAGGGAGCGCCCGGACAACACGGTCCGCACGCGCCCCCCTTCGAGCTCCGCCACCGCCGGCGGGGTGCGGAAGTGGCCGTGCGCGACGGCCAGGACGGTCAGCCACTCCCAGGTGTCGCGGTGCGCGACGAGTTCGGCGGAGGCGACGCCGGCGGCCTTCAGCAGCAGCACGCCGTGCGTGACCCGCGCGTCCTCCGGCGGGCCCGCCACGGTCGCCGGGGACGCGGCCGGCGAACCGGGCGCCGGAGCCTCCCCGTGGTGATAGGCGGCCTCGATCGCCCTCCGCAGGGCGAGTTCGCTCTCCTCGTCCGCCGCCTCGCCGCCCGGTCCGGAGTTCTCCATGCTCTCCCTCTGCTGGTCGGTACCGGGGCCGGTGCGCCGGTACGGTGGGGCGGCCGTGCGGGGTACGGGCCCGTGACCGGCCGGATCCCCGCCGTCCGCGGGCTCTTCGGGACAGGCGCCCGTCGGTGGTTCCTCCGGGGTGCCGGTACCGCCGGGGACACCGGGGTCGGGTCCCGGCCGTCCGCCGGCGCCGGTGGCGGCCTCGGCGCGGGGCTCCCGCGATCCGTCACCGTGGTCCGGGGCATCGGCCCCGGGCGGGCGGTCCGCGGCGTCGGTGCCGGGCGGGCCGGTGTCCCGCGGACCGCCGGCGGACTGCCGCAGCCGCCGCAGCTCGCCCCGGATCCCGTCAAGTGCCTCGACCGCCAGGTCCTGGTGCCGGAAGGCACCGCGGCCGTCCTGCCCCAGCTCGGCGACGCCGGCCCGGATCGCCTCCTCGATCGCCCGGTGGCTCCGGACGATCTTGTCTGCCAGGTCGCACAACTCCCTGTGGTGGTCGAGAACGGACACCCGCTCGCGGAGCCCGTTCGGTTCCGTCCGCATGCCGTCGAACGCCTGTTTTCGCCACACGTGATCCCCTGGTTACTCTGTGCTGCCGACCGCTCGTACCTCCCCCACCGGAACCCGGATGACGCGGCGGTTTCCAGCCGTCCTCCAGCCGGGACCCCGCCGGTCCCGGCCGGTCCGCCGCCCCCCTGACGTCGCCCCCCTGCCGCCGACCCCCCGCCGCCGACCCTCCGGCCGCCGGCCGGGAGCCGGTACGTGCGGACACCCGGCGGTGCCTCGACCGGAAACCATGCCCGGGCGGCGCGGTGCGGCCACGGCCCCGGGCATTACCACCGGGGTAATCGACCCCTGACCGCTCCCCGGGCAGGATCGGGAACACCGGCGGGCAGCCCGCCGGGTCCGGTCCCCGCCCCGAGGAGAGCGCCATGTCCGTCACCCCGGCCGCCACCGCCCGTTCCGTCGCCGAGCACACCCGGGCCGTCGTCCAGGAGTTCCTGGCCGCGCGGCTGGCGGGGGACACCGAGCGGCTCGTCACGCTCTTCGCCGACGAGGTGGACTGGCAGCTCGCCGAGAACCCCGTCGTCCCGTGGATCCGCCCGCGGTCCACCGCCGCGGAATGCGCCGCGCAGGCCGACGAGCTGATGGCGCACACGGTGCCCGAGGACTCCCGCGCCCAGGTGGACACCTTCCTGGTGGACGGCCACCACGCCGTCCTGACCGGACACCTGGCGGGCACCGTACGGGCGACGGGGAAGTCCTTCGAGGGCCCGTTCGCACTCCACCTCACCGTCGAGGACGGCCGGATCACCCGGCACCACCTCTACGAGAACAGCCTGTCGATCGCCGAGGCGTGCACGCCGTAGCGGCGTGCCGGGGAGTCCCCGGCGGTGATCGGTCCCACGCTGCACGGGGGCGCCCCTGACGAACGGGGGGGCGCCCAGATGCGCCAGGCGCCCCAGAAAAGTGCGGGGGCACCCCCGGCGAGCCGGTGCGGGAAGCCCCCGGAACGCGCGGGAGCGCCCCGCGCCCCGGGCGACTCCCACCCCGGCAGGCGGTCCGCGCGGTGACTCGGAGACCGGCCCCGCGCCCCCGTCCCGGCGCCCCCGCACCACGCCCGCCGGCGACCGCCGCACTTCGTCCCGGCGCCCCACACCACCATGCATCCTCGCCACGCCGCCACCGACCCGCACCACGCATCCTCGCCGCACCCCGAAGCCCCGCACCCCGAAGCCCCGCACCCCCGAAGCCCCGCACCCCCTAAGCCCCGCGCCCCGAAGCCCCGCGCCCCCCAAGACCCTCACCCCGAAGCCCCGCTCCCACGGACCCCGGCACGCCCCCGGAAACCCGCGCCGGCACCCGCCCGGCGGCGCGTCGCCACCGGGCCGATCGGGCCCCCCGCCGCGCGGGACCGCCGCCCCCGGCTCCACCGGGACCCCACCCGCCCCGGGCGGTGTACCGCGCGATCGGCCGGCGGACCGTCACCGGTCGCGGGCCCGGCCCCGCATGTGGCGGCGGTGCGGGCGGAGGGCGCGCGACGGGCGCACACCGGGGTGGTGCGCGGAGGGCGGCCGGGGAACGGCGGCACCCGGACGAGTGATCTGATCCGGCGTCCGGCGCGGGCATGCCTCCAAGGAGAGGCGTCCGTGACCACAGCGGGCCGGAGAGGGGGGCGAGGGTGTCGTTGTCAGAGGTATCCGGCGGACGACTGCCGGCGACGACCGCGCAGCGCGAGGTGTGGCTGTCCCAGCAACTGGACCCGCGGTCCCCGGCCCACCGGATCGGCGAGTACCTGGAGATCACCGGCCCCGTCGACCCGGCGCATTTCGAGGCGGCGCTACGGCAGACCGTCGAGGAGGCCGAACCGGTCCGCGTCCGGTTCCACGAGGAGGCCGGCGAGATCCGGCAGAGCGTCGAGCCGGCCGGGCACTGGCCCTTCCCGGTGCTGGACGTCAGCGGGGAGGACGACCCGTACGCGGCCGCCGAGGCGTGGATGCGCGCCGACCTGAACCGCCCGATGGACATCACGCGCGAGCGCCTGTTCTGCCACGCACTCTTCCGGCTGGGCCCGGAGCGGTTCATCTGGTACCAGGGCTACCACCACATCATGCTGGACGGGTTCGGATTCGCCCTCGTCGCCCGGCGGGTGGCCGAGCTGTACACCGCCCGCGTCACCGGACGGCCCGCCCCCGCCTGCCCGTTCGGCCCGCTGCGCTCCCTGGTGGACGCCGACCTGGCGTACCGCGCCTCCGCGGCCTTCGCCGCCGACCGGAGGTACTGGACGGACCGGATGGCCGACCGGCCGGAGCCCGCCCGGCTCGCCGGCCGCCCGCCCGGGCCACCGGCCGGACGGCTGCGGCACACCGCGGCCCTGCCACCGGCCCTGGTGGCGGAGGCGCGGGCGGCGGCACACCGGTCCGGCGTCCGCATGTCCGCCGTGGTGATCGCCGCCGCGGCCGGCTGTCTGCACCGGCTGACCGGGGCCCAGGACATCGTGCTGGGGCTGCCGGTGCACGCCCGCACCGACGCCGCGCTGCGCGGGGTGCCGGGCATGGTGGCCAACGTGCTGCCGCTCCGTCTGGAGGTGAGCGCGCCGGCCCGCATCGGCGACCTGGTCCGCCAGGCAAACGGACAGGTGCACCGGGCACTCCGTCACCAGCGCTACCGCGGCGAGGACCTGGCCCGCGACCTGGGCGTGCCGGGCGGGTGGGGCCGACTGGTGGGGCCGCTGGTCAACGTCATGGCCTTCGACTACGACCTGCGTTTCGCCGGACACCGCGCCGTCGCGCACAACCTGTCCCCGGGCTTCGTCGAGGACCTCTCCATCAGCCTGTACGACCGGTCCGACGGCGGGGAGGTACGGCTGACCCTCGACGCGAACCCCGCGCTGTACGACGCGGCGGAGCTGGCCGCCCACCACCGGCGCCTGACCGGCATGCTGGAAGCGGTGGCGGCCGGCCCGGACCGGCCGGTGGGCGCCGTCGACCTGCTCACCCCCGGCGAGCGCCACCAGCTGCTGACCGGCTGGAACCCGCCGCCGCCCGACCTCCCGCAGGACACCCTGCCGCGCCGGTTCGAGGCCCAGGCGGCCCGTACCCCGGAGGCCACCGCGGTGGTGGACGACGGCACCCGGCTGACCTACCGGGAACTGGACGCGGCGGCCAACCGCCTGGCCCGCCTGCTGATCACCCGCGGCGCGGGGCCGGAACGCCTGGTGGCGCTGGCCCTGCCGCGGTGCGGACACCTGGTCGTCGCGGTGCTGGCCGTGCTCAAGACCGGGGCCGCCTACCTGCCGCTCGACCCGGACCAGCCGGCCGAACGGCTCGCCCTCATGCTGCGCGACGCCACCCCCGCCCTGGTCGTCACCACCGCCCGGACCGGCGCCGCACTGCCCGGGGACGCCCCGGACCGCCTGGTCCTGGACGATCCCGGTACCTCCCGGGCGCTGGCCGGCTGCCCGGCGACGGCCCCCACCGACGCCGACCGCCTCCATCCGCTCCGGCCGGCCCACCCCGCGTACGTGATCTACACCTCCGGCTCCACCGGCAGGCCCAAGGGCGTGGTCGTCACCCACCACAACGCCGTGCGGCTGTTCCAGGTCACCACGGAGAGGTTCGGGTTCGGCCCCCGCGACGTGTGGACCCTCTTCCACTCCTTCGCCTTCGACTTCTCGGTGTGGGAGCTGTGGGGGCCGCTGCTGCACGGCGGCCGGCTGGTCGTGGTGCCCTACGAGGTGAGCCGGTCCCCGGTGGACTTCCTGCGGCTGCTGGCCGACGAACGCGTCACCGTCCTCAGCCAGACCCCGTCCGCCTTCTCCGCCCTGGCCCGGGCCGACCGCGAACACCCCGACCTCGGCGGGCGGCTGACCCTGCGCACCGTGGTCTTCGGCGGCGAGGCGCTGGAGCCCGGCAGCCTGGACGACTGGTACGAGCGCCACCCCGGCCCCACCCCGGTGCTGGTCAACATGTACGGCATCACCGAGACCACCGTGCACGCCACCCACACCACGAACACCGGGCCCATCGTGCCCACCACCGGCACCGGGCCGGGCGGGCGCACCACGGCCGGCGGGACGGGCAGCCCTATCGGCACGCCACTGGCGGACCTGCGCGGATACGTCCTGGACGGCGGGCTGCAACCGGTACCGGTGGGCGTGGCGGGCGAACTCTACGTGGCCGGCGGCGGCGTGACCCGCGGCTACCTGGGCCGGCCGGGACTCACCGCCCAGCGGTACGTCGCCGCCCCCTACGGGCCCGCCGGCGAGCGGATGTACCGTACCGGCGACGTGGTGCGCCGGCGCCCCGACGGACAGCTGGAGTTCCTGGGACGGGCCGACACCCAGGTGAAGATCCGCGGGTTCCGCGTCGAACCGGGCGAGGTGGAGGCGGCCCTGGCCACCCACCCGGACCTCTCCCACGCCGCCGTGGTCGCCCGCCCGGCCCCCACCGGCGGACTGCGCCTGGTCGCCTACGTGGTGCCGGCCGGCGGGACGGCGACGATCGACCCGGCCCAGGTGCGGGCCTTCACCGCCCGGCTCCTGCCGGCCTACATGGTGCCCGCGGCGGTCGTCACCCTCCCCGCGCTGCCGCTGACCGTCAACGGGAAACTCGACCACCGTGCGCTCCCCGACCCCGCGCCCGCGCCCGCCACGGCCTCCCGCGGGCCGCGCAACGCCGTCGAAGAGGTGCTGTGCACGCTGTTCGCCCAGGTCCTCGGCCTGCCCGCGGTGGGCATCGACGAGAACTTCTTCGACCTCGGCGGACACTCCCTGCTCGCCACCCGGCTGGCCGCGCGGGTCCGCACGGCGCTCGGCCGCGAGCTGCGGCTGAGCACCCTCTTCGAGGCACCGACGGTGGCGGGCCTGGCCCGGGTCGTGGAGGGAGCGGGCGCGGCGCGCCCGGCGCTGGAGCCGGTACCCCGGCCCGACCGCCTCCCGCTGTCCTTCGCCCAGCGCCGGCTGTGGTTCCTGTACCACCTCGACGGCCCGTCCCCCACCTACAACATCCCGCTCGCGGTCCGCCTGACCGGACGCCTGGACCGGGAGGCGCTCCAGGCGGCGCTGGTGGACGTGGTGGACCGCCACCAGGCCCTGCGGACGGTGTTCCCCGACACCGACGGCACGCCGTACCAGCAGGTGCTCACCCCGCGGGAGGCCCGCCCGGCCCTGGACCTGCGCGTGACCCCCGTGGAGGAGTGTGGGTTGGGGGCGGCGGTGTCGGTGGTGGCGCGGGGTGTGTTCGATCTGTCGTGGCAGGTGCCGGTGCGGGCGCATCTGTTCGTGGTGGGTCCGTCGGAGCATGTGTTGGTGTTGGTGGTGCATCACATTGCTGCGGATGGGTGGTCGTTGGAGGTGTTGGGGGAGGATTTGGGGTGTGCGTACACGGCGCGGTGTGGGGGCGTGTGCCGGGGTGGGTGCCGTTGGGTGTGCAGTACGCGGATTATGCGGTGTGGCAGCGGCGGGTGCTGGTGAGGTGTCGGATGAGGGGAGTGTGCTGGCGGTTCAGTTGGGCTATTGGCGTGGGGTGTTGGCGGGGTTGCCGGAGCGGGTGTCGTTGCCGGTGGATCGTCCGCGTCCGGTGGTGGCGTCGCGTCGTGGTGATGTGTGGGTGTTCCGGTGGGATGGTGAGTTGCATGCGGGGTTGGTGGGGGTTGGGGCGGGTGTGTGGTGCGAGTGTGTTGATGGTGGTGCAGGCGGGGTTGGCGGCGTTGTTGAGCCGGTTGGGTGCGGGGTCGGACATTCCGATCGGTACGCCGGTTGCGGGGCGGACGGATGAGGCGTTGGAGAGGTTGGTGGGGTTCTTCGTCAACACTCTGGTCCTGCGGGTGGACACCTCCGGCAACCCCACCTTCCGGGAGCTCGTCGCACACGTCCGCCGGCAGAGCCTGGACGCCTACGCCCACCAGGACGTGCCGTTCGAGCACCTCGTCGACGAACTGCGCCCCTCCCGGTCCCTCGCCCACCACCCCCTGTTCCAGATCCTGCTGGCGTGGCAGGACGCCCCGGTGGCACCCCTGGCGCTCCCCGGGCTGCGGGCGCGCACCGAATTCGTGCACACCGGGACCGCCCGGATGGACCTGTCGGTCTCCCTCACCGCACACCACGCCACGGACCGCACCGCGGACGGCGTCGAGGGAATCGTGGAGTTCAGCACCGACCTCTTCGACCGGGGGACGGTGCGGGGGTTGGTGGAGCGGTGGGAGCGGTTGTTGCGGGCGGTGGTGGCTGATCCGGGGATGCGGATCGGGGCGGTGGAGCTGCTGGGTGCGGAGGAGCGGCGGCGGTTGTTGTCGGGCTGGAACGACACGGTGCGGGAGGTGCCGGAGGAGACGCTGCCGCGGTTGTTCGCGGCTCAGGTGGCACGGACGCCGGGGGCGACGGCGGTGGTCTGTGGTGAGGAGCGGCTGACCTACGCGGAGCTGGACGCCGCGGCCACGGAACTGGCGCTCCGGCTGAGGCAGCTCGGGGTGGGGGGCGGACGCGGGGGGCGGAGTGCGGGGTGGGGGTGTTGGTGGAGCGTTCGGTGGAGTTGGTCGTTGCGGTGCTGGCGGTGGTCAAGGCCGGCGGGGTGTACGTGCCGCTGGATCCCCGCTTCCCCGCCGCGCGGATGCGGCTGATGCTGGAGGAGACCGGCACGACGGTCCTGCTGGCCGGGGAGGAAACCCGGACGGGCGACTGGGCCCGGAACCTCCACGTGGTCCGCGTCGAGGGCACACGTTCCCCCGTCGTGCCGGACCCGGGCCGTCCGGAGCCGGTGGTGGATCCGGACCGGTTGGCGTATGTGATGTATACGTCGGGTTCGACGGGGGCGCCCAAGGGTGTGGCGGTCTCCCACCGTGCGGTGGTGGCGCTGGCGTCGGACGTGCGGTGGCGGGGCGGGGCGCACCGTCGGGTGCTGCTGCATTCGCCGTCGGCGTTCGACGCCTCCACCTATGAGATGTGGGTGCCGCTGCTGTCCGGCGGGCAGGTGGTGGTGGCTCCGGCGGAGCTGGGCCCGGAGGAACTGGCGCGTGTGGTGGCCGGACACGGGGTGACCTCGCTCTTCCTGACCACCGCCCTGTTCGATCTCGTCGCCGACCAGCACCCGGGGGCGTTGGCGGGGGTGCGGGAGGTGTGGACCGGGGGTGAGGCGGCGTCGGTGTCGTCGTTCGAGCGGGTGCGGTCGGTGTGTCCGGACACGGTGATGGTGCATGTGTACGGGCCGACGGAGACCACCACGTTCGCCACCTGTCAGCGGGTGGTGGGGCCGGTGGCCGGTGGTGTGCCGATCGGTGGGCCGATGGACAACACGCGGGTGTATGTGTTGGACGGGTGGTTGCGGCCGGTGCCGGTGGGTGTGGTGGGGGAGTTGTATGTGGCCGGTGCCGGGGTGGCGCGCGGCTATCTGGGCCGGCCGGGGGTGACGGCGCAGCGGTTCGTGGCCGATCCGTACGGTCCCGCGGGTGAGCGGATGTATCGCACGGGGGACACCGTGCGCTGGAATTCCGATGGTCGGTTGGTGTTCGTGGGGCGGGTTGATGAGCAGGTGAAGGTCCGGGGGTTCCGGATCGAGCCGGGGGAGATCGTGTCGGTGCTCACCGGGCATCCGACGGTGGCGCAGGCGGCGGTGGTGGTGCGGGAGGACCGTCCCGGTGACCGGCGGCTGACCGCCTATCTCGTCCCGGCCGCGGGTGCGGTGGTCGATGTGACGGAGGTGCGTACGGATCTGGCGCGGCGGTTGCCGTCCTACATGGTCCCGGCCGCGCTCGTCACCCTCGATGCCCTGCCGGTCACGTCCAACGGGAAGCTGGACCGTGATGCCCTGCCGGCCCCGGACCGTGCCACGGCCACCGTCTCACGCCCGCCCCGCACCCCGGCCGAGACGGTTCTGTGCACCCTCTTCGCCCAGGCCCTGGACCTCCCCGAAGTCGGCGCCGACGACAACTTCTTCGAACTCGGCGGGCACTCCCTGCTGGCCACCCGGCTGATGGCCCGGGTGCGCGCGGCGCTCGGCGCGGAACTGCCGGTACGGGCCCTCTTCCAGGCGCCCACCGTGGCCGGCCTGGCCCGGCTGGTGGACGAGGCCGGTGCGGCGCGCCCCGCGCTGGAGCCGGTGCGCCGCCCCGACCCTCTTCCGCTGTCCTTCGCCCAGCGTCGGCTGTGGTTCCTGCACCGCATGGAGGGCCCGTCCCCCACCTACAACATCCCGCTCGCGGTGCGCCTGACCGGGCGACTCGACCAGCAGGCGCTCCGGGACGCGCTCGGGGACGTGGTCGAGCGGCACGAGGCGCTGCGTACGGTCTTCCCCGAGACGGGCGGGGTGCCCCGCCAGTACATCCTGCCGGCCGCGGCCGCCCGGCCGGAGCTGGAGGTGCACACCGTCGAGGAGTGTGGGTTGGGGGCGGCGGTGTCGGTGGTGGCGCGGGGTGTGTTCGATCTGTCGTGGCAGGTGCCGGTGCGGGCGCATCTGTTCGTGGTGGGTCCGTCGGAGCATGTGTTGGTGTTGGTGGTGCATCACATTGCTGCGGATGGGTGGTCGTTGGAGGTGTTGGGGGAGGATTTGGGGTGTGCGTACACGGCGCGGTGTGGGGGGCGTGTGCCGGGGTGGGTGCCGTTGGGTGTGCAGTACGCGGATTATGCGGTGTGGCAGCGGCGGGTGCTGGGTGAGGTGTCGGATGAGGGGAGTGTGCTGGCGGTTCAGTTGGGTTATTGGCGTGGGGTGTTGGCGGGGTTGCCGGAGCGGGTGTCGTTGCCGGTGGATCGTCCGCGTCCGGTGGTGGCGTCGCGTCGTGGTGATGTGTGGGTGTTCCGGTGGGATGGTGAGTTGCATGCGGGGTTGGTGGGGTTGGGGCGGGTGTGTGGTGCGAGTGTGTTGATGGTGGTGCAGGCGGGGTTGGCGGCGTTGTTGAGCCGGTTGGGTGCGGGGTCGGACATTCCGATCGGTACGCCGGTTGCGGGGCGGACGGATGAGGCGTTGGAGAGGTTGGTGGGGTTCTTCGTCAACACTCTGGTCCTGCGGGTGGACACCTCCGGCAACCCCACCTTCCGGGAGCTGGTGTCCCAGGTGCGGGAACGGAGCCTGGACGCCTATGCCCACCAGGACGTTCCCTTCGAGTACCTCGTCGACGAACTGCGCCCCTCCCGCTCGCTCTCCCACCATCCGCTGTTCCAGGTGATGCTCGCCTGGCAGAACACACCGGTCGCCGACCTGGAACTGCCCGGACTCCGGGCGCGCACCGAATTCGTGCACACCGGGACCGCCCGTACCGACCTCGCCTTCTCCCTGGTCGAACGCCGCACCCCGAGCCGGACGCCGGACGGCGTCGAGGGAATCGTGGAGTTCAGCACCGACCTCTTCGACCGGGGGACGGTGCGGGGGTTGGTGGAGCGGTGGGAGCGGTTGTTGCGGGCGGTGGTGGCCGATCCGGGGGTGCGGATCGGCGCGGTGGAGCTGCTGGGTGCGGAGGAGCGGCGGCGGTTGCTGTCCGGCTGGAACGACACGGTGCGGGAGGTGCCGGAGGAGACGCTGCCGCGGTTGTTCGCGGCTCAGGTGGCACGGACGCCGGGGGCGACGGCGGTGGTCTGTGGTGAGGAGCGGCTGACCTACGCGGAGCTGGACGCCGCGGCCACCGGGCTGGCGGTCCGGCTGAGGCAGCTGGGCGTGGGCGTCGGCGGAGACCGGGGTCCGGGTCGTCCGGGTGCGGACCGACGTGCGGACGCCGACCGGGGTAGGGGGGCGGAGTGCGGGGTGGGGGGTGTTGGTGGAGCGTTCGGTGGAGTTGGTCGTTGCGGTGCTGGCGGTGGTCAAGGCCGGTGGGGTGTACGTGCCGCTGGATCCCCGTTTCCCCGCCGCGCGGATGCGGCTGATGCTGGAGGAGACCGGCGCGACGGTGCTGCTGGTCGGCCGGAGGACAGAGGCGGAGGCCCGGCAATGGGCCGGGGACCTGCACGTGCTGACCGTGGACTCCGAGCCCACGCCGTCCGGGGAGCACCCGGAGCCGGTGGTGGATCCGGACCGGTTGGCGTATGTGATGTATACGTCGGGTTCGACGGGGGCGCCCAAGGGGGTGGCGGTCACGCACCGTGCGGTGGTGGCGCTGGCGTCGGATGAGCGGTGGCGGGGCGGGGCGCACCGTCGGGTGCTGCTGCATTCGCCGTCGGCGTTCGACGCCTCCACCTATGAGATGTGGGTACCGCTGCTGTCCGGCGGACAGGTGGTGGTGGCCCCGGCGGAGCTGGATCCCCGGGCTCTGGAAGACACCGTGGCCGAGCACGGGGTCACCGCGCTGTTCCTGACCACCGCTCTGTTCGACCTGGTGGCGCACGATCGGCCGGGGGCGTTGGCGGGGGGTGCGGGAGGTGTGGACCGGGGGGTGAGGCGGCGTCGGTGTCGTCGTTCGAGCGGGTGCGGGTGGCGTGTCCGGACACGGTGGTGGTGCATGTGTACGGGCCGACGGAGACCACCACGTTCGCCACCTGTCAGCGGGTGGTGGGGCCGGTGGCCGGTGGGGTGCCGATCGGTGGGCCGATGGACAACACGCGGGTGTATGTGCTGGACGGGTGGTTGCGGCCGGTGCCGGTGGGTGTGGTGGGGGAGTTGTATGTGGCCGGTGCCGGGGTGGCGCGCGGCTATCTGGGCCGGCCGGGGTTGACGGCGCAGCGGTTCGTGGCCGATCCGTACGGTCCCGCGGGTGAGCGGATGTATCGCACGGGGGACACCGTGCGCTGGAATTCCGATGGTCGGTTGGTGTTCGTGGGGCGGGTTGATGAGCAGGTGAAGGTCCGGGGGTTCCGGATCGAGCCGGGGGAGATCGTGTCGGTGCTCACCGCGCATCCGAAGGTGGCGCAGGCGGCGGTGGTGGTGCGGGAGGACCGTCCCGGTGACCGGCGGCTGACCGCCTATCTCGTCCCGGCCGCGGGTGCGGTGGTCGATGTGACACAGGTGCGTACGGATCTGGCGCGGCGGTTGCCGTCCTACATGGTCCCGGCCGCGCTGGTCACTCTCGATGCCCTGCCGGTCACGTCCAACGGGAAGCTGGACCGTGACGCCCTGCCGGCCCCGGACCGTGCCACGGCCACCGTCTCACGCCCGCCGCGCACCCCGGCCGAGACGGTTCTGTGCACCCTCTTCGCCCAGGCCCTGGACCTCCCCGAAGTCGGCGCCGACGACAACTTCTTCGAACTCGGCGGAGACAGCATCCTGGCGATCCAGCTGGTCGCGCGGGCGCGGGCGGCCGGTCTGGTGCTCACCGCGGGGGACGTCTTCACCCACCAGAGCGCGGCCGGACTCGCCGCCGTGGCCATCCGGCAGGACGACTCCGGGCAGGACGCGCCGCCGGCCGGGGACCCGGGCACCGGCGAGGTGACGGCGACCCCGATCGTGGAGTGGCTGCGGGAGCGGGGCGGGGCGATCGACGGGTTCTGCCAGCTGATGATGATCGGCGTACCACCAGCGGCGGGAGAGGAGGCGCTGGCGGCGGCGCTGCGGACGGTGGTGGACCACCACGACGCGCTGCGCGCACGGCTCGACGTGGCGCCGGACGGGACCTGGTCATTGCGGATCCCGCCGGCCGGAACCGTCCACGCGGCGGCCCTGCTTTACCGGATCGACGCGGCCGGCCTCGACGACACCGGGCTCGGCGCGCTGGTGGCCGAGGAGTCCGCGGCGGTCCGGGGCCGTCTCGACCCGCGCACGGGGGTGATGGTGCGGGCGGTGTGGTTCGACCGGGGGCCCCGCCGCCCGGGCCGGCTGCTGCTGGCGGTGCACCACCTGGTGGTGGACGGGGTGTCCTGGCGGATCTTGCTGCCGGACCTGCGGGAGGCGTGGGAGGCGGTGACGGCCGGCCGGCCGCCGCGCCTCGCTCCGGTGGGCACCTCGCTGCGCCGGTGGACGCGGCTGCTGGCCGCCGAGGCGACCGCCCCGCGGCGGGTCGCCGAACTGCCCCTCTGGGAGGCGATGCCGAGGGACGCGGCGCCCGTGGTGGCCGCCGGCGAGGGCAGGGACGTCCGGGCGGTGACGGAGAACGCCGGGACGCTGACGCTCACCCTGCCGCCCGGGCAGACCACGGCCCTGCTCACCCGGGTGCCGGCCGCCTTCCACGCCGGGGCGCAGGACATTCTGCTCGCCGGCTTCGCGGTGGCGCTGGACGACTGGCGGCGGCACCGCGGCGGGGGCGGCGGCGCGCTGCTGGTGGACGTGGAGGGACACGGCCGGTACGAGGACCTGGCGCCCGGGGTGGATCTGTCCCGAACGGTGGGCTGGTTCACCAGCCTGCACCCGGTCCGGCTCGACCCCGGCGACCTCACCCGCGACGACGTGGCGGCGGCCGGTCCAGCGCTGGGCCGGGTGGTCAAACGCCTCAAGGAGCAACTGCGCGCGGTGCCGGGCGACGGCCTGGGCCACGGACTGCTGCGCCACCTCAACCCGCGGACCCGCCCCCGGCTGGCCGAACTGCCCGCCCCGCAGGTCGGGTTCAACTACCTCGGTCGGCTGAGCACGCCCGGGGACGGCGCCGCATGGTCGCCGGTGGCGGACACCGGCGGGCAGGTGCTGAGCGCGGGCCACGAACCGGGCACCCCGATGCCCCACGTCCTGGAGCTCAACGCGCTCACCCAGGACGGGCCGGACGGTCCGCGGCTGGTGGCCGGCTGGTCCTGGGCCGGTGAGCTGCTGCGGGAGGACGAGGTCGGTGAACTGGCCCGCCGGTGGTTCACCGTGCTGGAGGCGATCACGACCGCCGTCGACCGGTCGGACGCCGGCGGGCTGACCCCGTCCGACGTGCCGCTGGTACGGCTCACCCAGGAGCAGATCGAACAGCTGGAGGCGCTGTGCGCCGCGCCGGCCGCGCCGGGCGCGCCATCCGGGCCGGCCCGGTCCGGTGGGTCCGCGTCCGGCCCCGCCGCCTCCGACCCCGTGGCGACCGCCGCCTCCGGCCCCGCCATGCCCGGCGGTCCCGCGACCGCCGGGACCGATCCCGTGGCGACCACCGGATCCGACCCGGCCGGGTCGACCGCCGGGACCGCCGGGTTCGTCGGGTTCGTCGGGTTCCCGCCCGGGCCGGGCGGGGACGACCGGGACCGCGCCGGCGGCCCGCCGCGGCTGCCGAGGCCGGCCGCGGTGGCGGACATCTGGCCACTGACCCCGCTCCAGGAGGGGCTGCTGTTCCACGCCCTGTACGACACCCGGGCCGTCGACGTGTACACCGCCCAGCTGGTGCTGGAGCTGGACGGGCCGCTGGACGCGCCGGCGCTGCGGGCGGCGGGCCAGGGCGTACTCGACCGGCACCTGAGCCTGCGGGCCCGCTTCCACCACCGGGGGCTGGAGCACCCGGTGCAGGTGATCCCCCGCCGCGCCGTACTGCCCTGGCGGGAGGTGGACCTGTCCGGGGCGGACGGGGCCGACCGGGAGACGGAGCTGGCCCGGCTCACAGCAGACGACCACGCCGCCCGTTTCGACCTCGCCACCGGGCCGCTGCTGCGGATGACGCTGGTACGGCTCGCCCCCGGCCGGCACCGCCTCCTGTTCTCCCTCCACCACCTGCTGCTGGACGGCTGGTCGCTGCCGGTGGTCCTGCGGGAGCTGCTGGCCGGATACGCGGCGGGCGGCGACGCCTCGGGCCTGCCGCCCGCCCCCAGCTACCGGGAGTTCCTGCGCTGGCGCGCCCGGCAGGACCGGCCGGCCGCCGAAGCCGCCTGGCGGCGGGCCCTGGACGGGCTGGACGGCCCCACCCGGATCGCCCCCGACGCCGACGTGGACGGCGGGGAGGAGGCGCCCCGGCGGGTCGCCGAGGTGCTCGGCGAGGAGCTGACCACCGCACTGCACACCGCCGCCCGGCGCCGCGGCCTGACCCCGCACACGGTGCTCCAGGGCGTGTGGGCCATTCTGCTCGGCCGGCTGACCGGCCGGGACGACGTGGTCTTCGGCGGCACCACGTCCGGCCGGCCACCGGAGCTCCCCGGCGTGGAGAACATGGTGGGGATGCTGATCAACACCCTGCCGGTACGAGTACGCCTGCGCCCCGCGGAACCGCTGGCGGCGATGCTGGACCGCCTGCAGCGCGAGCAGTCCGCCCTCATCCCGCACCAGCACCTCGGCCTGCCCGACATCCACCGGCTGTCCGGCCACGACCAGCTCTTCGACACCATCATCGTCACCGAGAACTACCCCTTCGACGAGGCCGCGCTGCAACCGGCCGGCACCGGTCTGCGGGTGACCGGCCTGCACGGCCTGGACGCCACCCACTACCCGGTGAGCCTGACCGCCGTGCCCGGGCCCCGGATGGGCCTGCGGCTGACCTACCGCCCCGACGCCCTCGCCCCGCGCACCGCCGAGGCGCTCCTGCGTCGCGTACGGCGGCTCCTGGAGGCCTTCGCCACCGATCCCGAACAGCGCATCGGCGGCATCGACCTGCTCCCCGCGGAGGAGCGCCGTACCGCCCTGGACGCTGGTCGGCGGCACGACGTCCGCCGGGTGCCGCCGGCCACCGTGCCGCGGCTGTTCGAGGACCAGGCCGCCCGCACCCCGGAGGCCGCCGCGGTGATCTGCGGCGCGCGGACGCTCGGTTACGCCGAGCTGGACGCGGCGGCCAACCGTACGGCACGGCTGCTGCTCGCCCATGGTGCCGGCCCGGAACGCGTGGTGGCCCTGGCGCTCCCGCGCTCGCCGCGGCTCGTCGTCGCCATGCTGGCGGTGCTCAAGGCCGGGGCCGCCTATCTGAACCTGGACCCCGACTACCCGCACGACCGCCTGGCGTTCATGCTCCGGGACGCCGCGCCCGCGCTGCTGGTGACCACCGCGGAGACCGCCGCCCGGCTGCCCTCCACCACCGTCCCACGCCTGCTGCTGGACAGCCCCGACGCCGCCTCCTGGGGCCCCGACGCCGCCCCGGAGGGCTCCCACGCCGTTCCCGAGGCGCGGGGCACCGCCTCCGCCACCGGCGCGGGGCGGGCCTCCGGGGCCGGGCGTGCCCTGACCGACGACGAACGGGGCGGCCCGGTCCTCCCCGGACACCCCGCCTACGTCATCTACACCTCGGGCTCGACCGGAACCCCCAAAGGCGTGGTGGTCACCCACGAGGGCATCCCCGCCCTGCTGGCACGGAACGCGCACCTGGGCGTCGGCCCCGGCAGCCGGGTGCTGCAGTTCGCGTCCCCCAGCTTCGACGGCGCCACCTGGGAGATGTGCATGGCGCTGAGCTCGGGCGCCACCCTGGTGCTCGCCCCGGCCGAGCGCCTGCTGCCCGGAGCCCCGCTGGCCGCCACCTGCGCCACCCACCGGGTGACCCATCTGCTGCTGCCGCCCACCGCCCTGGCGGCCATGCCGCCCGACGGCCTGCCGCCGGGGGCGACCCTGCTGGTCGGCGGCGAAGCCTGCCCGGCGGAGGTGGCCGCCACCTGGTCCGCGGGCCGGCGCATGATCAACGCCTACGGCCCCACCGAGGCCACCGTGTGCACCACCCTGAGCGACCCGCTGCCGGGCACCGGGACACCTCCCATCGGCCGGCCGGTCCCCGACGCCCGGGTGCAGGTCCTCGACCCCGCGCTGCAGCCGGTACCACCGGGGGCGGCCGGGGAGCTGTACATCGCCGGCCCCGGCCTGGCCCGCGGCTACCTGGGCCGCCCGGGCCTGACCGCGCACGCCTTCGTGGCCGACCCGTACGGGCCCCCGGGCGGCCGGATGTACCGCACCGGGGACGTGGTGCGCCGACGCGCCGACGGCCAGCTGGAGTTTGTGGGCCGCGCGGACGACCAGGTCAAGATCCGCGGGTTCCGCATCGAGCCGGGCGAGGTGGAGGCCGTGGTGGCCGCCCACCCCCGGGTGGCCCGGGCCGTGGTGGTGGCCCGCGAGGACCGGCCCGGCGACAAACGCCTGATCGCCTATGTGGTGCCCGCCGAGGACGCCGGCGACGCAACGGTGGAGGCCGGGGCACGGCAGGTGGGCGAATGGCGGCAGATCTACGACACGCTCTACGCCGAGGAGACCCCGACGCCGCTCGGGGAGGATTTCTCCGGGTGGAACAGCAGCTACGACGGCGAACCGATCCCGCTGGAGCAGATGCGCGAGTGGCGGGACGCCACGGTCCGGCGCATCCGGGCGCTGAACCCGCGCCGGGTGCTGGAGATCGGCGTCGGCTCCGGGCTGCTGCTCGCCCCGCTGGCCCCGCACTGCGACGCGTACTGGGCCACCGACTTCTCCCCCGAGGTGATCGCCCGACTGCGCGGGCAGGTGGCCGCCGACCCGGACCTGGCCGGACGGGTACGGCTGCGCTGCCAGGCCGCCGACGACCCCGAGGGCCTCCCGGCCAGCTTCTTCGACACCGTGGTCCTCAACTCGGTGGTGCAGTACTTCCCCGACGCCGGCTACCTGGCCGAGGTGCTGCGGCTGGCGGCCCGCCTGGTGGTGCCGGGAGGCGCCGTCTTCGTCGGGGACGTGCGCAACCTGCACCTGGCACGGTGCTTCCACACCGCGGTCCAGCTCCACCGGGCGGCGCCCCGGGCCAGGGGCGACCTGGTGCGCCGCGCCATCGAGCAGGACCTGCTGCTGGAGCGCGAACTCCTGGTCGCCCCCGAGTTCTTCACCGCACTGTGCGACCGGCTGCCCGCCCTGGGCACCGTCGACATCCGTCTCAAGCGGGGGGAGCACCACAACGAACTCACCCGCCACCGGTACGACGTGGTCCTGCACACCCGCCCGGCCGCCCCGCACGCCACGGCCCCCGGACGGCCCGCGGCCCCCGCGCCGGCCGCGGACACCGGGCCGGGCCCGGACGCCGCGCCGGGCTCGGACGCCGCGCCGGGCTCGGACACCGCTCGTAACCCGGACACGGCGGGGGGCGCGGAGGCCGGACCCGCGGACGTCGCCCGGAGCACCGACGTCCTCCGGGTCGGCTGGGGGGAGGAGGTCACCGGCCTCAGGGCCCTCGCCGACCGGCTGCGCACCGGCCGGCCGGACGCGCTGCGCGTCGAGGGCATCCCCAACGAGCGACTGGCGGCGGAGGCGGCCGCGCAGCGGACCCTGGACTCCGGCGGTACCGTCGCCGAGGCCCGCGAGCGGCTGCACGGCCCCGCACCGGCGAACGCCGTCCACCCCGAGTCGCTCCACCGGCTCGGGGAGGAACTGGGCTACCAGGTGATCAGCACCTGGTCGGGCACCGCCGCGGACCGCTTCGACGCGCTGTTCCTCGCCGACGGCCGACCGTCCGCCGACGTGCCGACCGAGGTCTTCCACGCGCCGCCCACCGAGCAACTGCCGCTCTCCTCCCTGGCCGGCAACCCCGCCGGCTCGCACGACCTGGGAACCCTGCCCGCATCGGTACGCGCCTTCACCGCCGATCGGCTGCCCCGCCACCTGGTGCCCGCGGCGGTGGTGGTGCTGCACCGGCTGCCGGTCACGGCCAACGGCAAACTGGACCGCTCCGCGCTGCCGGCACCGGAGTTCACCACGGCCGCCGGGTCCCGCGGCCCGCGCACCCCCACCGAGGAGGTGCTCTGCCGGCTGTTCGCGGACGTGCTGGGACTGCCCGAGGTGGGCGCGGAGGACAACTTCTTCGACCTCGGCGGACATTCGCTGCTGGCCACCCGCCTGGCCGCCCGGGCGGGTGCGGAACTCGGCGTGGACCTCCAGGTGCGCACCGTCTTCCAGGCCCCCACCCCGGCCGCTCTCGCCGAGGCGCTGGGGTCCGCCCCGACCGGACACGCGCTCGACGTCCTGCTGCCGCTGCGCACCACGGGCGAGCGGCCACCGCTGTTCTGCGTCCACCCGGCCGGCGGCGTCGGCTGGCTCTACAGCGGACTGCTGCCGTACCTCGGCCCGGACCGCCCGCTGTACGGCCTGCAGGCCCGCGGCCTGACCGGCGCCGAGCCGCTCGCCGGCTCGGTCGAGGAGATGGCGGACGACTACCTGCGTCACATCCGCTCCGTCCAACCGACCGGTCCCTACCACCTGCTCGGCTGGTCCTTCGGCGGTGTCGTGGCCCACGAAATCGCCGTCCGCCTGCAGCGCGACGGCGAACGGGTGGCGCTGCTGGCCGTACTCGACGCCTACCCCTACGGGGAGGGGTTCCGGCCGGACATGCCCGACCTGGAGGAACAGGACCTCCTCGCCGCCCTCCGCGACGCCGCCGGCGACCCGGGCCCGGACGGAGGTTCCGCGCCCGGCGTCACCTCCGGCCGTGACGGTGGCCCCGGTCCTGACGGTGACCCGGGGACGGAAGGCGACCGGGAGCCGGCCCAGGATCCGGCCGCCGGCCCGCCGGGCGGGACGGGGGCGGACCCCGCGGACGTGCTGGACAAGAACACCCTCGCGGCCCTCACCGTGGTGTACAACAACAACGTCCGGCTCCACCGGGACTTCGTCCCCGGCCGGTACCGTGGCGACCTGCTGCTGTTCACCGCGGCCCACCCCACACCGGGTGCCCCGCCCGGTCTCCGCCCGACCCCGCGGACCTGGCGGCCGTACGTGACGGGGCGGGTCATCACCCACACCGTCCCCACCACCCACGCCCGCATGCTGCGCCCGCAGGCCCTCACCCGGCTCGGCCCCCTCCTGGCCGCCGGCCTGGACCACCAGCACCCCCAGGACGATGCCGACTCCTGACCCACCCTCGTGGCGGGGCCGGTGACCTCCTACGGAGAGGAGCCTGGCTCCGGCACGTCCCGGTGAGCCCGCCGGGGGCCGACCGGCAGGCCCCCGACGGTCGTACGGTCGCCCACCGGCCGCATCCGGGACGGCGGACGGGCCGCGCCGCCCACGGCCGTGCAAGCCGGCGGCCCGGCGGGCGATTCGCCGCTTTCATGCGCTTCAGTGCAATTGCCGGAGTCGGTGAAAGTGGTGAGAAACAGCGTGGGCGCCAGGTAAAGTCCCAGGTCGCGTCCTCTGCTCCCCGCGCACGCGGGGGTGGTCCCGACACCCTCGACGAACTCGGGCCCGGCGCGCACTGCTCCCCGCGCACGCGGGGGTGGTCCCGACGCGCCGGTCATCCAGAAGATGAATGACGACTGCTCCCCGCGCACGCGGGGGTGGTCCCACGGTCTGGCAGAAGCAGGGGCAGGAGCAGAGCTGCTCCCCGCGCACACGGGGTTTTCACCGTCCGGCCGCCGGTCGGGAACGCCGGCGGCGTCCGCGGCGCGTATGAGTCGGGGCCGGTGGGCCACGGGGACCGACGGGCGGCCGGTTCCTCCGCCCGGAGGGCCAAGACCGCCCGCCCGGCGGGCCCCGCTCGACCGGCGGGCGCCGGTGCGACCCCCTGCTTCCGTGCGCCGTGGCCGGAACCCATCACACCGGAGACCAAAGACCTGATGGTGCGGCAGAATGTCACCGTGGTAGGGCACATTCCGGAAGAGACGACCAGCTTCGTGGGGCGGGAGGCCGAACTCGTCCGGCTGGAGGAGGCGTTGCCGGACCACCGGCTGGTCACCCTGACGGGGACCGGCGGGGTGGGCAAGACGCGGCTGGCGCTCCGGGCCGCGCGCCGGGTCGCCTCCCGGTACCCGGACGGGGTGTGGTGGGCGGACCTGTCCCCGCTGGACGGCGACCGGTTGCTGCTGGCGGCCGTCTCGGACGCCGTGGACCTGTCCGACCACTCCCCGCGGATGCCGGTGGAGGCGCTGTGCGAATGGCTGTCCGGCAAGCGGCTGCTGCTGGTGCTGGACTCCTGCGAGCACCTGGCCGACGCCTGCCGGACGCTCGTCGGCGACCTGCTCACCGCGGTGCCCGGGCTCACCGTGCTCGCCACCAGCCGGCAGCCGCTGCGGCTGGCCGCCGAGCGGCTGATCGAGGTCGAGCCGATGCGGGCCGACGGGCCGGACGCCCTCGCGCTGTTCACCGAGCGGGCGACCGCGCTGGCGCCCGCCGACGTCCTGGGCGGGCCCGTCACCACCGCGGTGGTCAGCATCTGCCGTCGGCTGGAGGGCATCCCGCTCGCCCTGGAGCTGGCCGCCGCCCAGGTCGGCCGCGCCACCGTGGAAGAGGTGTCCCACCGGCTGACCTCGCGGTTCGACGTCCTGGTCCACTCCGAGCCGGTCTGGCCCGAACGCCACCGCACGATGCGTACCGCCATCGGCTGGAGCCACGAGCTGTGCGCGCCCACCGAACGGCTGCTGTGGGCCCGGCTGACCGTCTTCCGCAGCGCCTTCGACGCGGCGTCGGCCCGGTCGGTGTGCTCGGGCGGCCCGCTGGGCCTGCCGGAGACCGGCCGCGCGCTGGCCGGGCTGGTCGCCAAGTCGGTGGTGAGCCGGGACGGGGACCGCTACCGGATGCTCGACACCATCCGCGAGTACGGCCGGCTGTGGCTCGCCGCACTCGGCGAGGAGGACGCGGTGGCCGACCGGTACGCCGAGCACTTCCTCGGCCTGGCCCGGCAGGCCGACGCCGGCTGGCTGGGCCCCGAGCAGCTCTCCTGGTACCGCTGGGCCGGCGAGGCGTACACCGATTTGTGCACCGCGCTCGACCGGCTGCTGGTCACCTCCCCGCGGGAGGCGCTGGAGCTCGCGGGGGTGGTGGGCTTCCTGTGGAGCTGCTGCGGCCGGCTGCGGGAGGCCCGCAGCTATCTGGAGCAGACCCTCGCCGAGTACCGGTCCCCCTGCCCGGAACGGGTGCGGGCGCTGTGGTCGCTGGGGGTGACCGCCTCCCTCCAGGGCGACTACGACACCGCGCACCGGCTGAGCGCGGAGTGCGGCGCGCTCGCCCGGCAGGACGGCGACCCGGAGACCGTCCTGGCCGCCGCCTACCTCACCGGGCTGCTCGCCCTGCTCACCGGCCAGCCGGTGGACGCCCGTACGGTGACCGACCGGGCGCTGGCCCAGCTCCCCGGCGACCCCTTCGACTCCCCCTCCCGGCTCCGCTGCCACCTGGTGGGCGTCTTCGCGCTCAACGCGCTGGGCAAGCTGGACGAGGCACGGGCGGAGGGCGAGCGGCTGCGGCGCGGCTGCGTGGCGCGGGGTGAGTGCTGGACCCGGGCCTATGTCGATCACCAGCTGGCGCTGATCGCGCTGCACACCGGCCGCCCGCACGAGGCGGCCGAGCACGCCCGCGCCATGCTCGTCGGCAAGCGGGAGATGGGTGACAGCTTCGGCATCGCCCTGGGCCTGGACGTGCTGGCCGCCGCGATCGCCGCGCAGGGCGACGGGGAGCGCGCCGCCCAGGTGTTCGGCACCGGGCTGGCCCTGTGGGCCACCGTCGGTCACCCGCAGCGCGGCACCCCTGAGCTGCGCGCGGTGCGCGAGGAGTGCGAGCGGGCGGCCCGCGCGGCGGTCGGGGACCTCGCCTACGACGCGGCCTTCGAGCGCGGGGCGAACGGCGACACCGAGACCTGCCTGGCGGAGGCGCTGCGCGCCTGACCCCCTCCCGCGCCGGTGCCCACCCCGCGGCCTTGCCGCCGGTCCGCCCGCCGGTCAGGCGTGCGGGCGCAACGGCTCGTCCACCGGGGCGCCGGTGAGCCGGTTGGCCAGTGTGGAGAGGGTGTAGGTGCCGATGCCGAGCACCACCTCCAACGCATGGCGCGGGGTGTACCCGTGGGCCAGGAAGGAGCGCATCTCCTCGTCCGGCACCGCGCCGGCGGTCGCCAGCACCCGGAGCGTGAACTGCCGGACCGCCTCCAGCCGTTCGTCCGGCAGCGGGCGTCGCTCACGGAGGGCGGAGACCAGTTCCGGGTCGGCGCCCAGCGCGCGGAGCTTGGCGGTGTGCATGGCGACACAGACATGGCACTCGTTGCCGGTGGCCACGGTGAGGACGACCACCTCACGGGCGAGCGGGTCGAGGGTGGTGTCCTCGAACGCGGCGCTGAGTTCGAGGAAGCCCCGCAGCAGGTGCGGCGAGGTGGCGAGCCGTGCGACCGCGGCGGGCAGGTACCCCAGTCGGCGGGCGGTGGCCTCCATCACGCCCCGGGCGGCGGGCGGTGCGGTCTCGGTGGTGTGGTCGGGGAACACGGTCGCGGGCACGGCGGAGACTCCCGTCGGAAGGGGCGGCACGGCACGGCCGGGGGCGCCCTAAAATGGACAACGTGGTTGACGGAAAAGTAAACGAGGTTGTCGAATTCCGCAAGGCGCATCGGGAGGTGACGTCTCGATGACGGGGGAGACGCCGTGCCCGCCGGACGGCCGGCACGGGAGCGGGAGTGGAGACGGCGCGGGCCGCGGGCCGGACGCCCACGGGTACGAGCTGCCGCTGCTGCTCTTCGCCGGCTTCCGGACACTGATCGACCAGCTCCATGCCGAGCTGGCGGAGCAGGGCCACCCCGGGATGCGACCCGCGCACGGCTTCGCCATGCAGGCCATCGGCCCCGGCGGCGCCACCGCCAGCGAACTGGCGCGACGGCTGGGCGTCTCCAAGCAGGCGGCGGGCAAGACCGCCGAGCGGCTGATGGCCGTCGGTTACGCGGAGCGCGTCGCCGACCCCGCCGACGCCCGACGCAAGATCATCCGGCTCACGCCGCACGGCGTCGATGCGCTGCGCCGGTCGGCGGCGCTCTTCGAGGAACTGCGCGCCCGGTGGGCGGCCACGCTGGGGGACGAGCGGCTCCGGCAACTGGAGACGGACCTGCGGACCATGACCGCCGGGGCCGGCGCCGGCCTCCGGGTGGACGTGGCCGGCTGGTTCGGTCCCTGAGGGGGCGGCGGTGCACGCGGGCCACCCGGGGTGACCCCGGGGCTGGCATCAGGTCGCGAGGCCGCTGCGACCGCTACGGGCCAACCGGCCCCGCCGGCGGGTACCCGGCCCCACGCGACGCCGCGACCGCACCCCGTGCACGGCCACCGGTTCGGGCGGGGACCCGCCGTGCCGGGCACGCGGGCCGCCGGGCCCGTCGGTTGGCACGGCACCGGGTGCACGGCCGTCGACCCGGGCCGGTTAGGGTCGCTACGGGCCCGAACCGGACCACCGGAACCGGGGGTTGGCGGCCGGCGAGACCGTACGCGCTCCGGCCGACGGGACCAGGCGGCCCACCCGGGGCCCCGGCGTGACCGGCCGGGCCCGTGGACCAACGACGACCGCCGCCGCCCCGGCCGTACCGGGCCGGCGGCCCGCAGGAGCAGGGGGAGTCAAGGGGCATGACGGAGGAGCCGGGCGGTGGCGCACTGCTGCGTCTGCGCGGAGTGAGCCGCAGATACGGTGAGCGGCAGGCGCTGCACCCCCTCGATCTCGACGTGCGCCGTGGCAGCTGCACCGCCCTGTACGGCCACAACGGCTCGGGTAAGTCCACCCTGTTGCGGATCGCCGCCGGCCGGGACACCCCCACCGCCGGCCGGGCGCTGTTCGCCGGCCGGCCCATCGACGAGGACGATCCCCGGGTGCGGGCCTCGGTCGCCGTGGTGGGTGACATGGCCGCCTGTTATCCCGACCTGACCGTCCGGGAGCACCTGCAACTCGTCACCCTGGCACACGCGGTGGACGAGCCGGACGACTGGATCGACCGTGTGCTGGCCGACCGCGGACTGTCCGATCACGGCGAGGCGCTGCCGATGTCGCTCTCCTCCGGCCAGTTGCAGTCGCTGCACCTGGCCGCCGCGCTGGTCCGGCCGCGGGACCTGCTGATCCTCGACGAACCCGAGCAGCGGCTCGACCCGGCTGCCCGTCGCCGTCTGGCCGGGCTGCTCCGGGCCGAGAAGGCGGACGGCGTCGCGGTGCTGCTCGCCACGCACCACGCGGAACTGGCCGAGGCGGTCGCCGACCGGATGGTCGTCCTGGAGGAGGGCCGGGTGATCGCCGACGGCCCACCGTCCGACGTCCTGGAGCGGCTGGAGCGGCGGTCATGACCGGGCCGCGGCCGGACCCCGCCCGGACCGCGCCCGTTCCGCGACAGCCGCACCCGGCGCCCGCCCCGCCCGAGGGGGCGGCGCGGACGGAGCGCCGGGACGGGGTGCCGCGCGGGGACGGTCCGTCCGGGCCCGGGGCGCCAGGCAAGCCCGGGAGCGCGGCCGGGGTGCGTGCGGGGAGTGGTGCGCCCGGGCGCGAGACCCCGGCGTCCGACGCGGACGCCGCACCCCGGAGCGGCGGCCCGGTGCCCGATGAGGACTTCGTATCCCGGAGCAGCGGCCCGGCGTCCGACGAGGATTTCGAATCCCCAAACACCGGCTCGGCGTCCGGCGGGGACGCGTCCGGCCGGCGGGCCGCACCGGCCGGCGCGCACCAGGAGGAGCCGGCGCCCGGACAGGAGCCGGCAGTTGGCGCGGCCGGAACACCCGGCGAGGACGGGACCGGCGAGCCGGCGGTGTCCCCGGACGGGGACGAGGCGGGCGATCGGGCGGACGAGCGGCCGGAGGAGTGGCACCCGGAGGAGGACGACCGGACCGCCGAGACGCTGCGCTGGCTGGTCCGGAAGCGGCGGGCCGAACGGCGCCGCCGCAGCCGGGACCTGGTCGTCCTGGCCTACACCGTGGTCCTCGCCGCCATCGGGTACGGCGGCGGATACACCGCCCTCCTGCTGCGGAAGCTGAGCCTCGGCGCCGACCACGGCGACCTCGGGGAGGACATCCGGCAGGCCCTGCCGCCCGCCTTCACCCTGCTGGCGGCGGTCCTGGCGCTGATCGCCGCCCGGGACGCGCTGTGGCGGGGACCGGTCGTGGTGCCCGGACCCGCGGTCGGCTGGCTGCTGACGCAACCCGTCCGCCGGGAGGCGGTGCTCCGGCCCCGGCTGCGCCGTTCGGCCGCGCTCGCCGTGTTCGGTGGGCTGCTGACGGCCGCCGCGGGAGCGGTGGTCCTGCACGTCACCGACCTGGCCCCGTTCGGCCGGGGGCTGCTCGCCCTGCTGCCCGCCGCGGTGTGCCTGCCCTTGCTGGCCACGTTCCTCGCCGTGGCGGTGGAGCGCCGGCCGGGCCTGGCCGACCGGGTGCGCCGTCTCACCCCCGGGGCGGTCGCCGTGATCCTGCTGCTGGCCCTGCGCACCGGGCTCGCCGCCACCGGCCGCCCCACCGGCGTCCCGACCGGGGCCGACCTGTGGTCCGGACCCTGGGGCTGGGCCGCCCAGCCCGTCCTGCGGGCCGCCGGAGGCCACGCCCCCGGGTGGCCGGTGGCGGTGGCCGCCCTGCTGCTGCTCACCCTCGCCGCCTGGGTGCCGGCCCGGCGGGACGCGGACCGGATCGGCAACGCCCAGCTGCGCCGCCGGGCCGCGACGGTCTCCGCGGTCCACAACGGGGTGGCCACCATGGAACTGCGCGCCGCCCGGCTGGCGATGGCCGCGGCCTCCGCCGGCCCCGGGCGTCACCGATGGCGTCCGCGCCCGCCGCGCGACCGGCGGCTGGCCGTCGTCTGGCGGGACGCGGTGGCGCTGCTGCGCTCACCCGGCCGGCTGGGCACCGCGCTCACCGGCACGATGTGCGCCGCGGCGGTGGCCGGCGTGGCGGTCCGGACCGACGGGGAACTGCGCGCCCCGCTGCTGGTCGCGGCGCTCTTCTCGGGATACGCGGCGGTGGCGGCGCTCGCCGAGCCGGCCCGGCTGGAGACCGACGACGTCCGGCGATCGGCCTGGTCCCCGCTGCGGCTGCGCGCCCTGATGCTCCGGCACACCGTGCTCCCGGCGGCGTCGGGCACCCTCCTCGCCGCGCTCGCCGCGGTGCCCTACGCGCTGGCCGGCGCACCGTGGACGCTGCTGGTGATGCCGCTGTGCGCCCCGCCACTCGCGGCGGCGGCCGTGGTGGCCGCCTGCCGCGGCCCGGTCCGTACCGACCTGCTGATGCTGGGTGTGGTCACGCCCGCGGGCTCCCCCGGGCCGTTCCTCGTCGCCTTCTGGTACGCGGCGGGGCCGCTGGTGGCCGTCGGTGGACTGGCCCTGACGCTGCACGGCGTCCCGGCCGCCGGACCGGGGGCCCCGTCGGTGGTTCCGGTGGCACTGGCATCGGTGGTGCTGACCGTGGCGCTGCTCGCCTACGCCGCCCGGTCCGCCGACCGGCTGGTACGGCGCGGCTGACGCGGCTGGGCAGCCTGCGGTGGGGGAACCGCCCCGGGGCCCCGGCGGGCCGCCCGCGAACCACTGCCCGCGTCGGCCGGCGCCACGCTCAGGGTGAGCGAGCTCCGGCCCATGGCGGGCTTCACCACCGCATCAAGGTCCCACGGGCCGGCCTTCGATGGGTTACGGGCGCGCGTCCTTGACCTGCGCCTGCGTGAGCCGGACCGGTTGCCCGCCCGGGGTGTACAGGCGCTTGACGAAGATCTGAAACCCGAGTTCCCTGATCCTGACTTCAGCCTCATTGGTGTTGTGCGGTTCGACGCCAAGGGCGGCGCGCACCAACGGGATCACCGGGATGAGACGGCCACCGATGTCGGCGACGACCCAGAAGTCATTGGGGGCGTAGGCGGTGTAGTCGGGTTCCGTGCGGGCTGCCTCGATCACGGCGGCGCGCGTCAGGGTGGCGGTCGCGCCCGTCTTCGTCCTGACGGTCGTGGCGCTGGCTGTCGCATTCATGGCTCGGGCCCTCCGGGTTGACGCGGGTAAGCGAGCGGCCCGCGCTTGCGATCCGCGAACCGACGCCGGCCAGGCGCACTCGCAGGGCGCCGGGCCCGGCACGCGGGGAACATTATGACGGCCGCTGAAGACAGGGCCCGCCGGAATTGCACAAGGGCCGCTGCTTCCGGACACCGAATGATCCCGGTTAACAGTGACGCGCGTCCTGCCGGCCTCCACGGTGCGGCAGCCGAGCTGACGCATCCCGGCTTGCGGAGCGGCGTCCGGCCGGCCGATGGGGGAGTGGCTGACCACAGGGGAGCCGCGTGCCCGCCCCGGCCGGGGGAGCGGCGGCGTCCCACGGCCACCGGGGCAGGGCCGGCCGCGGCAGCCGACGCCCGTGGGCACCGATGCGAGGGCGTCGACACCGGTTCGGTACATGGCGGCCCGGTCACGGCGGCCCGGCCCACGGTCCGGCACCCGGCGGCCCGGTCACGGCGAACCGGCGCGCGGCCCGGCCGTGGCGCCCCGGCGGACCGTACGTCCGTGCCGGTGGCGCACCGGAGGGCCGTCCGGTCGCGGGGCAGCGGGTCGGCGGGGGGATCCACAGCCCGGTCGCAGGGAACGTCCCCGGACCGTCCGGACGCAGCGGCCGGACGGTCCGGCCGAGGGGGCGTCAGCGCGCCGGCTCGGGGGCCTCCTCGGCGGTCTCCTCCGCCGGCAGGCTGTCCATGAAGGAGCTGACCGAGAACACCGCCCGGCCGGGTCCCGCCGGGCCGTAGCCGGGCGGGGAGGTCAGTCCGTTCTCCTCCATGGTCGCGCGGTACGCCTGAAGCAGCCGCACGTGGTACTCCAGCGGCGCGCCCTGCGGGTTCGCCTTGCCCAGCGGCGTCGTCGGCTCCGGGCACCAGGTGGTGAACCGGGGGGTGATGCCGCGCGACATGAAGAACCGCAGGCCCTCGACGGTGGAGTCGATCGCCTCGCCGACGGTGGTGAAGCCGAACGGCTCGGCCATCTCCACGCCGGCCACGAAGTTGGGGATGACGTTGCGCGGGCCGAACACCTCGGCGGAGTCCAGGATGCGGCGGTGCCACTCGTCCCGCCCCACGTAGCGCTCCTTGCCGGGGCAGTACAGCTCGAACAGCCGGCGGTCCCACACCTCGTAGTTGGGGTGGTAGATCCGCACCCCGTAGTCGTGGAAGCGCTGCACGTCGGCCTTGGGCAGCGCCTGCGCCACCACCTTGCCGATCCACCGGCCGGGGAAGCGCTCCTCGATGGCCTTGGCGTACTGGCCGTAGAAGTCCGCCTCGTCCTTGCCGCCGATGTGCGAGGTGACCGCGCCGCCGGTGAGGGTGTACGCGGTGGAGGCGCGGGCGGTGTCGTACCGGTCGATGATCTCCAGCGCCTCCAGCACCTCCTCGACCGGCTTCACCCCGGTGTACGGGCGGCCCGCCGCCTTGTGCTGGCGCCAGTTGTGGTTGATGTCGCAGTACTGGCACTCCTCCTTGGCGCCGAAGTACTGGCAGACCCGGAACACCGTCAGGTAGATGAGGTAGCCCCACTGGATGGTGGGCGCCACCTCCATCACCGACTTGCCGTTCGCCAGCGTGTGCCGGTAGTAGTCCGGCATCGGCGGCAGCCCCACGTCGGCGATCCGCACGCCGTCCAGGTAGAGGCCGAGCACCCCGTCGTCGTCGGCCGCCACCCGGTACGGCGAGGCCGGGTTGACGCGCACCGACACCACGGTGCGGCGGAGCCCGTACGGCCCCCCGGTGAGCACGATCTCCTCCGGCGGCCGGCGCAGCGCCGCGGCCCCCAGCTCCGGCAGCGTCCGGTGGTCGAAGGAGAAGATGAAGTAGGACTTCGGCTTGACGTCCCCGTCCTCGTTGCCGCTGAGCGCGGACTCGTCGAAGGCGATGCCACCCCGCAGCAAGTCCTCCTTGAGCACCGCTTCCCGCGGTACCTGCGGGAACCGGTCCATCAGATCCTCGACCAACGCGGTACGGCTCTGCATGCGAGGCTCCTGCCCTCGGTTGTCACTCCTGCTGGAACCACTCTCACACGAGGCCCGGCCGAGCTTCGGGCCGGGGTGACCGCCCGAGCCCACCCGCGCCCGCGACCCCACGCCCGCGACCGTAGCGCCCTGACCGCGCGCCACCCCGCGCCCGCGCGTACGCCGATGCAAGCGCCCTGTCACGCCCTGCCGCGCCCCTGACGTGCACCGCCGGCTGCCGCCGGCGCACCGCGAGGACCGCACGCCCCTCGACGGCCCGCCGGCACGGCGGCGCGGTGACCGGTGGGCCGGGCATCCCCGGCGTGCCCTCCGGCGTGCCGCCGGGGTGACGACGATCACCCGCGGCCGCCCGGGTGATGGTCACCCGCCCGGCCGCCGCGCCCCCGCGCCGCCGGCCCCTCCGTGCGCCGCCCCCGTACGCGGCTGTGCCCGACCACGGGAGGGACCACGGCCGCCGGGGCGCCGCTCGCGGCCCGGCGCCGGGCCGCCCCGGGCGACGACACGGGCCGGGCCGCGACGGGTGCACGGGCCCCGCCACCCGCAGGCCGGCCGCCACCCGGCAGCCCCGCCGGCCGACCGGGGCGCGGCGTGGGGGACCCGTGCGGTCCGTCCGGGGCCGGGGGCCCGCGGCCCGGCCGCCGCGCCAGGTCGGCGTCCACCGAGCCCGGACGGGGCCCCGGGCCCGGTCGGCGTCCTCGGGGTCGTGTCCCGGGGCCCGCGGCCGGTCCGCGTACCCGGCCCGCGGTCCGGACGGTCAGTGGAGGGCGACCTCGGGCGGCTCGCGCAGGCCCCGCCACACCGGGGCGCGCAGCCGGCCGCCGCGGGTCCACTCCAGGTACTCCACCTCGCCGCCCAGCTCCGGCCGTACCCAGCGGGGCGGGTGACCGGGCGAGGTCACCACGCGGTCCGCGAACGGGGGGTCCGGCACCTCCAGCGGCCGCAGCAGCCCGGCCAGCCGGCGGCTCTCGGCGTGGGAGAAGCCGGTGCCGACCGACCCGGCGTACACCAGCCCGCCGGCCGCCGGCACACCCACCAGCAGTGAGCGGACCGCGCGCGCCCCCGCGTCCTGGGGCACCCAGCCGCCGATCCGCACATCGACGGTGCGTACGTGCTTGGTCTTGATCCAGTCGCGGCTGCGCCGGCCCGGCTCGTAGCGGGACCCGACCCGCTTGGCCACCACGCCCTCCAGCCCGTGCTCCAGCGTCCAGGCCAGCGCGGCCCGCCCCTGCCCGGGCGGCCAGGAGGGCGGGACCGCCACCCGCGGACCGCCCAGCGGCAGCGCCTCCAGCAGCCGCCGGCGCTCGGTGTAGGGCAGGTCGAGCGTGGGGCGGCCGTCCAGATGGAGTACGTCGAAGACCATCAGCGTGACCGGCCAGGTGCGGGCCGCGGTCCGGACGGCGGCCGGGCGGGTCAGCCCCATCCGCTGCTGCAACCGGCCGAAGTCCGGGCGGCCGGCCTCGTCCAGGGCGACGATCTCGCCGTCCAGCACGGCCGACAGCCCCGGCGGGGCGATGCCGGCGAGGTCCGGGTAGGCGGCGGTGACCTCCCGCCCGGAGCGGCTGACCAGCCGCACCCCGCCGTCCCCCGGCAGCTCCGCCAGGGCCCGTACCCCGTCCCACTTGACCTCGTACGCCCACTCCGCCGCACCAGTGCGGCCACGCGGCGGCAGCGGGCCGGGCGTGGCGAGCATCGGCGCCAGCCGGGGCAGCGCCGGCCCGGTCCCGGAGCCGGACGGAGCGGAGGCCATGGTCCGATCAAAACGCGGAACCGGCCGCGGCGCGACGCCGGGGACGGAGGGACCCCGGGGCGCCGGGTCGGAGGGACCCCCGGGGCGGAAGGGACCACCGGCCGGCACCCGGAGTCCCCGCGGTCCCGCGGTGTCCGGGCCCGCCCCGGGACAGCACGTGGCACCCGACCGGCGCGCCGCCCGCCCCGGCGTACCGGACGGCAGGCAATCGGCGCGGACCCGCCCCGGGGCACCGGACGGCACGGGCGCCGGTCGCGGGCCGGCGCGCGGGCCGGGCGTCCGTCCGGGTGGTGGGAGTCCGGGGGCCCGGGCCGCCCGGGCCGGCGTCACCCGCCGGTGGCCTGCCACTCCCCGAGACCGGGCAGCAGCCGTTCGGGGCGGACCGGCAGGGTGCGTACCCGGACCCCGGTCGCGTGGTACACGGCATTGGCCACGGCCGCCGCGGTGCCCACGATGCCGATCTCCCCCAGGCCCTTGGAGCCCATAGGGTTCAGCCGGTCGTCGGTCTCGTCGATCCAGTGCGCCTCGACGTCCAGCACATCGGCGTGCGTGGCCACGTGGTAGGAGGCCAGGTCCCGTTCGGCGTGGTCACCGAAGGCCGGGTCCATGGTGCTGTGCTCCAGCAGGGCCATCGACAGCCCCATCGTCATCCCGCCGACCAGCTGAGACCGGGCGGTACGGGCGTTGAGCACCCGCCCGACCGCGAACACCCCCAGCAGCCGCCGCACCCGCGTCTCGCCGCTGTCCATGTCCACCGCGACCTCGGCGAACTGGGCGCCGAAGGCCCGCCGGGCGTACTCCTGCGACATCGCCGCCACGTCCTCGGCCGTGTCCACGCGCACCACCGGCCCCGGCTCCGGCACCGGACCGGAGTGCCGGGCCAGTTCCGCCGAGAGCGCCCGGCCCGCCTTGTGCACCGCCCAGCCCCACGACGCGGTCCCGGAGGAGCCGCCGGCCAGCGGGGCCTCGGGCAGATCGCTGCTGCCGATCTCGATGTCGATCCGGTCCACCGGCACCGACAGCGCCTCGGCGGCGATCTGCGCCAGCACCGTCCGCGCGCCGGTGCCGATGTCCGTGGCGTTGATCCGCACCCGGTACCGGCCCGACGCCGTCACCGACGCCTCCGCCCGGGACGGTCCCACCTCCGCCGGGTAGCCGGACGCGGCGACCCCGGTGCCGATCAGCCACCGGCCCTCGGACCGCCCGCCCGGCCGGGGGTCGCGGCCGGCCCAGCCGAAGCGCCGGGCGCCCTCGCGCAGGCACTCGGCCAGCCCCCGGCTGGTGAACGGACGCCCCGAATCCGGATCGGTGCGGGTGTCGTTGCGCAGCCGCAGCTCCACCGGGTCCAGCCCGCACGCCAGGGCCAGCTCGTCCATCGCCGACTCCAGCGCGTACATCCCCGAGCACTCGCCCGGCGCCCGCAGCCAGGACGGGGTGGGCACGTCCAGCCGGACGAGGCGGTGGGTGGTGCGGCGGTTCTCCCCGGCGTACATCGAACGGGCCGGGGTCCCCGCCTGCTCGGTGAACTCCTTGATCCGCGAGCTGTAGGTGACCACCTCGTGGGAGAGCGCCCGGATACGGCCGTCCCGGTCGGCACCGAGCCGCACCCGCTGGACCGTCGCCGCCCGGTGGCCCACCACCGCGGCCAGTTGCGGGCGGGGGAGTGCCAGCTTGACCGGACGCCCGGTGTGCCGGGCGGCCATCGCGGCGAGCACCACCTGGGGACGCGGGGTGCCCTTGGAGCCGAAACCGCCGCCCACGTGCCCGGAGACGACCGTGATCCGCTCCTCGGGCAGACCGAACAGACCCGCCAGCGTCTGCCGCACCTTGGTCGAGCCCTGGCTGGAGTCGTGCACCCGCAGCCGGTCGCCGAGCCACACCGCGGTACTGGCGTGCGGCTCCATCGGGTGGTTGTGCAGCGCCGGGATGCGGTAGACGGCGTCCGTCCGCACCGCCGCGGCGGCGAAGGCCGCGTCGAAGTCGCCGTGCGCGCGCTCGCCGGGGAACCCGCCGTTCACCGTCTCGGGCGTGTACAGCCCCGGGTGGGCCGCGTCGAGCTCCACGTCGTGCGGCTCGGCCGCGTACGACACCCGGACCGCGGCCGCCGCCGCCCGCGCCGCCTCCAGGGTCTCCGCCACCACCAGCGCCACGTACTGGCCCCGGTGCGCCACCCGCGGCGACTGGAGCACCAGCAAGGTGGCGTCGTCCACGTCGCCCAGGCGCGGCGCGTTCCGGTGGTCGAGGACCGCCAGCACCCCCGGTTCGGCCAGCGCCGCGGCCGGGTCGATGCCGGTGATCCGCCCCCGGGCCACGGTCGCCGGCACCGGCCAGGCGTACGCGCAGCCGTCGACCGGGTGCTCCACGGCGTACCGGGCCGCGCCGGTCACCTTCGCCCGGCCCTCCAGCCGCGGCGGCGCCCCCGCGCTCCCCGGCGCCGTCACCGGTCCTCCCCGTCCCCGTTGGGGCGGGCGGCCGTCCCGGGCCGGCCGGCGGCGAGACCGGCGAGCACCCGGACCGCCACGTGACGCAGCATGGGGACCTTGAACGCGTTGTCGCGCAGCGGTTCGGCCCGGGCGAGTTCGGCGTCGAGCGCCGCGACGAACTCCGGCTCCCCGGCCGGCCCGCCCAGCAGCCGCCGCTCGGCGATCCGGGCCCGCCAGGGCTTGTGGGCCACCCCGCCGAAGGCCAGCCGGACCCGCCGCACCCGGCCCTCCGCCACCTGGAGCGCCGCGGCCACCGAGACCAGCGCGAACGAGTAGGACGCCCGGTCGCGGACCTTGCGGTACGCCGAGCGGCGCGCCTCCGGCACCTCGGGCAGCTCCACATGGGTGATCAGGTCCCCGTGCTCCAGCACCGTGTCCAGGTCGGGGCGGTCACCCGGCAGCCGGTACAGCTCGTCGATCGCCAGGGTCCGCGGGCCCGCCGCTCCCAGCACATGGACCCGGGCGTCGAGCGCGGCGAGGGCGACGGCCATGTCGGACGGGTGGGTGGCCACGCAGTGCTCGGAGGAGCCGAGCACCGCCAGGTCCCGGTGCACCCCCTCCCGGGCCGGGCACCCCGAACCCGGGAGGCGTTTGTTGCACGGCTTCGCCACGTCCTGGAAGTACAGGCAGCGGGTGCGCTGGAGCAGATTGCCGCCGATGGTCGCCGCGTTCCGCAACTGGGGGGAGGCGCCGGACAGCAGCGCCTGGGAGAGCACCGGGTAGCGGTCGCGCACCACCTGGTCGGCCGCCAGGTCGCTGTTGCGCACCGCCGCCCCGATCAGCAGCCCGCCGGGCGGGGTCGGCTCCACCGAGCCGTGCGGCAGCCCGCTCACATCCACCAGCAGCCCCGGGTGCTCCACGCCCAGCTTCATCAGGTCGACCAGGTTCGTCCCGCCGCCCAGGTAGCGGGCCCCGTCGGTGGCGGTGAGCGCGGCGACGGCCGCCCGCGGGTCCCGGGCGCGCTCGTAGCGGAAGGCCCTCACCGGGTCGCCCCCGGCTGTCCGGAGAACTCCGCGCCGGACGGGGAACCGGCCGCGTCGAGCACCGCCCGCAGGATGTTCGGATAGGCGCCGCACCGGCAGATGTTCCCGCTCATCCGCTCCCTCACCTCCGCCTCGTCCGCCGGAACGGGCTCGCCCAGCGGGTGCCCGGCCGGGGTGACCGCGCTGGGCCGGCCCGCCGCCATGTCGGCCAGCGCCCCCACCGCGGAACAGATCTGTCCGGGGGTGCAGTAGCCGCACTGGAACGCGTCCCGGTCCCAGAAAGCCTGCTGCACCGGGTGCAGCCGCTCCCCGTCGGCGAGCCCCTCCACGGTGGTGATCCGGGACCCGTGCCGGGCCACCGCCGGCAACAGGCAGCTGTTCATCGGCGCCCCGTCGACCAGCACCGTGCACGCCCCGCACTGCCCGTGGTCACAGCCCTTCTTGGCGCCGGTCAGGTCCAGCCGCTCCCGCAGCACGTCCAGCAGGGTGGCGCGGTTGTCGGTCTCCAGGGTGTGGGCGTTCCCGTTCACGTGCAGGGTGACCGAGGAGGTGTGCCTCACCGCCTCCGTGGCTTCCATGTGCGCCTCCTCGCCTCCGTGCCGCCTCGCTGCCTGGGCCCGCCGCACCGCCGGGGGTGTGCCGCCGGGGGTGCGCCCGTGCTCCGTCGCCCTCCGGCGGCCGTGGCCTCCGGTGCACGGTGCCTCCGGTGGCCGTGGCCTCCGTCGTTCCCGCCGCGCCGTCCCGCTCCGGCGAGCGTGGTCGTGCCGTTCCGTCCGGTGGGCGTTGCCGCCGCGCGCCGCCGCGGGCGAAAGGTTCCGGGCGGCGGCCGGGGTGTCACCGCCGGGCCGGTCGGGGTGCCGGCGGCCCGGCCGGGACGGCGCGGTCCTCACTTCGGTAACCGCGCGCGCCGGATCCGAAACGGCGTCCGTGGCGGGTCACCCGGCAGGCGGCGCGGCGCGCACCGGTGCCCGATGCGGCCCCCGGTCCCGTAGGGGACCCCGTACCCCATCCCGAACGGCGACCCCGGCCGATCCCGTACGGGTCCCGAACGGGTCCCGTACGGGTGCCCCGCGCTGGGACACCGCACGTGACGCGGTACCTGAGCCCGTGGCGCGACGCGGTGGCGTGGCCCTGCGCCCGGTTCCCCGAGCCGGCGCCGCGACCGCCGTGGTCCGGGGGCGGTCCGTGGGGGGCCCGGGGCGGTCCGTTGGGTCCGCACCGGGCAGGGAACCCGTCGGTCGGCAGCCGGCCCCGGCGATCCGAGGTGGTGTGTGACGGTGCACTACGACGAACTGGTACGACAGGTCCGGACCCGAGCGGAACTGCCCGATCGGCAGTCCGCCGAACGGGTCGTCCGGGCCGCGCTGGAGACACTGGCCGAACGCGTCCCGGACGGGGTGGCGGAGCACCTGGCCGCCCAGCTGCCGCCCGAGGCGGCCGAACACCTCCGGCGCGTCACCGCCTCCCACCAGGGCTCGCCCGAGGAACGCGCCTGGCGGCACGAGCACGGGGAGCGGTTCGACCTCACGGGGTTCGCCGGCCGGGTCGCCTGGCGGGCCGGGACCACCGAGGAGACGGCGCTCGCCCGGGCTGCCGCGGTGTTCGAGGTGCTCGACGCGGCGGTCAGCCCGGAACTGATGGACCGCCTGTACAAGGTGCTGCCCCACGACATCCGGGGACTGCTGCCGGAGGCACGGGCATATCAGGACCGGTAGGCGGCGGCGCGGAACGGCGGCGTGCGGAGCGGCGGACGAGGGGCCGTACGGGCCGGGGGCCGGTGACCGGGGCGGGCGCCGACTGCCGGAGGTGGCGCGGGCGGCCGAACCGGCGGCCCACCGGGGTGCGGGGCGGTGCCCGCCGTCGTGCGGCGAGGTCCGCCGTCCCGCGGTGAGCACCCACCACGGTGCGGCCCGCGCCGCCGCCTGGCCGGGCTCGGGCGCGCGTACGGGGCGGAGCCGGCGGCCCCGCCCCGTCCGTCGTAGCGCGACCACGGCCGTTGCGAGGTCGTGTGCCGCGGTCCCGGCGCCGCCGGGTGCGCGGTCAGCCCGGCCAGGTGCCGGTCAGCCGCCGGAACCCGGCCGCGCCACCCCGGTTCACCACGGCTTTCACCAGGGCGAAGATCGCGCCCTGCAGTGCGGAGGCGGGCAGCACCTCCCGCCAGGTCCGCTCCTCGTCGGTGGCCTTCGGCGCGTCCCCCTCGTGCCCGGCCATCTTCCACACCTGCTTGAACACGGCCCCGGCGATCACGCCGCCGAGCACCCCGAAGAGCAGGCTCAGTACCTTGTAGACCAGTTTTCCGACCTTACCCATGGGCACAGCACCGGCTCCCGCTCGGATCGATCGACCACACGGGCCCCTCGGCGGACGGGCCCGCTCCCCACGTCGGGGGACGTACGGGTACCCGCCACCACCGAGTCACCCACCAGGGGCGCCGCGCAACCCGTCCCCGGGGCCGACGGTTTGGGCCGTTCGGCGCAGAGCCGCCGCACCCGGGGGGCCGGACGCGCTGCCCACCGCGCCGATCGGCGGGGGTGTGGCTAGATTCGGTCCCGGTACCTCCCCGGCACGGGCGGCGGCCGGCAGCGGCCGCCGCACGCCGGGCCGCGGGTGACGGACGGCGCGAGGAAAGGCACGGCGATGGCGGGAGACGACCTGGGAAGTCTGCTCGACGGGCTGCTCGGCCAAGGGTCCGGGGAGGGGACCGGCGGGATGCTCGCCGCGCTCCTGGGCACGGTCGGCGCGGGCGGCGGCGCGAACCCGCTGAACGGCCTGCTGGAGGAGTTGCGCGACGGCGGCCTGGGGGAGCAGGCGGACTCCTGGGTGGGCACCGGTGAGAACCGGCCGATCAGCGGCCCGGAGCTGGCCCAGGCCCTGCCGTACCAGACGCTGGACCATGTGGCGCGGCAGGCCGGGGTCGGCCCCGAGCAGGCCGCCGACCGTCTCGCCGGAGTGCTGCCGGAGGCGGTGGATCGGCTCACCCCCGACGGCCGGGTGCCGCAGGGCCCGCTGGAGGAGGTCCTCCGCCGGGAGCAGCCGCGCTGAACCGGCCGGGCCCGCCGCACCCGCGGGTTCCGCCGGCTCCACCGGCCCCGCCGCACCCCTTGATCCCGACGGTTCCGCGGGTCCCGCCGCACCCGCTGGTCCCGACGGTCCCGGGCGTGCCGGCCTCTGGATGACGACCCGGTCGCGACGACCACCGCGGCGGCCGGCAGTTCGTGCCGGCCGTCGCGCCGACCCGGTCGCCGGGTGACGACGTGCAACCCCTGACGTACCGACTCCTCACCTGCCGACCGCCGTGGTGGCCCCGGCCGGGGACGGGCACCTCGGCCCGACCGGGGGCCGGGGCCACCACGGGGTTCTCAGCCGGTGTGGGCCCGTTCGGCAGCCGGCCGCTCGTCGTCGGCCCGGCCCGTGCCCAGCGCCTGGTCGAGGTCCCGCCACAGGTCCTCGACGTCCTCCAGTCCCACCGACATCCGCAGCAGCCGGTCCACGACCCCCGCCGACCTGCGGTCGCCCTCGTCCACGATGCGGTGGCTGATCGACGCCGGGTGCTGGATGAGCGTGTCCACGCTGCCCAGGCTCACCGCGGGGGTGATCAGCCGGACACCCGCGATCACCGCGTGCGGGTCGCCGTGCACCTCGAAGGCGACCATCGCGCCGCCGATGCTCGGGTAGTGCACCCGGGCCACCCGGGGGTCGGCGGCCAGCCGCGCGGCCAGCTCGGCCGCGGTCGCCGAGGCGGCGCGGACCCGCACCGGCAGGGTGGCCAGACCGCGCAGCAGCAGGTAACCGGCGAGCGGGTGCAGCACCCCGCCGGTGGTGAAGCGCACCTGGCGCAGCCGCCGCGCGAACTCCTCGTCGCAGGCCACCACCCCGCCCAGCACGTCGCCGTGCCCGCCGAGGTACTTGGTGGCGCTGTGCAGCACGATCCGGGCGCCCCGCTCCGCCGGGCGCTGCAGCACCGGGGTGGCGAAGGTGTTGTCCGCCAGCAGCGGCACCTCGCCGCAGGAGTGGGCCACGGCCCGCAGGTCCAGCTCCGCCAGCGTCGGGTTGGCCGGCGTCTCCACCATCACCAGCCCGGTGTCCGGGCGGATCGCGTCCGCGACGCCCGCCGGATCGACCCAGGTCACCTCGTTGCCCAGCAGCCCGGCGGTGAGCAGGTGGTCGCTGCACCCGTACAGCGGCCGGACCGCGACCACGTGCCGCAGCCCCATGGCGATCCGCACCTGGAGGCAGGCGGTGAGCGCCGCCATCCCGCTGGCGAAGGCCACCGCGCTCTCGGTGCCCTCCAGCCGGGCCAGCGCGGTCTCGAAACGCTCCACGGTCGGGTTGCCCAGGCGGGCGTAGACCGGCGGGCCGTCGAGTGCCGCGCCGGTGGTCGCGAACGCGTCCAGCCGGGCCGCCTCGGCACGGCTGTCGTACGACGGATAGGTGGTGGACAGATCGAGGGGCGGGGCGTGCAGGCCGAGTTCCGCGAGGTCCTCGCGACCGGCGTGTACGGCTTCGGTGGCCAGCGAACGGGGTGTGCCAGCAGCTGTCGTGTCCATGCACGCATGCTGAACAGCCATCGGGGCGTCGCGGGAAATCTCCGTGCTATGTTCGGCCGGTGCCCGATTCCGTCCCTTTGGATCCGGTGGACCTGCACATTCTGCGGCTGTTGCAGAACGATGCCCGGACGACGTACCGCGATCTGGCCGCCGAGGTCGGCGTCGCCCCCTCCACCTGCCTGGACCGGGTGACCCGGCTGCGCCGGGCGGGGGTGATCCTGGGGCACGAACTCCGCATCGACCCCGAGAAGCTCGGCCGGGGGCTCCAGGCGCTGCTGCTGGTACAGGTGCGTCCGCACCGCCGGGAGCTGATCGGACCCTTCGTCGAACGGGTCCGGGCGCTGCCCGAGTCCCGGGCGCTGTTCCACCTCACCGGGCCCGACGACTACCTGGTGCAGGTGGCGGTGACCGGCGCGGCGGACCTCCAGCGTCTGGTGCTGGACGAGTTCACCTCGCACCGGGAGGTGGCCCGGGTGGAGACCCGCCTGATCTTCCAGCACTGGGACTGCGGCCCGCTGCTGCCCCCGCCGGCCTGACCGGCGGACGAGGGGCGCCCGGCGCGCCCCTCGGGGACACCCGGCAGGGCGGGCGCGGGCGCGGGGCGCGGGCCGGTGCGGCGGGCCGACGACATGATCGGCGGACGCCTGTGCGGCCCCGGCGGAGGAACGGACCGGCGGACGTGGCGGCTCGGCGAACGGACCGGCGAACGGCACGGTGAACCGAGGCCGACCGGACACCGACGGGACGCCGACCGGGCGGGAAGGGCACGCGGCGTGCCGCGGCGGGCGGTCGGGCGAGGGTGTGCCGCTACGGCCGGCACGGCGGCGGAGGGGCGCGGCGGGCGGAGGGGGCCCTGCCCCGGCCCAGGTGACGGGCTTTGCTGGACAACCTGCCCCACTCTCCGGTGGGATGGCCGGGTGACATTCTGCGATACCGCCACCGACGTGTTCGAGGAGCACCGCCCGGTGCTGCTGGACGTGGCCTACCGGATGCTGGGCCGCGTCACGGACGCCGAGGACGTCATCCAGGAGACCTGGCTGCGCTGGTCCGGCGCCGACCACGGGCAGGTCCGGGACCCGCGCGGTTACCTGGTGCGCGTCACCACCCGGCTCGCCATCGACCGGCTGCGGCAGGTACAGGCCCGCCGCGAGGCGTACGTCGGCCCCTGGCTCCCCGAGCCGCTCCCCACCGACCTCGGGGCCACCGTTCCGGACACCGCCGAACGCGCCGTGCTCGCCGATTCGGTCTCCTTCGCCGTCCTGGTGGTGCTGGAGTCGCTCTCCCCGCTGGAGCGGGCCGTCTTCGTCCTCCGGGAGGCGTTCGGCTTCCCCTACGGGGAGATCGCCACCGCCCTGGACCGCTCCGAGGCGGCGGTGCGCCAGCTCGCCGGCCGGGCCCGGCGCCATGTCGAGGAGCGCAAGCCCCGGTACACCGTGGACCCGGTGCAGCGGCGGGAGCTGACGGAGAGGTTCATCGCCGCCGCGTCCAGCGGCGACCTGGCCCCGCTGCTGGCACTGCTCGCCCCGGACGTGCGGCTGATCGGCGACGGCGGCGGCAAGGCCCAGGCGCCGCTGCGTGTGCTCGCGACCGCCGACCACATCGGCCGCTTCCTGGCCGGCGCCGCGTCCCGGCTGCCGGCCGCCGAGGTCGTCCTCGTCGAGATCAACGGCGGCCCCGCGGGCCTGGTACTGGTGGACGGCCGGCCCGAGATGGTGTTCAGCCTCGATGTCGCCGACGGCGCGGTGCGGTGCGTCTACGTGGTGCGCAACCCGGACAAGCTCTCCGCGCTGGCGGACCTGCCCGGCTCCCCGGCGGCCGGAGGGTGACCGCCAGAGCGGACCTCCACGGCGGCGGAGAAGCCGCCGACGACGGGACGTGCGCGCCCCGGACGGCGGCCCGGCCTCCGCCGGTGACCGGGCGGACTCCTGCGGTGCCGTGGCGGTGGCCGGCCGGGCCGGGCCGTCGGCGGCGCGAGCACTGACCGGCTGAACGGCGCGCGCCGCCCGCCGATCCGCCGCCGGTCGGCGGGCGTACGGGTGCGCCCACGGTCACCGAGGTGTGTCCGCCACAGGGTTCCACGGGGTGGGCGCCCGCCGGTCACCGGTGCGGGGGCGGTCGGATGCGGACACCGGGGCGTGCGCCCGGGGGTCACCGAATCCGGTAGGCGGTGACCAGCACGGAGACGGTGACCCGGCCGGACGGGAGGCCGTCAGGTTCCAGGTCCGTTCGGCCCACGTGGTGGGCGCTCGGCGTCATCCCCACCAGGTCGGCCGCCTGCTCCCCGGTCAACGGCACGGTGTACTCCACCCGTTCGGTGACCGCGGCCCGGAAGAACGGGTCCAGCGCCCGGTGGAGGCGTTCCTCCTTCGCCGGATCGACCGCGACCATGGCGGGCAGCCGCCCGCGCAGCTCGGCCAGGTGCCGTCCGGTGGGGCGGACCACGACCAGCCGGCCGGCCGGACGGAGCACCCGGCGGAACTCGGCCGGGTTCCGCGGGGCGAACACGTCCAGCACGACATCGGCCACCCCGTCGGCCAGCGGGAAGGGGCGGAAGACGTCCCAGGTCACCGCGGCGGCGCGGTCATGGGCGCGAGCCGCGGCGCGCAGCGCGCGCACCGAGGTGTCCATCCCCAGGCCCCGCGCGGCGGGCAGACGGTCGAGCAGACCGGCCAGGTGGTAGCCCGTGCCGCACCCGGCGTCCAGCACCGTCGCCCGCTCCGGTGCGGCACCGGCCGCCAGCCGGACCGCGGCCGCGCGGAGCGGCGCGTAGGCGCCGGTGGACAGGAAGCGCTCCCGGGCCCGGACCATGGCCCCGTCGTCACCGCTGGTGGCACGGCCGCCGGTCAGCAGACCGGCGTAGCCCTGGCGGGCGATGTCGAAGGTGTGACCCGCCGCGCAGCGCAGCGCGCCGCGGTCGTGGCGCAGGGGGGCGCGGCAGGTCGGGCAGCGCAGCAGGTCGAGGCAGAGCGCGAGGGCAGGGGGAAACGGCACGGGCACGAGGCACTCCTGGTGAGGGGGAGGGAAGAGACCGTGCCCGCGGGCGCTCGGACGTCACCGCCTCCGGAGGAGACGGACGGCGCCGGAACCGTGGTTCACGCGGCGGGCACGCCGAGGAGGGCGATGCCGTCCGGTATCGCCCTCGATGTCTTCCGCTCACACGAAGCAGCAGTGCGGGGTGCTCATGAATGCCACGCCGGGAGTCTACGGGGAGCGCCGCTCCCTACGCCCGGGTGAACCCTCCCGCCCGCGGCCGCCCCGGCCGTCCCGGGTCTCCCGGCCGTCCCGGCTCTTCCGGCGATCGCGAGCGGTGCACCGGCGGCGGCCCGTGCCGCGATCCCGTCGCGCCGGGTCCCGCATGGTCCAGGCGCCGGCGCCGGCGCCGGCGCCGGAACGCCGCGACGCCCGCCCGGCGGAGGCGGGCGGGCGTCGCGGCACGTGTGCGCGCCGTGGTGGAACCGGCTCAGCGGACGGCGACGATACCGTTACGCCACAGGTAGTCCACCCGCGACCGCTCGGTGGAGTTGGGGTAGGCGTTGGTGCAGGAGGGGCCGGGGCCACCACCGGACATCAGCTCGCTGCACGGGCCCGAGTAGTGGTCGGGCAGGCCCAGGACGTGCCCGGTCTCGTGCGTGGTGACCCGGGTGGAGTCGTACGTCTGGTTCTGCCGGTAGTCCAGGAAGATGTACCCCCGGCCGTGGCCGTCGGTGGAGGCGTAGCTGCCCCGGGAGTCGTTGCCCTCGTAGTAGCGGAAGTCGGGGTTGGAGCCCTCCACCAGCTTCACGTTGGTGACCGAGGAGTTCCATATCTGGGTGCTGCGGGCTATCTGGGTGCGGAAGGAGGGGGCGTTGGCCGCGCTGTAGACGACCGTCACCGCGGCGGCGGTGGGGTTGGCGGCGCGCTTCTTCGCCACCGACTTCATCACGGCCTCGTGGAAGGCCTTGGTGGCGGCGGCGTTCTCCTTCGACTGCTCGTACGCGGCGTACGAGGACGTCGCGGCCACCGACGAGGCCGGCGTGTCCTTCTGGGCCGCCGCCTGCGCGGGGACCGTCGCCAGCGAAGCGGCTGCCAGGCCCAGGCCGATGAGGGCGGAGAGGGCGGCTCTACGGTGTTCCATGGGGGGCTCCTACTCGTCCGAGAACGGGTTCGGCACCCCGAATCGTGGGCGACGGCGGGCCCGTTGGGGACTATGTCATCCGGCGATAGCTCCATGGCATAGCCCCCGCCCGCCGCGGCTCCCGGGCGGCCCCGCAAGGCCGTCAGCAGGCCCTTTTCAGGCGGCGAGTTCGGCCCGGGCGGCCTCGCCGAGCGCGGCCGGTTCGATGTCCATGGCGCGCAGCGCGCGCGGCGCCGTACCGTGCTCCAGCCCGGCGACCGCAGCGACGACATGCGCTCCCAGCAGCGGGGACCGGTCGGTCCTGGCGTGCCGGGTGGCCGCCTGGAACGCCTCCTGGGCCGGTGCGGTGGCCCGCATCGCTCCGCGTTTGGGGGACCGGTTGCGTGCCACCTCGGTGTCCAGCGCCGCCTCGTCGGCCACCCGGACGCCGGCCGCCGCCAGCGCCTCGGCGTGGACCCGCGCCACGGCGGCGCCGAAGGCGTCGGGGTCCGCGCCGAGCCGCCCGAAGGCCCGGCGCGCGGTGCCGTCGGGGAGCCGCAGCGCGGCCAGCAGCAGGTGCTCGGGCCCGGGCATCGGCTCGCCGGCCTCCAGCGCCAGGTCCTCGGCGGTGTTGAGCAGCGTGTTCATCGTGCTGACGTCCTGGAAGGGACGGGACAGTCTCATGAATTCCCCTTGTCACGGGTCACGGCACGGGCGTGCCGCTGATGTGCTGCCTGCCGGGTGATGCCCAGCGCCTGGGCGATCTGCGCCCAGCTCCACCCCTGTCCGAGGGCGCGTGCCACGGCCGCGCGTTCCAGGCGGTCCGCGAGGCGCCGGAGCGCCACCACCGAGGCGAGCGCGGCGGCGGGGTCGTCAGGAGGGGGGACGTCAACCGGTCCACTCATGCCGTCAAAAATAATTGACACTTCGCCAGCGGTCAACGGGAAAACCGCAGTTGGTGGTGGATGGATCGGTGAGCGAAGGCAGGGGCGTCAAGTGAGTTGGACACGGGAGGCGAGACATCGCGACGGGGTGGGAGCGGAGGCGGAGCGGGTGTGGGGGCGGAGGGGGGTGGTGCAACGGTCGGTGCCCTGGACGGTGCCGGGGCGCCGACCGGTGGCCGGTGGTCGGCCGTGCGGGCTCGACGATGGGGGCGGCGGCCGGCGCCCCGCCCGGGCGTCGGCGACCGCGGTGGCGGCGGGACGGGAGCCCCGCGGAACCGGCGGCGGCAATAGGGTGGGGCCGCCGTGAGGGCGCCGGCGACCGGGGCGGGCCGGGTGTGAAGCGCGCCGAGGAGGGGGAGCGGGTCCGGCCCCGCCCCCGTACCGCTGCGGCCCGCGGCGCGTGCGGCGGTCCCGCGTGGCTCGGTCCCGTGTGCCGGACCCGTGCGCGAGTCGCGAGCGGACCCCGGTGACGGGGCGTCAGCGCCCGGCGGTGAGGCCGTCCACCAGGGCCCGAAGTCCGTCCTGGTAGGTGTCCTCGGCGGTCAGCGGCGCCCAGCGGTCCGCGACCTGCGCCAGGCGGGGCAGCTCGGCCGGGTCGAGGCCGGCGAAGACCTGCTCCCGGTAGGTCGCGCGGTCGTCGTCCGCGCGCCGGCGGGCGGCCGTCGTCCTCACCACGATCTCTCCGGCGGTGTAGTACCAGATCGCGCGGTAGCCGTGCACGGCCCGGTCGGGGGAGAGGCCGCACGCGACCAGACCGTCCACGATCTGCTCGACGAACCACAGCGCGGAGGTGGACATCAGGTCGTCGGCGGTCAGCACCTCCACGATCCAGGGGCAGGCGGCGAGCGCCTCGTGGATCGCGGTGGCGGCGGCGACGACCCGCTCCCGGGGCTCGCCGGGCAGTTCGGGCCGGCGCAGTGTCCGGGTGGCGTAGTCGTCCAGCAGCAGGACGAGCAGCTCTTCCTTGTCGCGTACGTGGTGATACAGCGCCATGGGGGTGCTGCCGACCTCCGTGGCCAGCCGCCGCATGGTCAGCCGGCCCACTCCCTCCTCGGTCACGATCCGGCGCGCCGTGCCGATGATCTCCTCGCGCGAGATGCGGGGCGGCCGGCCTCGGGGTCTGCGCGGTGCGGGCGGTTGCGACATGGCTCCATCATCCCCCAGGGCTCGACAGCGGAGATCTTCCGGCGCTACATTTTTTTACATGTATAGAAACTCTCCGGGAAAACCCGGTGTGGTGCTGGCGGCAGCCGCCGTCGCGCAGTTCGTGGTCGCGCTGGACATGTCCGTGGTCAACGTCGCGCTGCCCGAGATCCGCGCCGCCCTGGGCTTCGCGCCGCTCGACCTGTCCTGGGTCGTGCATGCCTACGCGCTCACGTTCGGCGGCTTCCTGCTGCTGGGGGGACGCGCCTGCGACCTGTACGGCCGGCGCCGGATGTTCGTCCTGGGACTGGCCGTCTTCGGGCTGTGTTCGCTGGCGGGCGGGCTGGCCCAGGAGCCGTGGCAGCTGATCGCGGCCCGGGCCGGGCAGGGCCTGGGTGCCGCCGCGGCCGCACCCGCCGCACTGGCGATGCTCACCACCACCTTCGCCGAAGGCCCCGGGCGTGTCCGCGCCCTCGGGGTGTGGAGCGCGGTGAACGCCGCGGGCGGCGCACTGGGCGTGCTGGCGGGCGGGCTGCTGACCGAGTACGCGGGCTGGCGCTGGGTCATGCTGATCAACCTGCCGGTCGTCGTGGCGGCTCTCGCGCTCGTCGCCGCGGGGGTGCCCGCCGGGGCGCCGTCCGCGCGGGGCGAGCGGCTGGACGCACCGGGCGCCGTGCTGGCGACGGGCGGGGTCGGGCTGCTGGTCCTCGGTGTCGTGCGCACCGACACCGTGGGCGCGGGGTCCCCGGTCACCTGGGTGACCCTCACCGCCGCGGCCGTCCTGCTGGTCGCCTTCGTCCTCGTCGAAGCCAGGACCGCCGCACCGCTGCTCCGCCTCGGCCTGCTGCGCAGCCGCTGGGTCACCGGCGCGAACGTCCTGGTGTTCCTGGCCGCGGCCGGGCAGTTCTCGGCGTTCTACTTCGTCTCCCTCTACATGCAGCAGGTCCTGGGCATGGGGGCCGCGGCGACCGGTGTCGCGTTCCTGCCCTTCTCCCTGGGCCTGGTCGCGGGCACCGTGGTCGCGACCCGCGTCACCGTGGCCCGCTCCCCGCGGGCGTCGCTGGTGCCCGGCGCCCTGCTGGCCGCCGTGGGCCTGGCCTGGTTCGCCCGCATCAGCCCCGGTGGCGGCTTCCTCACCGACGTGCTCGGCCCGTCCCTCGTCACCGCCGTCGGCGCCGGACTGGTCCTGGCGCCGGTCGCCGCCGCCGCGACCACCGGCGTCGCCCCGCGCGAGGCCGGTACGGCCTCCGGCCTGATGAACAGCTCCCGCCAGCTCGGCGGCTCCATCGGACTGGCGGCCCTGGCCACCGTCGCCACCCACCGCACCGGCACGGCCTCCGACCCCGCCGCGCTCAACGACGGCTACGCCCTGGGCCTGGCCGTCTCCGCCGCCGTCTTCGTGCTCGCGGCGGTCGTGGCGATCGGCGTGCTGCCGCGCCGCCGGGCCGCCGCACCGACCCCGCATCCCACCGCCACCACGGAGCACCAGTTGGAAGGAACGCCCTCACGATGACGACCACCACCGTCGACCTGTTCGCCTCGGCACTCCACCTCCACCCCGGCGGCGATGTCCGGGCCGCCGGACGGCAGATGGCCGGCAGCGGCTCCGGCGCCTGGCAGATCGCCACGTTCCACGTGGAGACCGACGCCGATGTGCACGCCGACCACTGGGAGATGCACCCGGAGGCCGAGGAGGCGGTGTGCTGCCTCACCGGCGGCGTCCGCCTCTACTTCCGTCCCGGATCGCCGGGCGGCGCCGAGGACATGGTGCGGTTGCCGGCCGGCACCGCGGTGATCATCCCCCGTGGCCGCTGGCACCGCCTGGAACTGGACGCCCCCAGCGATCTGATGTCGGTCACCGTGCGCAGCGGCACCCGCATGGAGAAGCGCACCGATTCCCCCGGCTGCCGCTGAACGGAAGGCGGCCCGGCAACCGCGCCGCCGGGCCGCCACGCGCCCGGCCCCGACGCGTGGACGGCGCCTGATGGTGCGGCTGCCCCGGCGGCGTGGCGGCGCCCGGTGGTGCGGCGGTGTCCGACGGGTGCCGACGCCCGGCGACGCGGAGGGCATGGAGACGATGGCCGGCAGCCGGCAGCCGGCAGCCGGCGGTCGGCGCTCGGCGCTCGGCGGCACGGGAATGGGACCGGGCCGGCGGCCGCTGCCGGGTGGGGCGCTGCCCGGCGACGATCGACGGCAAAGGCTTCTTTGCCGGGCAATTGGTTGGATGTCGCTGTTTATCGGGGCGAAACCCGGTCAGGCGTACGACAGACGAGGAGTGCGGTCCGGAGGGGACCGGCCCCCGGCCCCACCCGGCCGGGCTCTCGTCTCGGTACAGACCCGGCCGCCGTGACGCCCGACTCCGGCGGCCGGGGAACTCTTCTCCCTCCTTCGGCCGCGCCCGAGGGGTGCGTCCACCGTGCCCATGCGCCCGCCGGATAACTGCGGCGGCCGCGCCCGGGCGGGAGCGGCCCTGCGAAAGCCCCGGAACCCCGTGGCCCGTGACCCCGGCCACGGGGTTCCGGGGCCGGGCAGCCGTGCCCGGTGGGAAGCCGTGTGCGCGTGCGCCGCGCGCCATGGCGCGGCGCAGGATCACGGCGCAGGATCACGGCGGTGCGGGTCCCCTCCTGACGTCCGGTGTGCCCTGCCGGTGCCGCGCGGCCGACGTTCTCTCGCGCGGAGTTCCACGGTTCCACGGCGGCCGGTACGCCGGGCCCGGCAGGGGGGCGCGTCACACGGCGGGCGGGCCGGGGAGCGGCGGGGTGCTCCGCGCCCGGTGGTGGCGAGCCGGTGGAAGCCCCGACGGGGAGGCCGGGCCGGGCCCCGGCGCGGGGACGCGGCGGGTGCGGCGCCACGGACGACCGCCCGGGACCGTGCCGCCGGGCGGGACGTGACGGACGGTGCGGAGTACAGGCGGCCGGCCGGCCGTCGCGGCGGGTGGTGTCGCCGGTGGGCCCGAGGGCGAGCGGGGCGGCGGCGTGACCGTCCCCGGCCCCGCGGCGCCCGCGACCCCGCGGAAAGGCGCCCGTGATGCTCGCGGACCATGGCCGGCGGTGCTCCACCGGCCGGGTTCCCCGGCCCGTTCCCTCGGCCGGGTTCTCTCGGACCCGTCCCGCCGGGCGCGTTTTCCCGGACCCGTTCCGTCGGCCCGGGGAGCCGCCGTCAGGGGCAGCGCCCTCAGCGGAAAACGCTCATGGGACGTCAGGCGGAGGAGGTACGGGATGCGCGGGGTGCACCGCGCACGAGGTGCCGAGTGACGAGGTGCCCCGTACGCGGTCCGCCGCGCACCGGCCCCCGGTCGTGCGCCGTGCGGTGTGCCGCGGTGCTCGTGGTGCCCGTGGTCGTCATGGTCCGGCCGGGCCGGACGGCGGAGGCGGCCTCAGGCCGCCCGCTTGCGGGCCCGGTTCGCCCGCCGGATGAGCGCCCGGCGTTCCTCCTCGCCGGTACCGCCCCAGACGCCGTTCTCCTGCCCGGACTCCAGGGCCCAGGACAGGCACTGCTGCATCACCGGGCACCGCCGGCAGACCGCCTTGGCCTCCTCGGCCTGGAGCAGCGCCGCCCCTCCGGTGCCGACCGGGAAGAACAGATCGGGGTCCTCGTCCCGGCACGCCGCGTTGTGCCGCCAGTTCGTCATTGTTCCCTCTCCTCGCCGGTTGGTCAGGGTGAGAAAGGTCCGGCCCGTTCCCCCTCCCGGTACGGCGGGCCGTCCTCAGTCGTGGGGAGACCCGGACCGGGTCCGGTACCCCGGGCGCCCGGGCGGCCCGACGGCCGCCGGCGCCCGGCGCGGGTGTTCGCTTCCGGAGGTCCGGTACTTCCTCCCGGACGGACGGTCCGCCGTCCGGGCCATTGCTCCCCGACAACGCGCCTGCCCCGGCCCGTGCCCACCATGCCCCGGCATCCGCCACGCGTTCCCGTCACGGGGCAGAACGTCCCGTGCCCGACGGCACCTCCCCGCCCCGGACCGGCCCTTGACCCTCTCCCCGTGTGAGGCCCTGTACTGGGACGACCATGTTCACCATCGGAGAATTCGCCAAGCACGGCAGCGTCTCGGTCCGGATGCTGCGGCACTACGACGCCATCGGACTGCTGAGCCCGGCGTACACCGCCCCGGGCACCGGCTACCGCTACTACCAGGCCGCGCAACTCGCCCGCCTCAACCGGGTGATCGCGCTCAAGGAGCTGGGTTTCACCCTCGACCAGGTGCGGTCCATCCTCGACGGCCGGGTCACCGCCGAGGAGTTGCGCGGGATGCTGCGGCTGCGGCAGGCCGAACTGGAGACGGCCGTCGCCCGGGCGCGGGCCGGCCTGGTCCAGGTCGCGGCGCGCCTGCGCAGCATCGAGGAGGAGGGCGCGATGCCCGCCGAGGAGGTCGTGGTCAAGCCGCTCGCGCCGCTCCGCCTTGCCGAACTGACCGGTACCGCCGCGAGCTTCGACCCCCGGGACGTCTCGCCGGTGATCGGCCCCCTCTTCACCGGTCTGTGCCACCGTCTGGACACGGCCGGAGTGGCTCCCACCGGCCCCGGCGTCGCGCTGTACGAGGACGCCGAGGACGGCACGATCACCGTACGGGCCGGACTCCCGGTCACCGCGGCCGAGGTGCCCGGGGCACCGGAGGTGCGGATCGTGGAGCGGCCCGGCGTCGAGCGGGCCGCCACCGTCATCCACCGCGGCCCCATGGACGACGTGGTGTCCACCGCACAGCGGCTGGCGCGCTGGATCGACGCCGGCGGCCACCGGGCCGCCGGGTACCCACGGGAGGTGACCCTCGCCGCCCCCGAGGACCCCGCCGGATGGGTCACCGAACTCCAGCAGCCCCTCGCCGCCCCGCACTGACCCGCGGCGACCCCGCGCCCCGGACACTCCGCGACCCGCCGCTCCTCGGACCCGGCCCCCCTCCGGCCGCCGCCCTTCTCGGCCCCGGCCGCTCCCCGACCCGGGTCCCGGGCCCCGGGACCCGGCTGTACCGGAATCTCCGGCCCGCCGCGCCCTGGGGCGCGGCCGCGGTGCCCCGGCGGTGCGCCCGTCCCGAAGCTCCGTGCACCCGGTGTTCCGCCGGCGCCCCCCACCGTGCGCCGCCCCGGCCCGACCCGGACCGGCCCTGCCCCGCACTGCCCAGGTCCCCACCACCGGCCTGCCGGTCCGCCGGCCTCGACCCGAACGTTCCGCCCCACGAGCCCCGCCCGCCCGGCGAGTCCCGCCCACCCCGCAAGTCCCGCCCGTTCCACCTGTTGCGCCCGTTCCGTTCCGCCCGACCCGAGGAGGATCCCTTGACCCCGCACCTCGCGTACATCGGCTCCGGCCCCTACTGCTACAGCAACGCGTTGGCGATGCTGCTGGGCCCCGGAGCGCCGTCCCCGGCCGTCATCGAGACGCTGACCGGCTCACCCTTCGGCGTCCAGCTGGAGGCCGGCACCCTGCCGCTGTTCGACCCGTACGGCTGGGACCCCGAACGCGGCCTGGACGCCGCTGTGGAGCTGCTCGGATGGCGCTGCGCCCGCACCGCCGGCGGCACGCCCGCCGAGGCGCTGGACCGGCTCCGGACCGCCTGCGGACGCGGCCCCGTGCTGGCCGGGCCGCTCGACATGGGCCTGCTGCTCCACCAGCCGGGCACCCCCACCGCCGACGGCGGCGACCACTACGTCGTGGTGCTCGCCGCCGACGGCGACACGGTGCTCCTCCACGATCCGCACGGCCACCCGTACGTCACCCTGCCGTCCGCCGTGTTCCTCGACGCCTGGCGCGGGGAGTCCGTGCCCTACACCGGCGAACCGTTCGTCCTGCGGGACCGGTTCGTCCGCGAGCGCCACGTCCCGGTGGGGGAGGCGCTGCGCCGGTCGCTGCCCCGGGCCGTCGGCTGGCTGGCGGGCCGGGACGACCTGCCGGTGCGGGCCGGCACCCTCGGCGGACGGGCGGCGGTCGAGCGGCTGGCCTCGCTCACCGACCGGGGCCTCGACCCGGGCGTGCGCGCCTTCCTCACTCACTTCGCCGTCCGGGTGGGTGCCCGCCGCCTGGCCGACGCGGCGGACTGCCTGGCCGGCCTGGGGCTGACCGGCGCGGCCGAGGCGGCGGCCGGCCAGGCCCGTGCCCTGGGCGCGGTGCAGTACCCGCTGGTGGTGTCCGACGACCGGGCCGCGGCCGAGGCGCTGCGCCGGCTGGCCCCCGGCTACGACCGGCTCCACGACCGGCTCCGGCAGGCGCTGGCGACCGCGCCGTCGCCCGCGCCGCCTACCGGGGCGTGACCTTCGCCGGTGGCCCGGGGACGGCCTTCCCGACGGTGGCGCCGGGGGACGGGTGCCCGGCGTGCCGGCCGCGTCCGGCGCCCGCGGGCACCGGGCGCGGCGGCGGCCCGTCAGCCGAACCGCACGCTCTGCGCCCGGTACCTGCCCCAGGTGATGGCGGTGCGGGAGGGCACCACCTCGCTCACGCCGGAGCAGCCGTAGTTGTTGAACACCCGGGCGTCGGTGTCGGTGTCGTTGTCCACACCCAGGGCGGGTGTGTCGAAGTCGTAGCAGACCAGGTTGGTGGGGTCGGCGATCCGTCCGTGGCTGCCGTCGATCCGGTCGTAGACGAACGTGCCGGTGGCGGCCCGGGCGTCGAGGGCGGGACCGAGGGCCAGCGCGAGCGCGGCGGCGGTGGTCAGGGCCGCGCGGGTGGCGGTGATGAGTCCGGTCATGTCTGTCACCCCTTCCGGGCCCGCCGGGGGCCGGGCCCTGCTGCGCAGGATCGCCCCCGGCAGAACACCGGTGAAGCCCCCGGCACCCGCTGCCACCCGCACGGAGGACGCGCCGCTTGCCTGTTCCGGCGCGGAGCACGGCGCCCGTCCGCCGCGGACAACCGGCGCCCGGCCGCCACGGATACGGACGGCGGGGGCCCGGTCCGGTGACGCCTCGGCGGGGCGCGTGCGCCCGGCGCGGCGCGCCCCCGCCCGCCCCCGGGGGCGCCGGACCGCGGCGGCGGGCTCCCGAGGGGAGCCCGCCGCCGGGCGCGTATCGGTGGGTCGACCGATGTGCCGGGCGCGGCGGCGCGGCCATAGTCCTGGACAGGACGAACGCGGGTGGCCGTGGTGCCCCCGCACCTGCGAAAGGACCTTGCTGTGGACACGTATGCGGACCTGGTGTTTCTCGACGGCCGGGTGGTGACCGTCGACGCCGAGTTCTCCGTCGCCTCGGCCCTGGCGGTGACCGGCGGCATCATCAGCGCCGTCGGCGGGCGGGACGACGTGGCGCCGCTCATCGGGCCCGCCACCCGCGTCGTGAACCTGCGGGGGGCGACGCTGCTCCCCGGTATCAACGACTCCCACCTGCACGGGTGCGCCTTCGGCATGGCGACGCCGCCGCTCTCCCTGGAGGTCGGCCACCCGGCCGTGTCCTCCCTCGCGGACGTGGCCGAGGCGGTCCGGGAGGCCGCCGGCCGGGTTCCGCGCGGGCAGTGGATCACCGGCCACGGCTGGGACACCGGTTACCTCGCCGAGTGCCTCGCCGACCCGTCGCGGCTGCCCTCGCGGCACGACCTCGACGCCGTGAGCCCGGACCACCCCGTCGTGCTGTACTCCTTCTCCGGTCACGCCACCTGGGTCAACTCCAAGGCGCTGGAGCTCATCGGGGTGGACCGGGACACCGTCGCGCCGCCCGGCGGGGCCATCGTCACGGACGAGGCGGGGGCGCCCACCGGGCTGCTCCACGAGGGGGCGCAGGCGCTCGTCCAGAACGCGCTCCCGCCGCTCAGCCGGCAGGAGCGGACCGACGCGGTCCGGTCGGCCCTGGCCACCCTCGCCCGGCTCGGCGTGACCAGCTACACCGAGCCCGGGCTCGGCCCCGGCGGCGACGGCATCATGCGGGGCGCTCTCGGCACGGAGACCCTGGAGGTCTACCGCCGGCTGCTGGCCGACGGCGAACTGACCGCCCGCGTCGGGGTGCTGCTGCTGCCCACCGGCATGGCGAGCACCGCCGAGGAGTTCGGCCGTACCCTCGACGCCCTCGGCAAGCCCGGCGACGCCGACCCGCGCCGCCTCGCCATCCTCGGGGTCAAGATCTTCGCCGACGGCATCGTGCCGAACAAGACGGCCTGGATGCACGAGCCGTACGTCGGCGGCGGCTGCGGCTCGCTGTGCGTGGGCGGCGCGACCGACGCCGAGCGGACGGCCGAGATCGGCGCCATGATCCGGCACGCCCACGCCGCCGGCTACCAGCTGGGCATCCACGTCACCGGCGACCGCGCCGCCGACACCGTGGTGGACGCCTTCGCCGCGGCGGTGGCCGAGCACCCGCGGCCGGACGCCCGCCACTACGTCATCCACGGCGACTTCCTCACCGCGCACAGCATGAAGGTGCTCGCCGAGCACGGCTACGGGGTCAACATGAACCCCACCATCAAGTGGACCGTCGCCGACATGGAGGAGGACTTCGTCGGCGCCGAGCGGGCCGCGTACGCCTGGCCCTACCGCGACGCGCTCGACGCGGGGGTGCGGGTGGCGAGCGGGTCCGACGCCCCGGTCACCCACCCGGACTGGCGGCAGGGTTTGGCCACCATGGTGCTGCGCGAGTCGAAGGCCGCCGGCCGGGTCAGCGGGCCCGAGCAGCGCATCAGCCTGGCGGAGGCGATCCGTACCTACACCATCGACGCGGCCTGGCAGGACTTCGCCGACGACTGGAAGGGTTCCCTGGAGCCCGGCAAGGTCGCCGACCTCTGCGTGCTCGACGGCGACCTGCTCGACGCCGACCCGCACGACATACCGGGGATGCCCGTGGTGCTCACCGTCGTGGACGGGAAGGTCGTGCACGACACCCTCGGCATTTGACGTATTCCGGGCGCGTGATCATCCTGGAGGGATGGCAGCGGAGCGGAGCACGGCGGACATCCTGGACGCGGCCGTCCACGTCCGCGAGGCCGCCCGGAGTGCCACCCGCGGCGCCGCCGGGGTCGACGCGGTCCTGACGGCGCTGTCCGAGGTGGTCGAGTACGACCACGCCTCGCTGGCCCGGTGGGACCCGCTGCGGCGGCGTCACACCACCCTGGCCGGGAGCTACCCGGACGACGCCACGGAGTACATCGAGACCCGGCTCCACCACGACCCGGTGTTTCCGGTGCTCCGCACCCCGGCGGGGGGCGGCCTGTGGCTGCGGGACGTTCCCCGGCCGCTGCTGGCGGCCTCCCCGGGGTTCCGGGAGGTGCTGAGCCCGCTCGGGATCGAGGACGGCGTGGCCCAGTGCCTGTTCGCCGCCGACGGCCGGTACGTCGGCATGCTGAACGTCAGCACCCGCCGGCCGCGGCGCACGCCCGACCCGGCGCGCGCCGTGGTCACCCTGCTCACCGACGCCCTCGCCGCAGCCGTCGATCCACGGACCGCCCCGGCGGACGCGGAGCCGGTCCGGGCCCGGCCCGCCGCCGGCCCCGCACCGGCCCGGCCGGCGGCGGCCCGCCGGGAGCCGGACGGCCCGCGGCCCGGCGGCCTGTCGCCACGGGAACTCCAGGTGCTGGCCGAGCTGACCACCGGCCGCACCAACCGGGAGATCGCCGCACGGCTGTACATCGCGCCGCGCACCGTGGGCACCCACATCGAACACATCCTCGCCAAGCTGGACCTGCCCAACCGCGCGGCCGCCGCCGCCCGGGCCGCAGCCTGGGGGATCGCGCCCCGAGACTGACGCGGGGTCCGGGGTGGCCGACAGGAAGTCGGCCACCCCGGACCCCGCGTCAGTGGTTCAGGGCGGCAGCGGACGGCGTCCGCCGCGGCGTCCGGAGACCCGCGGTACCGCACGGCATCCGCGGCACACGGGCTTGCTGGGGACCTCCGGGCGGAGCCGGCCTCAGCGCGCGGGCGGACCCGGAGGCCCGTCGGGGCCCGTCCAGTCGACAGCGGACAGGTGCTCGGCGAGGACCGGGCTCCCGGCCGGCGCCGGGGCCCCGGTGCCGCCGGAGGGGACGTCCTCCGGGGGCAGCAGCGGGCCCAGCGGTCCCAGATCGAGGTTGAGGTCCGAGCGCCGCAGCCCGTGCTGCCGGCAGAGGCTGTCCATCCGCTCCTCCAGCAGCATCAGGGTGCGGCCGATCCGCTCCTCCTGGTCCTCGGTGAGGCCACCGGATTCCGCCCGGCGGACCGCCTGCCGCTCCATCAGCTGCCGCAGCAGCTCCACCACGGTCAGCACCAGCCGCATCAGGTCGCGCTCCACGGTGTCCTGGTCCAGCTCCACGCGTCCGCTCACTTCTCCTCCCAGGGTGCGGGCACGGTGTCGTTCACCGAGCTGATCAGGGCCCGCAGATCGATCCGGACCAGGTCCACGTCGGCGATCCGCAGCGTGAGGTCGCCGGTGAGCACCACCCCGCCGGCCAGCAGCCGGTCCAGCAGGTCCACCAGGGCGATCCGCTGCTCGGGCAGGGCGCCGGTGCTCATGCGGTCCCCCCACCGCCGCCCGGGACCGGCGCGGCGGCCGGCGGGTCGTCGTCGGGCGAGAGGAAGGAGTACGGGGCCCAGGGCCCGGTGAGTTCCAGCCGGACGGCCGGGAGCCGGCCGCCCAGGTCCCGTACGCGGGCGGCGAAGGACTCGCCGGCGGCGCCGGGCACCAGGAAGGCCGCGTTGAGGACGTTGGGCTCGGCCACCCCGGAGAGCCGGGTGTTCTGCGGGGCGTGCAGCCGGGTGTCGGCGGCCAGCGGCGTCAGCTCCTCGTAGACCTGCCGCGCACCGTCCCGGGCGAGCTGCCACCGCTCGTCACGCGCCCGGCGCTCGGCGCTCCGCCGGCGCAGATAGGCCCGTCCGGACCCCGCCCCGTCCGTACCACCGGCCGCCCCCGGGCCGCCGGCCGGAACCGCGGCGGCGGGCGGGGGAGTGGCCGCGGCGTACACCTTGACGCCCCATTCGAGGTGGCCGTCCAGCCGGTCCAGGGCCTCGGTGAAGCGGTCCCGGCCGGCTTCCAGCAGATTCCGCACCCCCGGCTCGTCGTGGCAGACGGTGGCCAGCCGCAGCGGGATGACGCAGCCGGCCGTCCGGGTCGCGGCGTCCACCACCCGGTGGTGCGCGCGGGCCACGTCCGCCAGCCAGTCCAGGTCCTCCAGCCGGGCGCGCAGCGGCGCCTCGGCGAACTCGGCGGCCGGCACCGGGCCGGTCAGGGCGGTGAGGCCGGCGTGCCGGACGGTGTCCACCGGGCCGCCCGCCACCCCGTGCAGGTCCCCGGGCAGGGCGGGCGCGGGCCGTCCGTCACGGGTGACGGCGTAGACGTACCGCAGCTCCTGGCGTGGTCGGTCCATGGTGGTCACCGGGTTTCGTCCTCCTTCGCGGGACGGTCGCCGCCGGCCTGTGCCCCGGCGGCCTCCAGTTCGGCGAGCCGGGCCCGCAGCCGCGCGTTCTCGGCGTCCAGGGCGCGCCGCCCGGCGCGGGAGGAGAGCGACGGGTCGTCCTCCCACCAGTCGATGCCCATCTCCTTGGCCCGTTCCACGGAGGCCACGACGAGCCGCAGCTTGATGGTGAGCAGTTCGATGTCGAGCAGGTTGATGCGGATGTCGCCGGCGATGACGACTCCCTTGTCCAGCACCCGCTCCAGGATGTCGGCGAGGTTGGAGCCCCCCGCCGGCTCCAGCCCGCCGGGGCGGGCCGGAGCGGCGGGGCGCGGCGCGGCGGGGGCGGTCAGCGGATCTCTTGCGTCCATGCGTGCGCCTCCTCCAGGCGGTCGAGCAGCAGATCCTCCTGCCGCTCGAACTCGGTTTCGTCGATCAGCCCGTCGTCGAGCCGCCGTTCCAGTTCGGCCAGCTCCCGCCGGACCCGCGCCGGGTCGTAGTACTCCCGCTCCGCCTGGGTCACCACCTGGCGCAGCACCCAGCCGACGAACGAGAGGATCACGGTTCGACGAAGCTGTACGGCGGCAGCGGCCCGTTCAGCCGCAGGTCCAGCCGCGGGTGCTCGCGCCGGAGCCGGTCCACCGCCTCGGCCACCGCCGCCCCGCCCTCCCGGGGCACCAGCAGGGAGAGGTTGACGAACCAGCCGCCGCTCTCCGGCCCGGGCCGGTGCTCCTCGGCCAGCGGGGTGAGGGCCTCGGTGACCAGCTCGGCGTCGACCTTCTCGCGGTCCTGCACGGCCCGGGCGACCCGCTCGCCGGTCTGCAGCCGGGACTCGTAGCTGCCGCCGCCGGCCGAACGGTTGGCCGCGGCCATCTCCCGCAGCCCCGGCTCCTCGTCCAGCAGCTGGCGCAGCAGCACCTGCTCGTGGTGGACCGCCTTGACGTTGTACTCGCTGCGGCCGTCCAGCCGCCGCAGCCGGTCGCGGTAGTCCGCGGCGCGGGCGGTGAGCACCTCGCGGACCTGCGACTCGTCGGGCGAGACGCTGCCGAAGCGCATCGGCAGCACGGTGCACACCTTGCCGACCTCGGTGAGCACCCGCTGATGGGCCATCAGGTCACGGCGGCGCGGGCGGATGCCCTCCGGGCAGTCGCTGACCAGCGCGGTCAGCTCCCCGGCCCGGACCCCGCGCACCGGGCGGGGCGGGTCGCCGACACCTTCCAGCCGGTCCGGAAGCGGTGGCTGGCCGCCGGGCACGATGCCGTAGACGTAGGTTTTCACGCGTCCTCCCCCGACTTCTTCGCCGCGGTCCGGCGGCTGCCGGAGCGGCTCTCGCCCTCATCCGATCCGGCGGCCGGCTCCGGTTGCTGCTCCCGGCCGCCGCGCAGCGTCTCGCTCAGGCCGCGCGCCGCCTGGGAGACGGCCTGCCCGGCGCCCGAGAGCGCGCCCTTGGTCTTGCTCCGCGCGCCGCTCTCGGTCGCGCCGTTCACCAGCTCCGGCAGCCCGGCCGACTTGTGCGGTCCGGACTCCAGGTCCAGGCGGTTGCACGCCTCGGCGAAGCGCAGATACGTGTCGACGCTCGCCACCACCACCCGTACGTCGATCTTGAGGATCTCGATGCCGACCAGGGAGACGCGGATGAACGCGTCGATCACCAGGCCGCGGTCGAGAACGAGTTCCAGCACGTCGTAGAGGCCGCTGCTGCCGCCTCCGCCGCCGGTACGTTCCGCGGGAACAACCGTCATGTCGGTGTCTCATTCCTCTCCGGACCGGTCATGCCACTCAGTGGCGGTCGCCGCGGGCGCGTTCGTAGCGCCGGACGCGGCGGTAACCGGTCAGCATTCCGTCGTGGTCGAGGGAGATCTCGTAGAGCGCCAGGAGACTCATCGTCTCCGGCACCCGGGCCACTTCCACCACCTCCACCTCCAGCAGCCAGCCCTCGTCGGCCCGTTCGAAACGGGTCACCGACTCGGGCCGCAGTCCGGTCAGTTCGGTGAGCTGCTCGCATCCCGAGCGCAGCAGCGCCACCGGGGACGAGCCGCCCTTCGGCGGCGTGTCGTCGGTCTCATTTGGTGTGTTTGTCATATCTGCCTCGGTAATCCGGCTACCCGCGATTCGGCGCTCAAACGGAAATCCCGGGAAAAGGTGCCGATGAGGCCGCCGGAAGGTGGTCGACGGGACCCGGCCGGGAGCCCGGTCCCGAGACGGTCGGGGGCCGGTGCCGAGTCGGGCGGGCCCGGCCGGGCGGCGCCGCGGGGTGTGCGGGGTGGTCGGTCATGGGGCGGGGCGCAGGTGCGTACGGCGGGCGGGTCCGGGGCGAGGGCGGGCCGGGGACCCGGGGCGGCCCTGGGGAGTCGGGTGCGGGCCCGTGGGTGCAGGCCTGGGGGTGCCGGGTGCGGGCCCGGGTGGGGTGATCCGCCGGCGCCGGGTGGGCCGGGCACCGCCGGGCGGGGTCCTGGTGCGGCCGGGGCGGCGGGCGGGGGCGACGGTGGTCCGGGGTGGCGATTCCGGGTGGGGCGGACGTCCCGGCGCGACCGGGAGGCGGAGCAGGTGACCTGGTGCGATCCGGGAGCGGGCCGGCCTCGGGCCGCCGCGTCTGCCCGGCCGCCTGGGCCGGGCCCCGGACCCCGGCGCTCCGGTGGCCTTCGGGGCGGCGGAGTCACCGCTTCCGGGTGATGTCCCTGCTCCGCGGCCCGGCCGGTATAGCTGCATATCGCATGTCGGCCAACGGAATAACCCAGCCAATCCGCAGATGGCCCGCTAAAAGCCGGTTGGCATCAGCGAGTTCAGTCATATAGTCATACCCGCAACTCCGCGATCACCGGGGTCTACGGGCGTCGTGGTGCGGTTTTCCCCTCCGCGACGCGTTCCGTGACCCCCGCACAAGGCGCCATCAGCACGGCTCGATCGAGTGCACATCAGCCTTCACCCCTTCGTCGCAGGAGAATTCACATGTCTGACTCCGTACGCAGTGACGCCTTCGACCTCCAGGACCTGGAGCTGGACCTCGGTGACCTGACCGTCACCTCGATGCGCGACACCGCCGCGCTCCCCGAGGGCGGCGCCTCGTGGGGCAGCTGTTCCTGCCAGGGCTCCTCGTCCTGCACGCAGCCGCAGCCGCAGACCGACTCGCTCAACGTGGGCTGACCGCGGACGCCCGGCAGGGCGTCCGCGGCAGGCCGACGCCCGTCCCGGGCCGCCCCCCGCACGGTGGGCGGCCCGGGACGGGCACCACCACACGACGGGACGGGATGACGCATGCGGCACTCCGTGAGCACCGGCCACGACCCCGGGTACCGGGTGCGGTCGGCACCGTACGCGCTGGTGCGGGCGACCGTGCTCACCTACCCGGCGCAGAGTCCGGCCGGCGCGGACCTCCGCGCGGTGCTCGCCCGACTCGCCGACGTCGAGCGGGAGTCGGCCGCCCTCGTCCCGGCGCTCGGCGACGACCTGTACGCCAGCCGGTCCGGTCACCCGCCCGCCTTCCACCGCGACGTCGTGCTGCCGCTGCGCCGCGCCCTGCACAACGGCCGCGAACCCCGGCCCGCCGTCCTCGCCGCACTCGGCGACCTGCCCCGGCGGCTGCCCCGGCTGGCCCGCTGGCTCACGCTCCACGACCGCCGCCGTGCCCTCCTGGAGACCCTGGACCGCACCGCCGGCCCCGCGCTGGACGCCGAACGCGCCGCCCTGGCCGCCCTCTGCCGGGAGCCCGCCCTCGCCCGCGCCACCGCGCTCACCAGCGCCGACCTGCTCCGGGCCGTGCAACGGGCCGGCGACGGCACCGCGGACCGCCGGACGCGGAAGGAAGAGCCCAACGTCCTGCGCTACGCCCTGCGCGCCAGCACCAAGACCAGCCCCCTGTCGTGGTTCACCGCGGTCGGCTGGGGCCCGCTGCCCGAACCGCCGGACGGGCGCCCGCTCCGGCGGGACTGGGGCGACCCCGGCCCGCTGGACGGCCCGCTGCACACCCGGGTCACCGTCAACCGCACCCTCACCAGCGCGCTCACCGCCGCCCTGCTGGACGCCCCGCACCGCCGCGTAGGGCTGCCGCACCGCGTCACCAGCACCGCGCGGGTCACCGGCGACCGGGTCACCTACTCCCGCAGCCGGACCGTCTTCGCCGGGGGCCGCTACCTGGTCACCGAGGAGGACGAGGCGGAGCTGGCCAACACCGGACCGCTGGGCCTGGTGACCGCCCGCGCCCTGCACCCGGTCACCCGGGAGGAGCTGGCCGGCCACCTCGCCGCCGCCCTGTCCGGCGCCGGAGCCGGCGACGGCCGGGCCGCGGCCGAGGCCTTCCTGGAACGCCTGTGCCGGGCCGGCCTGCTGGTGCCCACCGAACCGGTGCCGCCGCAGGACGACGACCCGCTGGGCCGGCTCACGGACTGGCTGCGCGGCCTCGCCGCCCCGGCCGGTGCCGAGCACCGGGGCCCGGCCGGCGCCGAGGAGCAGGGCCCGGCCGGTGCCGCGGACGGGGAGCAGCCCGGCGCCGAGGTCCGGGAACCGGCCGGTGCCGAGGACCGGGACCTGGCTGACCGCATCGACGCCGTCGCCCGGCTCACCGCCGGGTTCGGGCCGGCCACCGCCGCCGAGCGGCCCGCCCGCGTCAGCACCCTGGTACGGCACTGGACCGAGCTGCTCGCCGCCGCCGGCCGGCCCGTACCGCCCGGCGCCGCGCCCCTGAACGTGCTCTCCGAGGACGTCGTCGCGCCCCGCCCGGCTCGGCTCGACGGCTTCCTCGACGGCGCCGACCACGAAGCCCTCGCCGAGGTCACCGCGCTCGCCGAACTCTTCGACCTCGGCCACCTGGTGCGCCGCGCCGCCCGCGACCGCTTCGTCCGGCGGTACGGCAGCGGCGGCAGCTGCGCCCACCCGTGGGAGTTCGGCCCGGAGACGGCCGCCGCCTGGCAGGACGCCGCCCGGATCGCGGCCCTCGACCCCGCGGACCGGGCCGCCTTCCCCACCGGCGCGGAGGAGTTCGCCGCCCTCCGTGGCGAACTGGCCGACCGGGTCCGCGCGGCGGGCGCCGGACGGGACACCGCCGACACCGACGTGGTGCTCCCCGGCGACCTCGTCAAAGGCCTGGGCGAACGGTTGCCCCGCTGGGCGGTGGCCCGCCCGGCCGGCTACGCCTGCTTCCTCCAGCGCGACCCCGCCGCCGGGCTGCTGTGCGTCAACCGCGTCTACGGCGGCTGGGGCCGGTTCACCAGCCGGTTCCTGGACCTCCTCGACCCGCGCGCGGCCGAGGCGGTCTCCCGGCAGATCCACGACGCGCTGGGCCCCGGTGCCCGCCCCGCACAGCTCCGGCCGGTCGGCGGGTTCAACGCCAACCTCCACCCGCTCCTGGTCCCCGACGAGATCGGCCCCGACCGCCGCTGGGCCCCGATCGGCGAACCGGACCTGGAACTCGCCCACGACGAGGCCGCCGACCAGCTGCGGCTGCGGCTGCGCGGCACCGGCGAACCGCTCGACGTCCTCTACCCGGGCTTCCTCGCCCCGGTGATGCTGCCCCGCCGGATCGCCGCCCACCTGAGCGACCTGCCGCACGGAATGGTGGACTTCCAGCCGCTGGTCCCCCGCCACCCGCTGACGGCCCCCGGCGGCCGGGTAATCGTTACGCCCCGGCTGCGCCACCGCCACGTGGTCCTGCTCCGCCGCCGCTGGCTGCTGCCCCCCGGCGTCCTCGCCGCGTTCGTCGCGGACCTCACCGCCGGGCCCGAGGTGCCGGCCGCGGCGGTGGCCCGCTGGCGGGCGCTGCTCGACCTCCCCGAGCAGGTCTTCCTGCACCCGGTCGCCGCCGCGCCCACCGGACGCCCCGCCGAGGACTTCCTGACCCGGCTCGCCCGCCCCAAGCCGCAGTTCGTGGACCTCGGCAACGCCCTGCACCTGCGCTGCCTGGCCAAGTGGCTGGCCCGCCACCCGGACGGCGCGGCACTGGAGGAGGCGCTGCCGGCACCCGGCGGGGCCGCCGCCCCGGCCCGGGCCGTGGAACTCGTCCTGGAGACCTACCGCGCCGCACGGCCGTCCTGACCCGCCACCGAAAGAGCCGAGGGAACCGATCGTGCCAGGAGTCCACCCCGCCGACGCCGCCTGCCGCGACGTGGTCGTGTACTACCACCAGCCGGTCAAGGCACCGCTGCTGCGCGAGGCGCTGCTGCCGCTCGCCGCGGCCGGCGACGCGCAGGGACTGACCGCCCACGTCGAACGGCACTGGCTGCACGGCCCGCACCTGCGGCTGCGCCTGTCCGGCCCGGCCGAACGGCTCGACCCGGCCGCGGCCGCCGCCGAGGCCGCGCTGCGCGCCTGGGTCCACGACCACCCCTCGCACAGCGGCCTCACCGAGGCCGAACTCCTCGACCGGGCCGCCCAGGCCGGCCGCGCCGAGCTGGTCCCCCCGCCCCACGGCCCGATCGTGCCGGACAACACCGTCCGCACCGAACCCGTGGACCGCACCGCGCTGCGCGAGCTCCTCGGCACCGGCGGCCTGGAGCTCCGCGACGACCTGCTGCGCACCGGACTGCCCGCGCTGCGGGCCGGCACCGCCTTCCTCGGCGACCACGGCGACACCGCCCGGGCCCGCGTCCAGCTCGCCGTCACCGCGCTCGCCGCTCACGCCGCGGCACACCCCGGCGGGCTCGCCGGCGGCCACTACTCCTACGTCTCCCACCTGGAGGACTTCCTCGTCCACGACGACCCGGACGGCAGGCTGCGGGCCGCGTTCGACCGCCGCTGGGACAGCGGCGGCGAGGCGGTCACCGCCCTGGTCGGCCGGATCGCCGGGGGCGGGGCACGAGGCTGGGAACGGGAGTGGGCCCACTGGTCGGCCGCCGCCTGGCGGCTGGCGCACGCCCGGCACGCGGCCGGTACCGAACTGCACGGCTCCCCGGGCGCCTACCGGGACCGGGCGGCCGCCACCGGCGACGCCGCGGCGCTGGAGCGCTGGGACGCCGAAGCCCGCACCCGCTACAGCGAGTTCCACCGGCTGCTGGCCCGCTCCGACCCGGCCGGCACCATGTGGCAGCGGCCCGACTACCTGGTCTACCGGGCCTGCACCAACGGCCTGTACCGGCTGCTGACCCTCTGCGACGTCCCGCCGCTGGAACGCTACCTCGCCGCCCACCTGGTCATCCGCGCCGTACCCCGGCTCACCGGCTGCGACTGGCGGGCCGAACTCACCGCGGCGATCGCGACGGCGGAGGGCGGCGCGTGACCGCCGGCGCCGACCGGGCCCCGGCGGCCGGGGCGGACCGGGCCCGCACCCGAGCACGCCCCGGCCCCCGACCGGGGCACCGCCCCCGTCCCCGGGCCTGCTCCCGCCCCGGCTCCTGAACCGGTCACCACCCCGGCCCCCGCACCCGAACCCGCCCCGGAGCCCGTCGCCGACCGGTGGCGGCTGCGGCCGGGCGTCGCCGTCACCCCGCTGCGCGACGGCCTCCACCTGCGCGGCCGGCGCGGCAGCATCACCCTGGAGGGCAGCCCGGCGCTGCCGGCGCTGTGGCGGCTGCTCCAGGAGCCGCTGCGCACCGGTGAGTGGACCGGCCCGGTGTCGCAGGCGGCGCCCGGAACGCCCCTGCGCACCGCACTGGACACCCTCCTCGGCCATCTCCACGCCCACGACCTGCTGGTCGCGGCGGACCCCGGCCCGGGCCCCGCCTGGATCGCCGCCACCGCCGACCACCCCCGCCGAGGCGACCGCCGTGCTCGCGGCCACCCCGGTCACGGTGCTGACCGGGGCCGCCGCCGGCCCGCTCGCCGACGCCGCCGCCCGGGCGCTGCGCGCCGCCGGGGCCACGGTCTCCCGCGCCGGAAGCCGGGACCTGCCCGCCGGCGCGGTCCTGCTGCGCACCGGTGCCGCCGGCCGCCGGCTCGCCGTCGCCGCCGGGGAGAGCCGGGACGGCGGCTACGTCACCGCCCCGGGCGGCCCGGCGCAGGCGGGCGCGGACGCCGCCGCCCTCGCCGCGCGGCTCGGCGCCGGCCCGCCGGCCGCGCCTGCGCCCGCCACCACCGCACTGCTCGCCGGGGCCGCGGCCCAGCGCCTGCTGTGCGCGGCCGGCGGCCTGCCCGACCCCGCCGGGGAGGGCGACGACCCGCGGCTGCTGCCCGGCCTGCCGGCCGTCCTGGTGGCCACCGCCCGGCCGCCGCGGGCCGATTACCGCAGCTGGCTCGGCCCGGACCGGCTGGACGCGGACCGCCGCGCGCGCCTCGGCCCGGCCGGCGGTCTCGCCACCGCACTCGCCCGCACCGCCGCCCTCACCGACGAACGGACCGGGGCGCTGCCCGCACCGGCGCCCGGTACCCTGTGCCAGCTGCCGGTGCCGCTCGCCGCCTGCCCGCTGCCCGGCACCACCGTGCTCGCCGGCGCGCCGCGCACCGACCTGGCCCGCCTCGACGCGTTCTGCCGCGCCTGCGAGGTGCGGCTGGGCCCCGGGGCCGTGGTCGGCGCGTCCCCGGCCACGCCCGCGGCCGCGCGCTGCGCCGGGCCGCCGCCCGGTACGCCGCCCGCCGCCGGGCCGGTTCCCCGCTGCCGGCCGCCGACTGGGACGGCCACCCGCAGGCCCGCCACTGGTGGACCACGCTCACCGTACGGCTGGGTGTACCGGCCCGGCTGGAGGTCTTCCGGGCGGGTGAGGAGGGGGTGTACTTCGCCACCGTCCACCACGCCCCGCTCCCCTCGCCCGCCGCCCCGGAGGCGGTGCGCGGGCCGGCGGCCGCGCCGGTGACGACGCATGCGGTGACGACGCGTCCGGTGGAGGCCGTCCCGGGACACGGGGCGACGGGCGCCCCGGTGCCCGGCGAGGAGGCGTTGCGGGTGCGGCCCGCCCCGGTCACGGCACACGGCACGGCGGACCTGCCGGTGCCGGTGTACGCGGTGGAGGCCACGCCGGGGGACGCGGTGGCCTGGGCCGCGCTGTCGGCCGTCGCCGCCGTCAGCGCCGCCGCGCAGGGCGCCGGGGAACAACCGCCGGCCCCGGCCGGCGGGGCCGCGGCACCGCTGGCCGCCGCGGACGGCCGCCGCGCTCCCTGGGAGGACGACGGCTGGACCGACGGCTGGCTGGCCGGGACGGCCGGCCGTGAACCGGCGCTCCAGGACGCCCTGCGCCGGCTGACCGGCGGCCTCCCGGCCGAGGCGGCTCCGGGCGCCACCCGGGACGTCGAACTGGCCGCCCTGCTCCGCGCGTTCGGCTTCACCGTGCTCGTCACCGAGGAGGACCGATGACCGCGCCCGCCCCGCCGCTCGGCCCGCTGCCGGTGCCGGTGCTCGACGCCACCGCCGCGCGCGCCACCACCGCCGGCCGGGCCGTGGTGCTGCTCACCGACTGGACCCCGGGACTCGCCGAGGAGCTGAGCCGCCACGCCCTGGGCCACCCGGTCACCTTCGTCCCGGTGCGCCTGGACGGGCCGCTGGCGGTGGTCGGCCCGGTGCTGCGCCCCGGCGCCGCGGCCTGCCTGCGCTGCGTGGAGTACCAGCGGCTGGCCACCGCCGGCGGCCGGGTGCCCTGGCACAGCCCGAAACTGGAACTGGCCGGGGTGGTGCCGCCGTCGCTGGGCGCGGCGCTCGGCGCGCTCGCCATGGACCTGCTGGCACCGGCCGACCCGGGCGGGCCCGGCGACCCCGGGGGTCCGGGGGTGCGGCGGGGAGCCGGGGAGGCGGGAGAAGCGGGGGGATCGGGAGAAGCGGGGACAGCGGGGAGTGGCGGCGGCCCGGGGGACCGCGGGCGGCCGCGGGGGCCGACGGAGCACGGGACGGCGCGACCCCCCGGGTCACCACCGGGGCCGGCCGCACCACGCGAGTCCGCCGGACGGGAGCACCCCGGCGAGGAGCGGCACCCCGGCACCCCGCGGCACCCCGGCGGGCCCCGGCACCCCGGCGCACCGCCGGAGCCGTACGAGCCGCCGGAGCCGTACGGGCCGGGGGCGGGGCCGGCCGGCGCCGGGGCGGCCACCGTGTACCTGGTGCACACCGCCCGCGCCACCTGGTCCACCCACCGGGTCCGCCCGGTCGGCGGCTGCCCGGTGTGCCACCCGCTGCCGCCCGACTCCGCGGCCGGCACCGGGCCGCTGGCCGCCGGCCCCCGCCCGCTGCCCGATCCGGCGGTGCTGCGCGGCCCCAACCCGCGTACCGGCGCCGGCCGGATGCGGGAGGCCCTGTACGACGAGCGGTTCGGCCCGGTGCGCGCGCTGTTCCGGGCCGAGGACCTCGCCTCCTGCCTGACCTCGGCGTTCGTCACCGACGGCCGGGCGGTGGACGACGGCGGGTACGGCCGCGGCCAGGACTTCGTGAGCAGCGAGCGGATCGCGCTCTTCGAGAGCGTCGAACGGTACGCCGGGATGCGCCCCACCGGCCGGCGCACCGTGCTGCGCGCCCCCTTCCGGGCGCTGGGGCCGGACCGGGCGCTGGACCCGGAGCGGCTGGGGCTGCCCGACCCCGCCCACCACGGCCACCCCGCGTCCCGGAGCGTGCCCTACACCCCGGAGCTGGAACTGGACTGGGTGTACGGCTGGTCGCTCACCCACCGCCGGGTCCTGGCCGTCCCCGAACACGTGGCCTACTGGGACGTGCCCGGCGACCGGCCCCGCGTGGTCTACGAGTCGTCCAACGGCTGCGGCCTCGGCAACAGCCCCGAGGAGGCGGTGCTGCACGGCCTGTTCGAGGTCGCCGAGCGGGACGCCTTCCTGATGGCCTGGTACCCGGCCACCCCGCTGCCCCGGGTCCGGCCGCCGGCCGGTGACCCGGAGGTGGCCTGGCTGGCGGACCGGGCCGCCACCGCCGGCTACGAGCTGCTCCTCCTCGACGCCACCAACGACTTCGCCGTGCCGGCCGTGGTGGCCGTCTGCCGCTACCGCGGCACGCACCCGGACGCCCCCCGCGTCCTGCTGGCGGCCGGGGCCCACCACGACCCGCGCACCGCGATCCGGTCGGCGGTCGCCGAGGTCGTCACCAACGTCCTGGAAGCCCCCCGCCGCGCCCGCGCCGAGGGCTGCCCGCGTGACCCGCGGCGGCTGCGGCCGATGCTGGAGCGGCCCGACCTCGTCGTCACCCTCGACGACCACGTGGGCCTGAACGCCCTGCCGGAAGCCGCCCCGCGGCTGGAGTTCCTCTTCGCCGACACCCCGCTCCGGTCGGTCGCCGAGACCTGGCCCGGGGCACCGGAGCCGGTGACCGACCTGTCCGTGCTGCTCGACGCCACCGTGCGCCGGCTGGCCGGCACCGGCCTGGAGGTGATCGCCGTCGACCAGACCGAACCGGGACTGCGCGACCGGCTCGGGCTGTACTGCGCCAAGGTGATCGTGCCCGGCTCGCTGCCGATGACCTTCGGGCACGTCAACCACCGCACCCGCGGGCTGCCCCGGCTGCTGGACGTCCCGCACCGGTTGGGCCGCACCGGCCGGCCGCTGCGCCACCGGGACCTGCCGCTCCACCCGCACCCCTTCCCCTGACCGGCCGCCGGCGCCGCGCCACCGGCGCCGGCCGGACCCCACCCGACCCCAGCCGAGAACGAGGGCCGCACGTGACGACGGACACCTGGCACAGCTACCACCTCTTCCTCCACTCCGGCACCGAGGACACCGACGCCTTCCTCACCCAGGACGCCGCACCGCTGCTGGACGGGCTGGTGGCCGCCGGGGACGCCGCCGACTGGTTCTTCATCCGCTACGGCGAGGACGGCCCGCACCTGCGCATCCGGGTCCGCGGGCTCACCGCGGGCGCCGCCGCCGAACTCCCCGCCGCGCTGGTCCGCGCGGCCAAGGCCCGCCCGGCGGTGGCCGGCCCCTGGCCGTCGTACCACGGCGAGATCCGCACCGTGCCGTACGTCCCGGAGACCCGGCGGTACGGCGGGCCGCGGGCGCTGCCCGCCGCCGAGCGGATGTTCACGGTCGCCACCCGGGTGGCCCTCGCCGCGCTGCGCGCGCTCCCGGCCGCCCCCGGCGGCTCCGCCCGGCTCACCACCGCGGCGGACCTGGCCCACGCGACCGCCCACGGCCTGGGCATGGACCGGCTGGCCGCCGCCCGGTGGCTGCGGCGCCACGCCGCGGGCTGGCGGTGGGTCACCGAGGTGCCGCTGCTCCCCGGGGCGGCGGTGCACGCCCGGGTCAACACCGTCCACGCCGCCCAGCGCACGGCGCTCGCCGCGCGCGCCCGGGCGCTGCGGACCGGCCTGGCGGCCGGGACGGCCGACCCCTGGCTGACGGAGTGGGCGCGACAGGTCGGCGACGCCGACGCACGGCTGCGCGCGGAACTCGGCCCGGACGCCGCGGCGCTGCCCTGGGTCTGGGCGTCCCAGCTCCACATGCTGCTCAACCGGCTCGGCGTCGGCCCCGACGAGGAGCGCGCGGTGTGCCGGCTGGCCTCCCGGACGCTGCTCGACCCCGGGGAGCCGCCCACCTTCTTCCCCGACGGGCACCGCGCGGCCGACCTGCAGTACCTGGAACGCAGCAAGTTCCAGATCGGCCGCGGGCAGGACTCGGCGCTCCGGCCGCTGGAACCGGACGCCGGGCCGGCCACGACGGCGGACCCCGCGGAGACCGCCCTGCCGGCCGGCCCGCCGCCGGAGGTGCCGCTGCACACCGTGCTGGCCCGCCGGGCGTCGCTGCGCGGAGCGCTCACCGGCCCGCTGGACGCCACCCGACTGGGCACCCTGCTGTGGACCGCGCTGGCCGAGAGCGGCCGGTCCGCCCAGCGCCTCGCCGACGGCTCGTCCCGGACCCTGGTGCACCGCCCCTACCCCAGCGCGGGCGCCCTCTACACCGCCCGGGTGCGGCTGATCGCCCTGGACGTGGCCGGGCTCCCGCCGGCCACCTACGACTGCGTACCCGAACGGCGGACCCTGCGGCGCATCGGCCCGGCGCCGTCCGTCACCGAGATCCAGCCGCTGTCCACCTACTTCACCCGCCCGGCCGACGACCCCGACCGGATCGGGGTGGAGCGGGCACCGGTCGTCCTGGGCCTGTACGTCAACCTCGGCCTGCTGCGCACCCGTTACGGCCTGCGCGCCCTGCGCCTGGCCCTGCTGGAGACCGGCCACCTGGCGCAGACCCTGCTGCTCACCGCCACCGCCCTGGGCCTGGCCGGCACCCCGCTCGGCGGCTTCCACGACGACCTGGCCCACGAACTGCTGGGCCTGGACGACCTGGACCAGCCGTTGCAGTACCTGCTGCCGCTCGGCCGCCGCGCCCCGGAGTGAACCCCGTCCGGGGCCGCAGTCCCCGTCCGGCCCTGGTGCCGGGACACCGGTCTTCCGGTCCCCGGCGCCGGGCCGGGCGGGTCACAGGCCGCCGGCCACCCGCAGCACCGCCCCGGTGGTGTACGAGGCCTCCGGTGACATCAGCCACGCCACCGCCGCCGCGACCTCCTCGGGCTCGCCGGGGCGGCCCATCGGCACCCGGTCGGCCTTCCGCCACGGCCGCTGCGGGTCGCCCATCGTCGCGTGGATGTCGGTCACCGTCATACCGGGCTGCACCGAGTTGACCCGGATGCCCTCGGCGGCCAGCTCCTTCGACAGCCCGACGGTCATCGCGTCCACCGCCGCCTTGCTCGCCGCGTAGTGCACGTACTCCCCGGGGCTGCCGGTCGTCGCCGCGCCCGAGGAGATGTTGACCACCGAGCCGCCGGATCCGCCGAGCCGGGTGGACATCTCCCGCGCCGCCCGCCGGGCGCACAGCAGCGCCCCGGTGACGTTCACGTCCACCACCCGGCGGACGACCTCCGGGGAGACCTCGGTGAACCGGGTCAGCGGCCCGGTGATCCCGGCGTTGTTCACCAGGCCGGTGACCGGGCCCAGCTCCTCGACCACCGCGTCGAACAGCGCCTCGACGTCCTCGGCGACCGCGGTGTCGGCGCGCACCACCGCGCAGCGGACACCGGCGGCGCGCACCGCGGCCGCCGACCGCCGCGCGGCCTCCTCGTCCCGCTGGTACCCGATGGCGACGTCATGGCCCGCCTGTGCCAGTCGCAGGGCGACGGCCGCCCCGATCCCGCGTCCCCCACCCGTCACCACGGTGACCTGCCGCTCCATACCCCACGCAACCTTCCGGTCGATACACGAACACCCTGTGAACGGTACGCGGAATCGTTTCCGGTACCGACGGTAACGGACCGAGGATTGGTCTTGACCAAGGAGGTGTCCCGCCTTATGGTCGCAGTCGTAGTTAGTGCAACAACCTTTAATAAAGAAGCGCGCATAACTCGCCGGGGTCCGCTCGACACCCCGGACGGGGCGCGGAGTTCGTCAGGCACGGTCCGCCAGGGGACACGGCGAAACGCGGAGGACAGGGTGGGGACCACGCAGCTCGAATCGGTGCCGGAGCCGAAGTACTGGCACCTGAAGACGGTGCTCAGCGACGCGCTGGACTCGGAGTTCGCGGTGGGGGAGATCCTCCCCAACGAGCGGGAGCTCGCCGCCAGGTTCGGTGTCGCGCGCGCCACGCTCCGGCAGGCGCTGGAGCAACTGGAACTGGAAGGCCGGCTGCAGCGCCGGCGCGGCGTGGGCACCACCGTCGCGCCGCCCCGGGTCGGGGTCTCGGTGGGCGACCCGGCGCACTCCTGGCCGGGCATCAACGACACGGCCGACCCGTGGCGGCCCGTCGGCAGCGACGAGGCGACCCCGCCGCCGGCGGTGGCCCGGCTGCTCGGCACCGAGCCGGACCGTACGACGCACGTGGTGCGGCGCACCCGGCTGGCGCACGGTCAGCCGCTCGCCGCGGAGCTGCTGTACATCCCGGACGCCTCGGTGCCCCACCTCAGCTCCATCGACGCCCCCGGCGGCACGGCACGCGCCCGGACGCTCCTGCGGGAGCTGGCCCGCCTGGAGCTGGAAGGCCAGGAGCAGGCCGTGGAGCTGGGCTCGGCCCGGGCCGAGGACGCCAAGGAGCTCGACCGGCTCCCCGGCTCGCCGGTCCTCATCGTCACCACCCGCTACTACGCGCAGGGCCGCACCGCCGCCGTGGCGGTGGCCACCTACCGCGCGGACACCTGCCGGCTGACGTTCGGTGACCCGAGCGGCGGGATGCAGCTGCTGGCCGGCTGACGGCCGCCGCCCGACCCCACCGCGGCACATCGGCACACGGCGCACCGGCCGGCTGCGGGTGCGCCGCCGGGTGGACCGGAACGGGCCCGCCGGACGACTCCGGACGGGCCCGTCGGCGTGCCCGGACGGCTCCGCGGGCCGCTGCCGGGTCCCGTCGGCGACCCGCGCCGGATCCGCTTCCGCGGCGGTCCGCCGGTGCCGGGCCCGCCGGTGCCGGCCGGTGCGGACCTGTTCGACGACCCACCGGCGGCACGGGCCTCCCGGCGGGCCGTCCCCGGCCGTCTCCGGCCCGCGTCCGTTCCTGGCCACCCGGTCCGTTCCCAGCCCGTTCGTCTGCGGCCTCCGTCCGTTCCCGGCCCCGTCCGTTCCCGTCCGGCTCTCCGGGCCGGGGACGGGCCCCGCCGACGCCCGGTGGTGGGCCTCGCCGACGACCGGCGGCCGGGGGTGCATGCTCCGCCGGCGACCGGCGCGGCGGTACGGGCTCCGCCGACGACCACCGGCCCGGGCGAGGTTCTACCGGGGCCGGGGGCGGGCGACGTGACGGCCTCGGCGGCCGGCACGGATCGGCTGTACCGTCCGCGGCCGACCGGCCGTACCGTGCCCGGGCCCCCGGCCTGACGAGGCGCGCCCGGCCTATCGCGCCGTGCCGGGCCAACCCCAACCGTGCCGGGCCGAGGCCTACCGCGCCGTGCCAAGTCCGACCGTGTCCGCAACCGACCCGTACCGTGCCGCGCCCGACCGGCCGTACGGTGCCGCGGCCGGCCCGTACCGTGCCCGGGCACCGCCGGCCGCCGGGCCCGCTCAGCGGGAGCGGGTGCGACGGGCCGTCACCGTGCCCTCGACCGCGAAGAGTTCCTCCTCCACGTGGTCCAGCGCCAGCCGGAGCGCCCCGGTGGCCACCGCCGCCTCGCCGAGCAGCGACTGGATCACCTCCGGTGGCCGCAGGCAGTAACGCGCCAGCTCCTCCTGGAGCGGGGCGAGGACGCCGTCGAGGCCGGCCGCCCAGCCGCCCACCACCACCACCTCCGGGTCCAGCGCGAGGACCAGCGTCGCCACGTCGTGCACCAGCCGCCGCATGAACCGGGAGACCGCCTCCCGGGCCCGGTCGTCGCCCTCGCGGGCCAGCGCGAAGACCCGGGCCACCTGCTCCTCGTCGAGCGGGTGCAGCGGCTCCCCGGTGGTGGAGAGCACCTCTTCCGGGGCCGCCTCCTGGCCCAGCAGGTGGAGCGCCCCTATCTCCCCGGCCGCGCCGCCGAAGCCCCGGTGCAGCCGGCCGGCGATCAGCGAACCGGCCCCCGGGCTCAGCCCGGCCAGCACGAACACCACGTCCCCGGTGCCGGTCGCCGCGCCCTGCCAGTGCTCCGCCACGGCGGCGGCGTTGGCGTCGTTCTCCACCAGCACCGGGCAGCGGAAGGAGCGGCCCAGCCGTTCCCCGAGCGGCAGCCCGGTCCAGCCCGGCAGGGCGGTGCACAGCCGCACCGTGCCGTCGGCCTCCACGATGCCCGGGGTGGCCACCCCCACCGCGCGCAGCGAGTCACGCGCCACCCCGGAGCGCCGGAGCAGGTCGGCGACGGTGGTGCGCACCCGCTCCAGGCGTTCCTCGGCCGGTGCGTCCACCGTCACGGCGCGCTGGGCCGAGCCCTTCATCCGGCCGTCCAGGTCCGACAGCAGCGCGGCGACCCGGTGCGGGCCGACCTCCACCCCCAGCAGATGACCGGCCTCGGCGCGGAACCTGAACCGCCGCGCGGGCCGGCCCTGGCGGCGGGTCTCGACATCGGCCGGGACCTCGGTCACCAGCCCGCCGGCGATCAGCCCCTCGACCACGCCCTCGACGGTGGGCCGGGACAGGCCGGTGGCCCCCACCAGGTCGGTGAGGGTGGCGGCGCCCGGTTTCTCCGCCTCGTCCACGGAGCCGGGCCGCCCCGTCCCCGTCCCCCGCCCGGCGGCGGTGGCCGCGCGCAGCGCGTGCAGCACCACGGCGGAGTTGATGCGCCGCAGCAGAGACGGATCTGTGCCGGTGAGCCGCCCCACGTCGGCCTCCCTACCTGTGCGTGTCAGCCGGATCGTATCCGCTGGCCAGGGGCGGGGCGAGTGGCGGACCCCGGCCGTGGTCTCAGCCGGGGACGACGAACCCCGACTCGTACGCCGTGATCACCGCCTGTGTCCGGTCCCGCGCGCCCAGTTTCGCCAGCACCGAGCTGACGTGGGTCTTCACCGTCTCGGTGCCCAGCACCAGTTCGCCGGCCATCTCGGCGTTCGACATGCCACGCGCCATCAGCCGGAGCACCTGCCGCTCCCGCTCGGTCAGCGCGGCCCGCTCCAGCGCCTCCCGGGCGGCGGAGCTGGAGCGGCCGGCCGCCAGCGCCCGCACCGCCGCCGGGAACAGCAGCGAGTCCCCGTCGGCGACCAGCCGCACCGCGTTCACCACCTCCTCGGGCCGGGCGCGCTTGAGGAGGAACCCGTCGGCGCCCGCCCGCAGCGCCTCGTACACGTAGTCGTCGTTCTCGAAGGTGGTGATCACCAGGATCTTGGGCGGGGCGGGATCGGCGCGCAGCACCGCCCGGGTCGCCTCGATGCCGTCCAGCAGCGGCATCCGCACGTCCATCAGCACCACGCGCGGACGCAGCCGCCGGACGAGCGGGACGACCGAGGCGCCGTCGGCGGCCTCCCCGACGACCTCGATGCCGGGCTGGGCGGCCAGCACCGCCCGCATCCCGGCACGGACCAGCGGCTCGTCGTCGACGAGCAGGACAGTGATCGGCACCCGGCCACCTTACGGGGCGGCCGCCCGGACCCCGCCGTCGAGCGGCAGCCGCACCCGGACCCGCCACCGGCCCCGGTCCGCGCCGCACTCCGCCTCGCCGCCCAGCAGCGCCGCCCGCTCCCGGATGCCGCGCAGCCCCCGGCCGCCGCGGCCGGACGCCACCGCGGTGCGGTCCGCGGCGGGCAGCGGGTTGTCCACCTCCAGCTCCAGCGCCCCGGCCCGGAGGCCGACGCGGACCTCCACCGCCACCGGCCCGGCGTGCCGCAGCACATTGGTCAGCGCCTCCTGGAGGATGCGGTACCCCTCGCGGGACACCGGGCCGGGCAGCCGGCCGAGTTCGGCGGGGAGTTCGGCGGTGAGCCGGCAGCCCGCCGCCCGGGCCGACTCCAGCAGCCGGCCGGCCTCGGCCAGCCCGGGCCGGTCGGCGGGCCGCTCCCCGGGGCCGGCCCGCAGCAGCAGCAGAACCCGCTCCAGGTCCTCCATCGCCCGCCGTCCGGTCTCCTCCACCGCGGCCAGGGCCCGTTCGGTGAACTCCGGCGACCCGGCGGCCCGCGCCGCCCCCGCCTGCACCACCGCCACGGTCAGCGCGTGCCCGATCGAGTCGTGCAGCTCCCGGGCGAGCCGGTTGTGCTCCAGCAGCCGTTCGGTACGCTCCTCCAGCGCCGCCAGCCGCTCCGCGGCCGACGGGCCGAGCAGCCGCGGGGCCACCACCGCCAGCAGGCTCCCGGCGCCGACCACGGCCAGGGCCAGCACAAGCAGCGGCAGCGGGGCCAGCAGCCCGGCGACCGGGCGCGGCAGCACCGGGTCCGGCCCCGGCAGCCCCACCGGCCGGCCGTCGGCCGCCGCGGCGATCAGCTCCCCGGTGAGCGCCGGCAGCCCGACGCACAGCAGCGCCGTCGCACAGCCGGCCTCCAGCCGCAGCACCAGCCAGAGCGCGGTCAGTCCCCGGTCGCCCCAGGAGGCGGCGGGCGCCGCCGCGATGCCCGCCGCCGGGTCCTCGCCCGGCCGCCGCGCGTGCTCCCCGGGCAGCAGGAGCAGCCGGGCCTGGAGCCCCTCCGCCAGCCGTGCGGGCGGCACCATCGCCCAGCCCACCAGCAGCGGAACCGGGATCAGCAGCAGCCACAGGCCCCGGGCCTCCTGCACCGCGGACGCCCCCGGGTACACCAGCGCGCACAGCCCGGCCGGGACCGCGCCGCTGAGCAGGTGGAGCCACCGGGTGTAGGTGACCGCCCGGCCCAGCCGGCGGACCGGCGCGGTGAGCCGGGAGCGGAGCACCCCGGAGCCGGGGCGGGGGCGGACGGGAAGTGACGGAGGACGGTGTGGCACGCCGCCATCCTGGCAGCGGCCCGGCCGGCGGCGCCTCCCCCGCACGGGGGAGGCGGTTCCCGCTCCGGGGGGAGGACCCGCCCCGGGGCGGCCGGGCATCGTCGGAGCCATGACAGCGATCGAGATCCGCGGGCTGACCAAGGAGTACCGGGCCCGCCGCGCCCTGGACGGGCTCACCGTGACCGTCGAACCCGGCCGGGTCACCGGATTCCTCGGCCCCAACGGCGCCGGGAAGTCCACCACCCTGCGCATCCTGCTGGGTCTGGACCGGCCCACCGCCGGCTCGGCGACCTTCGGCGGGCGCGCCTACACCGCGCTGCGCGAGCCGCTGCGCCACGTCGGGGCGCTCCTCGACGCCGGCGCCGCCCACGGGGGCCGAACCGCGCGCGACCACCTGCGCGCCGTCGCCGCCGCCAACCGGTTGCCGGCCGGGCGGGTGGCGCGGGTCCTGGACGAGGTGGGCCTGAGCCCCGCCGCGGACCGCCGGGTGCGGACCTTCTCCCTGGGCATGCGCCAGCGCCTGGGGGTGGCCACCGCGCTGCTGGGCGACCCCGCGGTGCTGCTGCTGGACGAACCGGCCAACGGGCTCGACCCGGAGGGCATCGTCTGGCTGCGGCGGCTGCTGCGGCGACTGGCCGCGGAGGGCCGCACGGTACTGGTCTCCAGCCATCTGATGGCCGAGACCGCGGCCACCGCCGACCACGTGGTGGTCCTCGGCCGCGGCCGGCTGCTGGCCGACCGGTCGACGGCCGACCTCGTCCGCGCCGCCGGCGGGCGGCGGGTGCGGGTGCGCACCGCCGAACCCGGCCGGCTGGCCGCCGCGCTGACGGACCGGGGACTGTCCTGGGAGCCCGCCGGGGACGGCTGGTGGCTGGTGGCGGACGCCGGCGCCGAGGAGGTCGGGCGGATCGCCGCCGCGGCGGGCGCCCCGGTCCTCGGCCTCGCCGACGACCACCCCACCCTGGAACAGGCGTACCTCGACCTCACCGGCGGGGCGGCCGAGTTCGCGGCCGGCCGGACCGGCGCCGGGGAGGTGGAGTGAGATGGCCTTCACCGCGGCCCTCCACGCGGAGTGGATCAAGGTCAGGTCCCTCCGCTCGACGCTCGGCTGCCTGCTCGCGGTCCTCCCGGTCACGGTCGGCACCACCGCCGCGGTCTGCGCGGCGTTCGGTGACGGGGAGTCCCGGGAGCCCGGCTTCGACCCCCTCTTCACCGCGTTCTACGGACTGAACTTCGGTCAGCTCGCGGCCGTCGCCTTCGGCACCGCCGCGGTCGCCGCGGAGTACCGCGGCGGGGCGATCCGGGTCTCCCTCGCCGCGGTGCCGCGCCGGGGGGTGTTCCACGCGGCCAAGATGGTTGCCGTGGGCGGGCCCGCGCTCGCCGTCGGCCTCCTCACCGGGCCGGCCGCCTTCCTGGCCGGCGGGGCGCTCCTGGACGGCCGGGGGACCGCGCCGGGTGACCCCGGCGCGGTGCGCGCGATGCTCGGCTGCGGCGTCTACCTGGCGCTGCTGGCGCTGCTGGCGGCCGGGCTGACCACGGTGCTGCGCAGCGGCGCCGCCGCCCTCGGGCTGCTCGTCCCGTTCCTGCTGATCGTCCCCTTCGTCGTGGGGGACCTCGCCGGGGGCGCCGCCCGCTACCTGCCGGACCGGGCCGGGCAACTGGTGCTGCACACCTCCCCGGAGGGCGGACTGGGCCCCTGGGAGGGCCTCGGGGTGACCGCCTGCTGGGCCGCGGCCGCGGTGCTGGCCGGCTGGTGGCGGCTGGCACGCCGCGACGCCTGACCGGCCGCGGCACGCCGCGGCCCACCGCGCCGGCCCGCGGCGTCGCGGCACGGATCCCCGGGGCGGGGGCACGGCCGCGGGCCCGGCCGGGCCGACCGGAGCGTCACGTGGCCCCGGCGAGGGCGGAAGGGCGGGAGTTGCGGGGCGCGGCGGACCGGCCGGGCGGGGTGGCCGGGGCGCCCGGGCCGGGCCAGGCGCCCCGCGGGGCCGGTGGCCGGGCACCCGGACGCTCCGGCGATGGGGGGACGGCGCCGGGGAGAGGGTTGCAGGTCCGCCGGGCGGGCGGGACGGCACGTCCGCACCGGGCGCGGACGGGTAGGCGCCCGGCCCCCGGGCCGACGGCGGGGCCTGCGGAGCGCCGGTCCTCTCCGCGCGGAGGCGCGGGCCGGCCGACCGTGCGCCTCCGGCGGGGCCGGGCCCTTCCGGGGCGGTGGCCGTGCCGCCCCCTTCCCCGTGGGCGGGGTGCGGTACGTGCGCCCCCGGTGGTACGTCCCGTCCGGCGGGCCGGGTCCGGCCCGTGGAGCTCAAGTGTCGTACCCCGGCGCTTTACTGACGGTATGACCACGCACATCGGAGCGCACCTCGCCGCCGTGGACGCCCTGTGCGCCCGGGCCCTGCCGGGCCGGCCGGACCCCTCCGGCGGACCGGGGACGCCGGCCGGCCCCGCTCACCAGGTCGTCGAGCTGCGGGCGAGCGAAGAGTTCTGGGACGCCGACCAGAGCCGGATCGAGGAGGCGGAGGAGGAGTTCCGCGTCGAGCTGGAGGTACTCGTCCGGGCGCTCGCCGGGCGCTGGGGCGAGCCGGAGGTGCTCGACCTCACCGGGCATCTGGAGCGTTCGGCGCTCGGCGAGCCGGTCCCGCCACCGCTGGACACCCTGTGCGGGTACGTCCGGACGCTGCACACCTGGCGGATACCGGGCGGCTGGATGGGCGTGGGCCTCGCCCACTCGGGCCGGGAGCTGCCCCGCCGGCTGATCGCCGCGGTGGCCGCCGGTACGCCGCGCTGACCTGTCCTCAGGTCCCGCGCCCCGGCGGCTCGGACAGGGCGCCGGGGCCGGGTGTGCCGAGGGGCGGTCCGGGTGCCGCGTCCGTGCGGCTTCGGAGACCGGGCGGACGGACGGGCTGCCGGGACGGCCGGAGTTGGCCGGTGTGCCGAGCCGTGTGCCTCGGCCGGGCCCGTGTGTGTCGGCCCATGTGTCCGGTGGTACGCCGGGGCCGGGTGTGCCGAGGGGCGGTCCGGGTGCCGCGTCCGTGCGGCTTCGGAGACCGGGCGGACGGACGGGCTGCCGGAATGGCCGGAGCGGGCCCGTGCGCCCAGCCGTGCACCTGGCCCGGGCCCGTGTGCCTCGGCCACGTGTCCGGTGGTACGCCGGGGCCGGGCCCGCCGCGTCCGGGGACTGCCGCGGTGACCGACCGGTGGGTGTGCCGCGCGCGGCCGGCCGGTCCGCACCGGCCGGCGGGTGCCCGGGGACGGCCCACCCGGTGCGGTCCTTCCCGGGGGTGACCCGGCGGCCGTTCCCGCGGTTCCCCGGCGGTGAGCACGGCGCGGTTCCCCCGCGGATCTCCCACCGGCGGGCACGCCGGTCCCGTGGCGGTGGGCACGACGGTTCACCGGCCGTGATTAAGGCAGGGCCCCGCGGTGCGGCGTCGTGCCGGCCGCGGGACCGCGCCGGTCACGCGTCGTCGAACGCCGCGGCGCGCAGTCTGCCGTACTCCTTGGCCATCCGCTGCGCCGACCAGTGCGCGTTCAGCCCACTGGGGTTCGGCAGCGCCCATATCCGGGTCTCCCCTATGGTCCGCTCCTGCGGCCCGATCCGGGCGTGCTTGTCGCCGAACGCCACCCGGTAGGCGGTCACCCCGGCCACCGCGAGCCACCGCGGCCGCAGCCGCAGCACCTTCTCCCGCAGCATCCGGCCGCCCTCCCGGAACTCCTCGTCGCTCAGCTCGTCGGCGCGCGCCGAGGGGCGGGTGACCACGTTGGTGATGCCCAGCCCGTACCGGAGCAGTTCCTCCTGCTCGGCCGGCGCCAGGCGCCGGGGCGTGAAGCCGGCCGCGTGCAGCACCGGCCAGAAGCGGTTCCCGGGGCGGGCGAAGTGGTGGCCGGTGGCGGCCGACATCAGCCCGGGGTTGATGCCGCAGAACAGCACGTGCAGATCCGCCGCGATCACGTCCGGGACCGGGCGGTGCTGCTCGGCGGCCGGCTCCGGGGGCGTCAGAGGATCGCCCCCGGGGTGTAGGCGGCGGCCGCGGGGTACCGCTCGGCCAGCTCCTCGATCCGCGCCACCACGGCGTGGACCTGGTCGGCCGCGGCTCCGGTGAAGGAGAGCTTGTCGGCCATGAGGGAGGCCAGCTCCGCCCGGTCCAGCGGGATGCGCTCGTCGGCGGCCAGCTTGTCCAGCAGGTCGTTCCGCTCGGCGCCGCGCTCCCGCATGGCGAGCGCGGTGGCCACCGCGTTCTCCTTGATCGCCTCGTGGGCGACCTCCCGGCCCACCCCGGCCCGCACCGCGCCCATCAGCACCTTGGTGGTGGCGAGGAACGGCAGGTAGCGGTCGAGCTCCCGGGCCACCACGGCGGGGAACGCCCCGAACTCGTCCAGCACCGTCAGGAAGGTCTCCAGCAGGCCGTCGAAGGCGAAGAAGGCGTCCGGCAGCGCGACCCGGCGCACCACCGAGCAGGACACGTCACCCTCGTTCCACTGGTCGCCCGCCAGCTCACCGGTCATCGACGCGTAGCCGCGCAGGATCACCGCCAGGCCGTTGACCCGCTCGCAGGACCGGGTGTTCATCTTGTGCGGCATTGCCGAGGAGCCGACCTGCCCGGGCTTGAAGCCCTCGGTGACCAGCTCGTGGCCGGCCATCAGCCGGATGGTCTTCGCCAGGGAGGAGGGCGCGGCGGCCAGCTGCACCAGCGCCGTCACCACGTCGTAGTCGAGCGAGCGCGGGTAGACCTGGCCCACCGAGGTGAAGGCGTGGGCGAAGCCCAGGTGCCCGGCGATCCGGCGCTCCAGCTCCGCCAGCTTGGCCGGGTCGCCGCCCAGCAGGTCCAGCATGTCCTGGGCGGTGCCGACCGGACCCTTGATGCCGCGCAGCGGGTACCGGCCCAGCAGGTCCTCCAGCCGGCCGAAGGCCACCAGCAGCTCGTCGGCGGCCGTGGCGAAGCGCTTCCCCAGGGTGGTGGCCTGGGCGGCGACGTTGTGCGAGCGGCCCGCCATGACCAGCTCCGCGTGCTCGGCCGCGAGCTTGCCCAGCCGGGCGAGGACGGCGACCGTGCGGTCGCGCACCAGCTCCAGGGAGAGCCGGATCTGGAGCTGTTCGACGTTCTCGGTCAGGTCGCGGGAGGTCATGCCCTTGTGCACGTGCTCGTGGCCGGCGAGGGCGTTGAACTCCTCGATGCGGGCCTTCACGTCGTGCCGGGTGACCTTCTCGCGCTCGGCGATCGAGGCCAGGTCGACGGTCTCCAGCCCCCGCTCGTAGTCGGCGAGGGCACCCTCCGGCACCTCGATGCCCAGGTCCTTCTGGGCGCGCAGCACGGCGAGCCACAGCCGCCGCTCCAGCGTCACCTTGTACTCGGGGGACCACAGGACGGCCAGCTCCGCGGAGGCGTAGCGGCCGGCCAGGACGTTCGGGATGCGCGGCTTCACAGTCACGTGTGCAGAGTCTACCTGCCGTCCATGGAGGTCCCGACATGTCCGTGGAGTCCGCGAAATCGCAGGTCACCCCCGTCGTGCCGGTGCCCATGGGCGCCCGTCCGCGAGAGGTTCGCCGAGCCGGCGTGGTAGCAACCGACAAAGGACCCGGCCGCCGTCCGGCCGTGCGGCGAGGCACCCCTCCCGGCCCCGGCCGGGACGCTCCGCGGGCCCTCGGCGGCCCGGCCGCGCCGCGGTGTGCGCGGTCGCCGCCGGTGCCCCGGGCCGTCCGGCCAAGGTCCGTCCCGGCCGGGGGCGGGAGCGAGGCGCTTGCGCTCACCGCGCCGGAACGGCTCCGGGGAGCGGGCGCGCCGGGCCCATCGCCTCCACCGCCGCGACCAGCGGGGCCAGCTCGGGGTTCCGGGCGGCGTCACCGAGCGCTTCGGCGAGGGCCGCGTCGTTGGTGGGCCGGGCCTCGGCGAGGAGCGCCAGGCCCGCCGGGGTGACGTCGGTGTAGATGCCGCGGCGGTCGGTCGGGCACAGGTAGCGGGAGAGCAGTCCGCGGTCCTGGAGTCGGGTGACCAGGCGGGTGGTGGCGCTCTGGCTCAGGACGACGGCGTCGGCGACCTGCTTCATCTGCAGGTGCCCGCCCTCGCCGTCGTGCTGGCGGCTGAGCACGTCGAGCAGCGAGTACTCCCGCACGCTCAGGTCGTGCCCGGCCTGAAGAGCACGCTCGATGTGCGTCTCGATCCTGCCGTACAGCAGGTAGAGGGCCGCCCATCCGTTGGAGAGGGCGGTCAGCGCGGGGTCCGTCGCGGTCATGGGTACCGGGCTCCTTCCGGATGCGGCCGGTCTCCAGGATAAGCTCTCACCGTAAATATCGGCTAGAGCTTTTATAGCGCTCCTGCAAGTAAGTGGTGGCCGACCGGGCCCGAGGGGCCGACCGGGCCGGGCCGGTCGGGTCGGCCCGGTCGCCGAGGAGGTGCGGGCTCTGTCGTACGGCCGGAGAATCGATTCCACCCGTGCTCCTCGGGGAGCCGTGCGGCGCCGGGGCGGGCGAGGCGGCGGGGCGGAGAGGAGACGCCATGGCCGATGCGGCAACTCCGGTTAACCTCACCCGTGCCGCCCATGTCGGGATCTCGGTCTCGGACCTGGACGCCTCGATCGCGTTCTACCGGGCGCTGACCGGGCGGGAACCCGTCGCGGCCGGGACCATGCACAGCGTGCCGTTCGGCAGGGCGCAAGGGCTGCCCACCGCGAAGCTGCGCTACGCCACGGTCAACCTGGACAACGCGCTGGGTATCGACCTCATCGAGTTCCAGGAGCCGGTCGGTGAGCGGACGAACGGGGTGGCGAACCGCCCCGGCTCGATGCACCTGTGCTTCCGCGTCGACGACTTCGACGCCGTGTACCGGCGGATGAAGGAGGCCGGCTACGCCTTCCTCGGGGACGGCTACACGTTCACCGCGGGGGAGGTCACCCCCGACGCGGCCCTCGGGACCAAGGTCGCCTACTTCAACGATCCGGACGGCACCAACCTGGAGATCATCGAGCCCAGGGGCGGCTTCGCCGCCTAGTGGCCCGCGCCTCGCGGTCGTCCCGTCCGGCGGTGGCGGAGGTCACCGTTCCGAGGTGGGGGAGGCCACCGTCCCGCGCCGCGGAGGGATGGCGGGACGCGGCGGAGCCGGCGAGGCGGGGCCGGCCGCCCTCTCCCTGGGGCCTGGGGGCCGGTGGGGTCAAGGGGGCCGGTGGGGCCCGACGGTCCGGCCCGGGCGGTGCCCGGCGCCCCGGCCCCGGCGGTGCCCGGCGGTCCGTCCCGGGGTGCCCGCGGCGGGTGCCCGGCGCCCCGGCGTCACCCCGGTCCTTCGGGTCGAAATAGCCCGCGTTTGCATTTATGCCGCGCCTGCAACTATTGTCGAGGCTCGTAAGGCGCAGCAACAAACGCATGGAGGTTCGCGCCGTGCCTCTCGCACTCCTGGCCCTGGCCATCGGGGCTTTCGGTATCGGCACCACCGAGTTCGTGATCATGGGGCTGCTGCCACAGATCGCCGACGACTACGGCGTGTCCATCCCCACCGCGGGCCTGCTGGTCACCGGCTACGCGATCGGCGTCGTCATCGGCGCCCCCCTGATGACGGTGCTCGGCACCCGGGTCGGCCGCAAGACGGTCCTGCTCGTCCTGATGGGGCTCTTCGTGGCCGGCAACCTGCTCTCCGCACTGGCGCCCACCTTCGGGATGATGCTCGCCGGCCGCATCGTGGCCTCACTGGCCCACGGGGCGTTCTTCGGCATCGGCTCGGTGGTCGCCGCCGACCTGGTCGCGCCGGACCGGAAGGCCGGGGCCATCGCCACCATGTTCACCGGTCTGACCGTCGCCAACGTCGTGGGCGTGCCGCTGGGCACGCTCATCGGGCAGGCGGTGGGCTGGCGCACCACGTTCGCCGTCGTCGCGGGGCTCGGGGTCGTCGGGCTGGTCGGCATCGCCCGGCTGGTGCCCGCGATGCCCCGGCCGGAGGGCGCCCGGCTGGGCCGGGAGCTGACGGCGTTCCGCAACCCGCAGGTGCTGCTCGCGATGGCGATGACGGTGCTGGGCTTCGGTGGCGTCTTCGCCGCGATCACCTACATCGCGCCGATGATGACCCATGTCGCCGGCTACTCCGCGGGCGCCGTCACCTGGCTGCTCGTACTGTTCGGCGTCGGCATGTTCCTGGGGAACCTGCTCGGCGGCCGGTACGCCGACCGGGCGCTGATGCCCCTGCTGTACACCACCCTCGGCGGCCTCGCGGTGGTGCTCGCGCTGTTCACCGTGACCGCGCACAGCAAGATCCTCGCCGCGGTGAGCATCCTGCTCGTCGGGGCGCTGGGCTTCGCGACCGTGCCGCCGCTGCAGAAGCGCGTCCTGGACCAGGCGTCCGGCGCGCCGACGCTGGCCTCCGCGGTCAACATCGGAGCCTTCAACCTGGGCAACGCGCTGGCCGCCTGGCTCGGCGGCCTGGTGATCGCCGCGGGCCTGGGCTACACCGCCCCGAACTGGGTCGGTGCCCTCCTGGCCGCCGCGGCCCTGCTCCTGGCCCTGTGGTCCGCCGCCCTGGAGCGCCGCGCCCCCGCGCCGGACGCCTGGTGCCGCGGCCGCCCCGGCCGCCGAGCCCGCCCCCTCGCTCCTCCACCACTGACCTCCCCACCAGGAGAAGCACCATGAACGCCACCCCCTCACCCCGCTGACCACCGCCGACGCCGAGAACCTGATCACGGCCGCCCGCTCCGCCGCGGAGGCGGCCGGGGTCCCGGTCAGCGTCACCGTCCTGGACGCGGGCGGCCACCAACTGGCCTTCCGCCGCGACGACCGCGCCGTACTGATCTCCGGCGAGACCAGCGGCCGCAAGGCGTACACCGCCCTCCAGCTGAACGCGCCGACCGCCGACCTGGCGGACCTGGTCAAGCCGGACGGCCCCTTCCACTCCCTGCCCACCGCCCTCGACCGGCCGCTGCTGTTCATCGCCGGCGGCATCCCCGTCCACCGCGACGGCCGCCTGATCGGCGCGATCGGCGTCGGCGGCGGGGCCCCCGGACAGGACCACTCCTTCGCCGCCGCCGCGCTGGAGAAGCTCGCCCGATGACCCGCGCCCCGCGGCGGGACCCGGCCGGCCACGGGCGACCGTCCGGCACCCCCCCCCCGGACCGACCCCCACACACCAACCCACAACCCACACACACCGACCCCGACACACGAGGAAGCGAATCCCATGACCATCCCCACCGTGAAGCTGAACAACGGCGTCGAGATCCCCCAGCTCGGCTTCGGCGTCTTCCAGGTGCCCGACGACGAGACCACCGCCGCCGTCACCGCGGCGCTCCAGGCGGGTTACCGCAGCATCGACACCGCCGCCGTCTACGGCAACGAAGCCGGCGTCGGCCGTGCGCTGGCCGCCTCCGGGCTGCCCCGCGAGGAGCTGTTCGTCACCACCAAGGTGTGGAACACCGACCAGGGCTACGACGCCACCCTGCGCGCCTTCGACGCCAGCCTCGCCAAGCTCGGCCTGGACCACGTCGATCTCTACCTGATCCACTGGCCCACCCCGGCCCGCGACCTGTACCCGGAATCCTGGCGCGCCCTGGAGCGCCTCGCCCGGGACGGGCGCATCCGCGCGGCGGGCGTCTCCAACTTCCAGCCGGCCCACCTCAAGCGGCTGCTGGAGAGCAGCGAGCTGACCCCGGCGGTCAACCAGATCGAGCTGCACCCCGGCCTCCAGCAGGCCGAACTGCGCGCCTTCCACGCCGAGCACGGCATCGCCACCGAGGCGTGGAGCCCGCTCGCCCAGGGCGCGGTCCTCGACGACCCGGAGATCACCGCGATCGCCTCCCGCACCGGCAGGTCCCCCGCCCAGGTCGTGCTCCGCTGGCACCTTCAGCTGGGCAACATCGTCATCCCCAAGTCGGTGACCCCGGCCCGGATCCGCCAGAACCTCGACGTCTTCGACTTCGAGCTCACCGACGAGGAGATGGCCTCGATCGCCGCCACCGACCGCGGCCTGCGCACCGGCCCGGACCCGGACGAGTTCAACTGAGCCGGTGCGGCCCGGCCCGTACGGCCCGGACCTCCGCACCGCTCCCGCTCCGCCCCGGGCAGGCCGCCCGGGGCGGAGCCTCGCACCCTCAAGGACCCACCGTGGCAATCCCGCATCCCGCCCTCGCCCGCCTCGCCCCCGCCGCCGGGCGGCTCACCCTCGGACTCGAACTCCCCCTCGACAACGGCTGGGACCCGGCCCGGCAGCGCGCCGACCGCGAGGCCGGCCGCCCCTTCGGCGTCCCCGACCTGACCGGGCAGACCCGGCTCGCCCGGCTCGCCGACCGGCTCGGCTTCGCCGCCCTGTGGCTGCGCGACGTGCCGCTGTACGACCCGGTGGGGTTCGGCGACGCGGGATCGGTCCACGAGACCTTCACCCACCTGGGGCACCTGGCCGCCGTCACCGACCACGTCGTGCTCGGCACCGGCGCGGTCGTGCTGCCGCTGCGGGAGCCCCTGTTGGTCGCCAAGGCCGCCGCCACCGTGGACGTGCTCTCGGGCGGCCGGATGCTGCTCGGCCTCGCGAGCGGCGACCGCCCCGTGGAGTACCCGCTGTTCGGACGGGACTTCCAGCGCCGCGGCGCCGCCTTCCGCGAAGGAGTGGAGACGCTGCGCGCCGCCTGGCGCGCCGGCCCGCTGGAACTGCCCCGGGCCGGACTCGACGCCGACCGGCAGCTCGACGTCCTGCCCAAGCCGGTCCATCCGGCGGGCATCCCGATCGCCGTCGCCGGCGGCGCCCAGCAGACCCCCGAGTGGATCGCCGAGCACGCCGACGCCTCCCTCAACTACCCGCGCGACCTCGGCGCCCTGCGCCTGCGGACACGCGAGTGGCAGCGCCTGGTCACGGGCGGCGCCAAGCCGTACCTCACACCGATGGTGCTGCACCTGCGGGAGGACCCCGGCGCCCCGCCGCGCCCCATCCGGCTGGGCCTGAGCACCGGCAGCCGGGCCCTGGTCGACCACCTCGGGCGGATGGCCGGCCTGGGCGTCTCCCATGTCTCCTTCAACCTGCGCCCCAGCGAACGGCCCGTGGAGGAGGTGCTGCGGGAGCTCGCCGAGGACGTCCTGCCGCACTTCCCGCGCCAGGACCTGCCGTAGGGGCCCGCGCCGCCCACGGGCGACGGCACCCGCGGGCACCCCCGCCGCCGGCACCGGCGGCGGGCCGACCGGGCCGGCCCGGGTTCCCGCCTCGCGGCGGCCCGGCAGGCGACCGACGGCACGGTGCGGCCACGGACCGGCGCGGGTGCCGCGCGACGGCACGTTCAGCGGTCCGGTCGCCGGGGTGCGGCCGAGCGGCGCGAAGGCGGCGGCCGGCGCCACGCGGCGCCGCGTCCGGCCGCACGGGCCGCGGAGCCGGGGGAGGGGCCGCGGCAGCGGTGCGGGGGGTGAGAGCGAGGCCGGGCCGGAGCGCGCCGCGCGGCCCCGGCGCCCGGCGCGTGCGGTGCCGTGCGCGTAGGGCGTGCGGCTCGCGGCCCGTACCGGTGGGCGCGGCGCCACCGCGTACCGGCGCGGGGGCGCGCTCACGGGCACGGGACACGGTCACCGGAACATGGTTACGAGCACGGGAGCACTGTCACGGGCACGGGGGCACGGCGCACCCGGCCCGTGCGCTCACACCTCGTACGGCAGCAGCTCGGCCCGCTTGGGCGGACGGCCGTCGCCGGAGGAGCGGCCGGTCAGCCGCCGTCCTATCCACGGCGCCAGGTGCTGCCGGGCGAACCGCAGGTCGGCGGCGCGCCGGGCCGCCCAGGCGGGCCGCACCGGCGGCGGCAGCGGCGCGTTCCAGTCGGACTCCGCCGGGTGGCCGGTGGCCTGCCACACCGCCTCCGCCACCCGGCGGTGGCCCTCGGCGTTCAGGTGCAGCCGGTCGTCCGCCCACATCCGGGCGTCGCCCAGCACGTCGGAACCGAACAGGTCCACCACCACCGCGCCGTGCCGGGCCGCCAGCGCGTCGATGTGGCCGAAGAGCCGTTCCATCCGCGGCCGGCCGCGCTCCAGCAGCGGTCCGCGCCGGCCCGGGCTGCGCATCAGCACCAGTTGGCGGCAGCTGGGTGCCAGCCGCTCCACCGCCTCCTCCAACCGGGCGCAGACCAGGCCCATGTCGCACTTGGGCCGCAGGACGTCGTTGAGCCCGCCGACCAGTGTCACCAGGTCGGCGTCCATCGCGGCGGCCACGTGGCTCTGCTCGTCGACGATCTGGCCGATGAGCTTGCCGCGCACCGCGAGGTTGGCGTACCGGAAGCCCGGCGCGGCGCCGGGCCCGGCCGCCGCGCGGGCGCGGGCGGCCAGCCGGGCGGCCAGCAGGTCGGCCCAGCCCCGGTAGCTGCCGTCCGGGAGCACGTCCGACATGCCCTCGGTGAAGGAGTCGCCGACCGCGACGAAGCTGGTGTGGATGACGTTGGTCCGCATGGCGCCGAACATACTAACCGGTCGGTCCGACCCCGTCCGCGGCGGTTCGGCATGCGGCCCGCCCGGTCCGCGAGCAGGATCGTCCGCATGGCTCTGACACACATCTACTTCGAGGGCGGTGCGCGCAACGGTACGACGGCGACCTGGGACCTGGCGCCGGGCGAGGACGTGTTCGACGACAACATCTTCCGGCCGCCGGAGCTGTACCGCAGGACGGCGCGGAAACGCCTGATGGGGGGAGTGGAGTACACGGTCTTCCGGTACGACCCGGCCGCGCACGGTCCCGTCCCGCCGGGCGGCCGCTGAGCGGCCGCCCGGCCTGGTGGCTGAGGTGGCGCAGGCAGTCCTCGAACGTGGCGTGCCTCGCGTCCGCCGGCCCGGCGCTCCGGTTGTACCAGGCGGTGTCCAGGCGGCTCTGCTGCTGGTGGCCGGTCCGGCAGCGCCGGATCGCCTCGCACACCGCCCGCGGGACGGGACCCGCCGCCCAACCGGCAGCGGGTCCCGGGGCGACTGGTGCACGAACTGCTGCAGGCCCGCATGTTCTCGTCCGGCAGCCACTCGGCCATCGGCTGGATCGACCGCACAAGTCTCATGGTCGGACCGATCCCGGTCGGCAGCGGAGACGGAGAACGCTGCCAGGCTAGGAAGCTCGTGCGTCGTGGCTCTCGCGATGGGCGAGGACTTGTTCCATGTGTGTCTGGGCCCACTGCCTGAGCCCGCGTGTCAGGTGGTGGAGCGAGAGGCCCAGGTCGGTCAGCTCGTAGGTGACGGTGACGGGGACCGTGGGCGTCACGGTGCGGATGAGCAAGCCGTCGCGTTCGAGAGCCCGTAGGGTCTGGGTCAGCATCTTCTGGCTGACTCCAGCCAGTAGCCGGGCCAGCTCGGAGTAGCGCATCGCCCTCGGGGCGTGCGATGCGCCGGACCGGTCGGGGGCGTCACCCCCCAGTGCGCACAGGATCAGGACGACCCACTTGTCCGAGATCCGGTCCAGGAGCTGACGGCTTGGGCACACCGCCAGGAACGCGTTGTACTCCGCCTTGGCCTGCGCCTTCTTGCTGGCCTTCGTCGTCACTGATTCCACCTTCCACCTTCTGGAGTGTTACGCACTTCAAAGTGCCTACTTCCCGATGGGAAGTTCCTCTCCGAGAGTGGTGCACGGGGGCTGGAGACACCACCCCCTTGCATGAAGTGAAAGGCACCGCGATGAACACGTGCTCCGCACCTCTTCCCGGCGGAACCTGGACGCTGGGTGACTCGTCCGTCACCCGGTTCGGCTACGGCGCGATGCAGCTCGCCGGCCCGTGGGTCATGGGGCCGCCCGCCGATCACGACGGCGCTCTGGCCGTGCTGCGCGAGGCGGTCGGCCTCGGGATCACCCACATCGACACCAGCGGCGCCTACGGACCGCGCATCACGAATGAGCTGATCCGTGAAGCGCTGCACCCCTACGCGGACCGGCTGTTCATCGCCACCAAGGTGGGCGCGACCCGCGACGCGCAGGGCGGCTGGCCCACCGCCCGGCGTCCCGAAGACCTGCGCAAGCAGGTCCATGAGAACCTCGAATCCCTCGGCGTCGACACCCTCGACCTGGTCAACATGCGCATGGGCGACGCTCAGGGTCCGCAGGCCGGCTCGATCGCCGAAGCATTCGAGACGCTCGTCGCTCTCCAGCAGGAGGGCCTGATCCGCCACCTCGGCGTCAGCAATGTCACCGGAGAACAGGTCGCCGAGGCGCGCAGCATCGCCCCGATCGTGTGCGTGCAGAACATGTACAACCTCGCCCACCGCCACGACGACGACCTCGTGGATCATCTCGCCGCCGACGGCATCGCCTACGTGCCGTTCTTCCCTCTGGGAGGCTTCACGCCGCTACAGTCCGAGGCCCTTTCACGGGTCGCGAACCGACGGGGGGCGACGTCCATGGCGGTCGCGCTGGCCTGGCTGATCCAGCGCTCGCCGAACATCCTGCTCATCCCCGGTACTTCGTCCATCGCCCATCTGCGCGAGAACATCGCAGGCGCCGACCTCTCCCTCTCGGACGACGACATGGCCGAACTGGACAGCATCGGCCGCTGAACAACACACAGGTCACCAACCGAGACCGCGCTGTCGGGCGGACCGGAGGAAGACGCCCGGCCCGTTGCCGTATTTCTCGGGCGGATGCACCCACCGGGTCCCGGTGCGGAATGTGTGGGCAATCGCGTCGATCGCCTCACGGTGATCGCGCCGGCGGCGCCCCGCTCCGGCGTCCGGTCCGGAAGCAGCGGCTCGATCCGCGCCTCCTGCGCGTCAGTCAACGGCGCGCCAGGACCGACGACCGACGGATCCGAACGAAACCGCCTGGCGCCGGTGGGCCGGGCGCCGGGCCGCGGCGCAGCGGTGTCCCCGGGACGACCGGACCCACAAGGGCCCGGTCGTCCCGGCCGGTGGCCGGGCGCCGGCTCAGGACACCAGCACCCGCAGCACGTCCTCCATGGTGACCAGCCCGGCCGGCAGCCCGTCGTCGCCGATCACCGCGGCCAGATGGGTGCGGCTGCCGCGCATCGCGGTGAGCACGTCGTCCAGCGGCGTGTCGGCCCGCACCCGGGCGATCGGCCGCATCTGGCCGATCCGGAACGGCACGTCGCCCGGCCGGGCGTCGAGCGCGTCCTTCACGTGCAGGTAGCCGCGGATCCGGCCGTCCTCACCGACCACCGGGAAGCGGGAGAAGCCCGACTCGGCGGAGAGCCGCTCCAGCCCGTCCGGGGTCACCCCGAGCGGCGCCGAGACCACCTTCTCCACCGGCAGCGCCACCTCGCGCACCGGCCGGCGGCCCAGCTCCAGGGCCTCCCGGAGCCGCTCGGTGGCCCGCTCGTCCAGCAGTCCCGCCTCGCTGGAGTCGGCGACCATCCGGGCCAGCTCGTCGTCCGAGAAGCTCGCCGAGACCTCGTCCTTCGGCTCCACCCGCAGCAGCCGCAGGATGCCGTTGGCGAAGGAGTTGACGGTGAAGATCACCGGCCGCAGGGCGCGGGCCAGGGCGACCAGCGGCGGGCCGAGCACCAGCGCCGTCCGCACCGGCTCGGCGAGCGCCACGTTCTTGGGCACCATCTCGCCGAAGAGCATGTGCAGATAGGTCGCCGCCGACAGCGCGATCACGAACGCCACCGGATGGGTCAGTCCGTCCGGCACGTGCGCGGCGTGGAAGACCGGCTCCAGCAGGTGGGCGATGGCCGGTTCGGCCACCACGCCCAGCACCAGGGTGCACAGGGTGATGCCCAGCTGGGCGGCGGCCAGCAGCGCCGAGACGTGCTCCAGGCCCCACAGCACGCTGCGGGCCCGCCGGTCGCCCTGCTCGGCGTGCGGTTCGATCTGGCTGCGCCGCACCGAGATCAGGGCGAACTCGGCGCCCACGAAGAAGGCGTTGACCACCAGCGAGAGCAGACCGATCAGCAACTGGATCGCGGTCACCGGTCCTCCTCCGTCCCGTGCGCGTCGTGCTCACCGGGCAGCGGGGCCACCAACCGGGCGGTGGACGCCCGCCGCCCGGCGGCGTCGGCCACCTCGATCCGCCAGCCCGCCACCTCGACGCTGTCCCCGCGGGCCGGGATGCGGCCCAGCTCGGTGGCGATCAGACCCGCCAGCGTCTCGTACGGGCCGTCCGGGGCGCGCAGGCCGATCGCCACCAGCTGGTCCATCCGGGCCGCGCCGTCGGCGTCGTACAGCCGCCGGCCGTCCGGGTCCGTGCCGGCCGGGGCCAGGTCGGGGGTCTCGTGCGGGTCGTGCTCGTCGCGGACCTCGCCGACCACCTCCTCGACGATGTCCTCCAGCGTGGCCACGCCCGCGGTGCCGCCGTACTCGTCGATCACCACGGCCATGCTGCGCTGGGTGGACAGCCGGTCCAGCAGCCGGTCCACGGTGAGCGACTCGGGCACCAGCAGCGGCTCCCGCAGCAGTTCGGCGACCGGGTGGCGGGGGCGCCGCTCGGCGGGCACCGCGAGCACGTCCTTGATGTGCGCCACGCCCACCACTGTGTCCAGGCTGCCGCGGTAGACGGGGAAGCGGGACAGCCCGGTGGCGCGGGTGGCGTTGGCCACGTCCTCGGCGGTGGCCTGGACGTCCAGCGCCACCACCTGCACGCGCGGCGTCATCACGTTCTCCGCGGTGAGACCGGACAGGCTCAGGGTGCGGACGAACAGCTCGGCGGTGTCCGCCTCCAGCGCGCCCTCCTTCGCCGAGTGCCGGGCGAGGGCCACCAGCTCCTGCGGACCGCGCGCCGAGGCCAGTTCCTCGGTCGGCTCCAGGCCCATCCGGCGCACGGTGCGGTTGGCGGTGTTGTTCAGGTGCCGGATCAGCGGGCGGAAGGCCGCGCTGAAGGCGCGTTGCGGGCCGGCCACGGTCCGGGCGACCGGCAGCGGGCGGGAGATCGCCCAGTTCTTCGGGACCAGCTCGCCGACCACCATCAGCACCACGGTGGACAGCGCCGTGCCCAGCACCAGGGCCACCGAGGAGGCGGCCGAGCGGGACAGCCCGGTCGCCTCGACGGGGCCGGTGAGCAGGGCGGCGATGGACGGCTCGGAGAGCATGCCGATGATCAGGCCGGTGACGGTGATGCCCAGCTGCGCGCCGGAGAGCTGGAAGGTGAGGCCGCGGACCGCGCGCAGGGCGGACTCGGCGCCCCGCTCACCCCGCTCGGTGGCCAGCTCCAGATCCGAGCGCTCCACCGTGGTCAGGGAGAATTCGGCCGCCACGAACACCGCGCAGGCGAGCGTCAGCAGCAGGGCGACCACCAGGAGGATCACTTCGGTCATCGGTTCACCTCCGTCCCATCGTCGGTCAGGGCCGGGGGAAGCGCGCGATATCGACCACGTGGCGGTTCACTACTGGGAGGTTCGCCCATGAGCGGACGTTCACACCTTTCGGGAGAGGGGCCGGTGCCCGCCGCGGACTGCGACGGAGAGACAATGGTAAAGGATCGGCAAAGCTGCTGCGGGTCACGCGTCAGCGTCTTCCCGCGTCCCGGCGGTTACACCCGTCGGGACCGCCCGTCGTGCCGGATCCGGCCCGTGCCGCGCGGTGCCGCCCACAGGGCCCGTCCGCGTCGTCCCCGAGTGGCTGATCACCTCCGTGAGCGCCGGCAGGGCGGGCGGCGCTCCGCCGCCGGGGCCGGGCACCGTGCCGGCACACGGCGCGGCCCGGTGACCGGAGCGGGCCGGTGACCGGAGCGGGCCGGTGACCGGAGCGGGCCGGTCGGTGGCACGGGTGCCCCGGGGCGCCGGTGCGTACCGCCCCACGCCGCGGCGGCCCTCACCCTGCTCGGCGCCGCGATCACCCTCAACCCGCCACGTCCCGTCCCGCCACGTCCCCTCCCGTCCCGCCACGTCCGGACCGGCGGCGCCGCGTCGGCGGCGCTGTCCGGCAGACGGGCATTCAGCGCCGCGACCGCCCGGGCGGACCGGCGGCGCGACCGGGGGCGGTGGCCGGAGCCCCCGGCCACCGCCCCCGGTCGCGGGCCCCGGCTACGCCCGGCCCCGGAACACCTCGATGAGGCTGGCGTAGCTGGTGCCCTCGTGCCCCGCGGCCAGGGCCCGCTCGGCCAGCGCCTGGATACGGGCCGGCCAGTCGGTGTCGATGCCGGCGGCGGCGCTCTCCCGCACCAGGTACTTCATGGTGGCCAGATGGGTCTCCACGGTGGCGTCCTCGGGCGGGTAGGCGCCGCGGTCGATCTGCCCGGCGTAGGCGGTGATGAACTCCGTGACGCTGCCGACCCACCGGGTGGCGAACGGGGCGAAGGCGCTCGCGTCCACCTTGGCCGAGCCCAGCAGCGCGGCCCCGTGCAGGAAGGCGTTGAGCGTGCCCCACATCAGGCCCAGCAGCGCCACGTCGTACAGGGCCGCGAGACCGGGGTCCTCCCCGAAGTACGTGGCGGTGCCCAGCCGCTGGAGGGCCGCCCGGTGCCGGTCGAACGCCTCCCGCTCGCCGCTGAAGAGCAGGAACGCCTCCGGGCGGCCGATCACCTCGGGGACCGCCATGATCGCGCCGTCCAGATAGGAGGTGGTCAGCGCCGTCAGTTCGCGGGCCTCCTCGGACGTGCCGGAGGTCAGGTTGACCAGCGTCCGGCCGGCCAGCGCGTCCCGGTGCGGGCCGAGCACGTCGTGGACCGCCGCCGCGTCGCTGAGGCAGACCACGACCAGGGAGCCGGCCCGGACCGCCGCGTCCGGGGACGGCGCGAGCACCGCCCCGGCGGCGACCAGCTCCGCCGCCTTGCCGGAGCTGCGGTTCCACACGGTGGTGGGGTGGCCGGCCGCGAGGAAGGCGGCGGCGAGGGCCTGGCCCATCAGGCCCAGTCCGATGACGGTGACGGGCTCGGAGCGGAGTTCGGTGGTGTGCGGTGTCTCGTTCATGTGACGACTGTGCGGGAACCGGGTTCCGGTCCGTCTCCGGAAACGTTGCGGCGGGGCGACGAGTACCGTGACCGGGTGCGATTCGGAGTACTGGGCCCCCTGGAGGTGCGGACGTCGGACGGCAGCCCCGTCCGGGTTCCCGAGGCGCGGGCCCGCGCCCTGCTGGCCGCGCTGCTGGTCCACCGGGGCCGGACCGTCCCCGTCGACCGGCTCATCGACGCCCTGTGGGGCGACGCGCCCCCGGCGAGCGACGTCCGCACCCTGCGGTCGAAGGTCTCGCTGCTGCGGCGCGTCCTGGAGGAGGCCGAACCCGGCGCCCGGGAGCTGATCGAGTCCCGGCCGCCGGGGTATCTGCTGCGGGCGGACGACGACGCGGTGGACGCCGGCCGCTTCGAGGCCCTGCTGCGTCGCGCTCGGACGGCCGGTGACCCCCGCACCCGGGCCCGGTTGCTCGGCGAGGCCACCGGGCTGTGGCGCGGCACCGCCGCGTTCGCCGACCACGCCGACGAGGAGTTCGTCCGCGCGGAGGCCCGGCGGCTGGAGGAGCAGCGCCTGGTCGCTCTCGAAGACCTGGCCGAGGCGCGGCTGGACCTGGGCGAACACGCCGTGCTCGCGGGCGAGCTGGGCGAACTCGTGGCGGCCCATCCGCTGCGGGAGCGGCTGCGGGGCGCGCATGTACGGGCCCTGTACCGGGCGGGCCGGCAGGACGAGGCGCTGGCCGGCCTCGCCGAGCTGCGCGACCGGCTCCGCGACGACCTCGGCATCGACCCCGGCCGCGAACTGGTCGAACTCCACGCGGCGATCCTGCGGCAGGACCCGCGCCTCACCCCCGCCTCCCCGGCCGCCCCCCGCGGACCCGCCGCGCGGCAACCTGCCCGCGCCGCTGACGGACCTGATCGGCCGTGCCGAGGACGTGCGGCGGATCGACGCGATGCTGGCCGGTGGACGGCTGGTGACCCTCACCGGCGCCGGCGGGGTCGGCAAGACCCGGCTCGCCCTGGACGTGGCCGCGCGCCGCGCCGGGGCCCTCCCGGACGGCGCCTGGCTGGTGGAGCTGGCCGCGGCCCGTACCGCGGCCGAGGTGCACGAGGCCGTCGCGGCGGTCCTCGGACTCCGCGACGACCCGGGCGCCCCCGTCCGCCCGCTGCCCGGCCAGCTCGCCGACGCCCTCGCCGGCCGGGAGACGCTGCTGGTGCTGGACAACTGCGAACACGTGGTGGAGCCGGTCGCCGAACTCACCGCGCACCTGCTGCGCGCGGCGCCCGCGCTGCGGGTGCTGGCCACCAGCCGGGAACCGCTCGCGGTGGCCGGTGAACGGCTCTGCCCGGTCCCGCCGCTGGCGGTGCCGGACCCCGAGGAGACCCGGCCGGACCAGCTGCTGCGGTCCGACGCGGTACGGCTGTTCGTCGCCCGCGCCACCGCGGCCGACCCCACCTTCCGGCCGGCGGACGGCGACGCCGGGGCGGTCGCCACCATCTGCCGCCGGCTGGACGGCATCCCGCTCGCGCTGGAGATGGCCGCCGCCCGGGTCCGGCTCATGCCGGTGACCGACCTCGCCGCCCGGCTCGACGACCGCTTCCGGCTGCTCACCGCCACCCTCCGGGCCGCGCCGACCCGGCAGCGCACCCTGCGCGCCACCCTCGACTGGAGCTGGGACCTGCTCGGCGAGCCGGAGCGGACCGTGCTGCGCCGGCTGACCGTCTTCGCCGACGGCTGCACGCTGCCGGCCGCCGAGGCGGTGTGCGCCGGCGGGCCGGTGCGCCGCGAGGACGTCCTGGACCTGCTCGGACGGCTGGTGGACCGCTCGCTGGTCGGACAGCACCAGGGCCGCTACCGGCTGCTGGAGACCGTCGCCGCCTACGGCGCGGAGCGGCTGGCCGAGGCCGGCGACGAGGAGGCCCGCGGCGCCCGGGACCGGCACCTCGCCCACTACACCGGGTACGCCGAGCTGGCCGACGCCGGGCTCCGGGGCCCGGAGCAGCGGCAGTGGCTGCGACGGCTGGACGCGGAGACCGCCAACGTCCGCTCCGCGCTCGCCCACGCGGTCCGCCGCGGCCACGCCGACCCGGCGCTGCGGCTGGTCGGCGCCATGGCGTGGTTCTGGTTCCTGCGGGGCCGGTTCGCCGAGGCGCGGCGCTCGCTGGACCTGGCCCTCACGGCCGGCGGCACACCGGTGCGCAAGGCGGCGGCCCGGGCCTGGCGGGCGGGGATGTCGCTGCTGCTGCTCGACGGGCACGACACCGACAGCCAGGCGGTGCTCAAGCTGTACGACGCCCTCGACGACCCCGCCGGACGGGCCCGTGCCCGCTGGTTCGTCGCGCTGGGCCGGGCCGGGTTCGGCGACCCCGCGGCGACGCTGGACCTGGCCGACCGGGCGCACGCCGGGTTCGTGGCCCTGGGGGACCGGTGGGGCGCCGCGGCGGCGCTCTCGGTCCGTGCCGAGGTCGCCCTCTACCAGGGCGACCACGCCCGGGCGCGGGCCGACGCCGACCGGGCCCGGGCCCTGTTCGACGAACTCGGCGACGGCTGGGGCCGGCTGCAGACCGCCTACATCCTGGGCGACCTGGCGGAGGCCACCGGCGACTACGGCACCGCCGAGCGCCTGCGGACCGAGGGCCACCGCCTCGCCCACGACCTCGAACTGTGGAACGACGCGGCCAAGATGCTGGCACGGCTGGGCCGGACCGCCGCCCTCACCGGCGATCCGGACCGCTCCCGGGACCTCCACGAGCGGGCCCGGCGGCTGGCCGTGGCACACGGCTACCGGCGCGGCGAGGAGTTCGCCGAGGTCGGCCTCGGGCTGGTGGCCCGCCGCCAGGGCAGGCTGGACGACGCCGAGGCCCACCTGCGCGGATGGCTGGAGTGGTGCCGCCGCTGGGAGGGCGACCACGGGGTGGCGTTCATCCTCGCTCAGCTCGGCTACATCGCCGAACAGCGCGGGGACGCCGGCACCGCCCGGAAGCTGCACCGGGAAGGGCTGGACAGCGCCCGGCGCACCGGCGACCCGCGCGCGCTGGCGCTCGCCCTGGAGGGGCTGGCCGGGGCCGAGGCGCTGGCCGGCGCGTACACCGAGGCCGCCAGGCTGCTGGGCGCCGCCGCGGCGGCCCGCGACGCGGTGGGGGCGCCGCTGCCCCCGGCCGAACGCGGCGACGTGGACCGCGCCATCGGCCGCATCCGCGCCCACCTCGCCCCCGAGGCGTACGCCCGCGCCTTCCGGCGGGGCGGCGAGGACTTCCGGCGGGACGGCGACGGCCTCCCCGGCACGGAGGTCCTGCCGGACCCCGCCCCGGACCCGGCGCCGGCCTCCGCACCGGAGCCGGTCTGACCCGCACCGTCCCGGCGAACCCGCGCGCGTTCCCGTCGACGGCCGCCACCACGGCGTCGGCGCGAGCACGCCGTTCCCGCGGCGGTCCGGTCGCCCGTCACGGGGCGAGGGAGAACACCTGCGAGGCGCCGAGCGGACCCGCCAGGGCGAGGACGGCCAGGGCCGTGGCCGTGACGAGGCTGACGAGGAGAACGAGGACGGCGAAGATGAGGGTGCCGGTGGTGCCGCGGCCGACCTGCGCCTCCGCCCTGCCCTCCGGGTCGTGGAGGATCTCCACCTGCGCCGTGTACTCGGACGTACCGGTGAGCTGGTGGACCCGGCCCTCCAGGTCGGTGAACTCGTAGGCGTCGGCGTACAGCCGCCGGCCTTCGACGAGGACGCCGTGGGTGCGCAGCCGCCACGTCTCCCGGACGAAGTGCCAGCCCCCGTACACGAAGTGGCGCAGCGGTATCGCGAGGGATCCGAACAGCCAGCACACCAACGCGACGTACCACTCGTACGCGCCGAGGACACCGGCGGTCAGCATCGCCGCGGCCGCCAGCAGGTAGAGGGTCACGGCGACGCGCGCGGCGATGCGGCGCCGGTCGGCGGGCGGCTTCGCGACCGGTGTCTCGGTCACGAGCAGGGAGCCGTCGGCTCTGGGCTCGGTCGAGTCCCGGACGGGCAGTTTCCGCCGGAGTGCCTCGGTGAAGGCCCGCACCGCCGGGGCGCTGCGGCCGTGTACCGTCCACGACGTCGGACGGATCGTCCGCGGCGCGGTGAGGACGACGGTGAAACTCCGTCCGCCGGAACCGGCGCTCTCCATCCGTTCGATGCAGGTGATCGGTATGCGCCTGCGGAAGGCCGGTGTCTTCAGGACCAGCGTGCCCTGTTCGAGCCGCGCCTCGAAGCCGCGGCGGCGTCCGGGCAGGATCACCGCGGAGGCGGTTTCCGGGACCGCGCTCGCACCGGAGGACGTACCCGCTGTCTCGTCCGAGGTCATGGGCAGAGACTAGAGCAGCCGGGATGCGGCTCGGGCCGTTGCCGGGCCCGCCCCGGGGCGGGCCGTTCCCCGGGTGAGGGCAGGGGCCGGTCCTTGAGGCCGATGCGCCTCCGGGGGCCGGCTGGGGACTCTCGATCGGTACTGCCGCTCCGCTACTCGGTGATACCGTATAGCAGTACTCGGTACCACGTAGTACCGGCAGGCTGAGGAGCACCCGCGATGGACGATCTGACCGAGATGTTGAAGGGCACCCTCGAAGGGTGCGTGCTCCACATCATCGGCAGCGAGGAGACGTACGGGTACGCCATCACCCGTCAGCTGAACGAACTCGGCTTCACCGACGTCATCGAAGGGACGGTGTACACCATCCTGCTGCGGCTGGAGAGGAACGGGCTCGTCCAGGTGACGAAACGGCCGTCCGGGGTCGGCCCGCCGCGCAAGTTCTACGCGCTCAACGACGCCGGACGCGAGGAACTCGCGAAGTTCTGGGCGAAGTGGCAGTACCTGTCATCACGCATCGACAAGCTCAAGGAGGGCGGCAGATGAGCTTCTGGGAGAAGGCCACAGGCAGCGATCTCACCAGGGAGTGGCGGGCGTTCGAAGCCCGGGCCGAGGCCTTGCCGCACGACCACCGGGCGGCGTGGGGACAGATCATCGCCCACCTCTTCCCCTACGGCGACTTCACGGGCCGCAACCTGATGCCGATCCTCGACGACGCCCTGGGACTGCTCGAAGGAGCGGCGGCGGACGGGCGGAGCGTCCACGACGTGCTCGGCGACGACATCCGGGACTTCTGCGCCGCGCTCGCCGGCGGAGAAGGGGCGCGAACCTGCCACGACCGGTGGCGCGAGCAGGTGAACCGGAACGTCGCAAGGAAATTGAGCCGGCTGGGAGGCTGACGTGAGCATCCAGGACATCATCGAGGGCAAGAAACAGTGGCGGGCGCACGTGGCTCGGGTCAAGGCTCTCCCACCGGACTACCGGATCGTCTACAAGGAGATGCAGAAGTACCTGTTCAAGGTCGGACCGAACGATCTGCCCGACGGGCCCCTGCTCCCCGGGATCCTCGACTTCTTCGAAGAGGGCGTCGCGGAGGGCAAGGGGGTCCTGGAACTCATCGGCACCGACGTCGCCGCGTTCTGCGACGACCTGGTCAAGGATTCCCCCGCCCGTGCGGATGTCCACCGGGCATCCATCGGCGCGGAATCCGGCGCGGACGAGAGGTGAGGCCCGCGGCCCCGCGCCGGCAGACGTAACGGGCGGGCCGCGTCGCGCCGGACGGCCCGCCCCGCCGGAGCCCGTGCCCCTGCCCGCCGGTCTCGCCCGCGTCCGGGACCTCCGTGACCGCATCTCCCGTGCCGGGGCGCACGGGGTGCCGGCCGCCCGAGCCCGGGCGCGCCGGGCCCCGGCCGGGCGGCGGCGCCCGCTCGCGGCCGTGCGCCCTCGCCTCGCCGGCCGGACGCGGGCGCCCGGCCGGGTCAGTCCGTGAAGTGCGCGGTGAAGGCCGCCGCGTCCCAGGTGCCGCCCAGCGCCGGTGCCAGCCAGCCCGGTGCGCTCGCCCGGAACTCCTCGGGCGGCAGTGCGCCGGCCTCGTCCGGCACCGCGCCGAGCAGCGGCGCACCCGCGTCCTTGGGCAGGTCGGTGAGGTTGCACCGGACCGCCAGGTCCGGGGTGGCGGGCCAGCGGCCGATCACCACCCCGGGGCAGCGCAGCCCCCGGGCGCGCAGCGCCTCGGCCGTCAGGTGGGTGGAGTTGAGGGTGCCCAGGCCGGCCTGGGTGACGACCAGGACCGGTGCGTCCAGCAGCCGGGCCGCGTCGGCGAGCGTCCCGCCCTCCTCGTCGAAGCGGACCAGCAGCCCGCCGGCCCCCTCCACCAGCACCAGGTCGTGCGTGGCGGCGAGCCGCTCGGCCTCGGCCGCGACGTCCTTGGGCCCCACCGTGGGCAGTGCCGCGCGGCGCGCCGCCACGTCCGGGGCGAGCGGCTCGGGGTACCGGGCCAGTTCGGCGCCGGTCACCGGACCGGCCAGCCGTGTGACCTCCGCGACGTCGCCCGGCTCGCCGGCCGCGACGCCGGTCTGCGCCGGTTTGAGCACCGCCACCGTCCGGCCCCGGGCGAGTGCGGCGGCCGCCACGGCCGCCGTCACCACCGTCTTTCCGATCTCGGTGTTGGTACCGGTGACCACGAGCACCGACATGTCTCTCTCCGTACCTTTCTCTTCCTCACCCGACCCCCGACACCCCCACGCACGATCCCCGACGCCCGTCCTCGACGCCGGGCGCGCGGGGGTTCGGGGTGCGGCCGGGGCCGGCCCGGCCGCACCCGGCCCGGACGCGCGGTTCAGCCCGCCAGGGCCGCCGCCCGGACCGCGGCGCAGATCCGCGCCAGGTCCTCGTCGCCGGTCACGAACGGCGGCATGGTGTACAGCAGCTCCCCGAACGGCCGCAGCCACACGCCCTCCCGTATCGCGGCGCGGGTCGCGGCGGCCATGTCCACCGGGTGGTCCAGCTGCACCACGCCGATGGCGCCCAGCACCCGCACGTCGCGGACCCCGGGGAGCCCGGCCGCCTCCGCCAGACCCGACCGCAGCCCGGTCTCGATCCGCTTGACCTCCTGCTGCCAGTCGTGCGACAGCAGCAGGTCGATCGAGGCTCCGGCGACCGCGGTGGCCAGCGGATTGCCCATGAAGGTGGGGCCGTGGGCGAGCACCGGCACCGCTCCGCCGGAGATGCCCTCGGCGATCCGGGTGGTGCACAGCGTGGCGCCCAGCGTGAGATAGCCGCCGGTCAGCGCCTTGCCCACGCACATCACATCGGGCGAGACCCCGGCGTGCCCGGCGGCGAAGAGCGTGCCGGTGCGGCCGAAGCCGGTGGCGATCTCGTCGAAGACCAGCGGCAGGTCGTGCTCGTCGCACAGCTCCCGCAGCACCCGCAGGTAGCCGGGGGAGTGGAAGCGCATCCCGCCGGCGTTCTGCACCACCGGCTCCACGATCACCGCGGCCAGCTCGTCGGTGTGCCGGGCGAACAGCTCCCGCAGATGGGCCACGTACGCCGGGTCCGGCTCGGCGTCGAAACCGGTCGGCGGCGCGTCGGCGAACACCTGTTGGGGCAGCAACCCCGACCACAGATGGTGCATCCCGCCGTCCGGATCGCACACCGACATCGGCTGCCAGGTGTCGCCGTGGTAGCCGCCGCGCCAGGTCAGCAGCCGCTGCCGGCCCGGCCGGCCGACCGACCGCCAGTACTGCAGGCACATCTTCACCGCGACCTCGACCGACACCGAACCGGAGTCGGCCAGGAAGACGTGCTGCAGCGGCTCCGGGGTGATCTCCACCAGCCGGGCGGCCAGCCGCACCGCGGGCTCATGGGTGAGCCCGCCGAACATCACGTGGCTCATCCGGTCCAGCTGGGCGCGGGCCGCCTCGTTCAGCACCGGGTGGTTGTAGCCGTGCAGCGCCGACCACCACGACGACATGCCGTCGATCAGCTCGGTCCGCCCCTCCGCGGGGGCGCCCAGCCGCAGCCGCACCCCCGCGGCCGACTCGACCAGCAGCGGTTCCTGGCGGCCCGGCATCGGCCCGTAGGGGTGCCAGACGTGCTGCCGGTCCAGGGCCAGCAGTTCGCCGGCGGTCAGCGGCTCAGGCATTGGGCGGCAGGTCCGTTCCCGCGCCGCGGCGGCGCACGGCGACCAGGTCGGTGCGCGGCCCGCCGGCGGTGACCGCCTCCGGCGCGTCCGCGCCGTCCGCCGGGACCGCGGCCGGCTCCCCGCCGCCGCACGGCCCGCAGCCGCCCTCGCCGTGGCCCCCGCAGCCGCCGTGGGCGGCCGCGTCCCGGCGGTGCTCGGGCAGGGTGGTGGTGTCCGCTCCCTCCACCTCGAAACCGGCGTCCGCGATCATCGCCAGGTCGTCCTTGCCCGCCTGGCCCTCGCTGGTCAGGTAGTCGCCGAGGAAGATTGAATTCGCCAGGTGCAGCGCGAGCGGCTGCATCGACCGCAGGTGCACCTCACGGCCGCCGGCCAGCCGCACCTCCACGTCCGGGCAGACGAACCGGACCATGGCGAGGATCCGCAGACAGCGCTGCGGCGTGAGGTTCCACTCCTTGGCGAGCGGGGTCCCCTCGAAGGGGATCAGGAAGTTGACCGGCACCGAGTCCGGGTCCAGCTCGCGCAGCGAGAAGACCACGTCCACCAGGTCCTCGTCGCTCTCGCCCATGCCCGCGATCAGGCCGGAGCAGGCCGACATGCCCGCCGCCTGCGCCTGCTGCACGGTCTCCACCCGGTCCGCGTAGGTGTGGGTGGTGGTGATGTCCCCGTAGGTGGCCTCGGAGGTGTTGAGGTTGTGGTTGTACGCGTCGGCGCCCGCGTCCTTCAGCCGCGACGCCTGCCCCTCGGAGAGCAGCCCGAGGCAGGCACACACCTCGACCTCCTCGTTCTGCTCCTTGATCGCGGCGATGGTCTTCGTGACCCGCTCCACGTCGCGGTCGGTCGGCCCGCGCCCGCTGGCCACCAGGCAGACCCGCTTCGCGCCCCCGGCGACCCCCGCGCTCGCCGCGGCCGCCGCCTCCTCGGGCTTCAGCCAGGTGTACTTGAGGATCTCCGCCTTGGAGCCGAGCCGCTGCGAGCAGTACGAGCAGTCCTCCGGGCAGAGCCCCGATTTGAGGTTCACCAGATAGTTGAGCTTCACCCGCCGCCCGAACCAGGCGCGGCGCACCTTGCCCGCCGCCGCCACCACGTCGAGCAGCTCGTCATCGGAGGTCGCCAGGACGGCCAGCGCCTCTTCGCGGGTCGGCGACTCGCGCCGCAGGCCCTTCTCCACCAGCGTGTTCAGCAGATCCATGGCGCTGATCCTGTCCTACGCCACCGCCCCCGGCCAAGGAGAGAACGCACAACGTGGGCGGTTGCAGGTGTGTGTATCGCCACACCCTGTCCCGGCCGCCGAGAGGTTACGTTCTAGCCGTTGCATACAAAACGGGGCCCACGGCCCGAGGCGAGACGCACCCGAAGGACGGCCCATGCCCGCCAAGCGCCAGGACGGTCCGTTCGACTGGATCGACGCACAGCGCGAACAGCGCCGCCGCGCCGGACTCGTCCGCGAGCTGCGGCCCCGGCCGGCCACCTCCCCGCTGCTCGACCTGGCCGGGAACGACTACCTGGGGCTGGCCCGGCACCCCGGGGTGACCGCCGCCGCGGGCGCCGCGGCCCGGGAGTGGGGTGCCGGTTCCACCGGCTCCCGCCTGGTCACCGGCAGCACCGAGCTGCACGCCCGGCTGGAGGCCGAACTCGCCGCCTTCTGCGGGTTCGAGGCCGCGCTGGTGCTCTCCTCCGGCTACGCGGCCAACCTCGCCGCCGTCACCGCGCTGACCGTACGCGGCGGACTGCTGGTCTCCGACGAGTCCAACCACGCCTCGCTCATCGACGGCTGCCGGCTCTCCCGGGCGGAGACCGCCGTGGTGCCGCACGCCGACCCCGAGGCGGTGCGCAAGGCCCTCGACGGGCACGACGGCCCGGCGCTCGCCGTCACCGACTCGGTGTTCTCCGTCGACGGCGACGCCGCCCCGCTGCGCGAGCTGGCGGACGCCTGCCGGGCCGGCGGGGCGGGGCTGCTGGTGGACGACGCCCACGGCCTCGGCGTCCTCGGCGACGGCGGCCGGGGCGCCCCGTACGCCGCCGGGCTGGCCGGCGCCGGGGACGTGGTCGCCACCGTCACCCTCTCCAAGTCCCTGGGCAGCCAGGGCGGCGCGGTGCTCGGCCCGGCCCGGGTCGTCGAGCACCTGGTCAACACCGCCCGGACGCTGATCTTCGACACCGGCCTCAACCCGGCCGCCGCCGGGGCGGCGCTGGCGGCCCTGCGCCTGCTGCGCGGCGAACCGGGGCGCGCGGAGCGCGTGCGCGAGGTGGCCGGCGCCCTGCACGCCGGGCTGACCGCCGCCGGGCTCGCGGCGGTCCGGCCGGACGCGGCGGTGGTCTCGGTCCGCGCCCCGTCCCCGGAGGCCGCGGTGCGCTGGGCGGCGGACTGCCGGGCCGCCGGGCTCGCGGTCGGCTGCTTCCGCCCGCCGTCGGTCCCCGACGGCGTCTCCCGGCTGCGGCTCACCGCACGGGCCGACCTGACGGACGAACAGGTGGCGCGCGCGGTGGAGACCGTCGCCGGCACCGCGCCGCGTCCGGTGTGACGCCCCCGCCGTGTCCGGTGTGACGCCCGCGCCGTGTCCGGTGTGACGCTTGCACCGGGTCCGGTGTGACGCCCCCGCCGCACGTGTGACGGGAGGTCGCAGGGTCGGGGTGTGACGGGAGGTCGCGGAGCCGGGGTGTGCCGGGAGGGCCGCGGAGCCGTGGTGCCTGCGCGCCCGGGCCGGCCTGACGCCGGCGTCCCCTCGGGCGGCGGCAGGACCGTGCCCCCGAGGCCCGGCCTGACGCCGGTGTCCACCGGCCCGGTGGGAGAACGGCGTTCCCGGGGCCGACGTCCGCGGTGCCGCCGCGCCGCGCCCGGTCCCTCCCCGCCCGCCCCGGCGGTGGGTGCCGGTGTCCCCGGGATGCCCTGGTGTCCCCGGGTGCCCGGGCGCACGGTTGCCTCCCCGTACGCCCGGGCGGTGACGTGTGACCCGGCGGAGGCGTGACACCCGCGCTCCGCCCGCGCCGGCCGCGGTGTCCGTACCCCTTGGGCCCGGGGCGTCGGCCGCGTCCCCGGGGTACGCGCCCGGCGTGGCCTTCGGCCGCGCGTTCCGGCGCTTGCCGCGGGTGTGCCCCGGTCCGGCGTGGCGCGCGCCCCGGGGGCGGCGGCGTGACGCCCGGCCGTCGCCCGGGACGGCGTCCTGTACCGCGCCGGGGGCCGGCGGCGCGGCGGGAGCGGCACACGTCACCGCATCGGGCGACAGCCACCCGCTCCGGCGGGCGGATCGCGCACGTCGGCCGGGGAATCGGTGGCACCCTGGCGCGGGGAAGCCGTGCCGGGCCGCGGGCGGCTCCTCCTGACCCGCACATGTGCCCGTCGCCGGGAACCGTCCGCTGGGAGGGAAACAGGCCGCCATGGCAGACCAGCAGGAAGCCTCCGTCACGCTGCCGAGTGAGCCGGCCTCGGTCGGCCGGGCCCGCGGCCATGTCCTCGACGTCCTCGCCGGCTGGGGGCTGCCGGCCGGTACCGAGACCGCCGACACGGTGCGTCTGATCGTCTCCGAGCTGGCCACCAACGCGATCGTGCACACCTGGGGCGAGTCACCCACGTTCACCGTGCTTCTCCGGCTCGTCCGCGACGAAGAGCTGCGGGTGGGGGTCGGCGACAGCCACCGCCGCTGGCCCCGGCGGCTGCCCGCCGCCGTCCAGCAGGACAACGGCCGGGGGCTCGTCATCATCCGCACCCTGGTCGCCGAGGCGGGCGGCCGGCTCCGCGTCACCCCCGCCCGGTCGGGCGGCAAGACGGTGTGGGTCTCCCTGCCCTGGCCGGCGCCGGTCGGCTGACCGCCCCCGACGCGGCGGCGGCCCACGAAAGGCCCCGGACGGCGCCCCCGGGGGTTCCCCGACCGGCCCGGCTCGGCCCGGCCGTCGTGCCGCCGGCTGCCGTCCACGGCCGGCCGGCCGGTAGGCCCTCGGGCGCCTGGGCCGGCAGGGGCCGCGAAGTGGGTGCCCGACGACCGGCCGGGACGCGGACGACGGCCGGGCGACGGCCGGGGTGACGCCGTCCCCGGGACCTTTACCCACGACCGGCGTCCGGCCGGCCCCGCCGCGGCCCCTGCCGGCGGGCGGTCACAGCACCCGCTGCGCCCCGCCCTCCGCGACCCGCGCCTCGGCCAGGGCGCTGATGCGCCGGTAGACCCGGCCGGCGGCGGGCGAGATCAGGTAGTGCGGCATGTCGCCGCGCTCCATCACCCCGTACCGGCTCGTGCCCAGCAGATAGGACGAGTAGAGGATCAGCCCGTCCGGCTCCCGCATGTCGATCGCCAGCGCCGAGAAGCCGGGGAAGGAACCGGTCTGGTAGACCTCCAGGCCGTCCGCCTCGCCGCGGTACCGCTCCTTGAAGCGGCCCAGCCGCTCCAGCGAGTCCTTGATCTTCCGGCTCATGTCCTCCTGGTACTGGCGCGCCAGGGTGGCCGCCGCCTCCGAGACCGGGTCCAGCAGGTAGCAGCGGTAGCGGCCGCCGCGGCGCAGGAAGCCGAGGACGGCGTCGCGGTAGTGCGCGGGACGCTCGGTGGTCACCAGCCGGCGGGAGGCGGCGCGCAGCGCGGTGCCCATGTCGAGGACCTCGATGGCCGCCGCGTCCAGCATCCGGGCCTTCTCCGTCGAACTGGGGCGCTCCGGACAGGTGTGGACGGTACTGCCCCCGGCCAGGCCCCGGGCGGCCAGCCAGGCCCGGCGGGCGGCGCCCGGGCGGTCGTCGTCGGCCATCAGGAAGACCCGTTTGCCCTCGTGCTCCCCGACCTCCTCGAAGAGCGGGGCGTACCCGCCGGCGGTGCGGTGCACGTCCTCCGAGACCGCCACGCAGTCCCGCGGGACGGCCTTCTCCAGGTGCGCGGCCAGATTGATGTCGGGGGAGTGGATGGCCCCGGTCCCGCCCGGCCCGGCGTGCCGGATGGTGCCCTTGTGCACGGCGATCCGCAGGTGCAGCCCGCCGGCGACCCCGGCCCGGGCGAACTCGTCCCGCAGGTGCCGCAGGTCCAGGGTGAGGATCGCGCGGGCGGCCTCCAGGACCACGTCACGGGCGACGCTCTCGCTCTCGTCGTGCACGGCGAAGAATCCGCCGTCCCCGCGCCACGACCACAGTTCGGCGCGGGCGCAGCGGTGCCCGGACGCCAGCTGTCCCACCCGGGCGGCGATCCGGTCGCGCAGCAGGTCGAAGGCGTGGGCCGCCCGGTCGCGCGGATTGGCCAGCACGATCGAGGAGTAGCCGGCGGTGTCGATGAAGAGCAGGTACACATGGTCGTAGGTGCGATCGGGCTGGAACTGCTCGTGCGGCATTCGGCCCCCCAGCTGTGTCCGGCCCTCCATGATGCCGCGCCGGCGGCCCGGGAACACCGGTGGCGTCGGGGGTTCCGGTCCGGCACCGCCCGGCGCGGCACCGGTGGCATGGCCGGCGGGACCGCCCGCGGCGGGCGGCGCACGGCCCGTCGCCGGGGCGCCGGGGCCCTGCCACAGGGCGTACCGGTCCTGCCGGCCGGCCCGGGGGTGGCCACCGGGCCGGCCGGCAGGACCGGGGGTGGCCACCGGGCCAGCGGCCCCGGGCGCGCCCGGCGGGCCGGCAGGCAGCGGAGGTGCCCGGCGGGCCGGCGCTCCCGGGCGCCCCCGGAGAGGGCCGGGCGGGGTCAGCGGACGCGCCCGTACCACACGCTGTTCGACCAGATCCGTTCCAGCCGCACCACCGCCCCGGTCTTGGGGGAGTGCCAGATCCGGTTCCGCCCGGCGTAGATGCCCACGTGGTAGACGTGGCCGCGGGAGTGGAAGAACACCAGGTCACCGCGGTGCCGCTGGGACGCCCTGATGTGCCGGGTGTGGTTGTACTGCGCCGCGGCGGTGCGCGGCAGCCGCTTGCCGACCCGTTTGAAGGCGTACAGCGTCAGCCCCGAACAGTCGAAGCGGTAGGGGCCGGTGGCCCCCCATTGGTAGGGGGACCCCTGTTTGGACGCCGCGACCCGCAGCGCCCTGGCGGACACCGCGGCGGCCTCCGCGTCGGTCGCCAGCGACGGGACCAGCAGCGCCCCGAGGGCGGCGGCGGTCACGGCTGTGGTGGTGGTGCGGAACCGGGCGGTTGCCGGGGCCGCGGGATTCTGCGTGCGCGTGCTCATGACGCACCCCTTCGTCAGCCGCCTGTGAAGGGAGTCCTGTCGGGTTCGGGCAGGCGAAGAATGCCCGGCCGCTCGCGCGGCTTCACCCCAGGGGCCACCGGTCGCCTGCGCGCCGCCGGCCCCGCACTGCCGGGTCCTCCACTCCCGCCGTCAAGCCGGTGTCGAGCAGGGCCCGGCGCGGCGGCGGGATTCGGCGTCCGGCCGGGCTGCCTCGCCGCTGTGACGAGGGCTTGTCGTCCCTGGGATCGTCACGCACCGGCCGGACGATTCCGGGCAGACACCGCGTATGTGACCTTCGCCACATATCGACCGATCGAGGGACACACCGCATGGCACACCGGAACTGACATACGGTCCGGTCGCGGGGACGACCCGGTGCCGGCCGGGGTGTGCGGCCTACCGGTGCCGCTGCCGGAACGCCGGTGGTCCGCAACTCGGGCCACCGGGTCCGTGACCGGCCGGCTGGGCCGACCGGCGGACCCCGAACGGCGGACGCGCCGGTGTGCCGGTCACCCCCGCGCACCGCCGACCGGCCGTGCGCGGTGCCCACGGCCGGGGCCCGGTGCACACGGCCGGGGCCTCCGGCGCACCGCGGCCCGGGTCCCGGCGGGCGGGAACCCGGGCCGCGGCGGAGGCCGGCGAAGCGAGCGTCAGGAGCTGAGCCGCCAGACGGCGTGGGCGATCGCGTCGGTGTTCCGGTCCAGCGCCACCGGGTCGATGTTCGTGACCGAGTCGCAGGAGGAGTGGTAGCACGGGTCGAACGGCCGGCCCGCGGTACCGCCCCACTTGTCGGCCTGTGTCCGGCTCTTGGCGGTCTCCGCGCCGCTGAACAGCCCGCCCACCCGGATGCCCGCGTCCTGGAACGGGGTGTGGTCGGAACGGCCGTCGCCCTCGGTCTCCGCCTCGGTGGCGACTCCCCGGTCCGCGTACCAGTCGGTGAAGACCTCCTCCAGCTCCGGGTCGTCGTCGTAGACGAAGTAGCCGGCGTTGCGGGAGCCCAGCATGTCGAAGTTGAGGTACGCGTCGATCCTCGCGCGGTCGTCGGCGGCCAGCCCGTCCACGTAATGGCCGGAGCCGACCATGCCGTACTCCTCGGCGCCCCACCAGACGAACCGCAGGTGCCTCGTGGGCTTCAGGCCGGACTCCGCCACGGCCAGCGCGACCTCCAGGACGGCGGCCGAGCCCGAGCCGTTGTCGTTGATCCCGGGGGCGCCGGGCACCGAGTCCAGGTGTGAACCGGCCATCACGACGTGTTCGGCATCGCCGCCCGGCCAGTCGGCCACCAGGTTGTAGCCGGTGCTGCCGTCGTAGGAGAACCGCTGGACCGTGGTGGCGAAACCGGCGGCGTCCAGCTTCGCCTTGAGGTGGTCGACGGACGCCCGGTAGCCGGGGCTGCCGTGCGCCCGGTCGCCGCCGTGGCGTTCGGCGATGGTCTGGAGGGCGGCCAGGTCGGCACGGACCGCCGCGACGTCGATGTCGGGGGCCGCCGCGGCGGCGGACGGGGGCGCCGCCTGGGCGTCCGCGGCGCCGGTGAGCAGGACCGAGGTGAGCGCGGTACAGACACCGGCCGCGAGCGCGGCCCGGTGCCGGGATGCGGTTCGGGACACAGGTGGGCTCCGTAGGGGTGTGGGGGTCGGGGCGGAGCGGGCGGTGCGGGGTGTGGGATGTGCGGGTGTGGGATGTGGGATGTGGGCGATGAGCAGGGTGCGGGTGGTGGGAGGGGTGGGGGAGGCCGGCGCGGGGATCGACTGGTGATCAGCTCACGTCAAGAGCGGATACCGGTCCGCCAATTCCGGCAAGCCGAGCCGCCCGTCCGGGGGACCGGATCACCCTCTCCGCGCCTCGGACCTCCTCCGGCCGGGCCCTTCCGGCCGGGCGGGGCGGCGCCGCGCCGCGGTCCCGGCCGGGCGGACCGGGGGCGGCCGGGGTGAGCGGGGTCAGCGGTCCGGGAGGCGCCGGCGCCGCCTGACACCGGCGCCTCCCGCGAACCGTGGGTTGGTGAGCCCGGTGAAACCCGGTGAACCCGGAGGGGCCCGGTGAAGCCCGGTGCCGTCCGGTGGGCCCGGCGAAAACCGGTGCCGTCCGGTGGGGTCGGTGGACGGACGCGGGCCGGCGGACCGGCCGGGTGCCGTGCCGCGCGGACCGCCCGCGGCGAAGCCCGGCCGGCGGTGTCCCGGGGCCGTGGACCGCCGCACCCGGCGCGGCCCGAACGAGGAACGGCGCGAATCAGGAACGGCCCGGTGCCCGTGGGCCCGTCGCCGCCGGTGAGGCCCGCGGGTCGGCGGGCCCGGTCCGGTGGGTCCGGCAGTGCCTCCCCGGCCCCGCCGAATCCGGTGGACGGCGACGGCGTGCGGCCGGGCCGGCCGGGGCGTGCGGGGCGCGTGGGGCCGGTGGGTGCCCGGAGGGAGACGCGCACACCGGCCGGCCGGCGTACCGCCATGACCTGGCAAAGTCGTGGTTATGTCGAGGGAAAAGGTTACGCCGCAATCGGCAATACCTCGGGACAACCGGCGCGGCCGCAGGTCGGCGGCGTGCTGAACTCGACCGGGGGCTCCGTCGGCGGACCGGGCAGCGGCCTGGGCGGCCGCGCGGCCCGCCGGGCGGCGTGCCCGGCGCCCGCCGCGTCCGGTGCGGCGGCCGGAGGACGAGGTGAGGTGTAGGTGCGACTGAGCCCGCACGAACAGGAACGGCTGCTCATCCATGTGGCGGCCGAGGTGGCCGAGAAGCGGCGGGCGCGCGGGGTGCGCCTCAACCACCCCGAGGCGGTCGCCCTGATCACCGTGCACGTCCTCGAAGGCGCCCGGGACGGGCGCTCGGTGGCCGAACTCATGTCCTCCGGACGGGAGGTGGTCCGTCGTGACGAGGTGATGGACGGGGTGCCGGAGATGATCCGCGACGTCCAGGTCGAGGCCACCTTCCCCGACGGCACCAAGCTCGTCACCGTCCACCAGCCCATCGTCTGACCGCCGGAGAGACACCGTGATACCCGGAGAGATCCTCCTGGCCGAGGACCCCGTGCCGCTCAACGAGGGGCGGCCGGTGACCCGGCTGACCGTGCTCAACACTGCCGACCGCCCGGTGCAGGTCGGCTCGCACTACCACTTCGCCGAGACCAACCCCGGCCTCGACTTCGACCGGGCGGCGGCCCACGGGCTGCGGCTGCACATCCCGGCCGGCACCGCCGTGCGCTTCGAGCCGGGCATCCCGGTCGAGGTGGCCCTGGTGCCCCTCGCCGGTGCCCGGATCGTCCCCGGACTGCGCGGTGCCGTCGCCGGCCCGCTGGACCCGGTGCCCGCGGACGCCCCCGGACCACTGGACCCGGCACCCGGCGCGCCCGCCGGGCCGCGGGCCCGGGGTGCCGGCGGGGGTGAGCGGTGAACCGGATCAGCCGCGCCGACCACGCCGAACTCTTCGGTCCCACCACCGGCGACCGGGTCCGGCTCGCCGACACCGATCTGCTGATCGAGATCGAGGAGGACCGGGCCGGCGGGCCCGGCCGGGCCGGCGACGAGGCGGTGTTCGGCGGCGGCAAGGTGATCCGCGAGTCGATGGGCCAGTCCCGCGCCACCCGCGCCGACGGCGCGCCCGACACGGTGATCACCGGTGCGGTCGTCCTCGACCACTGGGGCGTGGTCAAGGCCGACGTGGGCCTGCGCGACGGGCGGATCACCGGCATCGGCAAGGCCGGAAACCCGGACACCATGGACGGCGTCCACCCGGATCTCGTCATCGGCCCCGAGACCGAGGTCATCTCCGGCAACGGCAAGATCCTCACCGCCGGGGCGATCGACGCCCATGTGCACTTCATCTGCCCGCAGATCGCCGACGAGGCCCTGGCCTCCGGCATCACCACCCTGGTCGGCGGGGGCACCGGGCCGGCCGAGGGCAGCAAGGCCACCACCGTCACCCCCGGTTCCTGGCACCTCGCCGCGATGTTCGAGGCGCTGGAGGCATACCCGCTGAACATCGGGCTGCTGGGGAAGGGCAACACCGTCTCCGCCGAGGCGATGTACGCCCAGCTCCGCGGCGGCGCGGTCGGCTTCAAGATCCATGAGGACTGGGGCGCCACCCCGGCCGTCATCGACGCCTGCCTGAAGGTCTGCGACGCCACCGGCGCCCAGGTCGCCCTGCACACCGACACCCTCAACGAGGCCGGGTTCGTCGGCGACACGCTGGCCGCCATCGCCGGCCGGACCGTGCACGCCTACCACACCGAGGGCGCCGGCGGCGGGCACGCGCCGGACATCATCACCGTGGTCTCCCGGCCCAACGTGCTGCCCAGCTCCACCAACCCGACCCGCCCGCACACCGTCAACACGCTTGAGGAACACCTCGACATGCTGATGGTCTGCCACCACCTCAACCCGGCCGTGCCGGAGGACCTGGCCTTCGCCGAGTCCCGCATCCGGCCCAGCACCATCGCCGCCGAGGACGTCCTCCACGACCTCGGGGCGATCTCCATCATCTCCTCGGACTCCCAGGCCATGGGACGGATCGGGGAGGTGGTGCTCCGCACCTGGCAGACCGCGCACGTGATGAAACGGCGCCGGGGCGCGCTGCCCGGCGACGGCCCCGCCGACAACCTGCGGGCCCGCCGCTACGTCGCCAAATACACCATCAACCCGGCGGTCGCGCAGGGCATGGACCACGAGATCGGCTCGGTGGAGACCGGCAAGCTCGCCGACCTGGTGCTGTGGGACCCGGCGTTCTTCGGCGTACGGCCGGAACTGGTGATCAAGGGCGGCCGGATCGCCTACGCGCAGATGGGCGACGCCAACGCCTCCATCCCCACCCCGCAACCGGTGCTGCCCCGCCCGATGTTCGGGGCCGTGGGACGCGCCGCGGCCGCCTGCTCGCTCAACTTCGTGACCGCGACCGCGCTGGACGCCGCCCTCCCCGAGCGGCTGGACCTGCGCAAGCCGTTCACCGCCATCCGTAGCACCCGCGGCGTCACCAAGGCGGACATGCGCCTCAACGACGCCCTGCCGGCGGTGGAGGTGGACCCCGACACGTTCACCGTCACCATCGACGGGGAGCCGGTGGAGCCCGCGCCGGTCGCCGAGCTCCCCATGGCCCAGCGGTACTTCCTGTTCTGATGGCCGCCGACACCCCCCGAGCGGCCCTGCTGGCCCTCGCCGACGGCAGGTTCCCGGCCGGCGGCCACGCGCACTCCGGCGGCGCGGAGGCCGCCGTGGCCGCGGGCCGCATCCACGACGCGGCCACGCTGGAGGCGTTCTGCCGGGGCAGGCTGCACACCGCCGGCCTCACCGCCGCCGGCCTCGCCGCCGCGGCCGCCGCCGGGATGGACCCGCTGCTGCTGGACGAGGCCGCCGACGCCCGCACCCCCTCCGCGGCGCTGCGGGCCACCGCCCGCCGGCTGGGCCGCCAGATGCTGCGCGCCGGCCGCGCCGCCTGGCCCGCCCCGGAACTGGACGCGCTCGACGCGGCCCGCCCGCGCGGCGTCCACCAGCCGGTGGTGCTCGGCCTGGTGGTGCGCGTCGCGGGCCTGCCGCCCGGGGACGCCGCCCACCTCGCCGGGTACGAGGCGGTCAGCGGCCCGGCGACCGCCGTGGTGCGGCTGCTGGGCCTGGACCCCTTCGAGGCCACCGCGGTGCTCGCCCGTCTCTCCGGCGAGGTGGACCGGGTCGCCGCGGACGCCACCGCGGCGGCCCGGCGCGCGGTGCGTGCCGGGCCTGGTGAACTGCCCGCCGCCTCGGCCCCGCTGCTCGACATCACCGCCGAGGCCCACGCGAGCTGGCCGGTACGCCTCTTCGCCTCCTGACCCAGGTCTCCCGCCAGGGGGCCGCCCCCGCGCCCCCCGCGGACCGCCCGCCCCTGACCCACCCCGACGACCCGCATCCGCCCCCCTGCCCGCCAACGGGCCCGCACCGAACCCGGAGCCGCCGTGCACCTCGACCACCCTGAGACCTACCCCCCACCGGCACACCTACGGCGCGGCCGGCCCGCACCGCCCCGACGGCAGCCGCCGCACGCTCCGCATCGGGCTGGGCGGACCGGTCGGCTCCGGCAAGACCGCCACCGTGGCGGCCCTGTGCCGGGCGCTCCGCGACGAGCTGCGCATCGCGGTGGTCACCAACGACATCTACACCCGGGAGGACGCCGAGTTCCTGCTGCGCGCCGCGGTACTGCCGCCCGAGCGCATCACCGCGGTGGAGACCGGGGCCTGCCCGCACACCGCCATCCGGGACGACATCTCCGCCAACCTGGAGGCCGTCGAGGAGCTGGAGGACACCGCCGGCCCGCTGGACCTGGTGCTGGTGGAGTCCGGCGGGGACAACCTGACCGCCACCTTCTCCAAGGGGCTGGTGGACGCCCAGGTGTTCGTCATCGACGTGGCGGGCGGCGACGACATCCCCCGCAAGGGCGGCCCCGGCGTGACCACCGCCGACCTGCTGGTGGTCAACAAGACCGACCTCGCCCCGTACGTCGGCTCCGACCTGGACCGGATGGCCCGCGACGCCGCCGCCCAGCGGGGCGCGCTGCCGGTGGTCTTCACCTCCCTGGTCGCCGAGGACGGTGTCCGGCCGGTCGCCGACTGGGTCCGCGCGCGGCTCGCCGCCTGGACACCCGCCCAGGCATGACCGGCACCACCGGACCGGCACCGGGCACCCCGGCCGGCGCCACCCGGCAGCGGCCCGGCGGCCCGGTACGGGGACCGCGGGCCGGCGACCGCCCGGCCGCCGCGGCCCCCGGCGGCCGCACCGCCGCCGCCCCGGCAACCCCCGACGGGAACACCGCGACCCCTCCCGGTACCGCGCCGTCCCCCGGCACCGCGCCCTCTGCCGCCGGCGTCACCGCCGCGGCCCGCCTCACCGCGGCCCCCGACGGGCGCGGCGGCACCGCCCTGACCCGGCTGGACAGCGCCGGGCCGCTGGCCCTGCGCCGGCTCGCGCACCGCGGGCCGCAGGCCCGGGTGGCGCTGGTCGGCGCGATGAGCGCACCGCTGGGCGGCGACCGGCTGAGCCTCACCGCGGAGCTGGCCGACGGCGCCCGGCTGCGGTTCACCACCGTCGCAGCCACCCTGGCGCTGCCCGGCCGGACCGCCGCGCCCGCCCGCTACGACACCTCGCTCACGGTGGGCGAGGACGCGGTCCTCCACTGGCTGCCCGAGCCGCTGATCTCGGCCCGCGGCAGCGACCTGCGGGTGCGCACCCGGGTCGAGCTGGCCGCCACCGCCCGGCTGGCGCTCCGGGAGGAACAGGTCCTGGGGCGCGCCGGTGAACCGCCCGGCGACCTCACCACCCGCCTCACCGTCCACCGCGCGGGGCGCCCGCTGCTGGACCAGGAGCTGCGGTACGGGCCGGGCGCGCCCGGCTGGGACGGCCCGGCGGTGCTCGGCGGCCACCGGGCGGTCGGCCAACTCCTGGTGGTGGACCCGGCGTTCGAGGACCGGCCGCCGGGCCCGGTGGCGCTCGGCGGGACCGCGGTGGTCACCCGGCCGGCCGGACCGGCGGTGCTCGTCACCGCCGTGGCGGACGACGCGCTGCGACTGCGCGCGTTGTTCGATCATGTGTCCGACCTCACGGCTTGGTAAAGAAACACCTGTTTGACCTGTACCAATCGGGGAAAGGCGCGCGAGGATCCTCCTGCCACTGTGATCTTTCGCCGCCACGAGCGGCGTATCAATGCAGGGGGAGTTACCTACGTGAGACGTACAGCAATCTTCGGCGCCACCGGTGGCGTCGTGACCGGCGTGCTCATAGCCGGGGCGCTGGCCGCGCCCTCGGCCAGCGCCGGCCAGAGCACGCCCGGCGGCAGCGCCGAGGCCCGCGGTGTGAAGGTCGCCGCGGACCGCGCCGCCAAGGCGGGCATCGACTGGCAGACCTGTCCGGCGGACTGGAACCTGCCCAACGGCATCAAGTGCGGCTTCGTCAGCGTTCCGCTGGACTACGCCAAGCCCAACGGCCGCCAGATCAAGATCGCGGTCGACAAGGCCGACAGCACCGGCACGCCGCAGGAGCGCCAGGGCGCCCTGATCTACAACCCCGGCGGCCCCGGCGGCTCGGGTCTGCGCTTCCCGGTCCGGGTCACCTCCAAGAGCCCCCTGTGGACCAAGACCGCCAAGGCCTACGACTTCGTCGGCTTCGACCCGCGCGGTGTCGGCCGGTCCACCCCCATCTCCTGCGTGGACCCGCAGGAGTTCGTCAAGGCCCCGAAGCTCGACCCGGTGCCGGACAGCGAGGCCGACAAGCGGGTGCAGCGCAAGCTCGCCCGCGAGTACGCGCAGGGCTGCAAGGAGCGCAGCGGCTGGATGCTGCCGCACATGACGACGCCCAACACCGCCCGTGACGTGGACGTCATCCGCGCCGCCCTCGGTGAGAAGAAGCTCAACTTCCTCGGCGTCTCCTACGGCACCTACCTCGGCGCCGTCTATGCCACCCTCTTCCCCGACCACGTGCGCCGCATGATCGTGGACAGCGTGGTGAACCCCTCGCGGGAGAAGATCTGGTACCAGGCCAACCTGGACCAGGACGTCGCCTTCCAGATGCGCTGGGACGACTGGAAGGCGTGGGTCGCCAAGAACGACGCCGCCTACCACATCGGCGACACCCCCGAGAAGGTCCAGAAGCAGTGGGAGACCCTGCGGGCCGCCGCCAAGAAGAAGCCGATCGGCGGCGTCGTCGGTCCGGCCGAGCTGCTCTCCTTCTTCCAGAGCGCCCCGTACTACGACTCGGCGTGGACCTCCGTCGCCCAGGTGTGGAGCAAGTACCTCGCCGGTGACGAGCAGGCCCTGATCGACGCCGCGGGCCCCGACATGTCGGACACCGCGGGCAACATCTCCGCCGAGAACGGCAACGCCGTGTACACCGCGGTGGAGTGCGCCGACGCCAAGTGGCCCACCAGCTGGAGCAAGTGGAACCGGGACAACACCCGGCTGCACAAGGACTACCCGTTCCTCACCTGGTCCAACGCCTGGATGAACCTGCCGTGCGCCACCTGGGGCGTGCCGCAGCAGACCCCGATCGACGTGAAGTCCGGCAAGGGGCTGCCGCCGGTGCTCATCGTGCAGGCCACCCGCGACGCCGCGACCCCGTACGAGGGCGCCGTGGAGCTGCACAAGCGCCTCAAGGGCTCCCGCCTGATCACCGAGAAGGACGCCGGTTCGCACGGTGTCACCAACCTGAACAACTCCTGCATCAACGAGCGGGTGGACGCCTACCTGCTGAACGGCACGGTGGACGCCAAGGACGTGACCTGCGCGCCGCACGCCACCCCGCAGCCGGCCAAGTGACATCAGCGCCTGAGCTGTGACCCGCGGCAAGGCCGCGGACCGCGCCCCGCTCCGCCCCGCGGAGCGGGGCGCGGGCACGTCCGTCCCCGCCCGGCGGACCCACCGGACGATCTTGACCTCAACCGCGGTCGAGGTTCTACGGTCGCGCCATGAGCACGATTGTGGTGACCGGCGCGACCGGCAACGTGGGCCGGCACATCATCCCCGCCCTGGCGGAACAGGGGCACACCGTACGGGCGCTGGTGCGCGATCCGGACCGTGCCGCCCTGCCCCGCGGCGTGACCGCGGTGCGCGGCGACCTGGCCGACCCCGGCACCCTGGAGCCGGCGCTGCGCGGCGCCGACGGGGTGTACCTGATGTGGCCCGGCCTCCCGGTCCGCCCCCGCGTGGTGGAGCTGATCGCCGAACACACCGAACGGGTCGTGTACCTCTCCACCGACGTCCCCGACCTCGCCGACGGCGAGCCGCCCGCCGTCTTCCACCAGGAGATCGAACGGCAGATCCGAAACTCCGGCCTGGCGTGGACCTTCGTACGGGCCATCGACTTCGCCACCAACACCCTGGCCTGGGCGGACCGGATCCGGCAGGGCGTGGTGCGGCTGCCCTACGGACGTGCCGCCAGGTCCCTGATCCACGAGCGCGACATCGCGGAGGTGGCGGTGCGCGCGCTGACCACCGACGGCCACGACGGGGCCGCGTACCTGATCACCGGTCCCGAGTCGATCCCCCAGGCCGAGCTGGTCCGGATCATCGGCGAGGAGACCGGCATCACGGCCCGGTGGGAGGAGCTGCCGGTGGAGACCGCCCGCGAGCAGCTCGCCGCGGCCTGGGGCAGCGCGGAGTTCGCCGACGCCCGGCTGCGGGCCTGGGCGTCCTTCGTGGACACCCCGGAACGGGTCACCGACACCGTGGAGCGACTCCTCGGCCGTCCCGCGCGGACCTTCCGCTCCTGGGCGCGGGAGCACGCCGACGACTTCCGCCGGCCGCCGGGCGACCGGTCGGCCGCACCGTGAACGGCACGGAACGGCGCACGACCGTGCAACGGCACGGGGGAACGCGCGAGCGTGAACGGGACAGCGCGCGAGCGTGCACGGCACGGAAGTGCGTGAAAGGGCAGGGGAGCGGGGTCCGGGCCGGCGGGAGAACCCGCCCGCGCGGACCCGCACACCCCGGTCAGGCCCGCGCCACGACCACGCCCACGGTGAGCAGCCCCAGCACCGCCCAGCTGAACCACAGCCAGCTGTTGCCGCCCAGCGCCACCGTGTAGAGGGTCGCCAGCACCAGGCCGGCCACCGTGCCCGCCGCCATCGCCTTCGCAGATCCCGGCATCCCCGCACCTCCTCCACGAGGTCCGGACGGTGCTCCCCCGGACCACGGCCTCGGAGGTCCATGGTCCCGCGGCCCCGGCCGGACCGCCAGGCTGCGGACGGCACCGGAGCCGTACCGGCTTCCCGCGGCCGGCGGTCGGGCGCACCGCCGTCCCCGGCGCGCGAGCGGTGCCGCGGACCGGGGACCGCCGGCCCGGCGCCGACTCGGACCGGACCCGGCGTCCGGCCGGACACCAGGTCCGGCCGGACGCCGGGCGGGCCGGTGCGCCATCAGGCCGGGCCGGGCAGGTAGGCCAGGCCGTGGGCGCCGGGCTCGCCGCGCCGGGCGATGTCCAGCCGGGTCAGCTCCCGCATCGTCTCCAGGTCGACGAGGTGGACGGTGGACGAGACGACGCAGGCCACATAGGCGATCCGGCCGTCCGGCGAGGAGGTGATGGTCAGCGGGAAGCGCCCCACGTCGAGTCCGCCCAGCTCCTCACGGGTCTCCGCGGAGAACACCGTGAGGCGGCCCGGAGCCTGGCGCCCGAGCCGGGACACCGGATCGGCCTCGGCGCGCACCTCGCCCACGAGCAGCTTCCCGGTCGCGGTCAGGTGCACCGGCAGGACGACGTTCCGCGTGGGCAGGGTGTCCACCACGGACGCCGTCCGGGCGTCGATGACCCGGATCCCGGTGGCCGGCCGCCGCTCGCCGGCGGAGAAGGAACCGGCGTACGGCGCGGCGACGAAGACGTGCGCGCCGTCCGCGGAGACGGCCAGTCCCTCGCTGCCGGGCACCTCGACCTTCGTTGTCAGGGTGCCCCGCCGCAGATCGACCACCGAGACGAACGGGGCCTCCTTGTTGGTGGCATAGCCCCACCTGCCCGCCGGATCGATGGCGAACCAGTGCGGGCCGGGCGCACCGGTGTCGATGCGGCCCACCGGCCGGCGGGTTCCGGTGTCGATCACCACGACACCGCCGGGCCGGTCCGCCGAGCCCTCCACGCTCACGTACAGCAGGCCGCGCGCCGCGTCCAGCGCCAGTCCGTGCGGCCCGTGTTCCGGAGCGAGGTCGATCACCTCGACGATGCGGCGTGCGTCCGGGTCGACGGCCGTCAGCTCGGTGCGCCGGCCGCCGTTCGCGTGGTAGTAGCCGGAGCGGTACGCCGTGGTGCACCACAGCAGCCGCTGCGCCGGGTCGAAGCACAACTCGTGCGGCTCGGACGGGAGTTCCACGGTGCCGAGGTGCCGGTCGTCGACGGCGTCGAAGAATGAGACGGTCGGCCCGCTCTGGCTGACCACGGCCAGGACGTCGCCTTCCCGGCCGGCGCGGGGTGAGTGCTGCACACAGGGCTCCTTCGAACGGCGTGACGGGGATGCCACGCGTCGTGCGCGATCACCACCACTGTGCGCACCAGCCGTTTCCGGCACCATGCAAAGATTGGCAACCCATTCTTGCCCCGAGCGTGACAACGCAGCTCAGGAGGGATCGTGGACCTCAACTTGCTCCGTGTCCTGGACGTCCTGCTCCAGGAGAACAGCGTGACCCGGGCCGCGGAGCGGCTCGGCACCTCGCCCGCCGCCGTCAGCCGGGCGCTGGCCCGGCTGCGCCGTGCCGTCGGCGACCCGCTGCTGGTCCGCGCGGGCCAGCGGATGGTCCCGACCCCGCGCGCCCTGGAGCTGCGGGAGGAGGTCGGCGCGTTGCTGCGCGGCTGCGAGAACGTCCTGCGCCCCGGCACCGGCTTCGACCCGGCGCATCTCCGGCGCACCTTCACCGTGCAGGCCACCGACCTGCTGCTGGCCGGGCTGGCCGGCACCCTCATCGACCGGCTGCGCGCCCGGGCCCCGCAGGTGGACGTGGTCTTCCTCCCCGAGGCGCTGGAGGGCGGCCCCGCACTGCGGCAGGGCGCGGTCGATGTCGAACTGGGCGTCCTGGGGCACCTCGACCCGGAGATCCGGACCCGCCCGCTCACCCGGGTGCCGCTGGTCGGCGTCGCCCGCGACGGCCACCCCCTCTTCGAGGGACGGATCGACGCCCGCCGGTTCGCCGCCGCCGACCACATCGGCATATCCCGGCTCGGCCGGCGCCTCGGCCCCATCGACACCGCGCTCGCGGACCTCGGGCTGCGGCGCCGGGTCGCGGTGGTGGTACCCAGCCACACCAGCGCGATGCTGCTCGCCCGGGACACCGACCTCGTCGCGCTCACCGTGGCCCAGTGGCTCCCCGGCACCGTCTCCGCGCTGGGGCTGCGCACCTTCCCCATCCCCCTGGACCTGGCCCCCCTGGACCTCGGCATGGCCTGGCACCCGCGCACCGCGGCCGACCCGGCGCACCGCTGGTTCCGGGACCATCTGGCGGCCTCGGTGCGGGCCCTCCCGGCGCCGCCGGACGGCGGCCCCCGGTCAGTGCGGCGGCGTGACCCGCACCGGCCGCCCGGCGGCACCGGCGGACGGTGCCATGGGCGCGGCGGTGCGGCGTGAGGGCGCGCAGCGGTGGTGTCGCTTGGGGTACCGCGGTGCGGTGGGAAGGGGAAGCGGTGGTGCGGTGAGTGGGACCGGAAGGGTACGGCGGCGCGGCGGGGAGGGAGCGGTGGCGGCCCCGCACCGGACGGCGCCGGGGCCCGTACCGGTTCTCCACCGGTACGGGCCCCGGCGAGGGGACGTGATCGATGCGTCTAGCGGCTGCGCGCCTGGAGCGAGGCCAGGTAGGCGTTGTACGCCTCCAGCTCGCGGTCACCGTCCCGGTCGGCGACCCGGTCGGTGCGCCGCGCCTGCCGCTGCTCGGACCGGTACCACTGGTAGACCAGCGCCAGCAGCACGACCACCGAGGGGATCTCGCTGAACGCCCAGGCGATGCCACCCGCGGCGTTCTGGTCGCTCAGCGCGTCGATGCCCAGTGAGGCGGGCGGGTGCTCGTAGGCGGACACCATGGGCTCCGAGGCCATCATCAGCGAGATGCCGAAGAAGGCGTGGAAGGGCATCCCCGCGAACAGCTCCAGCATCCGCATCACGTACCCCGGCCGGTGCGGCCCGGGGTCCACGCCCATGATCGGCCAGAAGAAGACCAGGCCCACCGCCAGGAAGTGGGCCATCATCGCGATGTGCCCGGCCCGGGTCTCCATCAGGGTGTCGAACAGCGGGGTGAAGTACAGCCCGTACAGGCTCGCGATGAACATCGGGATGGTGAACGCCGGATGCGTGATCACCCGCATGTACCGGCTGTGCAGCAGCGCCACCAGCAGCTCGCGCGGCCCCCTGCGGCCCCGCCCGGCGGCCGGCAGCGCGCGCAGCGTCAGCGTCACCGGGGCGCCGAGCAGGATCAGGATCGGCGACAGCATGCTGATCACCATGTGCTGCACCATGTGCACGCTGAACATGACCATGCCGTACTCGTTGAGCTTGGTGCACATCACCACCGCGATGGTGAGCACACCGGTGGTGAACGCCACCACCCGGCCGACCGGCCAGGCGTCGCCGCGCCGCCGCAGCCGCAGCACCCCCCAGCCGTACAGGGCCAGCGCCAGCAGGCAGCCGACGAGGAAGAACGTGTCGCCACCGAACTCCAGCCCGCGTGACAGTGTGAACGGCGGCAGATCCATCGTCGTGCCGTGTCCGCCGTGGTCCATCCGATCTCCCTGTTCTGCTGGGTTTGCACCGATGCGCCCCACCAGCGCCCCACCAGGGTAGAACCGCCCCCGCCGGCGGCTCCCGGCGGGGGCGGCACCACGCCGGCGCGCCGTCCCGGCACGCCCGCGGGTTCCGGGCGTCAGCCCACCGCGGGCACGCGGCGCACCGGACGCACACGGCTCACAGCACGCACTCGGCCTCCCCGTACCGGTCGGCCGGCACGGTCTTCAGCCGCTCCACCGCGTCGGCCAGCGGCACCAGGGTGATCGCGGTGCCGCGCAGCGCCGTCATCATGCCGAACCGGTGGGCGTGCGCGGCCTCCACCGCGTGCCAGCCGAAGCGGGTGGCCAGCACCCGGTCGTAGGCGGTGGGCGTGCCGCCGCGCTGCACATGGCCCAGGATCACCGGGCGGGCCTCCTTGGCCAGCCGCCGCTCCAGCTCCACCGAGAGCTGCCGGGCGATGCCGGCGAACCGCTCGTGCCCGTAGACGTCCGTGCCGCCGGTGTCGAACTCCATCGTCCCGGCGCGCGGCTTGGCGCCCTCCGCGGCGACCACGATGGCGAACTTCTTGCCCGCCTCGAACCGCCGGCCGACCACCTCGGTCAGCTCGTCGATGTCGAAGGGACGCTCCGGGACCACGATCGCGTGCGCGCCCGCGGCCATGCCCGAGTGCAGCGCGATCCAGCCGGTGTGCCGGCCCATGACCTCCACGATCAGCACCCGCTGGTGCGACTCGGCGGTGGTCTTCAGCCGGTCCAGGGCCTCGGTGGCCACGCCCACCGCGGTGTCGAAGCCGAAGGTCACGTCGGTGCCGGCGATGTCGTTGTCGATGGTCTTGGGCACCCCCACGATCGGCAGGCCGGCGTCGGACAGCAGCCGCGCCGCCTTCAGGGTGCCCTCGCCGCCGATCGGGATGACCGCGTCCAGACCCAGGTCGGCGACGTGCCCCTTGGCTCGCTCCACGCCGTCCCGCAGGTGCGCCGGCTGGACCCGGGAGGAGCCGAGGATGGTGCCGCCGCGGGCCAGGATGCCGGCGACCGCGTCGAGGTCGAGCGGGCGGTGATCGCCCTCCAGCAGACCCTTCCAGCCGTCGTGGAAACCGATGACCTCGTCCCCGTGGTCCACGACGGCGCGGTGGACGACGGAGCGGATGACGGCGTTCAGACCGGGGCAGTCGCCGCCGGAGGTGAGCACACCAATACGCATTAGTCCGAGATACCTCTGCAACTCAACCGGACGGTGCCCGGACCCCGTCGTCCGGTCGGATCACCGTCACCCTAAACCAGTTGCCGGGCTCTCCCGGGTGTGTGGCCACCTGGTGGACGCCACCCCGCGGGAGCGGCGCCCACCGGCCGGTCGGGTGCTCAGGCGGACTGGGTGGCCGCCGCGATCCGCTCCGCCCGCAGCGCGTCGTACCACTGGTCGTTGACCGGCGGCAGCGCGTTGACGTCCAGCGCGAGCTTGAGCAGCAGGTCCGCGATGAGCGGGTTGCGGGCGAGCACCGGGCCGTGCATGTAGGTGCCGAAGACGGTGTCGTTGTACGCGCCCTCGAAGCCGTCCCCGGTGCCGTTGCCGTTGCCGAACCGCACCCGGGCGAACGGCCGGGCGGTGGGGCCCAGGTGCGTGACGCCCTGGTGGTTCTCGAACCCGGTCAGCGGCGGAAGCCCCAGCCGCTCGTCGATGTCGGCCAGCACGTCGCCGACGCACCGGGCGCCCTCGCCGCGGGTGCTGACCACGTCCAGCAGGCCGAGCCCCGGCTCCCGCTGGCCGAGGTCGTTGATGAACTCGTGGCCGAGGATCTGGTACCCGGCGCACACCGAGAACACGATCGCCCCGTTGGCGACCGCGCGGTTCAGCCCGCCGTCCCGGCGCAGCCGCTCGGCCGCCAGCCGCTGCGGCCGGTCCTCGCCGCCGCCGATCAGGTAGATGTCCCCCGAGGTGGGGATGTGCTGGTCGGACCGGACGTCCAGCCGGGAGACGTCCAGGCCGCGCTGGCGCGCGCGGCGCTCCACGACCAGCGCGTTGCCCTGGTCTCCGTAGGTGCTCAGCAGGTCGGGGTACACCCACACCAGGCGCAGGCTGTTCTGGCTCATGATGGCAATCCTTCTCCGTACTGCCCAGCGGGCCGTGGGGGCGTCAGTTGCCCACGCGGCGGCGCAGGTCCTGGAACGCGGTGTAGTTGGCGATGGTCTCGATCCGGCCGGGCGGGCACATCCGCACCGCCTCGTCCACGTTCTCGCACACCCGGAACTCCAGCCCGGCGACCTCCAGCCGCACCGCCAGGTCCAGCTTGCGGTCCCCGATGACGCAGATGGGCCGGCCGGCGAGCCGGGTGTAGTCCACGTCCCACAGCCAGGAGGTGTCCGTGCCGTCCGCACCGCGGGCGTTCACCGACAGGATCACGGGCGCCGGGGCGGGGTCGATCAGCGAGAAGGTCTCCAGCCAGCCGGCCGGGTTCTTCGCCAGCAGCAGCCGCATCTGGCGGTCGAGGAAGGTCACCACGTCGTACCGGCCGGCCACCGCCTGCACCTGGTACATCCGCTCCAGGGCGACCTGCGGCGGCACCCCGAAGACGGCGGCGACCGCCGCCGAGGTGGCCGCGTTCGCCTTGTTGGCACGGCCCGGCAGCTGGAGGTGGATCGGCCAGGCGGAGCCCTGCGGGTCCAGCACGTAGTCCCCGTGCAGAACCCAGGTGGGGGCCGGCCGGCGGAAACCGCACTCGCCGCAGCCCCAGTCGTCGCCGGGGCGCTGGAGCACACCGCCGCAGGACGGGCAGGACCAGGCGTCGTCCTTCCACTCCTGGCCGGCCGCCACCCACACCACCGTGGGGGAGGAGGACGCGGCCCACACGATCAGCGGGTCGTCGGCGTTGGCCACCACGACCGCCTTGGTGCCGGACAGGCCCTCCCGCCACTTCTCCGCGAGCATCCGCGTCTCGGCGGCCCGGTCCAGCTGGTCGCGGGAGAGGTTTAGCAGCGCGATGCACTTGGGCTCGGTGTCCCGGGCGACCCCGGCCAGGTACTTCTCGTCGACCTCGATCACGCCGTACCGGGCGTCCCCGCCGGCGGCGAGCGCGGAGGTGATACCGGCCGGCATGTTGGCGCCGAGGGCGTTGGAGACGACCGGTCCGGCGGCCCGCAGCGCCTCCGCGATGAGCCGGGTGGTGGTGGTCTTGCCGTTGGTCGCGGAGACCAGGGTCACGTCGAGGTGCTGCGCCAGCGAACGGAGCAGGTCCGGGTCGAGCTTGAGGGCCACCTTGCCCCCGATCACCGAGCCACTGCCACGGCCCGCGGCCTTGGATACCGCGGCCGCGGCCTTGCCGGCCGTCACGGCCAGCTTGGCCCGGGCCGACAGCGGGTCCGAGTTGCCTGCCATCTCCTAGATCCTCCTTGCGTCCGGCGCCGCGCCCGTGCCCCCTGGGGCGCCGGTGGATACGCCCCCGTGCCGCCGGTATCACCGGCCGGGAGGCATCGGTCGTGGATCAGCCTATCGAGATCCGGCCGTCGGCCCGAATTTCTCCTCCGCCGGTCCCGGGGCGGGCGGGGGCCGGCCGGTCACCGGACCGTACCCTTGCGGACATGCGAAGGAGCACGATTCCCGGCAGCTCAGGCGTGGTGCACCCGATACGGCTGCTCGGCGATCCCGCCCTGCGTACGCCCTGCGAGGAGGTCACCGTCTTCGACGGGTCGCTCGCCACGCTCGTGGAGGACCTGTTCGCCACCATGTACGCGGCGCGCGGCGTGGGACTCGCGGCCAACCAGATCAGGGTGGGGCTGCGGGTGTTCGTCCACGACTGCCCGGACGACGAGGACCGCAGGCACCTGGGGCACATCGTCAACCCCCGGCTGGTGGAGGCCGACGGGGTGACGGTCAGCGGGCCGGAGGGCTGCCTGTCGCTGCCCGGGATCGAGGCGGCCACCCCCCGGTACGACCGGGCGGTGGTGACCGGGACCACCCTCACCGGCGAGCCGCTGCGGGTGGAGGGCACCGGATTCTTCGCCCGCTGTCTCCAGCACGAGTGCGACCACCTGGACGGCGGGCTGTTCACCGACCGGCTGACCGGGCTGCGGCAGCGCCGCGCCCTGCGGGCGGCGCGCCGCGCGCCCTGGGCGGCCGGCGCCGGCGACTGACCCCGCGCGCGGCGCCGGGCGTGGCGGGGGATGGTCCCGGGTGCGCGGCGGGCGCCCCGGCCCCGGCCTCCCCGGATCAGAACCCCGGCCCGTCCTCCCGGTCACCGGCGGTGGCCAGCCGTCCCCACAGCAGGTCCGTGAGATTGCGCACCAGCTCGGCGCGGGAGAAGGGGCGCTCGCGCAGCCACCAGTCGCCGGCCGCGTACATCATCCCGACGATGCCGTGCCCCCAGGCACGGGCCGCCGCCCGATCGCCGGGGCCCAGTTCGACGCGTTCGGCGATCACCTCGGCCAGCTCCTCGCCCATCCGGCGGAGCAGCGGCGCGGAGTGCCGGCCGACGTCGAAGCCCCGGTCGGCCCCGGCCTGGTCGGTCTGGTCGTCGTCGGCCGGGTGCATCAGGAACCGGTAGACCTGCGGGCGGGCCTCCACCGCCGCCAGATAGGCGTCGAGGGTGGCCTCCACCCGCTCCCGCCGGTCGGAGGGGGCGTCCAGCGCCTCGCGCAGCGCCGTGAGCAGCGCGTCGGTGTGCCGCTCGGCGAGCGCCCGGTACAGACCGCCCTTGTCCCCGAAGTGGCGGTAGAGGATCGGCTTGGTGATCCCGGCCTCGGCCGCGATGGCGTTCATCGAGGCCCCGGGACCGTCGCGGAGCACCACCCGGTCGGCCGCCTCCAGCAGCTCCCTGCGGCGCTCGTCCGCGTCCCCCGGCCTGCGGCCGGGCGTGGCCGCCTCCCGCTCGGTTGGCCGCCGGTCGTCCTGCCGGCCGGTCCCGGTGTTCATCGTGAGGTGCCTCCCCGCCCCTGGTACGTGGTGTGACGCCTCCGCAACGTAACACTTCGCCGCAGGTGAGGGGCGGGTTGGCCGGGGGAGTTGACAGGTGTACCAGCCGGTAACAGACTCCGGGTTACCACAGGTAACAATCATGCGGGAGGCGTCATGGCGGAGTTCTCTTTCGAGCTCGACGAGGAGCAGCGGGCGGTACGCGACTGGGTCCACGGCTTCGCCGCGGACGTGATCCGGCCGGCCGCCGCCGAGTGGGACGAGCGCGAGGAGACCCCCTGGCCGATCCTCCGCGAGGCCGCCAGGATCGGCCTGTACTCCCTGGACTTCTACGCCCAGCAGTACTTCGACCCCACCGGCCTGGGCATCCCGGTGGCCACCGAGGAGCTGTTCTGGGGCGACGCGGGCATCGCCCTGTCCATCATGGGGACCGGGCTGGCGGCGGTCGGGGTGCTCGCCAACGGCACCGAGGAGCAGGTCGGCACCTGGGTGCCGCAGATGTACGGGGACGCCGACGACGTGAAGGTGGCCGCGTTCTGCTCCTCCGAGCCGGACGCCGGCTCCGACGTCGCGGCCATGCGCACCCGGGCCGTCTACGACGAGGCCAAGGACGAGTGGGTGCTCAACGGCACCAAGACCTGGGTCACCAACGGCGGCATCGCCCATGTCCACGTGGTGGTCGCGGTGGTCGACCCCGAGCTGGGTTCCCGGGGCCACGCCTCGTTCATCGTGCCGCCGGGCACCCCTGGCCTGTCCCAGGGCCAGAAGTTCAAGAAGCACGGCATCCGCGCCTCGCACACCGCCGAGGTGGTCCTGGACGGGGTGCGGGTACCCGGCTCCTGCCTGCTGGGCGGCAAGGACAAGCTCGACGAGCGGCTGGCCCGGGCCCGGGAGCGGGCGCGGACCGGCGGCGGGGAGCGGGTGCGGAACGCCGCGATGGCCACCTTCGAGGCGTCCCGCCCGGCGGTCGGCGCCATGGCGGTGGGCACCGCCCGGGCCGCGTACGAGGTGGCCCTGGAGTACGCGAAGACCCGCACCCAGTTCGGCCGTCCGATCATCGACAACCAGGGCGTCGCCTTCCAGCTGGCCGACATGCGCACCCGGATCGACGCCGCCCGGCTGCTGGTGTGGCGCGCCTCCTGGATGGCGGTGAACGGCAGGCCCTTCACCGCCGCCGAGGGGTCCATGTCCAAGCTCTTCGCCGGCGAGACGGCCAGGACGGTCACGGCCCAGGCGGTGCAGATCCTGGGCGGCAACGGCTTCACCCGCGACTACCCGGTGGAGCGGATGCACCGCGACGCGGCCATCTACACCATCTTCGAGGGCACCAGCGAGATCCAGCGGCTGGTCATCGCCCGCACCCTCTCCGGCGTCCACATCCGCTGAGGCCCGGCGGTCCGGGGCCCGGCCGTCCGGACGGTCGCCCGTCCGGTGATCACCCCTCCGGCGGTCGCCCGTCCGGCGGTCCGGCGCCCGGCCGGGCCCTCGCGCCGGCGGGCGGTCCGTCCACGCGTCCGCTCCCCGTCCCCTGACGGACCGGCCGCCCGTGCCGTGCGGGGCAGGTCCGGCCTCCCGGGCCCGGCACCGGTCTCCGGGCGGTCCGGGGCGGCCGGTGCCCGCCGGCAGCGCGGCGGGCCGGCCTCCCGGCACGGGCCGCCGTCCCACCCCGGCCGCCACCTCTCAGTCCCGGCCGGCGGTGGCGCGTCCGGCGGTGCCGGCCGGACCGGCGGACGGGGCGGGCCGCGCGGACCGCCGGCGGTGCCACAGGTGGTGCATCGCGTAGGAGCGCCAGGGGCGCCACCCGTCGGCACCGCCCGGACCCCACCCGGCCTCCGGGGGAACGGTCCGGAACACCGGGTCCCGCGGCAGCAGCACGTCCGGGTCGCCCAGGGCCCGCATCCGGATGTAGCCGGCCGCCCAGGCGCCCACGCCGGGCAGCTCCAGCAGCCGGCGCTCCGCCTCCTCGCGGTCCGCGCCCGGATCCAGCCGCAGGGTGCCGTCCGCCAGCGCGGTGCTCACCGCCCGCAGCGCCTGCCGACGGTCCGCGGGCAGGCCGAGCGGGGCCAGCGACGCCTCGGCGAGCGTCTCCGCGGTGGGGAACAGATGGGTCAGCCCGCCCCACCCGGCCGGACGCGCGGCCCCCACCCGGGCGCCGGCAGCGGATCGCCGTAGGCCGCCACCAGCGCCTCGTCCGCCCGCCGCCCGCCCGCCGCCGTGACCCGCGCCAGCACCGCCCGCACCGCCAGCTCCCGCGGGTCGGCCGCGCCCGGTGCCCGCATCCCCGGCCGCCGGGCCACCAGCGGCCCCAGCACCGGATCGGAACCCAGCCGCTCCGCCACCGCGTACGGATCGGCGTCCAGGTCGAACAGCCGCCGCATCCGCTGGGTGGCGGTGGTCAGGTCGCGCAGCTCGCTCAGGTGGAGCCGGCACGCCAGCCAGCCCCGGTCCGCCGGCCCCTCGGCCACCTCGGCCACCCCCACCCCCGTGCGGCAGCCGCAGGGTGCGGCGGTAGACCCGGCCCCGCCCGCCGTCCGGGGCGGGCCCCCTGCGCCCCGCTCGGCGACGGTCACCTCCTCGACCCCGCGCACCGCCCGCCGCTCCAGGTAGTCGAACAGCTCGCCCACCGCGTACGGGCCCCCGGTACGCCAGCCGCAGCGGGACCCCGCCGGGCGCCTCCGGGGCGGCGGCCCGCCCGGCCGCCGGCCCCCCGCCCCCGGGGTGCGCCCCCGGCTCCCGTACCGCGGCCCCGGCGGGTGCCGGCCCCCGCCCCGGGGTGTGCACGGGCGCCGGCTCCCGTACCGCCACCGGGCCGGCCGCGGCCGGCCGGGCCCGGTCCGGGCCGCCGCCCCGGGCCGTGGACCGCCGCCGGCCGGCGTCTCCCGCCGTGCCCGGCCGCGGCCCGCGCAGTTCGCTCGGCGTCGCCGCGTAGATCTCCCGGATGGTGTCGTTGAACTGCCGGACGCTGGCGAAACCGGCCGCGAACGCCACGTCCACCGTCCGCAGGGCGGTGGTCTGCAGCAGCACCCGCGCGGTGTGCGCCCGCTGCGCCCGGGCGAGCGCGACCGGCCCGGCGCCCAGTTCGGCGTTGAGCTGCCGCTGCACCTGCCGGGCGCTGTAGCCCAGCCGGTCCGCCAGGCCCGCCACCCCCTCGCGGTCCACCACGCCGTCCCCGATCAGCCGCATCGCCCGCCCCACCACATCGGCCCGGGCGTTCCACTCCGCCGAACCCGGCACCGCGTCCGGCCGGCACCGGCGGCAGGCCCGGAACCCCGCCCGCTGGGCCCCCGCGGCGGTGGTGAAGAACCGCACGTTGCGCCGCTTGGGGGTGACCGCGGGGCAGCTGGGGCGGCAGTAGATGCCGGTGGTGACCACGGCGAAGAAGAACTCGCCGTCGAACCGCCCGTCCCGGCTGCACACCGCCTCGTACATGCTCTCCTCGTCCATCACCCCTCCAGGGTGCGTGATCGCCGGGGCGCGCGCTGGCGGGATTCGGACATCGCCGCTGCTGATGCGGGCCGTCCGGACCTGGGGGACCATGGGACCGCGGCGGGCAGCCACACGGGGCAGCGGAAGACGGAGACACGACGATGGGCGGAGGCCCGGCGGGCCGCCACCGGGACGCGGACGGCGGCGGGCGCAGCGGCCTGGACGAGCGGGCGGTGGCCCGGCTGCTGGGCAGCGCGGACGCCCAGGAGCTGCTGACCGCGGCGATGGGCACGGTGGAGCCCGGCCCGGGCAGCTCGGTGGGGCTGCTCTACCGGGCCGACGGCGACGGCATGATCCGGCTGCTGGCCGCGGTGGGCGCCGAGGAGCAGGCCCTGGAGCAGTACCGGGTGATCTCCATCGAGGCGGAACTGCCCGCGGCGCAGGTGATCCGTGAGCACCAGCCGCTCTACATCCTGCCCGGCGAGCTCGACGACCTCTACATCGAGGCGGGGCTCGTCCCGGAGAGCATGCCCGCCGAGTACGCGGTGCTGCCGCTGATGATCGGTTCCCGGTGCATCGGGTCGATGGTGCTCGACGTCCCCGGCGGTCACCTGCTGGACACCGCCCGGCACCGGTCCTTCCTCACCCTGGCCTCGCTCTGCGCCCACCGGCTGGACCAGCTGCTGGACCGGGAGCGCCGGGACACCGGCGGGCCGGAGCCCTACGCCGGGCACCCGCTGCTGCCGTTCCGGACCCGCAACCGGGCCGGCATGCTGGAGATGGCCATGGCCAACGCCGGCATCGGCTCCTTCGACTGGGACTTCCCCTCCGGGCGGCTGGTGTGGGACGAGCGGCTGTGCCACCTGTTCGGCATCGCCCCGGCCGCGTTCGACGGCCGCGCCGAGACCTTCTACGAGGCGGTGCACCCCGAGGACCGGGAGATGGTGGAGACGGCCGTGCGGGACAGCATCCGCACCGGCCGCTACCTGGCGCGCTTCCGCATCGTGCGGCGGAACGACCGGGCGGTCCGCTGGATCGAGGCGGAGAGCAGGGTGGTGTACACCGCCGCCGGGGAGGCACGGGGCATGGTGGGCGTCGCCCGGGACACCACCGAGGAACACGCCCGGGAACAGGAGCGGCAGGCGCGCAAGGACTTCGTGCTGGGCATCACCCGGGCGTTCACGGCGGCCTCCTCGTCCGAGGACATCGTCGCCACCCTGGGCGACACCGTGCTGCCGGCCTTCGGCGGCCAGCGGATGGTGGTCTACCTCAAGTCCGAGGACGGCACCATGGAGCCGCTGGGCTCCTGGGGCTTCACCGAACAGGAACGGGAACGGCTGCGCTGGATCAGCCGGATCAGCATCGACAACCCGTACCTGGCCCCGCTGCTGGACGGCGAGCCGATGTTCCTCAGCTCCCGGGAGGAGTTCATGGCGCGCATCCGGGACGAGCGGCTGGTCCCGCTGCCGGGGCTGCACGCCTGGGCGGTCCTGCCGCTGACCACCGCGGACGGCCTGGTCGGGGTCTGTGCGATCGTCTACGACCACCCGCGCGTGTTCTCCCCCGACGACCAGGTGCTGGGCGCGGGGCTCGCCGGCATCCTCGCCCAGTCGCTGGCCAGGGCGCGGCTGTTCGACGAGCGCCGGGCGCACCTGACCGAACTCCAGGACCTGATGCTGCCCCGGCGGCTGCCCCGGCTGCCGGGGCTGGACATCCTGGTGCGCTACCGCCCCGGCTCGGACGGGCTGGACGTCGGCGGCGACTGGTACGACGCGCTGCCGATGCCGGACGGCCGGGTCGCCCTGGTCATCGGCGACGTCCAGGGCCACAGCGCGCGGGCCGCCGCGGTGATGGGCCAGCTGCGGATCGCGATGCGGGCCCACGCCGCCGAGGGGCACCAGCTGTCGTCGCTGATGGCCCGCGCCAACCGGACCCTGGGCGATCTGGAGACCGACCTCTTCGCCACCTGCGTCATCGTCGACATCGACCCGGCGGACGGCACCGTGCGGACGGTACGGGCCGGGCACCCGCACCCCCTGGTGCTGGGCGCCGACGGCCGGGCGGAGGTGCTGCGGTGCCCGGGCGGGATGCCGCTGGGTCTGTTCCCCGGCGGCGACGAGGAGTACCCGGCCACCGAGACCGTGCTGCCGCACGGCGCGACGCTGCTGCTCTACACCGACGGCCTGGTCGAGCGGCCCGGCGCCGACTACGACGAGGGGGTGGCCGACCTGACCCGCCGGCTGGCGCGCGCCGCGGTCACCGCGAACGGGCCGCACGGGCCGGACCTGGAGCTGCTGGCCGAACAGGTGACCACCCGGGCCGTGCCCGAGACCGGGCACCACGACGACGTCGCGCTGCTGCTGGTTCGCCGCCGCGCGCCGGGTACCGGCTGAACCGGACGCGCACCCGGCCGGCCCGGGGCGCTTCGGCGGGCAGACGGCGCGTTGCCCGGCGGTGTCCGTCGACCGTTCACGGCGTTCTCCGTACTCCGGTTGCCGTCCAACAGCGGGTTCCGGCCGAAACCGGCCACGGGGGTGACGGCCCCGACCGATCGGGCATGACCCAGCCGAAGCGCACGAACCCGCCCCCTGTGAAGGACCCCTTGATCTTCATCCAGTTCATCGCGCAATTCGCCGTCATCGGTGGATTGATCGTCCTCGTCCGTGCGCTGCTGGAGCAGCGCAAGCTCTCCGCCGTCAACGCGGTTCCGACGGTGGACATCTCCGACGTGGGCGAGCGGTCGCTCAGGTGCGTGATCAAAGGCTCCGCGGAGCCGCGCCCGGGCGGGCTGCTGACCGGCCCGATGTCCGGGAGACCGTGTGTGTGGTTCCAGGCCACGATCCAGGAGACATGGCGGACGGTCGAAAAGGACGAGGGCCGCGAAATCTCCACCACGCACACCAGCACACGGTGGAACGTCTGCTCGGCGCCGCAGTTGTACGTCCGTGACCCCACGGGCCTCGCCGTGGTGAATGTCGACGGCACGGCCGTCGACGAGCCGGTCCGCAGCCACCTCGTCACGATGCCGGCCGTGGAGGCGCAGCACATCGAAGTGCCGGGGAAGCCGATCGTCCTCGACAAGCGGAAGCTCGACCATACGGTCACCTGGAGGGAGGTGATCGTGCCCCCCGGACAACCGATGTACGTGCTGGGCGTGGGACGGCGGCATCCCGAGACCGGTCACGCCGTCATGAGCAAGCCGGGCCGAGGTCCGTTCATCGTGTCCACGCTCTCGGAGGAGGAGCTCAGGGAGCGCTCGTCGGAGCGGACGAGGAGCAGGTACATCGGCGGCGGTTCGCTGTTCGTGGTCGGCGTCACCGTGTTCACCATCATCGAACTGACATCGGGCTGACGAAGCCGTCGGCACGGTGGGAGGCCGGCCGGAGCCCTGCCGCGGGTCACACGAGAGCCCACCCGGGCGCCGCGCCCGGTCACCGCGCCGGCCGGCCGTGGCCGAGCGCGGCGCCGCCGGCCGTGCGGCCGGCTCCGGGGCCGGCCCAGCGGCCCAGCTCCTCCGGTGTCAGCGGGCCCGGCTCCCCGGCGGCGAGCAGCCCGTGCGCCCGCAGCACCTCGGCGGCGGCCGTCCCCCACGGCCGGCGCAGCCGCGCCTCGTCCAGCAGCGCGCGGTCGGTGAGGAGTTCGCGGACCGGGCCGGTGCGCAGGCCCCCGGGGGCCAGCACCGCCGCGTCGTCCGCCCACCGCAGCGCGAGGTCCACGTCGTGGGTGGCCATCAGCACCGTGGTACCGGCGGCCCGCAGCCGTGCCAGCACCTCCAGCAGCCGCTCCTGCCCGTCCGGGTCCAGCCCCGCCGTCGGCTCGTCCAGGACGAGCACCCTGGGGCGCATGGCCACCGCCCCGGCGATCGCCGCCCGCTTGCGCTGCCCGTACGAGAGCAGATGGGTCGGCCGGTCGTGCAGCGCCGTGATGTCCAGCGCCTCCAGCGCCTCGGCGACCCGGGCCCTCACCTCGCCCTCCGGCAGGCCGAGGTTCATCGGGCCGAAGGACACGTCCTGCCCGACCGAGGCGGCGAACAGCTGGTCGTCGGGGTCCTGGAGGACCAGCTGGACGGTGGTGCGCAGCCGGGTCAGGCCCTTGCGGTCGTGGCTCACCCGGGCGCCGTCCAGCCGCAGCTCGCCCCAGGCGCACCGCAGCCCGCCGCTGAGCAGCCGCATCAGCGTGGTCTTGCCGCTGCCGTTGCGGCCCAGCAGGGCCACCGACCGGCCCTCGGTGACGGCGAAGCACACCCCGCGCAGCACCGGGGGCCCGTCCGGGTAGGCGTATCCGGCGTCGCGCAGTTCGACGACGGGGGGCGCCGGCGGCGGGGTCATGGCAGGAACCTTTCCAGGACGAGCGTGGCGGCCACCAGCGCCGCCAGCAGGGCGAGGGTGGCGCCGACGAAGCGCGCCGAGACGGTGGCGGGCGGCAGCAGCACGCGCAGGGTGCCGTCGTAGCCGCGGCCGGCGAGCCCGGCCTGCAGCCGCCCGGCCCGGTCGAAGGCGCGGACGAACGCGGTCGCGCCGAGCCCGGCGACCGACCGCCAGGCCGCGGCCCGCCCGGAGTGGCCGAGCCGGGCCGCCTGCGCCTGGCGGACCCGGGAGACGGTGTCCAGCAGCAGGAAGCCGATCCGGTACATCACCAGGGCCACGTCCACCACCGGTGCCGGGACACCGGCCCGCACCAGCCGGGGGAGCAGGTCGGAGACCGGGGTGGTGAAGGCGAGGAGCAGCACCCCGAGGGAGGCCGCCGAGGTGCGCAGCAGCAGCTCTCCGGCCTGCACCGGGCCGCCGGGCGCCGGGGAGACCCAGCCGGTGTCCCCGCCCAGCTGTACCAGGAGCGGCAGCGCCCCGGTGACGCAGAAGCCCAGGGGTACCCGGAAGGCGCGCCACAGCTGCCGTCCGCCGACCCCGGCCGGGCCGAGCAGTACGGCGAGTGCGGCGAGGGCCACCAGCGGCGCCCCGGGCCAGGGCGGCAGGCAGATCGCGGTGACCGTCAGGCCGATGCCGAGCAGCGCCTTCTCGGCGGGGTGGCGGTGGCGCCAGCGGCTGCCGTGCGCCGCCGCGTCGATGGGCAGCACGGCCGGTCAGACCGGCCGGCCGGCACGGCCGGGCCCTGGTGCGTCGCCGCCTCGGCGGGCTCCCGTCGGGGCCGGGGAGGGCCGGGCGGCCACCGGGGCGGCGGCCGGACGGCCGGGGGCCCGGGTCGGTGGCCCGCGGACCGGCCTGCGCGGGGTTCTCCGGCGCCGGACCGGCCTGCGCGGGGGCCTCCGGCGCCGGGCCGGCCTGCGCCGGGGCTGCGTCCGGCGCGGCGGCGGCAGCGGCAGCCGCCGCGGCCCGGGCCTCGCCCTGGCGGCGCCCCCGCCGCAGTCCGAAGTAGTAGGCCAGCACCCCGGCGCCCAGCGCGGCCTGGACCGCGAAGAGGGCCGACTCGATCTCACCGGAGGGCGGCTCGTACAGCGGTGTGAACCACGGTTCGTAGTTGGGGTCGTTCTCGGTGATCGCCGTCTGTGCCCGGGCGTCGGCCCCGGTGAACGGTTCCTCCTCGTCGTCGCCCAGGCCCAGCGCGACCGGCAGCACCGCCAGCAGCGCCACCACGGCCAGCAGCAGGGCGTTGATCCTCGCGTTGCGGCTCATCTCAGACCACCGCTCCCTTCGCACCGCCGGCCGGTCCGCCCGAGCCGCCGGCCGGTCCGCCGGGCGGCAGGACGCCCAGCCGGGTCAGCTCGCCGCGGCTGGACTGGACCAGCAGCCGCATCACCAGCACGGTCAGCAGTCCCTCGCTGACCGCCAGCGGGATCTGGGTGACGGCGAAGATGCCGCCGAACTTGGCCAGCGCCCCGGCGAACCCGCCGGCGGGGTCCGGGAACGCCAGCGCCAGCTGCACGGCGGTGACGCAGTAGGTGCTCAGGTCGGCGGCGAACGCGGCGAGGAAGACGCAGCCCATCAGCGGCAGCCCGGTGCGCCGCAGCAGCCGGTACACGCCGTACCCGGCCCACGGTCCGACGACCGCCATGGAGAAGGCGTTGGCGCCCAGCGTGGTCAGGCCGCCGTGGGCCAGCAGCAGCGCCTGGAACAGCAGGGTCACGGTGCCCAGGACCGCCATCACGGGCGGGCGGAAGAGGACCGCGCCCAGGCCGGTGCCGGTGGGGTGCGAACAACTCCCGGTCACCGAGGGGATCTTCAGCGCGGACAGGACGAAGGTGAAGGCGCCGGCGGCGCCGACCAGCAGGGTGCTCTCGGGATTCGCCCGGACCTCGCGGGTCAGCACCCGGGTTCCGTGGAGGACGAACGGCGCGGCGGCCGCGGCCCAGGCGGCGGCGTGGATCGGGGGCAGGTAGCCCTCGGCTATGTGCATGGGGACGCGGGACCTCTCCAACACCTCGTGGATGGACGACACGCCTCGGCCGGTCTCCTGGCTGACGGGTCATGCCGCCCGGTGCTCCGCCTTCCCGGGCGGACGCGGACTTCCGCGCCGTCCCAGTGGCCTCCCCGCGGGGATGGAGCCGGACTTCCCGATCACAGTGGCGAGGGCCGCACCGGTTCTCCACCGGTTTCCCGTGCACCAAGGCCCTGCGACCTTAGTCGGCTCTACGTGCTCACGACAAGCCTTGGCCCGGGCCGCGGGCGCCGTGGGCCGCGGCCGCCGGGCGGCCGGTTCACAGCACCGGCGGCAGCGCCTGCTCGGCCCAGATCGTCTTGCCCTGCCGGGTGTACCGGCTGCCCCAGCGGGTGGTGAGCTGGGCGACCAGGTACAGGCCCCGGCCACCCTCGTCGGTGTCCCGGGCCCGGCGCATCCGCGGCTGGGTGCTGCTGGGGTCGGAGACCTCGCAGGTGAGCACGTCGGTCCGGATCAGCCGCAGGCTCACCGGGCCGCCCGCGTGCCGGATCGCGTTGGTCACCAGCTCGCTGACGACCAGTTCGGTGGTGAACCCCAGCAGCTCCAGCCCCCACGCGGCCAGCTGCCGGCTCACCAGCTCCCGGGCCCGGCCCACCACGGCCGGGTCGGCCGCCAGCCCCCAGGTGGCGGTGTCCTCCGGCGGCACCCGCCGGGCCCGTGCCACCAGCAGGGTCACATCGTCCGGCAGCCGGGTCGGCGGCAGCCCGGCGACGATCTCCCGGGCGACGTCGTGCAGCGGCCGGTGCAGCGCGTCGGCCCGCAGCAGCCGCTCCCGCAGCCGGTCCATGCCCTCGTCCACGTCCCCCTCGCCGCGTTCGATCAGCCCGTCGGTGTACAGCGCCAGCACGCTGCCCGGCCCGACGTCCACCACCGTCTTCTCGAACGGCAGGCCACCCACCCCCAGCGGTGGGCCGGGGTTCATCGGGACGAACGTCACCTCGCCCCCGGGACCGACCACCGCCGGCGGCGGGTGCCCGGCGCTGGCCATCGAGCACCCCCCGCTCACCGGGTCGTACACCGCGTACAGGCAGGTGGCGGCGAAGGAGTCCGGGTCGCCCCCGCCGGGGTCCGCCGACCGGTCCTCACCGGGCAGTTCCAGCAGGCCCGGGCCCGGCACCCCCACCGCCGCGGGGCCCTCGGCGGCGTCCGGCAGCCCGATGCCCAGCGGCAGTTGCAGCACCAGGTCGTCCAGGTGGGTGAGGAGTTCGTCGGGGTCGGGGTCGAGGTCGGCCAGGGTGCGCACCGCCGTCCGCAGCCGCGCCATGGCCGCGGTGGCCCGCAGACCGTGCCCCACCACGTCCCCCACCACCAGGGCGACCCGCGCCGAGGACAGCGGGATGACGTCGTACCAGTCACCGCTCACCCCGCCGATCGGGTCCGCCGGGAGGTAGACGCTGGCGGTCCGCACCGCGGCGGTGTCCGCGGTGGCCGGCGGCAGCAGGGACCGCTGCAGGCTGACCGCCGCCAGGTGTTCCCGGGTGTAGCGGCGTACGTTGTCCAGCGCCAGCGCGGCCCGCGAGGCGATCTCCTCCAGCAGGTCCAGGTCGCCCTGCTCGAAGGGCGGCCGGCCGGGCGCCGACCGCCACAGCAGCACCCGGCCCAGCAGGGTGCTGCGGGCGCACATCGGGGCGCTGAGCGCCGACCGGGCCCCGGGCACCGCCGTCGCCCAGTCGGGCACCTCGCCGCCGGCGTCCAGCTCCGGCACCAGCGCGCCCCGGGTCGGTCCGGCCGGGGAGGCCGGGACCGCCTCGGTGAGCACCGTGCCGACCGGCCGCAGCGCGTCCGCGCCCTCCCCGCCGGCCGCGGTGCGCCGCAGCGCGAGCCGTTCCCGCCGGTCGGACACCGGCTCGCCACCGGTGAACACCGGCTCGGCGACGTCCACCACGATGGTGTCGGCGATCGCCGGCAGCAGGGTGGCGACCAGCTCGTCACTGGTCGCCTGGGCCGACAGCGGGGAGCTGCCGAGGGCCGCGGTGGCCCGGTGCAGCACCGCGATCCGCTCCTGGGTGCGGTGTTCCGCGGTGACGTCGACGAAGGTGACGGCCACCCCCAGCGCCCGCCCGTCGCTCTCCTGCAACCGGAACGCGGACGCCTGGAGCACCACCCCGCTGCGCGGGTCCTCCAGGGTGCGCACCGGGGTGGTGAAACCCAGCAGCGGCTCCCCGGTGTCGATCACCCGCCGCAGCCGCTCGTCCAGCGCCGAGGCGTCCTCGGCCCGCAGGAAGTCGCCCAGCCGGTGGCCGCGCAGGTCCTGGGGGAGGCCGGTGTAGGGCAGCACCGGGGTGTTGGCGCGCACCAGCCGCAGCCCGGTGTCGAACACGGCGAGCCCGAACCGGTCCTGCTGGAACAGCCCGGCGGCCAGGGCGTGGTCCTGGTGCCACCGGGCGATCCGGTCGCGCGGCGCGCCGAGCACCAGGTAGCCGGTCGTCCCGCACGCCCCGTCCAGGGGCACCACCCGGAAGCGGACCGCCACCTCGCCGCCGGCGCCGTGCCGTACGGTCGCCTCCCCCTCCCAGACGCCGGGGGTGCGCCGGGCCAGGACGTCCGTCAGCTGCCCGGGGTCGGCCAGCAGGTCCGCCACGGGCCGCCCGCACACGTCCGCCGCCCGGTGGCCCAGCACCGCCTCGGCCGCCGGCGTCCAGCCCACCAGGGCGCCGCCGCGGTCCACGACGGCCACGGCGGTGTCATGGACGGCGAAGGAACAGCCGTCGTCACCCTTGGCACTGTGCATGCGAAACACACATCCCGTTTCTCGGCCGGTTCCCAGGATCTCAGCGCAGCCCGGGGCGCACGATTCCAGCGGCGCCCGGGTCCCCCATCCGGGCCGCCGCCGGGCGGGGCGGCGGCCGGCACCCCGGTCCGCCGGGGCGGAACACGCCCGCGCCGGTACGGGCCTCGGGCCCGCTCCGGTACGGCTCCGGGCCGGAGGTGGTACGGGCCTCGGGCCGGTGGCGCAGGGCCGCGCCCGTCCCCGGGGGTCGCGTCCGCCGGACGCCGTGACGGCCCTGCCCGGCGGCGTCCGCGTCCGCGCCCGTGCCGGGGAGCGGGGGCCGGCCGGTCAGCTTCGCGGTCGGCGGGGTCCGTCGTTCAGGTGGTGGCGGGGTGCCGCGACGGCCGGTCGGGGCCGGATGCGGCACGGTGGCCGGATGCGTCACCGTTTGCTCTCTCTCGCCCTGCTCTGTCTGCTGCCCGGCGCGGCCGGCTGCGTCACGGTCACCGGCGACGGGTCCCCCGGCCCGCGTCCGGCCGGCCAATCGGCGCCGCGGTCCACGGCCCGGGCCACCGACCCGGCGCACTCGCCCGGGCGGACGCCGGCCGCCCCGGCGGCCGGTGAGGCCGGCCGCGCCCCCGGCGACCGGGGAGGCCCGGCGCGGGAGCCGGCCCCCGACCGGTCGCCCGCCGCCGGTCCGGCGCCCGCGGCGCCCACCGCGCCGCGCGTTCCGCCGACCGCCGCCGGCCCGGCACCGCGGCTGCCCCGCGGGGTGCTGCCGGAGGGCATGTCGATGCGCCGGCTGTGCGATCTGGCGGGTTCCCGGCTCTCCCCGGAGCAGCTGCGGGTGTGCCGCCAGCTCGACGGCTCCTGACCGCCCGGTGGGAACGGCGGGCCCGGCGTGCCCGAAACAGGACCGGTGGGACCGGTGCGGTCCTACGGCCGGGCCCGGCGGGGGCCGGTGGCCCGTCACCACCGGAGCCCGGCGGGGGCCGGCGGCCGGCGGGACGGAACCCGGCGGCCGGCTGGTCGCACCGGAACGAACGGCGTCCGCGGGCGCGGCGTCGCACCGCACGCCGGGTCCCGGGGCGGACGCCCCGGTTCCGCCGTCCACCCGCCCCGGGGGCGTCCGGCGCACCCCTCGTCCGGGCCGTACCGGCGGGGGCGCCGCCGTCGGTACGGCGCCGGTCCGGCGGTCGCGGCCGGGCCGGCTCACCCGCCCCGGGGCGGGGACGGTTCCGGGCGGCGCCGGTGGGGCGCGGCCCGCCCTGTCCCGTTCCCGGCCGACGGCCGGGGCGCGGCGGGGCCGCACGGTCTCCCGGTGCCGGGCCGGCGGCCGTGCCCCCGGCTCGGGGCGGTCCGTCACCGCGTGCGCGGGGTGGCCGGCACCGCACGGCTCCGGGCGGACGCTCCGCCGGGGCATGGCCGGGGACGTGACGGGTACCGGTGTCACCGTGTACGCACTGCTCCCCGGCCCCGCCCGGCACCCCCCGGCCGCGGCGGATTCGCCCCGCTGCCGGGCGGGCCCCGGGGCACCCCGCGACGGGGCGTTCCCGTCCCGGTGCCCGTCCCTGCGCCCCCGCGCGGGCCCGCGGTGACCGGCGGATCCCCCGGACCCCCACCCCGGCCCCCTCGGACCCTCCCGAATCCCCCTGAACCCTTCCGGAAGAGGCAGACACCACCGCCATGACCAGCACCATGCCCACCATCACCCTGAACAACGGCGTCCGTGTCCCGCAGCTGGGCTTCGGCGTCTTCCAGGTGCCCGACGACGAGACCGCCACGGCCGTCGGCCGGGCCCTGGAGGCCGGCTACCGCAGCATCGACACCGCGGCGGCCTACCGCAACGAGAAGGGCGTCGGCGACGCCATCGCCGCGTCGGGCCTGCCGCGCGAGGAGCTGTTCGTCACCACCAAGGTGTGGAACGACGACCAGGGTTACGACGCGACCCTCGCCGCCTTCGACGCCAGCGTGAGGCAGCTGCGGCTGGATTACGTGGACCTCTACCTGATCCACTGGCCGGTCCCGGCCCGCGACCGCTACCTGGACACCTGGCGCGCCCTGGAGCGGCTGCTCGCCGAGGAGCGGGTGCGCGCCATCGGCGTCTCCAACTTCCGGCCCGCCCATCTGCGCCGCGTGATCGAGGAGTCCGGCACCGTTCCCGCCGTCAACCAGATCGAGCTGCACCCCCGGCTCCAGCAGTCGGAGCTGCGCGCGGTGCACGCCGAACACGGCATCGCCACCGAGGCGTGGAGCCCGCTGGCGCAGGGCGGGGTGCTGACCGCCCCGGCGGTCACCCGGCTCGCCGAGCGGTACGGCCGCACCCCCGCGCAGATCGTGCTCCGCTGGCACCTGCAACTGGGCAACATCGTCATCCCCAAGTCCGTCACCCCCGAGCGCATCCGGGAGAACATCGACATCCTGGGCTTCACCCTCGGTGAGCAGGACCTCGCCGAGATCGCCGCGCTGGACGACGGCACCCGCATCGGCCCCGACCCGGACACCTTCGGCTGACCCGCCCGCGGCCCGGCGAGAACCATCCCGCCCGAGCACGGAGGCCAGGTCGTAGGTGACCGGTTCCTCCAGCTGGGCGTAGGTGCACGAGCGCGGATCCCGGTCCGGGCGCCAGCGCCGGAACTGGGTGGTGTGCCGGAACCGGTCGCCCTGCATGTGGTCGTAGCCCACCTCGCACACCCGCTCGCAGCGGAGCGGGACCCAGGCCAGGTCCTTGCCCCCGGACCACCGGCTGGGCGCCCCGGGCAGCCGGCCGGCGGCGTGCGCCTCCTCGTCCGCCCACCGGGCCCACGGATGTCCCTCGGGCGATTCCATCCGCAGCGGCGCCAGCTCCTCCACCAGCTCGCTCCGCCGGCGCATCGGGAAGGCGGCGCAGACCCCCACGTGCTGGAGCCGGCCGGCCGTGTCGTACAGGCCCAGCAGCAGCGAGCCGACCACCGGGCCGGACTTGTGGTAGCGGTACCCGGCCACCACGCAGTCCGCGGTCCGCTCGTGCTTGATCTTGTACATCACCCGGGCGTCGGGCCGGTACGGCTGGTCCGGCGGTTTGGCGACCACCCCGTCCAGGCCCGCGCCCTCGTACCGCTCGAACCACTCCCGGGCCACCGCGACATCGGTGGTGGCGGGCGCCACGAACACCGGCGGGCGCACCCCGCCCAGCGCCTCCTCCAGCGCGGCCCGGCGCCGGGTGAGCGGCGCGTCCAGCAGTGCCGCGTCGCCCAGCGCGAGCAGGTCGAACACGACCAGGGCGGCGGGGGTGCGCTCGGCGAGCATGCGCACCCGGGAGTCGGCGGGGTGGATCCGTTCGGTCAGCCGGTCGAAGTCCAGCCGGCCCTCGTGGGCGATCACCAGCTCCCCGTCCACCACGCACCGCTCCGGCAGCTCGTCCCGCACCGCCGCGACCACCTCGGGGAAGTACCGGGTCAGCGGCTTGCCGGTGCGGCTGCCGATGACCACCTCCGGGCCGTCCCGGTGGACGATCGCCCGGAAGCCGTCCCACTTCGCCTCGTAGTGCATGCCCGAGGGGATCCTCGCCACCGGCCGGGCGAGCATCGGCTTCACCGGCGGCATGACCGGAAGGTCCATACCGCGATTGTGCCGCCCGCCCGGCCCGTACGCCCGGCGGCCGTCCGGCGTGCGGCCCTGTGCCTGCGCGCCTACCGTGGCGGGCATGGGCGAAGCGGTGGAGTTGCGGGCGGGCGAGCACACCGTGCGGCTGTCGAACCCGGACAAGGTCTACTTCCCGGAGAGCGGATACACCAAGCTGGACGTGGCGCGGTACTTCCTGGCCGTCGCCCCGGGCGTCACCCGGGCGCTGTACGACCGGCCCACCACCCTGGAGCGCTTCCCCGACGGCATCACCGGGGAGTCCTTCTTCCAGAAGCGCGCGCCCCGCAACCACCCCGACTGGCTGCGCACCGCCACCATCTCCTTCCCCAGCGGCCGGCACGCCGACGAGCTGTGCCCCACCGGGGTGGAGGCGGTGATCTGGGCCGTCAACCTCGGCTGCCTCACCTTCCACCCCTGGCCGGTGCGGAGCGGGCGCCTGGACCACCCCGACGAACTGCGGATCGACCTCGACCCGCAGCCGGGCACCGGTTTCGCCCAGGCGGTGCGCGTCGCCGGGGAACTGCACGGGCTGCTCGACGAACTCGGCCTGCGCGGCTGGCCCAAGACCTCCGGCGGCCGGGGGCTGCACGTCTTCGTCCCCATCGAGCCCCGCTGGACCTTCACCGAGGTGCGGCGCGCCGCCATCACCCTGGGCCGCGAGCTGGAGCGCCGGATGCCCGGTGAGGTGACCACCGCCTGGTGGAAGGAGGAGCGCGGCGAGCGGATCTTCGTGGACTACAACCAGACCGCCCGCGACCGCACCATCGCCTCCGCCTACTCGGTGCGGCCCCGCCCGCACGCCCCGGTGTCCGCCCCGCTGCGCTGGCCGGAGGTGGCCGACGCCGACCCCGCCGACTTCGACCTGGCGACCATGCCGGGCCGGTTCGCCGAGCTGGGCGACGTGCACGCCGACATGGCCGACCACGCCTACGCGCTGGACGGCCTGCTGGAGAAGGCCGACCGCGACGAACGGGACCACGGACTCGGGGACCTGCCCTATCCGCCGGACCACCCGAAGATGCCCGGGGAGCCCCGGCGCGTCCAGCCCAGCCGGGCCCGGCCGGCCGAGTGACCGCTTCCGCGCCCGGCCCCTGCCGGGTCCCGCGGAACGCTCCTCGGCGGCCTGCCGGGACCCTCTCCGGGCCCCGGGCCTCGCGGGCTCTCCCTCCCGGGGGCTGCCGGGCGGTCCCCTCTCTGCGTCGGCGCGCTTCCCCGGGCCTCGCGGGCCCGTCCCGGGGCGCGGTCCCGGCCCCCGTCCGCGGGGTTGCGGCTCCCTCACCGGGCCCCGGCCACCAGGGCCCCGCCCCGGCGGCGTTCACCGCGCGGGCAGCGGCTGCTCGGTCCAGATGACCTTCCCGGTGGGCGTGTAACGGGTGCCCCAGCGCTCCGCCAGCTGGGCGACGAGGAACAGCCCGCGCCCGCCCTCGTCCATGGTCGTGGCCCGGCGCAGGTGCGGTGAGGTGCTGCTGCCGTCGGCGACCTCGCAGATCAGCGAGCGGTCCAGGATCAGCCGGGCGCGGATCGGGCTCCCGCCGTACCGGATGGCGTTGGTGACCAGCTCGCTGAGGATCAGCTCGGTGGTGAACGCCTCCTCGGCCAGCCCCCACGCGGCGAGGCGCCCGGAGACCGCGGTGCGCACCTCGGCCACCGCCGCCGGGTCGGCGGGCACGGCCCACTCGGCGATCCGGTCCGCCGGGACCGAACGGGTCCGGGCCACCAGCAGGGCGATGTCGTCCTCGGGCCGCTCCGGGAGCAGCGCCCGCAGCAGCTGCCGGCAGATCTCCTCCGGGTCCTGCTCCCCGCGGGCGAGCACCTCGCGGAGGGTGTCGAGCCCGACGTCGATGTCCCGGCCCCGCTGCTCGACCAGCCCGTCGGTGTACAGCACCAGCCGGCTGCCCGCCGCCAGCGGCAGTTCGACGGACTCGAAGGGGAACCCGGACAGTCCGAGCGGCGGCCCCGCCGGCACCTCGGCGAACCGCACCGAACCGTCGGGGTCCACCACGGCGGGCGGCGGATGCCCGGCCCGGGCGACGGTGCACACCCGGGCGACCGGATCGTAGATCGCGTACAGACAGGTGGCCCCGGTCAGCCCGTCGCTGCCGGTGCCCGGCTCGTCGTGGTCGATGTGGAGCGCGAGGTCGTTGAGGTGGCCCAGCAGCTCGTCGGGGGCCATGTCCAGCGCGGAGAAGTTGTGCACCGCGGTGCGCAGCCGGCCCATGGTGGCGGCGGCGTGCAGCCCGTGTCCCACCACGTCCCCGACCACCAGCGCCGCCCGGGCGCCGGGCAGCGGGATCACGTCGAACCAGTCGCCGCCCACCCCCGCCTGCGCGGGCAGGTAGCGGTAGGCGACGTCCAGGGCGTTCTGCTCCGGCAGCCCGCTGGGCAGCAGGCTCTGCTGGAGGGTCTCCGCCATGGTGTGCTCGCGGGTGTAGCGGCGGGCGTTGTCGATGCACGCCGCGGCGTGCGCGGCCACCTCCTCGGCCAGTGACAGGTCGTCCTCCTCGAAGGGTTCCGGCCGCTCCGAGCGCCAGAAGTTCACCACGCCCAGCACCACGTTCCGGGACCGCAGGGGGACCGCGATCAGCGAGTGGATGCCGTACTCCACGATCGCCCGCGCCCGTTCCGGATCCTGCGCGTGCCAGCCGGGGGAGGTGCGCAGATCCGCCGCCAGCACCCCGCGCGCCCCCGCCACCCCCCGCGCCTGCGGCGTGCTGGTCACGAAGCGGATCGGCTCCCCCTCCGGGTAGAGCGGGCAGTCCTCCCGGATGCCGTGCAGCGCGATGCGCCGCATGCCGGCCGGGTGCCCGGGCACCGGCTCCTCGCCCTCCGGCACCCCCTCGACCAGGTCCACGGTGGTGAAGTCGGCGAGGTCCGGAACGGTGGTCTCGGCCAGTTCCCGGGCGGTGCGCACCACGTCCAGGGTGGTGCCGATGGTGACGCTGCTGTCGTACAGCAGCCGCAGCCGGTCCCGCGCCATCGCCGCCTCGCCCGACAGCTCGTGCAGCTCGGTGGTGTCGCGCAGGGTCGCCACGACCCCCACCGGGCCGCCGGCGCGCTGCGCGGGCCGGTTGCTGACCGCCAGCAGCCGGCCCCCGGCCGCGATCACCTCGTCGGTGGCGACCCGGCCGCTGACCAGCATCTGTGTCATCCGGGGGTGCAGGCCCAGGTCGGTGACGGCCCGGCCCTCGGCGTCCGCGGGCAGCTCCAGCAGCCGGCGGGCCTCGTCGTTGGCGAGCAGCAGCCGCCGGTCGCCGACGATCAGGACGCCCTCCCGGACCGCGTGCAGCACCGCGTCGTAGTGCTCGTACATCCGGGCCATCTCGGCCGGGCCGAGACCGTGCGTCTGCCGGCTCAGCCGGCGGGCCGCCAGCACGATGCCGCCGGTCGCCAGGAGCAGGCCGATCGCGGCGCCGCCGAGCAGCACCGGCAGCTGGTCGTGGACCACGTCGCCCACGGAGCTGGCGAGCACCCCGGCCGACACCAGCCCCACCACCTCGCCCTCGGCGTTCTCCACCGGCACGGTGGCCTGGAGCAGCCGGCCGATGTCGCTGTCCACCATCTCGGTGACCGGCTGTCCGGACAGCGGGGTGTCGATGTCGCCGACGAACCTCTTCCCGATCAGCTTCGGGTTGGGATGGGCGTAGCGGATGCCGCGCTCGTCGGTCACCACCACGAAATCGACGTCGGTGCTCTTCCGGACGGCCTCCGCACCGGGCTGCAGCTCGCGGGTCGGGTCCCGGGAGGTGAGGGCGTCCGCGACGCCGGGGGAGTGGGCGAAGGTCTGGGCGACGGACAGGGACCGGCGGCGGGCCTCCCGCTCGCTGTCCCGGTCGGCCTGGAGCACCAGCGCGGTCGCCCCGGCGGCGACGATCAGCAGCGCCACCACCACCTGGAGGATCAGCGCCTGTCCGGCCACGCTGCGGATACCCAGCCCCGCCCGGCGGCGGCCGGTGCGGGCCCGTGGCTGCCGTCTGGTGGAGGCCGCGTTCTCCGGAGGCCGGGCTCGACCCATGAGTGCATATTCACACAAATCGGTTACGACCGCCGTCCCGCGGCGGGGCCCCGGCGCGCATCTTCACCCGCTCGGCCCCGCTGTGGCGGCAGCCGCCGGTGCGGTGTCCGGGCGGGTGCCGCGTGTGGGCCGGGCGTGCGCCGTGGCGGCTGTGCGCGGGGCCGGGTGTGCCCCGTGGCAGGTGTGCGCGGTGCCGTCCGTGCCGGCCGGGCCGTCCGGCGGGGTGGGCCCAGGGACGGGCCGCCGCGCGGGGAACGGCCGTCCGGCGCGGGGGCACCCCGTCCGGCGTGATGACGGGGCCGGCGGGTGACGGCCTCCGGCCTCCGGCCACCGGGTCCCGGGGACGGGGACCGGCGGCCGGAGGGTGCCGCGGGGCTCCGGGCCACCGGCCCGGGCGCCCGGAGGTCCTGCCGCCCGGCCGGCGCCCCGCCCGCCCCACCTCTCACCGTGCGGGCGGCGCCGGCCCGGGGCGGTGCCGTACGGGTCAGCCGGCCGCCGCGGCCTCCTTGGTGAACGCCTCGACGTACTCCGCCACCGCGTCGCACACCGCCGGCTGGTGGTCGTTGAGGTAGAAGTGGCCGCCGGTGAAGCTCGTGAAGTGGAATCCGCCGGTGGTGTGCTCCCGCCAGGCGGACGCCTCGTCCAGGGACACCCTGGGGTCGGACTCCCCGGTGAGCACGCCGATCGGGCAGCGCAGCAGCGGCTGCGGGGCCGGTACGTGCGTCTCCACCGCCTTGTAGTCGGCGCGCAGCGCCGGGAGGACCATCCGCACCAGCTCCTCGTCGTCCAGGATGCTGGCGGAGGTGCCGCTGAGCTGGCGGATCTCGGCGAGGAACCCGGCGTCGTCCCGGGTGTGGACGGTCTCCTCCCGGAACCGCGACGGCGCCCGGCGCCCGGAGGCGATCAGGCCCAGCGGACCGTCACCGGCGGTCCGTTCGAGCTGCCGCGCCACCTCGTAGGCGATGACCGCGCCCATGCTGTGGCCCAGCAGTACCAGCGGCCGGTCCGCCCAGCCCCGCAGCGCCTGGAAGACCTGCTCCGCGAGGTCGGGCAGATGGTCCAGGGCGGGCTCGTCCCGGCGGTCCTGCCGGCCGGGGTACTGCACGCTCAGCACATCGAGCCCGCCGGCCGCGAGCCGCGCCGAGAAGGGGAAGAAGAAGGGTGCCGAACCGCCCGCGTGCGGCAGGCACACCACCCGTACCCCGGCGTCGTCCACGGGGTGGAACCGCCTGACCCACAGGTCGTTCCGCTGCCCGTCACTCATCTGTCTCGCTCCTCACCGGAGATCCCCGGCATCACGGGACACCCCCGCCTCGCTACCCGGTCGCCGCGCGCGCGGCCCTGTGTATGGCGTCCCCATCCTAGGCAGGCGGGCGCCGGGGTCCGGCTCGTCCACGGCTCAACCGCCGGGCGGGGCCGCCCCGTTCAGCTCCTCGCGGATGCGCTCGCGCAGCGGACGCCGGCGCAGCGCGTCGAGCGCCTCGTCCACGAGCCGGGTCAGCGGGAAGGGGAGTTCGGCCTCGAACGCGGCGACGGCCGCGGTGGTGGCCGCCGCCTCGGCGTCCAGGGCCGGCAGCAGCCGTTCCGCGCGGGGGGTCAGCCGGACGATCCGCCGCCGCGCGTCCCGCCCCGGGGCCACCGTCACCAGTTCCGCCTTCACCAGCTCGGCCACCGTCTGGCTCGCGGCGGAGTGGGTGACCCCGATCGCCTCGGCGATCTCCCGGATGGAGGCCGCGCCGGAGGCGGCCAGGGTACGGATCACCGGGGTGAAACGGGGGCGGAAGCCGGGCAGGCCGATGTCCGCGTAAGCGGCCGTCACCTCGGCGTCCAGCAGCTCCAGCAGATGGCGCAGCCGGGTGCCCAGTACCTCGGTCCCGGCGGGTGTGGCATTCATGTGGGGTAATGTAACAGCGCTGTCGTATCCAGTGACGAGGGGTGGGACCGATGACAGACACCGGGGAGAGCGGCACGGCGGAGCTGTATCCGCCGATCGAGCCGTACGACCACGGGATGCTCGACGTGGGGGACGGCAACCGGATCTACTGGGAGGTCTGCGGCAACCCGCACGGCAAGCCGGCCCTCGTGGTCCACGGCGGGCCCGGGTCGGGCTGCTCGACAGGGGTGCGCCGCTACTTCGACCCCGACCGCTACCGGGTCGTCCTGTTCGACCAGCGCGGCTGCGGCCGGAGCACCCCGCACGCCGGCGACCCCGCCACCGACCTGCGGCACAACACCACCTGGCACCTGGTCGCCGACATGGAGGCGCTCCGCGAGCACCTGGGCATCGACCGCTGGCTGCTGTTCGGCGGCTCCTGGGGCTCCACGCTGCTGCTCGCCTACGCCGAGCGCCACCCGGAACGGGTCTCGGAGATCGTCGTCGGGGCCGTGACCACCACCCGCCGCTCGGAGATCGACTGGCTCTACCGGGGCGTCGGCCGGTTCTTCCCCGAAGCCTGGGAGAGGTTCCGCGCCGGGGTTCCGGAGGCGGACCGCGACGGCGACCTGATCGCCGCCTACGCCCGCCTCACCTCCGACCCCGACCCCCGGGTGCGGGCCCGGGCCACCGAGGACTGGTGCGCCTGGGAGGACACGGTGGTCTCCCTGGAGGACACCCCCGGGCCCGCCCCGTACAGCGGCCGGCCCTCGGCGGCCCGGCTGGCCCTGGTCCGCCTCGCCGCCCACTACTTCGCGCACGGCGCCTGGCTGGAGGAGGGGGCGCTGATCCGCGACGCCGGCCGGCTCGCGGGCATCCCCGGGGTGCTCATCCACGGCCGCCTGGACCTCGGCAGCCCGCCGCACACCGCCTATCAGCTCAGCCGGGCCTGGCCGGACGCCGAACTGACCGTGGTGGAGGACTCCGGGCACTTCGGCAGCGCGCGGATGCGCGCCCGGGAGCTGGCCGCCCTGGACCGCTTCGCCCGGCGCGGCTGAACCGGCGGGCGCCCCGGCCGCACCGTCCGGCGGACCGGGCGCGGCACACCCGCCGCGCCCGGCCACCCGGCCCCCGGACGCACCGGCCGCGCCCGGCCCCCGGCGCGGCGACCCCGGCCGCGGGGCCGGCGACACGGGCCGGGGCGCCCGTCCCTCCGGCGGCGCCGTCCGCACCGCCCGCCCGGCGCAACCCGGTGCGGCGAACCGGTCAACTTCGGCCGCCCGGGGTGGCCGGAGGGCCGGCACCGGGCATGGCGGGTGGCGTCACGCCGCAGCGGCGGGCAGAGCCACCACGAGGGAACAGCGATGACCGACGAATTCGTGCTGGACGTCAACAGAATCCGTGCCGAGGCCCGGCAGAAGATGGAGGCCGGGCCGGTCACCGACACCTACGGGACGGACCGGGAGCGGGTGATCGGCATCCTCAACGACGTGATCGCCACCGAGGTGGTCTGCTGGCTCCGGTACACCCGGCACGCCATCTCGGCGAGCGGCATCGACCGCGCCCAGGTCTCCGCCGAGTTCACCGAGCACGCCGCGGAGGAGATGCAGCACGCCGTCCGCGCCGCCGAACGCGTCTCCCAGCTCGGCGGCGACCCGGACTTCGACCCGGCCACCCTCACCCGGCGGGCGCACACCGACTACACCACGCCGCCCGACGGCGAGCTGAAGACCATGCTGGAGAACAACCTGCTCGCCGAGCGCATCGTGATCTCCACCTACCAGGAGATCATCCGCTGGCTCGGCGACAGCGACCCCACCACCCGCCGGCTGATGGAGTCCATCCTCGAAGAGGAGGAGGAACACGCCGACGACCTGGTGGACCTGCTCGGCGTCTGAACCCGGCCCGTCCGTCCGGGTCAGCCCGGGGCCCGTCCCAGGCGGTCCCTGGCCGTCCGGGCGGGCGGTGCCTCGCGCGGGGGTGGCGCGTCATGCAGGGTGCGCCGCCCCCCCGGATCCGGCGGCCCGGGACGGGCCGGGGAGCCGGGGCCGCCGGTGGGCCGGCGGGGGGACGACGGGCGGTGACCGGCGCCCCGCACCGCCCCCGGCGCCCCGCACCCCCCACCGTCCCGTCGCCGCCTCCCGCGGCCCGGGCCCCGCACCTCGCGCCCACCGCGTGCGGCGGCCTGCCGTGCCGGCGGCGGTCTGTCGTACCGGCGGGGAGCCTCTCGTGCCGGCCGGCCGTCACGGCTCGGCGCCGTACCAGACCGTGGTGGCGTTGCAGAACTCCCGGATGCCGTGGCCGGACAGCTCCCGGCCGTAGCCCGAGCGCTTCACCCCGCCGAACGGCAGCGCCGGGTGGGAGGCGGTCATCCCGTTGACGTACACGCCTCCGGCCTCGATGTCCCGGACGAACCGCCGCTGCTCCTCCTCGTCGCGGGTCCACAGGTTCGAACTCAGCCCGAAGGGGGTGTCGTTGGCGAGCGCCACCGCCTCGTCCAGGTCGTCCACCCGGTACAGCGACGCCACCGGGCCGAACGCCTCCTCCCGGTGGATCCGCATCCGCGGGGTCACCCCGGTCAGCACGGTCGGCTCGTAGAACCACCCCCGGTCCAGACCCTCCGGCCGCCGTCCGCCGCACAGCGCCGAGGCGCCCAGCCGCACCGCGTCGTCCACCAGCTCCTCCAGGTCGGCCCGGCCGCGTTCGCTGGACAGCGGACCGATGTCGGTGCCGTCCGCCATCGGGTCGCCGACCCGCAGCGCCGCCATGCCCTCGGTGAAGCGGGCGGCGAACTCGTCGTGGACGTCGCGGTGCACGATGAAGCGCTTGGCCGCGATGCAGGACTGACCGTTGTTCTGGGTCCGGGCGGTCACCGCGGTGCGGGCAGCCCGCGCCACATCGGCGGAGGGCAGCACCACGTACGGGTCGCTGCCGCCGAGCTCCAGCACCGTCTTCTTCACCTCGTCCCCGGCGACGGCGGCCACCGAGCGCCCGGCCGGTTCGCTGCCGGTAAGGGTGGCCGCGGCCACCCGGGGGTCCCGCAGGATGCCCTCGATCGCGCCGGAGCCGACCAGCAGCGTCTGGAAGCAGCCGCGCGGCCAGCCGGCCCGGCGGAACAGCTCCTCCAGGTACAGCGCGGTCCGCGGCACGTTGGAGGCGTGTTTGAGCAGCCCCACGTTGCCCGCCATCAGCGCGGGGGCGGCGAACCGCACGACCTGCCAGAGCGGGAAGTTCCAGGGCATCACCGCCAGCACCACGCCCAGCGGCCGGTACACCACCCGGGCCGCACGGGCGCCGGAGTCGCGCACGTCCGCCTCGGCGGGGTGCTCGTCGGCGAGCAGTTCCTCGGCGTGCCGCGCGTACCAGCGCATCGCCCGGGCGCACTTGGCCGCCTCCGCCCGCGCCGCCGCCAGCGGCTTGCCCATCTCGGTGGTCACGGTACGGGCGATCTCGTCGAGGTCCTCCTCCAGCAGCTCCGCGGCCCGCTCCATCAGCCGGGCCCGCTCGGCGAAACCGGTGCCGCGGCTCTTGCGGGCGGCCTCGTCCGCCGCGGCCAGGCGCACCTCGATCCCCTCGGGCCCCAGGGCCTCGAACGTCTGGAGCGTCTCACCGGTCGCGGGGTTCACCGTGGCGATGGGCATACCGGGTCCCTTTCTCGTCGGCGCTCTACCGACCTTCACCCCGCCCGGCCGGCCGCGCAACGCGAGCCCGCCCCGGCCCGTCCCGGAGCGGCGCGCCGGCCGGCACCGCGGGCACGCCGGCCCGCACGCGGACCCACGCCCCGGCCACCGGGCGCGCGGGGATCCGGCCGCGCGTACGGCCGCGGGGGCACCGGGGCGGAGCCGCGCCCGCGCACCGCCGCGCCGGACCCGACCGACGGGGACCCGACCCCCGGCCGACGGGGACCCCCGGTCCGACCGACGGGTACCCGGACCCGGTCGTCGGGGGCCCCGGGGCGGCCCCGTCGGGCACCCCGGAGCCGGCCCGGGCCGGCCGGGTACGCCGGTCCCGGCCACGCAGGAACCCGTTCCGCCGCGTCACTCCCCGGCCGCGGTCACTCCCCGCGACGGTCGACGATCCGCCGGATCTTGCCCACCGACCGCTCCAGCGTCTCCGGGTCGACGATCTCCACGTCCGCCGACAGCCCGGCGCCGTCCTTGAGCCGCTGCGCGATGGCCGCCGCGGCGGCGGCACGGGTTTCGGACCCGGTGCCGGGGCGGGCCTCGGCGCGCACCGTCAGGTGGTCCATCCGCCCCCGGCGGGTGAGCACCAGCTGGAAGTGCGGGGCCACCCCCGGGGTACCGATCACGATCTCCTCCACCTGCCCGGGGAAGAGGTTGACCCCCCGCACGATGACCATGTCGTCGCAGCGGCCGGTGACCTTCTCCATCCGCCGGAACGCGGGGCGGGCGGTCCCCGGGAGGAGCCGGGTGAGGTCACGGGTGCGGTACCGGATCATCGGCAGCGCCTCCTTGGTCAGCGCGGTGAACACCAGTTCGCCGCGCTCGCCGTCGGGGAGCACCTCGCCGGTGACCGGGTCCACCACCTCCGGGTAGAAGTGGTCCTCCCAGATGTGCAGCCCGTCCTTGGTCTCCACGCACTCCTGGGCGACGCCCGGCCCGATGACCTCGGAGAGGCCGTATATGTCCACCGCGTGGATGTCCAGCCGCTCCTCGATCTCGCGGCGCATCTGCTCGGTCCACGGTTCGGCGCCGAAGATGCCGATCTTCAACGAGGTGGTCCGCGGGTCGATGCCCTGGCGCTCGAACTCGTCGATCAGGGTGAGCATGTAGGACGGAGTGACCATGATGATCTCCGGCCGGAAGTCCTCGATGATCCGCACCTGGCGCGCGGTCATGCCGCCGGAGGCCGGGATCACGGTACAGCCCGCGCGCTCCGCGCCGTAGTGCGCGCCCAGGCCCCCGGTGAACAGGCCGTAGCCGTAGGAGATGTGCACCTTGTGACCGGGCCGGCCGCCGGCCGCCCGGATCGACCGGGCCACCACGTCCGCCCACATCGACAGGTCCCGCTCGGTGTAGCCGACCACGGTGGGCCGCCCGGTGGTGCCGCTGGAGGCGTGCAGGCGCCGCACCCGGTCCATGGGGACGGCGAACATCCCGTACGGGTAGTGCTCGCGCAGGTCGGCCTTGGTGGTGAACGGGAAGCGGGCGAGGTCGGCGAGCGTCCGGCAGTCGTCCGGGGTGACCCCCGCCGCGTCGAACTTCCGCCGGTACGGCGCCACGTTCTCGTAGGCGTGGGCCAGCGCCGCCCGCAGCCGCTCCAGCTGGAGCGCGGCCAGCTCGTCCCGGCTCAGCCGCTCCGCCTCGTCCAGCGGCCCCGGACCCGGTCCGCCGGGGCGGTGCGGGTCCGCCGCGCCGCCCGCCACCGCTTCGGTGTCCCCGCCCGCTGACCGCCGCCCCTGTGTCATCTCCACCGCCCTCGGAAGAACCGACCGAACATTCGGTTTACGTCAGGGCGAAGTCAACCCACCGTTCCGCGGGGTGTCAAGATCCGGGACGGCTCAGCGCAGCGCGCGCTCCCGCCAGTGGGTGAACCGCTCCAGCGGGTCGCCGTCCAGCCGCCACGGCCAGGGGGTCACCTTGCCCTCGATCATCTTGAAGACGACCGCGGCGTCCGGGGTGCGGTTGGCGTGCACCAGGACGTACGCCAGGAGGTTGAGGTCGGCGAGGGCCGCCGCGTGCCGCAGGAAACCCGGCCGGGTCCAGTCCTCGAAGGCGTTCTCCAGCGCGGTGGAGGCCGGCGGGTGCGCCCACTGGTTGCCCGCCAGCACCGCGTTGATCCCGCCGTCCCGCACGGTGCGGTGGTGGTGGAGGACGGTCGCGGTCAGCTCCACCCCGACCGCCGGGGCGGTGGCGGGGATGCGGGACCGTACCGCGTCGACGAAGTCGCGCACCTGCACCTGGGACCCGCACTCCTCGGGGGACAGGTAGCCGAGCATCTGCAGATACGCCTCGCGGTGCCACGGATCGCGGTCGGTCACCTCGCGCCAGACCGGGAAGACCTCCCGGGACGGCGCCCGCAGCCGCCGCAGCAGACCCAGCAGCACCACCCACGGGGTCGGGTCCTCCGGGCGCAGATCGGCGGCCCGGTAACATCGGTCGACCGCCGCCCGCTCCTCCTCCGGGCTCCCGGGTCGGCGCAGCAGCTCCACCCAGGACAGGAAGGCGAGGGCGTCGGTGCTGTCCCCCCGGCGCTGCACCCAGGCCCGGGCGAGGTTGAGGCCCGGGGCGGTGCGGGCCAGCACGGTCATCCGGTGCGCCCGCCGGTCCCAGTCCGTCCCGGTGTCCTTGATCACCCGTTCGGCCTGCTCCACGTGCAGGTCCAGCAGCCCCGGCGCGGGCGGGGCCTGAAGCTGCGCCAGGACCCGGCCGAGGGCGGTGTCGTCGAGTTCCGGGACCAGGCGTGCCGCGGCGCTGCGGCGGCTTCCAAAGAGCGGCATGGCGGGAGCGTAGAAGTGGGGCCGCCCCATGAGGAGATCGCTGCGCGGATTGTTATCAGTAGTACGGAAACCACACTGCTACCGGCCCGTATCGTGAGATTCACCCCACGGGTGGTCCGGACCTGTAGGGGAGTTGACCGTCGTTCGGGTGCGGCAGGGGCCACCCGGCGGCCCGGACGGGCCGGATCGGCGCGCGCCGGACCGGACCCGAACGCGTCCGTGACGCCCCCGGTCCGCCGCCGCCCGCCGCCCCGCGTCCCGCCGTCCGGCGCCCCGCCCACCGCCTCGTGGCGCGTCCGCCCGCCGCGCCCTTCTCCGCTCCTGGCGTCCCGTGCGCGGCCCCCGCCGCCCCGGTGCGGCGCGGTCACCTCCGTTCCGCTGTGCGCGCCGTGCCGGCGGCGGCCACCGCGGGCGCGTCATCCCGCCGGTGCCCGGTCGCCGCGGGACGGGGGTGCCGGGACGAGCGCGGCGGCCAGCTCCCGCCACTCCCGGCGCGGCAGTACTGCCGGGTCGTGGCCGAGCACCTGGAGGCAGACGTGGTCGGCGCCGGCGTCCAGGTGCTCCCGCACCCGGCGCTCGACGGCGGACAGGTCCCCGTGGGCCACGATCGCGTCCACCAGCCGGCGGCTGGGGCCGCGCACGTCCTCGTCGCCGAAGCCGAGCCGCCGCACGTTCGCCTCCTGGTGGGGCGCGTGGCGCAGGTACGCGGTGACATGGGCCTCGGCGGTCCGGTACGCCCGGTCCCGGTCGTCGTCCAGCACCACCGCCTGCTCCACGGCGAGGAACGCGTCCGGGCCCATGATCTCCCGGGCCCGCGCGGTGTGCTCCACCGGGACGAAGTAGGTGTGGGCGCCCCACGTCTCCTCCGCCGCCAGCCGCAGCATCCGCGGTCCCAGGGCGGCGAGCACCCGCCGCGGCGCGGGGTCCGGTGCCGGCCCGTGGGCGGGCACCGCGTCCATCGACGCCAGGTAGCCGCGCAGGGTGGCCGCCGCCCGCGCCCGGGCCGGCAGCGGGTAGCCGTCGAGCGTGCGCGGGGTGTCGTCCACCCGGTGGCCGCCCAGCCCGAGGACGTACCGCCCCGGGAACGCCTCGCCGAGCGTGCGGGTCGCGGTGGCCATGGCGACCGGGTCCCGGAAGGCGATGTTGGCGATCCCGGAGGCCACGACCAGCCGGCGGGTGGCCGAGAGCAGCAGCCAGGCCTGCCCCACGGTGTCCCGGCCGAACGCCTCCCCGAACCACAGGGCGCCGTAGCCCAGTTCCTCGATCTCCGCGGCGGCCTCCCGGACCGGTCCCGCCGGATGTCCCTCGAAGGCCGCCGTCCACAGGCCCACCCGGCCCCGTGAGCCGTGCCCGTCTCGCGTCATCTCCGCCCCTCTCGCGGCACAGGGCCGTCTTTACCGGAGAACCTCTCCGGTTTCCTGGCGGTACTATACGGAGAAGCTCTCCGTTTTGGCCAGCCGGGTTCCCCGGCGGGGTCGGCGGATCCGCCGGGCGCACCGGTCCGGTGCCCGGGCGGGGTCCGCCGTGGGGCGGTGGGTGGAGAGCGGGACGGCGGCGTGCCGGCCCGGCGGGAGGGTGACCGGGCGGCAGGGAGGCCGGAGATGGAGATGGGCACGAGGGACGATGACGGCCGCGGCCGGGCGGCGCGGCGCGAGCGCACCGACGCCCGGCGCAACCGGGAGCGGCTGCTGGCGGCGGCCCGGGAGGTGTTCGCGGAGGAGGGGCCGGAGGCCTCGCTGAACGCGATCGCGCGCCGGGCCGGCGTGGGGCCGGGAACCCTCTACCGCCACTTCCCCAACCGGCAGGCGCTGCTCGCGGCCGTCCTCCGGGACCGTGTCGAGCGGCTCTGCGGCCGGGCCGGCGAGCTGGCCGCCGGGCAGCCGCCCGACGCGGCGCTCGCGCACTGGCTGGCGCTCTTCCTGGAGCATGCCCGGGACCACCAGGGGATGGGCGGGGCGCTGCTGGTGCAGGACGCCCGGGCGCTGGGGATCGACTGCCACCGGATGATCCACGACGCGGCGGCCGGGCTGCTCGACCGGGCCCGCCGGCGGGGCACCGCCCGCGCCGACCTGGCCCCGGACGATCTGCTGCGGCTGGTGGTGGGGATCGCCCTGTCCACCGCGCGTGACGCCGACGAGGGGCAGTCCGCCCGGCTGCTGGATCTGGTCCTGGACGCGGTGTTCCGGCCCGCGCCGGGCGACCGCCGGGCCCGTTCCGGCGGTGCGGGAGGGAGCGCCGCTGGCGGTGGGGAGTGCCGGCGGGGAGAGGGGTGCGGACGGGGGGAGAGAGGGCCGGCGGGGGAGGGGAGGGCCGGTGGAGGGTGGTCGGTGAGCCGGAGAAAAGCTACCGCTCAGTAATAGAACCTTGTAAGATGCCGGCATGAGTCAGGCGACCATCGGAGACAGCGAGTTCGACCGCGACACCGCGGTCACCGCACGCGAGCCCGGCGTCTACGACGCCGAACTGTCCGCGGGCTGGACCATCATCCAGGCCGTCAACGGCGGCTATCTGCTCGCCGTACTGGGCCGGGCCCTGGCGGACACCCTGCCGCACCCCGACCCGATCAGCGTCTCGGCGTACTACCTGACGGCGTCGGTGCCCGGACCCGCGGTGGTGCGGACCGAGACGGTGCGCACCGGCTCGACCCTCTCCACCGGCCAGGCGTCCCTGTACCAGTACGCCGAGGACGGCACCGAGGTGGAGCGCATCCGGGTACTGGCCACCTACGGCGACCTCGACGGGCTCCCCGACGACGTCCGCACCTCGGCCAAGCCGCCGGCCATCCCGCCGCCGGAGCACTGCCTGGGCACCGCCGACGGACCGGCCCCCCTCCCCGGCAGCTCCGCGATCATCGAGCGGCTGGACATCCGCCTCGACCCGGCCACGGTCGGCTGGGCGGTCGGCGCGCCCTCCGGCAAGGGCGAGATGCGCGGCTGGTTCGGCCTGGCGGACGGCCGCGACCCCGACCCGCTCTCGCTGCTGCTCACCGTGGACGCGCTCCCGCCGACCTCCTTCGAACTGGGCCTGATGGGCTGGACCCCGACGGTCGAACTCACCACCCACATCCGCTGCCGGCCCGCCCCCGGGCCGCTCCGGGTCGCCATCACCACCCGCAACCTCGCCGGCGGCCTGCTGGAGGAGGACGCCGAGGTCTGGGACAGCGCCGACCGGCTGGTCGCCCAGTCCCGCCAGCTGGCGAAGGCCCCGCGCGGCTGACGGCCCGCCACCGGTCCGCCGCGCCCGGCGCGGCGGACACCGCTCCCGTACGCCCCGCCCGCCGGTCCGGCCGTACGCCCGCCGCACCCCGGGGGGACGGCCCGCACCCGGTGCCCGCGGTCCCGGCCCTCGGAGCCCCGGGCGTCGGGAGCCTCAGCCGTCCGGGAGCCTCAGCCGTCCCGAGTACCCCGGGGCGACGGTGACCTGCCGGTCGGCCAGCACCACCCGGATCGGCTCCGGATCGGAGGCCGGGACGGTGATGCCGACCTCCCCCGACCGCATGTGCACCCCCACCCCCCAGTCGGCGCGGTACCGCAGCGAGAAGCCGTACTCCGACAGCTCCGGCAGCGGCACCGGGTCCAGCCACAGCGCGTCCTGACGGGTCTCCAGCCCGGTCAGGCCGCGCTGCACCAGGTCCAGGGTGCCCGCCATCGCGCCCAGGTGGATGCCCTCGGCCGTGGTGCCGCCCTGGACGTCGGCCACATCACCGGCCAGCGCCTCCTGGCAGTACCGCCACGCGTCGGCGCGCCGCACCCGGGCCAGCACCCAGCCGTGCACCAGCCCGCTCAGCGTCGAGCCGTGGCTGGTGCGGCGCAGGTAGTACTCCACCGTGGCCTGCCAGACCTCGTCGTCCAGCCGGTACCCCAGCCGCCGGAACAGCCCGGCCAGTTCGGCGGGCGAGAACAGATAGCCGAGCATCAGGGCGTCCGCCTGCTTCGACGCCTGGTAGCGGTTGGCCGTGTCCCCCTCCGCCTCCAGGATCCGGTCGAGCCGGCGGATGTCCCCGTACCGGTCCCGGTACGCCCCCCAGTCCAGCTCGGCCAGGTCGCCGTACCCGTCGAACTGGCTGATCACACCGCGGTGGAAGGGCACCCGCAGCCGCCGGGAGACGTCGTCCCACCGGTCCAGCTCGTCCTCCTCCAGCGCGACCCGCTCGAACAGCTCCCGGCGCCGCGGCACGGGAAGCTCCCGGGCCAGCCCCAGGGCCCGCGCCAGCACCCAGGCGGCGGTGACGTTGGTGTAGGCGTTGTCGTCCAGGCCGGGCGCCTCCGAGTCCGGATACGCCTCGTGGTACTCGTCCGGCCCCACCACCCCGCGGATGCGGTACCGCTCCCGGGCCGCGTCCCAGGTGGCCGAGTCCGCCCAGAACCGGGCGATCTGCAGCAGCATCTCGGCGCCCTTGGTGTGAAGGAAGTCGGTGTCGCCGCTGGCCTGGCAGTACTGCCACACGTTGTAGGCGACCGCCGAGCCCACGTGCTGCTGGAGCCGCGAGTGGTCCGGCAGCCAGCGGCCGGAGCGCGGGTTCAGGTGCAGGGTCTGGGTCTCCTCCCGCCCCTCGCTGCCGCTCTGCCACGGGTACCGGGCCCCCGCCCGTCCGCCGTCCGCGGCCGCCCGGCAGGCCTGCGGCAGCCGCCGGTGCCGGTAGCTCAGCAGCGCCCGGGAGACCTCGGGGAAGTGCAGGTTCAAAAACGGCAGCACGAACAGCTCGTCCCAGAAGACGTGGCCCCGGTACGCCTCACCGTGCAGCCCGCGCGCCGGCACCCCCACGTCCAGCTCCGCGGTGTGCGGGGAGAGGGTCTGCAGCACGTGGAACAGGTGCAGCCGCAGGATCCGGCCCGCCTCCCCGGGCACGTCCAGCTCCGCCCGCTGCCACAGGTGCCGCCACGCGGTCCGGTGCGAGGCCAGCAACTGCGCGAAGGCCGGAGCCCGTTCCACCCGGTCCACCGCCGCCCACCGCGGATCGCTGATTGCCGCGTCCCGCGAGGTGTGCAGCGCCACGGTCTTCTCCACCGTCACCGGGGCCCGCGGACCGACCGGCACGGTCAGATGCCAGGCGGCGGTGCGCTCCGCGGGCACCGCGCCGGAGGAGAGCGGCGCGCCGGAGGACTCGGTGGTCCGCGCGGCCAGCGCGACCCGGATGTCGGACCGGGTGGTGCGGCTGGTCAGCCACACCGTGCCCGGGCCCGCGGCGCCGGTGCGCACCCGGTCCAGATGGTGCCCGTCCAGTGCCCGGTACCGGGCCACCCCGTCGTTGGTGACCCGCCCGTCCAGCTCCGAGACCACGTCCAGGTTCCCGGACCAGTTCTCCGCCGAGAAGACGGTGCGCACCGCCGCCAGGTGCGGGTCGCCCATGTGGACCAGCCGGCACTGCTCCACGTGGAGCCGGCGCCCGTCGGCGTCCTCGTACCGGGTGCGCCGGGTCAGGGTGCCGTGGCGCAGGTCGAGTTCCTGGCGGTGGGCGCGCAGCTGCGGGCCGTCCGGGGTGAGCCAGGGGCCGGCCGGCGCGTCGGCGGGGCGCAGCCGGTACCGCAGCGGCAGCCAGTTGGGCAGGTTGACCAGGTCCTCGTTCTCCACCTCGCGGCCCGCCACCACCGAGACCTTGCGGTTGTAGCAGCCCGCGGCGTACGTGCCCGGGTAGTGGACCTCGTCCGCGGCGGTCTCGCAGGCCGCGCCCCGGGTGGCGAAATAGCCGTTGCCCAGGGTGCACAACGACTCGCGCAGCCGCTCGGCGGCCGGCTGGTACCCCTCGTAGGACCATGTCCAGTCCCGCATCGGCTCACCTCCCGGGCTGTGCGGTGCCGCGCGGCCACGCGGTGCGGACCTTTCTCCCAGTGTGGGACGGCCGGCCGGGCGCCGCCGGTCGGCGGCGGTGGCCGGGCCCGGGGCGGGGACCGGGACACCGGGGGCGGGGCCGCCGAGCCCGGCGCGGACCGCGCGCCGGGCTCGTGCGCCGGGCGGTGCGGAGCGGCGGGTGCGGTGACCGGCCGACGGGCGCGGTGCCGGCTCCGACGGGCGGCGCACGGTAGCGGGCCCCCGCCCGGTGGGCGAGCCTGGAGGAGGGTACGGGTACGCAGCGCGGAACGGCAGGTGGTCCTCGGTGACGTCGGACGGGACGGGCGGGACGGGCCCCGCCGGAGCCTCACGGCGGGAGGCCGGCAAAGGCCCGTCACAGGCGGCCGGCGGGAACCCCGGCACCCGGGAACACCGGCGCGGCCGGGACGAGACGCCCGAGGAGCGGGCGGACCGGCGGTGGGGGGACCTGCTCCAGGAGCTGCGGGTGGCGCAGACCGGGGTGCAGATCCTCTTCGGCTTCCTGCTCACCGTCGTCTTCCAGCCCGGCTTCGGCGACCTGTCGGACGCCGACCGCCGTATCTACGTGATCACCGTGATGCTGGGGGCGGCGACCACCGGCGTGCTCATCGGCCCGGTCTCCTTCCACCGGCTGCTCACCGGGAAGCGGCTGAAGCCGCAGACCGTGGTCTGGGCCTCCCGGCTGACCCTGCTCGGGCTGGCACTGCTGCTGTGCACCATGGCCTCCGCGCTGCTGCTCGTGCTGCGGGTCGTGGTCCGGGACGCGGTGGCGGTGTGGCTGGTGGCCGCGATGGTGCTGTGGTTCGTGATGTGCTGGTTCGTCCTGCCCGTCTGGGCCCGCCACAACGTGCTCACCGGCCGCGCCGACCGCTGAGGACGTACCGCCGACCGCCGGTGACGTGGCACGGGTCCCACCGCCGTTGACGTGGCGCCGGGCCGGCCGCCGGTGGCCTGCTGCCGAGGGGGATGGACCCGGGCGGCCGCGTGCCGACAGCGGCCGTGGCGGTACGCGGGCGGTCGCGTACCCCGCGTGGCGGCACGGCACGGACGGGCCGGCGGCGGGTCCGCGCGACGGGCTCCGGCCACCGGCTGTCACCTCAACCTATGCCGGCTCCGCGGCGCCCGCCGCCAGCCCCGGGGCTCTGCTGGTTCTCGGCCGGTCGCTTCACCTTCCCCGGCTACCGGTGCGCCACGACGCGTCGAACGGCGCCGGAACGTGCCGTCCGGGGCGTGCCACCCCCACGGGCGACCCGGACCCGGCTCCTCGGCGGCACGGCGCGACGCTGCGCGGATCAGTCCCGCCCACCCCGCCGGTGAGCTGCGGGAACATGCTCCGGGGAACGGCCGCCCCGGCGCCGCGGCCCGGTCCGCCACCGCCCGCGGCGCGGACCCCGGCACGCCGCACGGGCACACCTGCCCCAGCTCCGACGGGCGGACGAACCGGGTTCCGGCGATCCCGTCCTCCGTACCGGGCTGAATGGACACCCGCCGGCGCACCGGCCCGGCGCATCGACCCGAAGGGAAAACCGGTGTCCACACTTCCGCTGCTCGTCCTGCTGCTCACGGCCGTCGTCACCCTGCAGCTCCTCGGCACCCTGGCCTACCTGACCCACCGGCACCCACGACTGGCCGCCCGGCTCGGTGTCGCCGGAACCTTCGCCGCCGTGCTCGTCGCCCTCCGGGCGCTCATCGTGGCCCGGTGACCCGCACGGCCACGGCCGGGGCACCCGGACACCGTCCCTGCCGGCGGTGGGCCGGGCCGGCCCTCGGTGTCGGTGTTTCCGTCAGCCCCGGCGGGGACGGGCCGGGACCGGACCCGGCGCGTGCCACGGCCCGGGACCCGTGGTCCGGCGTCACTCCGACGACGGGAACCGGCCGCCGGCGGCGTCCGCGGCGGCGTCCTCGCGGAGCACCCGGACGGTGCGCAGCCCGGGGTCGGTGGCGTCGGGCAGCTGCATCCCCGCGGCCACCCCGGAGGTCAGGTAGCGCAGTACCGGTTCGGTGAGCCGCTCACCGGGCAGCGCGGTCGGGATGCCCGGGGGGTAGGGCGTCAGCATCTCGGCGCTGACCCGGCCGGCCGCCTCCGTCACCGGAACGTCCTCCACCGGCCCGAAGTACGCGTCCCGGGGCAGGCGGCTCTGCTCCATCCGCAGCTCGGCGGGGGAGGGGACGGCCACCGAGGAGGCGCCGGGCAGCTCCCCGGCGTGGCCGGCGAAGTCCTCCAGCGCGCTGACCAGCGCGCCCGCGGTGGAGGTGTCGTCGGCGTGGGTGAGCTGGGCGTTGATGCGGCGGTGGTCCGCCAGGTGCACGGCGATGTGCCGGTGCTCCCGCAGCCAGTCGGCCGCCACGTAGCCGGTGGTGTCCAGGTCGGCGACGTCCACCACGACCGGCAGCGGGTCGAAGTCGTGTGCCAGGCCGTCACCGACCAGGTCCGCGCGGTCGTTGACGTGCAGTCCGGGGATGCCCTCGACGGCCGTCCGCACCTTCGCGGCCAGCTCCAGCGCGTTGCCGAGCAGTTCGTGGCCGTGCAGCACCATCTGGCGGCGCCACCCGTCGAGCGCCGCGTACACCGGCACCGAGGGGCTGGTGGTGCCCAGCAGGTCCGCCCGCGACCGCAGCACCGCCGGATCGACCAGGTCGCCCTGGAGGTGGAAGACCGAACCCTGCTCCAGCCCGCTGCCCATCTTGTGGATGCTGGTCACACAGATGTCGGCGCCCGCGTCCATCGCCCAGGCGGGCAGCTCGGGGTGGAACGGCAGGTGGGCGCCCCACGCCTCGTCCACGATGAGCGGCCGGGACCTGCGGTGGCACACCTCGGCGATCCCGCGCAGGTCCGCACAGGTCCCGTACGGGGTGGGGCTGACCACCAGCGCGCCCCGCGCGTCCGGGTGCTTCTCGAACGCCGCCTCGAACGCCGCCGGCGAGGGCGGGTGGGCCAGGTGGCGCTCGGCGTCCCACTGCGGGTCCACCCACACCGGGCGCACCCCGGACAGGATCAGTCCGGAGACCACCGACTTGTGGGCGTCCCGGCCGATCAGCAGCTTCTGGTGCGGCCCGGCGACCGCGAGCATCGCCGACTTGACCGACAGGGAGCTGCCGCAGGTGGTGAAGAAGGTGTGGGTGGCGTGCACCGCGTCGGCCATCAGCGCCTCGGCCCGTTCCAGCACCCGGCCCCGGCCGCGGCGGTCGTCCAGCGCGCCGGAGGCCAGCAGATCGTCCCGGAAGACGGCGTCGCCGAGCACCCGGCGCACCTCCGGATCGGCGCCCCTGCCCTGCTTGTGCCCCGGCGGGCAGAAGGAGAGCGCCCCCGACTGACGGTAGCGGGCGAGCGCCTCCAGGACCGGGGCCTGCGTGTGGTCGTGATTCATGCGGTACGGCTTCCCGGCACATCCTGGGACCAATCGCTCCGAAGCGCCGAGCCCTCCACGCGGTGCACACCCGGTGCGGCGATCGGGGCGGCGCGGGTGCGGGTTGCGGCGCGGGCCGCCGGGGGTGTGGGAGCCGGGGTGCGAGGGGCCGTGCTTCCCGCCGGCCGTCCCGGCGCCGGCCCGGGCGGCGGACCCGCGACGCCGGGGTGCGGCCGGCCGTCGCCGGGGAAGGCCCTGTCGTCGCACCGCCGGACACCGGTGCTCGCCGCCGGGGCCGTGCCGTCGGGGCGTCAGCTCCCGTCCGTCGGCGCCGTGCCGCCGTGCCGCCGACCCGCGGCGCCGGGGCCGTGCCGCCGGGCCGTCAGTCCTCGCCGCCGGCCGCCGCCGCGACCTCGTCGGCCAGCCCCCGGTCGAGCGCCACCCGGACCAGCGCGGCCGCGAAGACCTCGGGGGCCCGGTCCCCGGCGAGCCGGCCCAGCTCCTCGGCGTCGCCCGGCAGACCGATGCGCTCCGCGCCCTGGGTGGCCTTGGCGTCGATGTAGGGGGCCACTTCCGGCCAGACGCCCTGGACCTCACGGAGGAAGATGTCGGCCCCGGTCGGGCCCAGCCCCGGCACCTCCTGGAGCAGCCGGCTCAGCTCCCGCGGGTCCTGGCCGGCCCGCTCCCGCAGCCGCCGCGGATCGCCCCGGCAGGTGTCGAGGAGGAATCGCGCACCGTCCCCCAGCTGGGTGGAGGTGCGTTCGTCGTAGCGGCGGTAGTGCCCCCGGCCGAGCGCGTCCACGCGCTGCTGCCAGGTGGCGTCCGCCATCCGGCGGGCGCTGCGCAGCCCGTCGTCGAAGAGGGCCCGGGCGGCGTCCACCGCCGTGGAGGCCCGGATGCGGGCGCTGAGCAGCAGTGCCAGGACCAGCAGCTGGTACAGCGGCTGCGGTGTGTCCTTGAGCCGGATGCCGGCGTCGGCGGCGTACGTCCGGCCGCAGCGGTCCAGCAGGGCGTCGACCGTCCGCCGGTGGCGGGCCGGGCCGGTGGGGCGTGCGTCACGAGCCATGTCCTGTGCACTCCCGGGCGGCGGCGCCCGGTAAACCGCCCGGTCGGTGGATTCGCCCGCCTCCGCGCCGGCCTGCCCCCTTCCCGGGGACGCTCCGGTCCGGGCCCGTTCCCGTTCGCGGGGACGGACAGTCGGCCGGTTTCCTGTGGCCCGGCCCCATGCCGGTGGAGAACGATGGGAGGCCTGACCATCACAGGAGGGGCGGAAGAGTGCTGCGGAGACGGACGTTACTGGGGACGGCGGTCGGTGCCGGAGCGGGCCTGGGGCTGGGCGCCGGAGCCGCGCCGGGCGCGGTCGGCCGGACCCGGCAGGACGAGGCGGGCGGCGCCGGACGGGACCGGATCCGGGTCACCATCCTGCTGTACGAGGGCTGTACGGCGCTCGACGCGGTGGGGCCCTACGAGGTGCTGTGCCGGGTGCCGGGCGTACGGGTGACGATGGTGGCCAAGGAGGCCGGGCCGGTCACCTCCGACACCGGTGAACTCCGCCTGGTGGCCGAGCGGTCGATCCGCGACGTCCACCGTACCGAGGTGCTGGTGGTGCCCGGCGCCGGCAACCCCGGCACCCTGGCCATGATGCGCGACACCGAGGTGCACGACTGGCTCCGCCGGATGCACCGCCGCACCACCTGGACCACCTCGGTGTGCACCGGCTCGCTCATCCTCGGCGCCGCGGGCCTGCTCAAGGGGGTGCCGGCGACCACCTACTGGGCGGCGCGCCCGGTGCTGAAGGACGTGGGCGCCATCGACACCCCCGGCCGCTTCGTGGAGTCCGGGAAGATCATCACCGCCGGCGGCGTCTCGGCCGGCATGGACATGGGGCTGCGGCTGGTGCAGCTGCTGTCCGACACCCGGACCGCCCAGGCCATGCAGCTGGGGATCGAGTACGACCCGCAGCCCCCGTTCGACACCGGCAGTCCGGAGAAGGCCGGCCCGGAACTCCAGGAACTGGCCCTGCGGCTGGTGGAGGAGGCGGCCGGCTGATCCGGCGGCGGGGTCCGGGAGAGGCGGCCGGCCCCGGCGGCGCGGTCACCCCAGGCGGCGCCGGCCGGGCCCAGGCGTGCCGGCCGGCGCCCGGTGGCGTGGGTGCGCCGGGGCGGGGCCGGCCCCTGGTGCGGCCCGGGTCCGGCGGCGCGGCCCGGGTCCGGCGGCGCGGCCCGGGTCCGGCGGTGCCGCCGGGGCCGGGTGAGCGGGCCCCCGGGGGCCGGTCCACGAGGCGCGGGCGTGGACGTCACCGGCCCATGGTGAGCCCGTCCCGGTCCGCGCCCCGGGCCAGGACGGTCTTCCGCACGGCCGCGAGCGCCTCGGTGTAGCGGGGGTCGCCGGGCTTCCGTTCCAGCGCCCGGGGGAGGTTGACCACCCGGATCGGGTCGTTGTCCACCAGGTGCGGGATGAACTCCGCCTTGGACACCGTCCACGCGGCGCCGGGCCGGGCCGGCGGGGTGAAGGTGAAGCGGGCCGCCGAGCTGAGCTGGCCGCGCGGGTCGGGCATCACCCCGGCCAGCTGGTCCCCCATGCCGTAGACCACCCACACGCCGTTGACCTTCTCGTAAGGCTGCGGGACGTGGGCATGTGTACCGATCAGGACGTCGATGTCACGCCGGCCACCGGTGGACGAGGCGGTGAGCGCCCGGGCGACGCGGCGCTGGAACGCGTCCGGCGCCTCCTGCCACTCGGTGCCCCAGTGCAGGCTGACCACGACCACGTCGGCGCCCGCGCGGCGGGCGGCCCGGGCGTCCCGGACGATCCGCTCCGGATCGATCCGGTTCACCAGCCAGGGCTTGCCGTCCGGCACCGGTATGCCGTTGGTGCCGTAGGTGTAGGCGAGCTGGACGACCTCGGCGCCGCCGGCGGTGAGCACGGTCCGGGCGCGGGCCTCCCGCGCCGAGCGGGCGGAGCCGGCGTGCCGCAGCCCGGCCCGGTCCATCGCGTCGAGGGTGCGGGTGACCCCCTCGGCCCCGGCGTCCAGGGTGTGGTTGGAGGCGGTGGAGCAGGAGTCGTACCCCAGGTCCCGCGCCGCCCGGGCTATCTGCGGGGGACTCTGGAAGGAGGGATAGCCGGTGTACGGGCCGCCGTCGCCCCCGTAGACCGTCTCCATGTGGCATATCGCCACGTCGGCGGAGGAGACCAGCTCCTCGTCCGCCGCCAGCATGGGCCGGAAGTCGTAGCCGTCGCCGCCCGCGTCGGCCCGGGCCTGGCGTATGACCGAGGCGTGGATCAGCAGGTCGCCGGTGGCCAGCAGGGTGAAGCCGCGACGGGCGGGCGCGGCCGGGGTCGCGGACGGCTTGTCCCGGTCCGGGGTGCCTCGGGACGTACCGTCGCCGCAGCCGGAGGCCAGGGCGAGCAGCGCGGCCGCGGTCAGCGCCGCCCGGCGGGGTATGAGAAAGGCCATGGTTTCTCGCCACATTCATAGGGGAAAAGGGTGGATAGTCGTATTTATGTGCGCGAGAGTCCACGCCCTCGCGGAGCCCGCCGCAGCTTCACCGGAACGGCGCAGGCGGGAGTCACCCGGAGGCCGTGCCGCCGGGCGGCGCGGCCGGGTCCGTGACACGGGCCGGTTCGGGGCGGAGCCGAGGAGGAGTCAGATGGGTCCCAGCCGCCACTTCCACGCCGACCACCGCGGCCACTCGGTAACGGTGGCGGTGCGCGGCGGACGGGTCGCGCTCATCGAGGTGCAGGTGGACGGCGAGGAAGTGTGCACCGAACGGGTGCGGGCCCGGGGGACCGCGGTCCTGGAGGCCGAGCTGCCCGGCGAGCCGGCCCGTCCCTTCCGCGTCTTCGTGCACCGGCCGCGGCTGGGGTCCGGGGTGCTCCGGTGCGCCCTGGAGGCCGGTTCCACCGAGATCCCGATGGCGGAGCGCGCGGCGGTCTGAGGCGCCGTTGCCCGCCCGTGCGCCGCGGTGCGCGTGTTCCTCTCGGTGCTGACCTGGGCGTGTGGACCGGCTCCGGTCCCGCGCGGCCGTCCGGCCGCACCGCCCCGCCGCCGCATCCTCATCGGCCGATGTCCGGCCGTCACGCCTCGCCCCCCCGGCCGCGACCGCCGCCGGCCGGCGCCCCGCTGCGGCTCCCGCTCGCGGGGCCGTGTCGTGCTACCTCCGCCGCCCCGGGCGGAATGGGCTCCGGGATCCGCCGCCCCTCGGCCCGCGTCCCGGTCCCGCCTTTGTCCGGCTCCCCCGCCCCGCCGCATCCGGGCGTCCCCGGCCCCCGCCCGCCGCATCCGGGCCACCGCCCGTCCCTGACCCGGAGGGTGGGAAGGCGTCGCCCCGACTGGTCGGAGTAGGGCGGATTCCCACCGTACTGGCGGCAAATGTCCGATGTGAAATTCGGACGTGAGTACATGCCGGTGATATATGCGCGAAGCCCGCGACGGGCCGGGGAGCTGGCTATGCTCCCTGTTGCGCAGCGCGTCGCGGCGACTACGGGCAGTTGCCCCGCCGGTGGCGCGCGGCGACCGTGCGCGGACGTGGGCGACCCGGGGCCCGGCGCCCGGAGCGCGGACCACACCGCCGTGCCGGCACCACGGCGATGCGCGGGCCACGGCCCGCCGGCGGCGGCCGAGGTCTCCGCCGTGACCCCCGCCGCCCGGCCCGCCCGCGCGGGCCGCCCGTACCTTTCCCCGTGCGCAGTGAGGTCTGTCGATGGTTCATGTCGGTACGCCCCCCGAAGATCGCGGGCCTCTGGCCCTACCCTGGCTGCTGCCGCCCGCCCTGGTGGCGGTCTGCGTCGCCGTGGTCGCGGCGCTGAGCCCGGCCGGCGCCCGGGCCCCGGTCGCCGGCTGCGGGGCCGCCGCCACGGTGGCCGTGGCCGCGGCCACCGGGGAGGTGATACGCCGTGGTCGCGCGATCGGACGGCTGCGCGCCGAGCGGGCCGGACGCGAGGAGGCCGCCGCCCGCCGGCAGGCCCGCCAGCACGCCCAATGGGTGCACCTGGCGCGGGAGTTGCTGCCGGTGGTGCTGGAGCGGCTGCAGCGCGGCGAGCCCGGCGACACGGTGCTGCGGAGTCTGGAGGAGCGCGACGGGCGCGACCCGGAGTTCGAGGCCTCTTACCACGAGGTGCTCCGGGAGGTCATCCGCACCGTGGAATCCGAGGAAGCGCTCCGGGACTCCGCCCAGCGCGCCTTCGTCAACATCGCCCGGCGGGTGCAGGCCCTCGTCCACCAGCAGGCCATGGACCTGCGGGACATGGAGGACAAGCACGGCGCCAACCGCGACGTCTTCAACGACCTGCTCCACATCGACCACGGCAACGCGCTGATCGGACGGCTCGCCGACAGCATCGCCGTCCTCGGCGGGGCACGCCCCGGCAGGCAGTGGCAGAACGAGGTGCCGCTGTACAACGTGCTGCGCGGCGCGATGTCCCGGATCATCGACTACCGCCGGGTGGACCTGCACTCGGTGGCCGACGTCGCCATCGTGGGCCCCGCCGTGGAGCCGGTCATCCACGCCGTCGCGGAACTGCTGGACAACGCCACCCGCTACTCGCCGCCGCAGACCCGGGTCCACCTCACCGCCACCGAGGTGCAGACCGGGGTGGCGATCGAGATCGAGGACGCCGGGGTCGGCCTCACCGACGAGGCCGCCCGGCGCACCGACCGGCTGCTCGCCCGGGGCCTGGGCGGGCTGGACCTGGACGACCTCGGCGAGGCGCCGCGGCTGGGCCTGGCGGTGGTCGGACGGCTCGCCGCCGCCTACGACTTCCAGGTCTCGCTGCGCCGCTCCGCGTACGGCGGGGTGCGCGCCGTCCTGGTCGTCGCCCAGGACCTGACCGCGCCCACCCCGGCGCCCGGCGGCATGATCGCCCGGGCCGCCACCCTGCCCCCGCCGAAGCTCAAGGTGCGGCCCGGCGCGGTCGCGCCGCCGGCCGCCCCGGCCGAGGCCACCGCACCCGCCGTACCGGGCGGCACCGGCGGACTCCCGCAGCGCCGCCGCCGGTTCCCCGCCTCGGTGCCGCCCGGCCGCCGGCGCCCGGCACCCGCCCCGGTCACCCCGCCGCCGCCGTCCCCGTCGGCCGGGTCCGCCCCGGAGGACGAACCGCCGCCGGGGATGTGGCTGTCCGCCTTCCTCCCCAGCACCTCCGGCGAGCAGCAGGTCAACGGTTCCTCCCGCCCCCAGACCCCGGACGCCTGACACAAGGATGGGTACGTACGTGACACACCAGCGGTACAACATGGACTGGATGCTCAAGGACCTGGCCACGAGCGTCCCGGAGACCCGGCATGTGGTGGTGCTGTCCTCGGACGGCTTGTGCATCGCCCGGTACGGCGACGACCCGGACGCCGCCGACCGGCTCGCCGCCGCCTGCGCCGGCCTGCAGAGCCTGTCGGTCGCCGTGGCCTCCGAACTCCCGCACGGCGACGGCCGGATGCGGCTGGTCGTGATCGAGATGGACGGCGGGTTCTTCTACCTGATGGCCGCCGGCACCGGCGCCTACCTCGCGGTGCTCGCCGACGCCGGGGTGGACGCCGGCCTGATGGGCCAGCGGATGCGGGATCTCATCGCCCGGATAGGAGGACACCTCACCAGCCCGCCGCGCACCACCGAGCCCGTCACATGAGCGACACACCACGGCGCGGTCGGCGGTCCCCCTGGGAGGAGGGCGGTCCCGAGCGGCTCTACGTGGTCGGGGAGGGGAACGGCCCCGACGGTGCCGCCGACCGCGCCGGACTCGACCTCGTCACCCTGATCGTGGGCCGGAGCATGCCCGCCGCGGACAGCCGCCCCGAGCACGCCGCGATCGTCCAGATGTGTGACTACCCGCTGTCCGTCGCGGAGATCTCCGCCTACCTCCGGCTGCCCGTCAGCACGGTCACCGTGATCCTCGCCGAACTCCTGGACCGGGGCCACATCGAGGCCCGCGCCCCGCTCCCGGCCGCCCACCTGCCCGACATCGACATCCTGGAGGCGGTGATGCATGGACTCCAGAACCTGTGACCCCGCGACCCCCGCACCCTTCCCCGGCCCGCGCCGCGAGGACACCCTGCCGGCGTCGGCGACCGCCGCCGTCAAGATCGTCATAGTCGGCGGGTTCGGTGTCGGCAAGACCACCCTGGTCGGTTCGGTGAGCGAGATCCGCCCGCTCACCACCGAGGAGACGATGACCCGGGCGGCGATCGGCATCGACGACATCGCCGGGGTGGAGCGGAAGACCACCACCACCGTCGCCATGGACTTCGGCCGGATCAGCATCGACGAACGGCTCATCCTCTACCTGTTCGGCACGCCAGGGCAGGAACGGTTCTGGTTCCTGTGGAACGGCCTCTTCGACGGCGCGCTGGGCGCGGTCGTGCTGGTGGACACCCGGCGGCTGGAGGTCAGCTTCGACGTCATCGGCCACCTGGAGGACCGCGGCGTGCCGTTCGTCGTCGCCGTCAACGCCTTCCCCGACTCGCCGGTCCACCCGGTGCACGAACTCAGGGCGGCACTGGACCTGACCGAGGACGTCCCCGTCTTCGACTGCGACGCCCGGGACCGCGCCTCCTGCCGCGACGCCCTGATGACGCTCATGCGCCATCTCCACTCCCTCGCCACCATGACCCCGGAGCACCCGTGACGACCCAGCAGTTCGACCCCGCCCGCCCGGACTCCGCGCCGGCCCCGCCCTGCCGGGTGCCCCTGCCCGCCCGGGGGCCCACCGGACCCGACGGCACGGTACGGATCTACGGGCCCGCCTACGAGTCCGACCCGACGGGCGTCTTCGAGCAACTGCGCGCCGACCACGGCGCGGTGGCACCCGTCCTGGTCACCGGCGACCTGCCCGGCTGGCTCGTCCTGGGCTACCGGGAGTGCCTGGAGGTGCTGCGCACCCCCACCCGCTTCTCGCACGACTCCCGCCACTGGAACCAGCTGCGGGAGGGCAAGGTCCCGGCGGACTCGCCGCTGCTGCCGGTGCTCGGCTGGCAGCCGGACCGGATGACCGCGGACGGCGCCGAGCACCGGCGGCTGCGCGACGCGGTCACCGAGAGCATGGACCGCTTCGACCGGCGCGGGGTGCGCCGCCACGTCACCCGGTTCTCCCACCGCCTGATCGACGACTTCTGCGCCGCCGGCCACGCCGAGCTGCTCGGCCAGTTCTCCCAGCACCTGCCGATGATGGTGCTCACCCAGCTGCTGGGCATGCCGGAGGCGTACGGGCCGCGCCTGGTCCACGCCGCCACCGAGCTGGTGAAGGCGTCCGACCAGACCATCGCCGCCAACATCTACATCAAGGACCAGCTCAGGCGGCTGCTGGAGCGCAAGCACAGCGCTCCCGGCGACGACCTGGCGTCCTGGCTCATCGAACACCCGGCCGGGCTGCGGGACGAGGAGATCCTCAACCTGCTGTGGCTGGTGCTCGTGGCGGCGAACGAGAACACCACCAGCCTGCTCGCCGGCGCGCTGCGCATGGTCCTCACCGACCCGCGCTTCCGGGCCACCCTGGCCGGCGGTCAGATGACCCTGTCGGACGGGGTGGAGCAGGTGCTGTGGGACGACCCGCCGACCATCGTCATCCCGGCCCGCTGGGCCACCTCGGACACCGAGGTGGCCGGCCGCGCCATCAGGACCGGTGACATGCTGCTGCTGGGCGTGGCCGCGGGGAACATCGACCCGGCGATCCGGCCCGACATCAACGCGCCGATGTACGGCAACCGCGCCCACCTGTCGTTCAGCGGCGGGCCCCACGAATGCCCCGGCCGGGAGGTGGCGCGGGCCATCGCGGACACCGCCATCGACACCCTGCTGCTGCGGCTGCCCGACCTCCGGCTCGCGGTGGACGAGAGCGAACTGCGGTGGCGCGCCACGACCTGGACCCGCCACCTGGCCGCGCTGCCGGTGCGCTTCACCCCGGGCCCGCCGGTCGGCGAGGAGCAGCCGGAGCCGGTCGTGCCCGAGCGGCGCCCGCTGCCGGACCCGGCGCCCGAGCCGCCGGCGGAGCCGGCCGCCCCCGGCGGCGCGACCGCGGAGCACTCCTGGTGGCGGGGGCTGCTGGGCTGGTTCCGGGGCGACTGAGCGGCGGAAACCGGCCCGGCCGGAACGGCCCGGCCGCGGTGCGGCCCCGCCGGGTGTCCTCCGTCGCGGTCCGCGGTGCGCCCCGCCGGATGGCCGCCCGTTCGTGGCCCGGCCCCGGCCCGGTGCGGACGTACGCGGCGACGCCCGGGCCGGGGCCCCGGCGGGCCGGTCCGGGCCGGACGGGTGGCCCCGGTCCGGACACACGACAGCCGGGGCGCGCGGGCGACAGGGGGGATTCGGCGTGCCCGCGCGCCCCGGCCGGTCCGGTGCGCGTTGTGCGCGTGGTGGCCGTCCGCGGCGGGGCCGCGGACGGCGGGCTACTGGAGCAGACCCGGGGCGGCGACGCTGGCCAGGGTCATGTCGGGCACCAGCTGGGAGACCGGGAGACCGCCCAGCAGGTCCCCGTTCGGCCGGTCCTGCTCGCCACCGGTCAGGTCCGGCAGCGGCTGGGCGGCCGGCGCGCCGGGCACGGCTCCCCGCACCACATCGGTGACCGGGCCGACCACCCCGTCACCGTCGATCTGGGTGCCGGCGCCGAGCGCGGACGCCGAACCCGCTCCGGTGACGATCGCGGCGGCGCCGAGGGTGAGGGTGCCGAGCGCCTTGAGGGTTCCCTGCTTCATATGAATTCTGTCCTTGATGACGGGGAGAGGAGCGGCCTCGCAAGCTAGCCGCGCCGCCCATCCACCGCAAACTCACCCCATACCCGGACATGTGGTCATCCAGCCGCCCGGAGCCGGCCCGCCCAATCCCGCGGCCGGTCCGTCTCCGCAGCTCAGCGCCGGTACGTCGGGAGGCCCGCCGGTGCACGGCCGGCCGTGCACCGGCGCCGGTCCCCGCCCGGCGGGGTCACCCTCCCGGGGACCTGGTTCACCGGCCCGGCCGATTCCGCGTCTCATCCCACGAATACCGGATCCGGCGCCGCGCACGGGTGGCTGCCCGATCCCGCGGCCCCGCCCGCCGGCGTCCCGGACCCCGGTCGCCCGCGGCCGCGACGCCGGTTCCCGCGCCGGCGCCGCCCGCACACCGCCCGGCCCGCCGACCGGTGTGCGGGCGTACGGCGGGTCGGGCACAGGGGAGGGCCACACCTCCACCCCCGTCAGGGCGGACCGGCGGGCCGGGCCGGATCAGGACGGCCGTGGCGGGGCGGCGCCGGCCACGTCGAACAGCACCTGGTCGTCGTAACACCACCACCAGCCCTCGCCGGGTTCGAAGGACCGGACCAGGGGGTGCCCGGTACTCCGGTGGTGGGCGGTGGCGTGTTTGTTCCTGGACGAGTCGCAGCACCCCACGCTGCCGCAGGTCTGGCACATCCGCAGATGGACCCAGGTGTCACCCGCGGCGACGCAGGCCGGGCAACTGTCGGCGCTGCTCGGCGGCACCTCACGGACCTGGTCCAGATGGGTGCAGACCGCCTGCTCCCGCTCTTCCCCGCCGGTTGTCATCGCTGCCTCCACCGGCGGCGGCCGGGTACGGTGCCGGGCGGCCGGCCGCCGGATCGCGCCGCCTCACGGTGTTCCGGCACCCACCTCCACCGTCGCACCCGGGGCGGCGGTGTCAAACGCGGCGCCGGTGGCGGCCGGGGCCCGTCCATCGGCCCCGCACCCCGCCAGCCCCGCCCCCGGCGCCCCCCTCGCTCCGGCCCCCGGGGCGGTTCCGTCCTCCGCCGCCCGGCCCCTCCGGCCGCTCGCCCGGGCCGGCGGGCCGCTCGCCCGCCCCCCGCCGGCCGGCCGTCACCCCCGGGCCGCCCGTCCGGCCTACGGGGCGGTCCGCCCGGGTCCGTCGTCCGCGCACCGTCCGCGCACTCCGGTGCCTCGCCGACGGCCGCCGTGCCCGGCGGTGCCGCGGCCCGGCCGAGGGCGGTGAGCAGGGTCCGTACGGTCAGTACCCCCGGTACCGGCGCGAGGGCGCGCCGCAGGGCGAGCACCACGCCCGGGGCGGACCGTGGCCGCCCCGCTCCCGGCGGCACCACCGGCGCCGCCGGCCCCGCCGGGCCGGGACGCGGGCCCGTGGCCCACCGGCCGCGGCGGACCGGGGCCCGTCCGGCCCGGCGGCGGGCCCCGGCCCCGGCCCGGCGTACCGCCGCGCGGAGCGCCCGGGCCCGCCGGCCCGGTCCGGTCAGCACGGCGCCCGCCGCGGTCCCGGCGGCGACCAGGGCGACCGTGGTCAGGGCGTCCCGCAGCGAGCGCACGGTGGTGTCGAACGCCGCCGCCGCGGCCGGCCGGGGCAGCAGGCCGCCCGGCACCCGGTCCAGGAACCGCTCCCGCAGCAGCAGCACGGCGGCCCCCACCAGCAGGCAGCCCAGTACGGTCCCCAGGGCGGTACGGACCACCGTGCGTCGGCCGCGGGCGAGCAGCAGGCCCGTGAGGCCGAGCGCCGCGGTGAGCGCGGGCAGCAGGCGGTGGCCGGTGTCGAGCAGCCGCGCCGCCGCCTCGATCCGGCCCAGCCGCTCCGGACGGACCAGCACCACCTCCCGGTCGATCGCGGGGACCTCGGCGGCCTGGGGCAGGCCCGCCCCGGCCAGCTCCCGGCGCAGCAGCACCAGGAGTTTGCCCAGGTCCAGGGTGACCGTGCCGTCCGCCACCTCCACCGCGCCGTGGTCCCGGCCGTCCAGCACCCGCAGGAACGTCCGGTGCGCGGTGCGGTTGGCCCCGGCCCAGGCGTCCGCGAACGGTTCGCTGTGCATCACATGGCGCACCACCCGCAGCAGCGACTCGTCGAACGCCGGGCCCAGCCGCGGGCCCAGCGACCGGACCGCGTCGGCGGTCCGCGGCGGCACCCCCTGCGCACGCAGCCAGCGGGCCAGGTCGGCGGTGAGCGTGCCGCCGTCGGCCCGCTCCTCCAGCGCGCGGGCGATGTGGCGCACCACCGCGTCCTGCACCGCCCGGTCGCGGGCGAGCGGCGCGACGGTGGCCACGTACCGGTCGGTGTCGAAGGTGACCCCGCGCGCCCACGACACGGCCACCGACACCGGCAGCAGCAGGCAGCCCAGCCCCAGCAGCACCGCGGCGGCCACCCCGCGCGCCCGCACCGCGAGCGCGCACGTGGGGGAGCGCCGCCGGGCCGGCCGGTCGTGCGGTCCGGGCCCGGCGCGGCTGCCTCGGGGACCGGTCATGGCACCATCCCCGCCCGCCCCGGCCCCGGCCGCATCCCGAACGGCGCGTCCGGGGGAACGGACCGCCGCGGCGGACCCGTCCCGGCGCGCCACGGTCCGGCGCCTGTGGACCGGCATCCGCCGCCCGTTGACCGGCGTCCGGCGTCCGGCGTCCGCGGCGAGGATCTCCCGGGGTACTGCGACGAGGTATTGCAACGAGCGGTCCAAAAAGTGCTACGGTGCTCCCATGGCCCGGCCGAGAACCTTCGACGAGGAGCGGGCCCTGGACGCGGCGATGCGCGCCTTCTGGGCGAACGGCTACGAGGCCACCTCGACCCAGGACCTGTGCGACGCCACCGGCCTGGGCCGCAGCAGCATCTACAACACCTTCAGCAGCAAGCACGACCTGTTCACCCGGGCGCTGGCCCGGTACATCGACCTGACGACCACTCCGCAGCTGGAACTGCTGGAGGACGAGCGGCGTCCGCCGCTGGAGCGGGTCCGCACCCTCTTCGTGCGGGTGCTGGACAGCGAGTTCGAGGCGCGCGGGGACGGCCCGGGCGTCGGTTGCCTGACCGTCAACACCACGGTGGAGCTGGCCGGGCGGGACGCGCGCGCCGCCGAGATGCTGGAGCGCGACCAGGCCCGCCGGCTCGCCGCGCTGCGGGCCGTGCTGGAGTCCGGGCAGCGGACGGGCGAGATCGCCGCCACCCGGGATGCCGGCACCCTCGCCCGCTACCTGAACGCCGTCATCGGCGGCATGCGGGTCGCCGCCCGCGGAGGCGCGGACCGGGTCACGCTGGAAGGCATCGCGGCGACCGCGCTGGACGCCCTGGCCCCCTGATCCACCGCTCTCCGGAGCCCCGCCCGCTCCGGTCCTGATCCGGGCTCCCGGCCCTGACCCGAGCCGGGCCGGGCCTCCGCAGAGCCCCCGTCCGGTTCTCCGCCGGCCTCTCGCCGGCGGCCGTACGCCCACCCGTGACGGTCGCGGGCTGCCCGCGCCCGCCCAAATTTTGCACCGTTCGATCCAAAACAACGATCCGGAACAACTCGATCCACACGAGGGAGTACCTGTGCCACGTGCCGTGTACGTGCTGGCGATCGGCATCTTCGCCATGGTCACCAGCGAATTCGCCGTCGCCGGGCTGATGCCGCAGATGGCCGACGGCCTCGGGGTGTCCATCCCGCAGATCGGCTACCTCATCACCGCCTTCGCCGTCGCCATGGCGCTGGGCGGCCCGGTGCTGACCGTGGCGCTGCTGAAGACACCCCCCAAGACCGCGCTGATGGTGCTGTTCGCGGTGTTCCTGGCCGGCAACGTGCTGGCCGCCGTGGCCACCGGCTACACCGTCATGCTGGTCGCCCGGGTGATCAGCGGCATGGCGTCCCAGGCGTTCTTCGGCGTCGCCATCACCCTGTGCGTCCAGCTCACCCGCCCCGAGGTCCGCGGCCGGGCCATCGCCGCCGCCATGACCGGGCTGATGCTCGGCACCCTGCTCGGCCTGCCGCTGGCCACGTTCGTCGGCGACCACCTGGGCTGGCGCGCCGCCTTCTGGACGGTCTCCGCGCTCACCGTCGCCGCCGCGGTGTGCACCGTGCCCGGCGTGCCCCGGACACCGCGGGCCGAGGACGGCGGGGACTTCCGCACCGAGCTGGGCGTCTTCCGGGCCCGCCGGCTGTGGCTGGCGCTGGCCACCAGCACCCTGATCATCGGCGCGACGTTCTCCGCCTTCAGCTACTTCAACCCGGTCCTGACCGAGGTCACCGGTTTCGACGAGGGGGCGGTTCCGCTGCTCCTCGTCGCCTACGGCGCCGCCACCGTGGCCGGCAACCACGTGGTGGGGCGGCTCGCCGACCGGCACACCGTACGGGTGCTGCTCTGCGGCCTCGGCCTCAACGCCGTCTTCCTCGCCGGCTTCGCGCTCGTGGCCCACCTCCCCGTCCCGGCGGTGGTGTGCGTGATGGGCATCGGCCTGGTGGGCGTCACGATGAACCCGGCGATGGTCACCCGGGTGCAGCGGGCCGGCAACGCCCGGCCGCTGGTGAACACCGTCCACTCCTCGTTCATCACGCTCGGCGTGATCATCGGCTCCTCGGTCGGCGGACTGGCCATCGACGCCTTCGGGCTGCGGGCCCCGCTGTGGCTGGGCGCGGCGCTCGCCCTCGCCGGGATCGCCACCCTCCTGCCCGACCTGCGCCGCCCCGCCCCGGCCGCCCCGGACCCGGTGGCGCCGCGGCCCCGGACCGGCGGGACGGATGCCGACCGCCCGGAGGTCTGCCCGGTCAGCGCTTCACGGCCCGCAGAATGACGAACTTGGGGTCGCTGGCGACCACCTCGCAGCCGCCGAAGAGCCGGCGCAGCGCCACGTGGTACCCCAGGTGCCGGTTGCCGATCACCCACAGCTCGCCGCCGGACCGCAGCGCCCGGCGGGAGTCGCGGAACATGCGGTGCGCGGTGGCGGCGGTGGTCGCCTGATGGGAGTGGAAGGGCGGGTTGTTGAGCACCAGGTCCACCGAACCGGGGGCCGCGTCCGACAACCCGTCCGCCACCAGGAACTCGGCGGCCCGCTCCGGGCCCAGGTTCTCCCGGAAGGTCGCCTCCGCCGAGGCCACCGCGGCGAACGACTCGTCGATGAAGGTCACCTCGGCCGCCGGGTCCGCCAGCGCCGCCGCGGTGCCCACCACGCCGTTGCCGCACCCCAGGTCCACCACCCGCCGGGCGCCGTGGTGCCGGGGCAGGTGGCGCAGGAAGAGCCGGGTGCCGATGTCGAGCCGCTCGGCGCTGAAGATGCCCGCGTGGCTGGTGACGGTCCGTCCCGCGACGATCCCGGCGTCGTCCGGCAGCGGGTACCGGCGCGGCCAGTCGCCCGGCGCCGGGGCGGTCGCCGGATCGGGGGCGCAGAAGATCAGCCGGGCCTTCCGCCGCGCCAGCGAGGTGCGGGTCGGCCCCAGGATCCGCTCGAACAGCTTCAGCGTGGAGGTGTGGATCTCGGTCACCATCCCGGTGCCCACCACCACCGTGCCGGCGTGCACCCCCGGCGCCAGCCGCCGCAACTGGTCCTCCAGCAGCGCCAGGCTCTTGGGCACGCGGACCAGCAGGACGTCGATCCGCGGCGGCGGCGGGTCCAGCACCGAGCGCAGCTCCACGGCGTCCGGTGCGATCCCGTTCCGGGCCAGGTTGGCCGCGGTCGCCCGCTGGGTCAGGAAGGAGTCGGTGATTTGCACCGGGCGAAGGCCGGCGAGCGCGGTCGCCAGGGCGCCCCACCGGTCGCCCAGGACGACCACCGGACCCGCCGGCTCCGCCCCGGCCTCCGCCAGGTGCTGCAGCAGGTAGTCGTCGGAGGCGTCCCAGGCGCGGAGCCGGTCGCGCGGGTCCTGAGGGAAGCGGGCGAGCTCGAAGGTGCCCCATGACGTCGTGAAACGGTTCATCGTGCCCTCAGGCTAGCCGAGCCCCCGGCGGCGCCGGAAAAGTGGCCGCGATCACCGGTGGGGGGATGAACCGCGTCCTCCGGTGATCCGTCTTGCCCGGAGCGAAGCTCCGCGTTGAGCCACCGGTTCGTGCCCGTTCGTTCGGGATTCCCCCGTTGTTCACGCCGGTCCTTCGCGCGATCCGTGGCATTCGTGGAAAGAGAGAACCCCCCATGCGGAGGAAGAAGCCGGCGATACGCGGAGGCGTGGCCGCCCTGGCCGCTGCCGCCGCCCTGGCGCTGACCCTGAGCGGCTGCACCTCGGTGGACACCACCTCGCCGAAGACCGCCAGGGCCCAGGACGGGCCCGGGGCCGACGGCAAGTTCGGGCCGGTCGACTGCCGCGAGGCCAAGTGCGTGGCCCTCACCTTCGACGCCGGTCCGGGGAAGGACACCCCCCGCCTGCTGGACATCCTCAAGGAGAAGAAGGTGCACGCCACCTTCTTCCTGCTCGGCAAGAACCACGTGGTCCGCTACCCGGACGTGGTGCGCCGGATCGCCGAGGAGGGGCACGAGGTGGCCAACCACACCTGGACGCACCCCCGGCTGACCGACAAGAACGAGTCCGAGATCCGCGACGAACTCAAGCGCACCCAGGACGCCATCGAGGAGATCACCGGCCGCCGGCCCACCCTGATGCGCCCGCCGCAGGGCCGCACCGACGACGAGGTCACCAAGGTCAGCAAGGAACTGGGCCTGGCCCAGGTGCTGTGGAGCGTGACCGCCAAGGACTACCAGACCACCGACTCCGACCTGATCGAGGAGAGGGTGCTGGAGCAGGTGGACAAGGACGGCATCATCCTGCTCCACGACATCTACCGGGGCACGGTGCCCGCGGTGCCCGGCATCATCGACGAGCTGAAGAAGCGCGGCTACACCTTCGTCACCGTGCCCCAGCTGCTCGCCCCCGGCGTCGCCGAACCCGGCACGGTCTACCGGCCCTGATCCGGCCGGCGGCGGCCGGGCCGGGCCCGAGGGCCGCCCGGGCGCCGGCCGGCGCCGCCACCGTCCCGGGCGGGGCCGCGGGGGAGGGGCACCACGGCGTGGGCCGGGTGGAGTATCCGGCGCGGAAACCTCCCCGGCACCTGGCCAACCTGGTGGTATGACACCCACTCGGCGACACCCCGCGCGACGCCCGGGACCGGTCCGCGGGGCGGCCTGGCCGCTGACGGTCCTGCTCGTGCTCTCCACCCTCTGGGGCACCGGCCTCCCCGCCGCCCGTGCCCACGCGGCGACCCCGCCGGACGATCCGGTCCGCGCCCTGTCGGCCGCCGCCCGCCCGCTGCGCACCACCGAACCGCACGGCCCGGACCGCGACCTGGCGGCCTTCGGCGCGATGGTCGGCCCGGCCACGGTGGTGGGCTTCGGCGAGGCCACCCACAGCTCCCACGAGTTCTTCGCCCTCAAGCACCGCGCCTTCCGGTACCTCGTGGAGCACCGGGGGTTCCGCGGCTTCTCCCTGGAGGCGCCGTGGAGCACCGGCCTGCGCCTCAACGACTACCTGCTGCGCGGCCGGGGCGATCCGCGCCGGATCTTCCGCGAGGACTTCCAGGACGCGTACCTGTTCTGGCGCACCCGGGAGTACCTGGACCTGATCCACTGGATGCGCGCGTACAACGTGGCCCACCCGCACGACCCGGTCCAGTTCTCCGGCAACGACATCGGGTACGCCGGACCCGGGCTGTACGACCGGGTGACCGGCTACGTCCGCGCCACCCGCCCCGCCCTGCTGCCCGAGGTCGAGCGGCTGTACCGGGGGCTGCGCCCCACCCTGCCGGCCGGCGAGCACATGCGCGCGTACGCGACCCGGCCGCTGGCCGAGCGGCGGGAGGCGGTGCGCCGCACCCACCGCGTGGTGGAACTGCTCACGGCCCGCCGGCCCGGCCGCGGGGCGGCGGCGCGCGAGGCGCACACCTGGGCGGTGCGGCACGCCGTCAGCCTGGAGCAGACCGCCCGGCAGTACGCGTACGACTTCGACGACCCCGACGACGTCCGCCGGTCGATGAGCTACCGGGACCGGATCATGGCGGAGAACACCGTCTGGTGGCACCGGCAGACCGGCGCCAAGGTGCTGCTCTCCGCCCACAACGGGCACGTGTTCTACGTCAACTACGAGCCGGGCTTCCCCGACATCCAGGGGGCCTTCCTCCGGGACCTGCTGGGCTCCCGCTACCTCGCGGTGGGGCTCACCTTCCACCACGGGTCGGCCAACGCCACCAGGCTGGAGGACCCGCTGGTGGACGAGAACGTGCGGACGGTCACCCTGGGGCGCCCGCCGTCGGGCACCAACGAGTACACCCTGGACCGGGTGCCCCACCGCGACTTCCTGATCGACATGCGGACCGCGCCGGCCGCGGCGCGCGACTGGCTCGCCCGGCCCCGGCCCAGCCGGATGTTCGGCACCGCCTATCCGGTGCCGGACGCGGTGCTCGCCCTGGGCGAGTCCGCCGACGTCCTGGTCCACCTGCACCAGGTGCGGGCCGCCGACCGGCTGCCCTTCCGGTGAGGACCGGGCCCCCGGTGCTCCACCGGGGGCCCGCCGGGCGGGACGGTCGGCGCGGACGGACGGACGGTCAGGACGGACAGGACGGTCGGACGGTCAGGACGCGGTGCCCATCCGCCGGCCGAACGTCGCCGGGTCGGTGTCGGGGAACCCGCGCACCGCCGGACGGAACGCCCACACCCCGGCCCCGTCGCGGACGAACTCGGCCACGGTCGCCGCCGTCGCCCCCGCCACATCGGCGAAGTCGTGACGCATCAGCTCCTGGTAACCCTCGCGGATGCGCAGACCGGTTCCCGAGATCTCGCCGAAGGTCGTCCGCCCGCCGTGCTGCTGGATCGCCACCCCCACCACCACCCGCGCGTAGGCGGGCGCCAGCCGGTGCAGCTCGATGGTCATGACCTCGTCGTCCCCGAAGCCCTGGCCGGTCCGGCTGTCCCGGTGCAGGGTGATGGTGCCGTCGGGGGAGCGGCTGTCGAAGTGGACCAGGTGGACCGGCTCGCCGTGCGGGTCGTCGGCGGCGTGCACGGCGGCGATGATGTCGAGGTCGTGGGCCGGACGACCGGAAGGGCTCGGGTCCCACTTGAGGGCCACCTCGACCTTCTCCGGCCCTTTGTTGAGGCTGCTCACCGGGCTTCCCCCTCCTTGGAGTTCGGCTGACGCGACAGGGCTGACCAGGGCAATGGTAGTGCGCACGGGGGTGGTTGCGGATCTCCCGGCCGCACCGTCGGCCACACACCCGTGTACCGCCGATGACCCGGCCGTCCCGCCCGCCCGTGCTCCCCGCGTGCCGTCCGCATGCCGTCCGCACGGGCCGCATGCCGCCCGCGCCGTCCGCCGCCGGGTCGCGCCGGCCGCCCCTACCGCCTGCCGTCGGCCCGGACCGGCGCTCGCCCGCCCGGGCCGGGGCCACCGCCGCCGGTCCGTTCCGTCCCGCCGCCGGGGGACGGGTCAGCCCGGGGTGTCCCGGTAGGGGTTGGCCGGTTCGGCGGTCCGGCGCAGTTCCCGTACGTCCAGCGCGGCGGCCGCGGAGTCGGTCCCCGGGGTTCCCACCGGGTGCCAGGTGCCGGTGACGGAGAGCCAGGTGCCCGGGCGGGGCGGCCGGGGCCCGCCGTGCATCTCCACCTTCACCGCCTGGGCGTCGGCCGCACAGCAGCCGACGAGCAGCCGGGTCAGGTACCAGGTGTCCCGGTCCTCGCCCGGGCTGACGAACCCGGTCAGCCGTACGGTGCGGCCGCGCAGCCCGCGCCCGGTGTCCCACACCGCGCGGGCGGAGAAGTCCGACAGCGTCATTCCCAGCGGCGAGCCCGGCGGCAGCGGCTCGAAGCCGGACCGCTCCTCGACGGCCATCGGCCGCTGCCGCTCGGCGGTGTACGAGGCGAGAGCGGGCGGGGCGGCGAACATCAGGCCGAGCACCGGCAGGAACAGCAGCCAGGCGATCCGGGGCCCGCGGTCGTGGTCGTGGCCGTGCCCGCCGCCGCCCCGGTGGTGTCCGGGCTCTCCGGGCGCCGGGTCCCCGTCCAGGTGGTCCGGTTCCGGTTCCGGTTCCGGGTGCGGGCGCGGTTCCGGGTCCGGACCGGCGCCGGTCCCCGGGTGCGCCGGCCGCCGGTGCGGGAAGGGGAAGCCGTCCCGCCAGGCGCCCACCATGCCCAGACCGATCAGCAGGCAGCCGGTGGCGATCAGCGGCAGCCGCAGCCCCTCCTTGACGTAGCGCAGGTAGTCGTCGCTGAACAGGCTGATGCGCAGCACCGCGGCGCCGGCCATGTCCAGCAGCAGGATCTGGAGCTGCCGCCTCACAGCAGCCACCAGCCGGTCAGCACGCCGCACACCACGGCGACCACGGCGGTCGCGGTGGCGAAGCGGGCCGCGAAGCCCGTGCCGAACGTGCCCGCCTGAAGGGCGATCAGCTTGAGGTCCACCATCGGCCCCACCACCATGAACACCAGCCGGGCGGTCGGCGAGAAGCCGGTCAGCGACGCGGCGACGAAGGCGTCGGCCTCCGAACAGACCGCCAGCACCACCGCCAGCAGGGCGAGGAAGAGCACCGACAGCCACGGCGACCCGGAGACCTCCTCCAGCACCGTCCGGGGGAGCGCGACGTTGAAGGTCGCCGCCGCGACGGCACCCAGCACCAGGAACCCGCCGGCGTGCAGGAAGTCGTGCTGGAATCCGAGCCGGAACTCCTCCAGGCGGCTGTGCCCCGGCCGGGGGCCGGTGGCGGGAGGACGCATCCGCAGCCACTCCGGGCGGCCGAAGGCCAGCCACAGCCAGCCCATGGTCACCGCCGCCGCCAGCGAGGCCAGCAGCCGGGCCAGGACCACCTCCGGGGAGCCCGGGAAGGCGACCGCCGTGGCGGTGAGCACCACGGGGTTCACGGCCGGCGCCGCCAGCAGGAACGTCAGCGCCGCCGCGGTGGGCACCCCGCGCCGGATCAGACTGCCGGCGACGGGCACCGAGGCGCACTCGCAGCCGGGCAGCACCACGCCCGCCGCGCCCGCCACCGGGACCGCGAGCGCCGGGCGCGCGGGCAGCGCCCGGCGGAACACCCACGCGGGCACGAAGGCGTTGATGGCCGCCGACAGCAGGGTCCCCAGCACCAGGAACGGCAGCGCCTGGAGGGCGACGGCGACCAGTACGGTCCGCCACGCCGACAGGGCCGGGGAGTCCAGCCACCGCCCGCCGGCCAGCACCACGGCCCCGGCCGCCACCGGGACGGCGAAGGCGGCCCGGCCCAGCAGGGCCGGTGTGGCGGAGCGCACCGGGACGGGCGGCTCGGGGGGCGGCGGCGGGCGCGGTGACCGGCGCCGCCGCGCCGGTCCGGGGGTTCCGTTCTGGGCACTGCGGCGACTCCGGGGCTTGATCGACCAGGACGCCAACGATAATCATTTCGCCTCGTCGGGTACAGCCCGGGCCCGGCCGGGAGGACCCGGCGCCGGGCGCCCCGCCGCGCCGGCGGGACACCCGGCGCGGCGGGTGGCCGGGCCCGGCCGATGCGCAGCGTGGCCGGCCGCTCCGCGCAGCAGGCCCGCCCCCCGGCGGCGGGCCGGGGGCGGGGGCCGCCGGTCGTGGCGCCGGCGGGCGCGTGCCGGCCGGCACCACGGGACCACGGCGCCACGGGCGCCACAGGCGCCACGGGCCCCGGGCCGCACGGGCTCCTGCCGCCGGGATGGAGGGTGGCGGGCGGCGGGTCCCGGTGGGCCCGGGCGGCGGGTCAGGAGGCGGCGGGCCGGTCGCCGCCGGCGTCCCGGCGCGCCACCAGCGACCGGTGGGTGGGCGCGTCCGGCACCCCGGCGGGCCGCAGGGCGGCGAACTCCCTGCGCAGTACCGGTACGACCTCCTCGCCGAGGATGTCCAGCTGCTCCAGGACGGTCTTCAGCGGCAGGCCCGCGTGGTCCATCAGGAACAGCTGGCGCTGGTAGTCGCCGAAGGACTCCCGGAAGGACAGCGTCCGTTCGATCACCTGCTGCGGGCTGCCGACGGTCAGCGGGGTCCGCTCGGTGAACTCCTCCAGCGACGGGCCGTGGCCGTAGACCGGGGCGTTGTCGAAGTAGGGGCGGAACTCGCGCACCGCGTCCTGGGAGTTCTTCCGCATGAAGACCTGCCCGCCGAGGCCGACGATCGCCTGCTCGGCGGTGCCGAGCCCGTAGTGGGCGAAGCGCTGCCGGTACAGCTCGATCAGCCGCATGAAGTGCTCCTTGGGCCAGAAGATGTTGTTGGCGAAGAAGCCGTCGCCGTAGTAGGCGGCCTGCTCGGCGACCTCCGGGCTGCGGATGGAGCCGTGCCAGACGAACGGCGGGACGCCGTCCAGCGGGCGCGGGGTGGCGGTGAAGCCCTGCAGGGGGGTGCGGAACTTCCCCTCCCAGTCCACCACGTCCTGCCGCCACAGCCGGCGCAGCAGGGCGTAGTTCTCCAGCGCGAGCGAGATGCCGTCGCGGATGTCCTTGCCGAACCACGGGTACACCGGACCGGTGTTGCCGCGCCCCGTCATCAGGTCCACGCGTCCGTCGGCCAGGTGCTGGAGCATCGCGTAGTCCTCGGCGATCTTCACCGGGTCGTTGGTGGTGATCAGCGTCGTGGCGGTGGAGAGGATGATCCGCTCGGTGCGCGCCGCGATCCAGCCGAGCATGGTGGTGGGGGACGACGGCACGAACGGCGGGTTGTGGTGCTCGCCGGTGGCGAAGACGTCCAGGCCCACCTCCTCGGCCTTGAGCGCGATGGTGGTCATGGCCTTGATCCGCTCGTGCTCGGTCGGGGTCGTGCCGTTCGTCGGGTCGGTGGTGACGTCACCGACGGTGAAGATCCCGAACTGCATCGTGGCTCACCGGTCCTAGGTAGTTCCATATTCAACTACCTCGGGAACCCGGCCCGCCCGTGATCTATTCCACTCCCGGGGACCCGTCGGGACCGCAGGTCGGGGGCGGTGTTCGGGGCCCGCTGCCTGCCTCCGGCCGGCCGCCGCACCGGGGGCAGCGGGCGCCCTCCGGTCCCCGGGACGGGAGCCGCCGCTGCGGAGGGGGAGGCGGCCGGCCGCGACCGCCGCCTCGTACGGCGGGACGGAGCCGTCGGGCGCCCGCGGGGGCCGTGGGGGCGGCGGCCGGCACACCCCCGAGACGCCGCTCGGGCTATGGCTCCGGCCGGCCGCCGACGCCGTACGGGGAGGGAGCCGTCAGTCGTCCACCGGCTCGGCCCGCACCGGCGCGGCATGTGACTGGTGACCGCCGCTGGCCACCATCCGCACCTCGCCGCGGTCGCTGATCTCCGCCTGCACGATGCCGGTCTCGTCCGCGTACACCGGATGACCGCCGGGCCCGCTGCGTTCGGTGCGGTGGACCACCACCACGTCCCGCTCCGGGGAGGCGGGCCGGTCCGCCTGCTCGAAAACCAGCTCGTACCGCTCGTGTGTGCCCATGACGCGCCTCCTGCCTCGCCCCGGTCCCGCGCCGCCCCGGCCGGGGCGGCGTCGGGACGGCCACGCGGGGAACCGGCGGCCGGGCCCGAGCCGGGAACCCGCCCGCTTCCTGCATCGTCGGCCACCGCGGCCCGGCGCGCACCCCGCACGGGGGACCGGCAGGTGTCGTTCGCCGCACGAGGGGCACCGGTAGGGCATGGTCCGCCGTAACGAGGAGGCCGCCCAGCTGCTCCAGGAGTACGCCGACCTGCTCGCCATCACCGGGGGCGACGCCTTCAAGGCCCGCGCCTACGAGAAGGCCGCCCGCGCGATCGGTGGCCATCCCACCGATATCGCCACCCTCGACCCCGCCGGGCTGCGGGAGATCCCCGGCGTCGGCCGGTCGATCGCCGAGAAGGTCACCGAGTACCTGCGCACCGGCCACGTCCCGCTGATCGAGGAGGCCCGGCAGACGGTCCCGCCCGGCGTCCGGGAGCTGATGGCCATCCCCGGCCTCGGCCCGAAGAAGGCCATGGTCCTCCACCAGGAACTCCAGGTCTCCTCGGTGGACGAACTGCTCGGCGCCATCCACCGGGAGCGGCTGCGTGACCTGCGGGGCTTCGGCCCGAAGAGCGAGGAGAGCATCCTGCGCGGCATCGCCATGATGCAGAAGGCCGGCGGGCGCATCCTGCTCGGCGCCGCCATGGACATCGCCGAGCGCATCGTGGCCGACCTCGCCGGGGTGACCGGCTGCGAGGGGTGCGCCTACGCCGGGTCGCTGCGCCGGATGCGCGAGACCATCGGCGACATCGACGTCCTGGTGGCGGCCGGCGACCCCGGGCCCTTCATGACCGCCTTCACCGAGCTGCCGTACACCGCCGAGGTCATCGCCCACGGCCCGAAGAAGACCTCGGTCCGCACCACCAAGGGGCTCCAGGTGGACCTGCGTGTCCTGCCGCCGGACTCCTGGGGCGCGGGCCTGCAGTACTTCACCGGGTCCAAGGCGCACAACATCCGCGTCCGCGAGATCGCCGTCCGGCAGAAGATGAAGCTGTCCGAGTACGGCCTCTTCCACGCCCGGAGCGGCAAGAAGATCACCTCCGGGACCGAGGAGGAGATCTACGCCCGACTCGGCCTGCCCTGGATCCCGCCGACCCTGCGCGAGGACCGCGGCGAGATCGCCGCCGCCCTCCGCGGCGAACTGCCCCGCCTGGTGGCCGAGGAGGACATCCGCGGCGACCTGCACACCCACACCGACCTCACCGACGGCCTCGCGCCGCTGGAGGACATGGCCGCCGCCGCGGCCGCCCGCGGCTACTCCTACTACGCGGTCACCGACCACGCCCCGGACCTGGTCATGCAGCGGATGACCGACGAGAAGATGCTCGCCCAGCGCGAGCGGGTGCGGGCCCTGGACGGCCGGTACGGCAGGATGCGGCTGCTGCACGGCACCGAGCTGAACATCGGACCGGACGGCGACGTGGACTGGCCGCCCGAGTTCCTCGCCGGGTTCGACCTGTGCGTGGCCTCCGTGCACTCGCACTTCCGGCAGAGCCCGCGGGAGCTGACCCGGCGGCTGATCCGCGCCTGTGAGAACCCGTACGTGTCGATCATCGGCCATCCCACCACCCGCCGGATCGGCAGGCGCCCGCCCCTCGACGCCGACTTCGACGCCGTGTTCGAGGCGTGCGCCCGCACCGGCACCGCCCTGGAGATCAACGGGCACCCGGACCGGCTCGACCTGGGCGACGAGGACATCCTGCGCGCCAAGCGGTACGGCGTGAAGTTCGCCGTGGACAGCGACGCGCACGCCACCTTGCACCTGGCCCACATGCGCTTCGGGGTGGGCACCGCCCAGCGCGGCTGGCTGACCGGGGACGACATCATCAACACCTGGCCGCTCCAGCGGCTGCGGCGCTTCCTGCGGGAGGGCCGGCGGCGCACCGGAGGCTGACCGCGCGTCAACGGGACCACCGGCCGGGCCGCCGAAGCGATCGCAGGCCCGGGCTTTCGCGACGGCGGACGTCGCATCGTCCACGTACCCTCGCACCGGTGTGGCTGCGTACGGGACATCCTGCGCCGCGACAGAGCTGTTCCGCCGGGGAACTGCTCAAGCCCGGCACCTCGTCCATGGTGGTGCGTGGCCACAGCCGGTGGCCGCGCCGCATCCCGAAGGGGGACGGACGGCATGGGCGGGTCGAGCGACGACGACGAGGGCATCGGCATCCTGATCGCACTCGGCGTGACGGTCATCCTGTCCCTGCTCTGGGCCTACGTGGTCAAGGGCGAGGCCGAGCTGATGACGTGGGGCGCGCTGGTCATGGCCGTGATCACCGGCGGCATCGCCGGGCACTACGGCAACCACAGCGAGTCGGTCGCCGTCACCTGCGCCGTGGCCACCCCGCTCGGCGCCTACCTGGGCACGCTCCTCGGCCTCTGCCTGATCGCCGTCACTCCGTACGGAGGCGACTTCGGCGACGCCTGGGACGTCTTCACCAGCGACATGGACGGAGCGGCACGCCTGTTCAAGGCGGAGGCCCAGGGCCTCGACTGGCTCTTCCTGTTCCTGTCCGCGCCACTGGCGTACGGAGCGGTGGTGACGGACTGACCCGGGTCGGTCCACGGTGGCGCGGCGCGGCGCGCCGCCCCTGTCCGGGGCGGCCAGGTGACGCCCGGGGCGCCCGGCACGGCGAGGGCCACGGTTGGGGCGCCGCAGACGGCGGCCGGCGTGGCGGCGCTGCGCCCCGGGGGCAGCGCCGCCGGTGGGCGGCCCCGGCACGTGCTCGCCGGGGCCGCCCACCGCTGCTGCCTTCTCGCTACTCCGTCCTTCTGAGGAACAACGAGGCGGACGACTCGGTACGGGAGGCGTTGACCCCCGCGTCCGATCCGGTGTAGTCCGCCGTCTCGTGGCCGTTCCAGTCCGCGATCGGCGTTCCGTCGCGCACCAGGTGCCGGAAGGCGCCGGGGTCGTCCGCGGCCGAACCGAACTGGTACACCGGCCGGACGCCGCTGCCGGACCGGCTGTACGGCAGGTACTCCGTGTAGGGACCGCCGGCGGTGAGCTGCTTGGTCAGCACGTTGTTGTGGAAGACGTTCTGCGGCCCCGAGGAGCCGGCCCACTTCACCGCCTTGGGCCCCGCCGCCCACCAGATGGGGTACCAGGTGCCGGAGTCCATCTCGCCGCCCTCACCGCCGCACGCCGTGGAGCAGCTTCCGGAGCGGTGCTCGTAGGGCACCCGGACGGTGTTGTTCTCGAACAGGTTGCGGCGCTCCCACCCGCCGTGCAGGTTGAGGTCGGAGTCCATGTCGTTGCCGTACACGACATTGCCCGACGCCGACCACTGCAGGGTGAAGTGCCGCAGCCCGCGGGTGGTGTTGTGGGCGTACAGCGAGTCCCACACCCGGCTGCCGCGGAGGTAGCCGTTGCCGCCCTTGCCCTTGTTCCAGGCGCCCTCCAGGTGGTTCCCCTCGATCTGCAGGTTCTTGGCGACCTCCGTGACGATCGGGTGCGAGCCGGTCATCTCGGAGCGCACACCGCGGACCCACGAGTCGGCGGCCCATTTGAAGACGACGCCGTGCATCGCCTGCGCGGGGGCCAGGTTGCCGTAGTCGTGCGCCGCCTGCTGCGGCGTCAGCCCCGGCACCTCCTGGGTGAAGGAGAAGTTCTCCAGGCCCACCCCGACCACCATCTTCAGCGGGGTCACCTTGCCGGCGTAGGCGGTGGTGCCGATCGGTGCCGACCCGTCCGAGGTGGAGTCGACCGGGAGATCGAACTCCAGCGGCTTGTCGAGGGTGACCGTGCGGTTGTCGACGTCCACCGCGGCGATCCGGAACACCTGCTGGCGCATGTGCAGGTTCTCGTACCGGCTCTCGTCCGTGGCCTGCTGCACCGCGTAGAACTTCCGGGTGTTCGGCGCCCCCACCCACAGGTGCCCGCCCCGCCGGAACCGGGACATGTCGGCCTTCGCATCCAGATGGACCACCCGGTCGCCCTCCCGCGCGGAGTGGCCGGGGTCGCCGTCCGCGGCGCGCAGCTTCACGCCCGAGGCCCAGTGCTGGTTGACCGAGCCCTCGTAGAGGTCCTTGCGGTTGGCGGGCGCGGCGGCCCACTCGTCGGCGTACCGTGCGGCGACCTCCCGGGTCTGGATCCGGAACAGGCCCCGGCCCGGCCAGAGCCAGCCGCCCTTGGCGGTGTCGGCGCCGGCCTCGTGGACCATGGCGTCCTGGTCCCACCGGCTGCCGTCGGCGGTCAGTGTGTCGTAGCGGGTGTCCCCGTCCGGGCGGAACACGATCCGGGTGCCCTTCGCCGGATCGCTGCCCGCGCCGCGGATCACCAGGTGATCGGTGTCCACGGAGATCTGCCGGCTGATGTCGAGGCGGCCGGCGGGCAGCTGGATCAGCGACAGCCGGTCGAAGTTGGCCCGGTCGCCGCACCCGCCGCGGATGGCGTCGATGGCGCGCTGCACCCCCGCGGAGTCGTCCGCACCGTCGTCGGGGCGCACCTCGTAGGTCTCGGCCAGCTCCTGCGGCGTGATCCGGCACGCCGCGTCGGTGGTGAGTTCCTGGTGCCCGGGGAGCGCGCGGCCGCCCCGGTAGCCGGCCTCGGACCAGTCCGGCAGGCCGGACAGCGCGCCGCGGCGGTTGTCCGAGGTGAGGGACGGCGGACACGGTCCGGACCCCGACCCGGACACCGGCCCCGAGCACATCGGCAGCGGGGTGGACCCGGGCGGGATCTGGAGGATGGCGAGCATGGAGCGCAGGTAGCCGAGCATGAACGTGTACCGCGTGCCGCGCACCGTCAGCGTGTAGCTGTGCCCGTTGCGGACCACGTCCGACATCGCGGCCCAGTTGTGGATGTACGGTTCGTCATCGGCGGCGTACCACGCGCCCTCCGCCGCGAAGCCGTTGTGGATGTTCTCCTCGACCTCCCGGTTCCGGGCCCCCTCCAGCAGCGTCATGATCAGTCTCGCCAGGTGGTGTCCCGCGGATCTGAGGCTCTCCGGGGTGGTGTTGGTGTAGGCGAGCTGCCTCACGGCCATCCGGAGGCTGTCCGGCGTGATCCACTGCTGGAAGACGTTCTCGTCCGCCATCCCCGCGTACCGGCTCGGCAGGTGGAGATCGACCGGCGTGGGGCGGACGTTGCCGAAGACGGTCCAGTCCAGTGCGGACAGGTCGGCGTCGTCGAAGTGGAAGAACGTGTGGGTCAGGGAGCTGTTCTGGTAGAAGCCCAGCACATACATGTCCTCGCGCCGGATGACGAGGCTGACCGAGGGGAGCTGTTCCCCCGGGAGGACGGCGTCGAGGCTGATCAGCGCGGTGCCGCGGCGGCCGGTGGACGCCTCGGCCAGATCGGTGGGCCGGGCCCGTGCGGGGCCCGCCAGGGAGGTGGACACCCGCTCGCCGCCCCGGGCGGCCGCGCGGATCTGCTCGACCAGCTGCCGGTACACGGCCGGGAAGTCGTCGGTGTCGTCCGCCGTGGCGGCGGCGGGCCGCTCCAGCACGGTGGCGGCGGACCCGGCCGCGAGGGCCAGTGCGAGGAGGCAGCGCACCAGGACGCCGCCCAGGCGTCGTGCGTGCCCTCCGGTGCGCGGGCTCACCACGGCACCACGTAGTCGATGGTGGCAGCCGGGGTCCCGCTCGACTCGGACGCCCCGTCGGTCCAGTAGGCGACGGTGTAGGTCCTGCCCGACTCCAGGCCGTCGTTGCCGGCGGGCACCACCGCCGCCCCGTACGACATGCAGCGCTCGGGTTCGTTGGGGCAGACCCAGTCCCAGTCCTTGCGGTGGGCCTTGTCGAGCCTGTCCCGCTCGTAGATGCCGACCCAGTCGTCGTGCGAGCCGGGGTTCCGGCCCACCGGGGCCAGATAGGTCACCACCAGACCGGTGTCCTTCGGGTTCAGGTGGATGCCCTTCTGGTCGATGTGCGCGGTGGTCCAGGTGGCGTCGAGGAGGGCGAATCCGCCGCCGTCGGCGGAGGCCGCGACGGGGACGGTCCGCCGGTCCTCCGGATCACCGCTCCGGCCACCGCCGGACCCGGGCGGGTGGGACGCCAGGGCCTGCGCGCCGAGGGCGACCGCGGCGGAGCAGAGGGCGGCGGCCACGACCGGGAGGACTCGTCGCCGCCCGTCGCGGCGGCGTAGGGGGAATCGCATGGCAGGCAGGTGCCTTTCGGGGAAGTGCGGTCGCGGGGCCCGGACGCGGGCCGGGCGGCCGGGGGCGGCGGGCTCACCACGGCACCACGTAGTCGATGGTGGCGGCGGGGTGACCGCTCCCCTCCGACGCCCCGTCGGCCCAGTAGGCGACGGTGTAGGTCTTGCCCGACTCCAGGCCGTCGTTGCCGGCGGGGACGATCGCCGACCCGAACGACATGCAGCGTTCGGGTTCGTTGGGGCAGACCCAGTCCCAGTCCTTGCGGTGGGCCTTCTCCAGACGGCCCTGCTCGTAGATGCCGATCCAGTCGCCGTGCTTCTCCGGGTTCCAGCCGGCCGGGCCGACGTACGACACCACCAGACCGGTGTCGTAGGGAGGGCTGTTGAGGCCCTTCTGATAGATGTGCGCGGTCGTCCAGACCGGTTCGAACAGCGCGAACGTCCCTTCCGGCACCGCCATCGCGGCGGGGGCGGCCCGCTCGGTCCGCGGCGGGGAGGGCCGGTCGTCGGAACGGGTGGTCCCGGTCCGCGGCGGGGACTGAGGCTCGCTGCCGCGGGCCACCAGGGTCTGCGCGCCCAGCGCGACCGCGGCCGAGCAGACCGCCGCCGCCAGCACCGGGAGGAGCCCGGCCCGCCCGCCTCGCCGTCTAGCGCGTCGCACAGTGCATCGTCCTGTTCATGACATACCTTCCGGTGGGGGTGCGTACGGATCCGGACGCGTGTCCGCACCCGGGAGCGCGGCCGCCCGGGCAGTGCGCGGGAGGCCGGGGGCGCTCCGAGTCCACCACTCCGGCCCCGCCGGTACCAGGCCGTTCCTTCGGCAGAAGTACGACCGCCGGTACTTCTGCCGGACGGCGGGGCCCGGGCGCCCCGGTACGAGCGGCCCGGCGCCCGGCCGGTATTCGACCGGGCGCCTTGCCCGCCGGCGGCCCGCCGTGACATACCAGGTCAGTTCCCTGCCGCCGCCGAGGAGTTGGCACCGATGAGCAGCACCGCCCGCGACACCGACACCGCCGCCCCGCCCCGCGTCGAGGAGATCGACGAGGGCATCTACGCCTATGTGCAGCCGCCCGGCACCTGGTGGGTGAACAACACCGGCTTCCTGGTCGGCCGGCGGGGGGTGACCAGTGTGGACGCCTGCTCCACCGAACGGCGCACCCGGGCCTACCTGGAGGCGATCGGGAAGGTGACGCCCCGCCCGGTGCGCACCCTGATCAACACCCACCACCACGGCGACCACACCTTCGGCAACCACCTCTTCGACGGCGCCACCGTCGTCGGCCACGAAGGGGTGCGGGAGGGGATACGCGCCTGGGGCATGCCGGCCTCCGCCCCGTTCTGGACCGAGGTCGACTGGGGCCACGTCGAGCTGGAGCCGCCCTTCCTCACCTACACCGAGGGGGTCACCCTCTGGGTGGACGACCTGCGGTGCGAGGTGCGGCACGTGGGCACCGCCGCGCACACCACCAACGACTCGATCATGTGGATTCCCGAGCGCCGGGTCCTGTTCGCCGGCGACCTGCTGTTCCACGGGGGCACCCCGTTCCTCCTCCAGGGCTCGATCGCCGGGGCGATCGAGGTGCTGGAGACGGTGATCGCGCCGCTCGGCGCGCGGACCATCGTCGCCGGGCACGGGCCGGTGGCCGGCCCCGGGCTCATCGACGACGTCCTGGGCTACCTGCGGTTCGTCCAGGAGACCGCGCGCCGCGGGCACGCCGCCGGGCTCACCCCGCTGGAGACCGCCCGGGAGGCCGACCTGGGGGAGTACGCCGCCCTCTCGGACGGAGAGCGCATCGTGGGCAACCTGCACCGGGCCTACGCCGAGATCGAGGGGGCCGCCCCCGGCGCCCCGATCGACGCGGTGGCGGCCCTCACCGACATGGTCACCTACAACGGGGGACGCCCGCTGACCTGCACCGCCTGAGCGGACCCCGGGCCCGCCCCGCCCGGCCGCCCCGCACGGCGCCGGTCAGCGGTGCGCCGGGCGGCGGCCGGGCGGCTGCTCCGGCTCCGGCAGGGCGGGCGGCTCGGGCACCGGCCGTCGCTGCGGGTCCCCCACGGCAACCGTCAGCGGGTCCCCGTAGTGCCGGATCTCCAGCGGCTCACCCCCGACCAGCGTGTACGTGGCCACCGAGTCGGTGATCTCCACCCGCAGGCAGCGGCCCCGCACCTGCACCGTGAACGCCAGCCGGCCCAGTTTCTCCGGCAGCTTGGGCGCGAAGTGGAAGGTGCCGTCCCGGTGCCGCATCCCGCCGAACCCGGCGACCAGCGCCAGCCAGGTCCCGGCGAGCGAGGCGATGTGCAGCCCGTCCCGGGTGTTGTTCTGCAGGTCCTTCAAGTCCATCAGCGCCGCCTCGCCCATGTAGTCGTAGGCGAGCCGCAGATGGCCCACCTCGGCGGCGATCACGGCCTGGCAGCAGGCGGACAGCGAGGAGTCCCGTACCGTCAGCGCCTCGTAGTACGCGAAGTTGCGGGCCTTCTGCTCGGGGGTGAAGGCGTCCCCGCGGGTGAACATCGCCAGCACCAGGTCCGCCTGCTTGACGACCTGCTTCCGGTACAGGTCGAAGTAGGGGAAGTGGAGCAGCAGCGGGTACTGGTCCGGCCGGGTGCCGGCGAAGTCCCACACCTGGTGGCTGGTGAAGCCCCGGGACTGCTCGTGCACCCCCAGCACCCGGTCGAAGTGGACCGTCATGGCCTCCGCGGCGTCCCGCCACGCCGCCGCCTCCTCGTCGTCCACCCCCAGCGCGGCCGCCTCCTTCGGATGGCGCTCCACGATGTCGGCGGCGTCCCGCAGGTTCGACTGCGCCATGAGGTTGGTGTAGGCGTTGTCGTCCGCCAGCGCGCTGTACTCGTCCGGTCCGGTCACCCCGTCGATGTGGAACCGGCCGTGGTGGTCGTGGTGCCCCAGCGAACGCCACAGCCGCGCCGTCTCCACCAGCAGCTCCACCCCGGTCTGCCGGGCGAACTCCTCGTCCCCGGTGGACGACACGTACCGCACCACCGCCGCGGCGATCGCCGCGTTCACGTGGAACGCGGCGGTGCCGGCCGGCCAGTACCCGGAACACTCCGCCCCGTCGATGGTCCGCCAGGGGAACGCCGCGCCGCGCAGGCCCAGTTGCTCCGCCCGCTCCCGCGCCTCCGGCAGCGTCGCGTGCCGCCACCGCAGCGCCTCGGCCACCGACTCCGGCGCGGTGTACGTCAGCAGCGGCAGCACGAACATCTCGGTGTCCCAGAAGGAGTGCCCGTCGTACCCGGAACCGGTGAGCCCCTTCGCCGGGATGGCCCGCTCCTCGCTCCGCGCGCCCGCCTGGAGCACGTGGAAGAGCGCGAAGCGCACCGCCTGCTGGATCTCCGCGTCGCCGTCCACCTCCACGTCGGCGCGGTTCCAGAAGTCGTCGAGGTAGCCGCGCTGCTGCTCCAGCAGCCCATGCCAGCCGGTGCTGCGGGCCCCCGCCAGCGCGGCGTCCACCTGGTCCCGCACCGCCGGCAGCGACCGCACCGCCGACCAGCCGTACGCCACCAGCTTCTCCAGCCGCAGCGTCTCGCCGGGCTTGAGCACCGCGGTCACCGTCATGCGCGCCAGGTCGTCACTGCTCTCGGTCGCGGTCCGCACCGTCTCCGGCCCGCGCACCACGTGGTCGGCAGCGGCGGCGATCCGCAGCCCGCTGCGCCGGGTGAGGTGCACCAGCCGCAGCCGGCTGCCCTCCGCGGCGTGGTCCTCCGGCTCCAGCGGCGACTCCAGGACCGCGGCCGCCCGCGGGTCGCCGCCCAGCGGCGGCAGCTGCTCGTTGGCGACCAGCTCCGACTGGATCACCACCCGCACCTCGGAGTCCACCGGCTCCACCTCGTACGCGATGCCGGCCACCGCCCGCTGGGTGAAGGAGACCAGCCGGGTGGAGCGCACCCGCACCGTGCGCCCGGCCGGCGAGGTCCACTCGCAGCTGCGCTCCAGCACCCCGGCGCGCAGGTCCAGCACCCGCTCGTGGTGGTGGAGCGCCCCGTACCGCAGGTCGAACGGTTCGTCGTCCACCAGCAGCCGGATCACCTTGCCGTTGCTGACGTCGATCACCGTCTGCCCGGACTCCGGGTACCCGTAGCCGGCCTCCGCGTACGGCAGCGGACGCAGCTCGTGCACCCCGTTGAGGTAGGTGCCGGGAAGCCCGTGCGGTTCCCCCTCGTCCAGGTTCCCCCGCCAGCCGACGTGCCCGTTGGAGAGGGCGAACAGCGACTCGCTCTGCGGCAGCACGTCCAGGTGCAGCGTGGTCTCCCGCAGGCACCACGGTTCGACCGCGTAGGCGTCATGGGCGATCATGCGCGCTCCTCACAGCAGTTCGGCCAGATCCTCGACCACGATGTCGGCGCCGTGCCGCCGCAGCGCCTCGGCCTGACCGGTGCGGTCCACCCCCACCACGTACCCGAAGTCGCCCGCCCGCCCGGCGTCCATCCCGGCCAGCGCGTCCTCGAAGACCGCCGCCTGCGCCGGGGTCACGCCCAGTTCCCGGGCGGCCTCCAGGAAGGTGTCCGGGCGCGGTTTGCCCGGCAGCCCCCGCTCGGCGGCGACCACCCCGTCCACCCGGACCTCCAGGTCCTGCGCCAGTCCGGCCGAGGCGACCACGTCCCGGCAGTTGGCGCTGGAGGACACCACGGCGGTGCGCAGCCCGGCCGCCCGCACCGCCCGGAGGAACCGCACCGACCCGGGGTACGCCGCCACCCCGTCCTCGCGGATCTTCCGCAGCAGCAGCTCGTTCTTGCGGTTGCCCAGCCCCTGCACGGTGTCCCGGTCCGGCGGGTCGTCCGGCGACCCCTCCGGCAGCCGCACCCCGCGGGAGGCCAGGAAGGTACGCACCCCGTCGGCGCGCGGCCGCCCGTCCACGTACTCGTCGTAGTCGTGCACCGGGTCGAACGGGCGGAACCCGGGCCCGTCCCGGTGGCGCAGGAAGTCGTCGAAGGTCTCCCGCCAGGCGGCGGCGTGCACCACGGCGGTCCGGGTCAGGACCCCGTCCAGGTCGAACAGGCAGGCGGTGATGGCGGGCGGCAGCTTCGGTGCGGGCGTGGTCATGCGACGCTTGTCCCCCCGCCCCCCGCGATGCATTCCTGGTGCCCGCGGATCTCGTCCGGCCGGGCGCGTCCGCTCCGGACGGCCGGACGGGCGGGATCCGCGGGCGCGCCGCGGGGTTCCGCGGTGCCGGTGCGCGCCGGGACGTGCCGTGCCGGCGTGCCGCCGGGACGTGCGGTGCCGGTGCCCCGCCGGGACGTGCGGTGCCGGCGCGCCGGCCCGGGGGCCGGTGCGCGGACCGGCGAGGGCGTCCGCCCGGGCCGGGGATGCTCCCGGGTCCGCCCGGGCCGCCTGCCGGGGGTCCGGGTGCTGCCGGGCCGCTCGGCTCACGGGTGCCGGCGGACCGGCCCGGTGGCCGGGTGCGCGGACCGGCCGGAGCCGAGGACTGCGGTTGACCCCCGCCGGCCCCGGCCCCGCCGACCCCCGCGGCCCCGGCCGGTCGGCCTGGTCCCGTGGCGCGGGCGCTCCGCCCGGGGCCGCGGGGCCGCCGGTGCCGCACCGGCCGCGCGCCCCGTCGTCCCGGGGACCGCGGGTCAGCCGGGGGCGGGCGCCTCCCCGCCCGCCCAGCGGCGGTGGCAGTCCCAGGCCTCCAGGGAACGGCGGCTGACGAACCGGTGCTCCCGGCCGGTGACCGGGTCGGTGAACTTCACCGCCCGGGCCAGCAGTTGCAGCGGCCGGCCGAAGTCGTCCGGCGCCGGGTCGGTGACGACCGGGTAGACCGGGTCGCCCAGGATCGGCACGCCCAGCCCGCTCATGTGCAGCCGCAGCTGGTGGGTGCGTCCGGTGAGCGGCACCAGCCGGTAGCGGCCCAGCCCCTCCCGGTGCTCGGCCAGCTCGACCACCGTCTCGCTGTTCGGCTCGCCCGGCACCTCGCGCGCGGCGATCACCCCGCGCTCCTTGACGATCCGGCTGCGCACCCGGCACGGCAGCCGCAGCCCGGGCCGGTACGGCGCCACCGCCTCGTACTCCTTGCGGACCCGCCGCTGCTGGAACAGGCCCTGGTACGCACCGCGGTGCTCGGGGCGGATCACGAACATCACCACCCCGGCGGTCAGCCGGTCCAGCCGGTGCGCGGGACTGAGCGCGGGCAGCCCCAGCCGGTGGCGGAGCCGGACCAGGGCGGTCTCGGCCACGTGCCGGCCGCGCGGGGTGGTCGCCAGGAAGTGCGGCTTGTCCACCACCAGCAGGCACTCGTCGCGGTACAGCACCTCCAGCGGGAAGGGGACCGGGACCTCCGGTTCGAGCGGGCGGTGGAACCACACGTACGCGCCGGGGGCGAAGGGCGCGTCCACCGCCACCGGCCCGCACTGCCCCACGATCGCGCCCTCCCGCAGCATCGCGTCGATCCGCGCCGCGCCCAGCGCGGGCAGCCGGTCGGCCAGGTGGTCCCGCACCGTTGCCCAGGGGCCCTCCTCGGGCAGCCGCAGCCGGACCGGGTCGAGCCCGCCGCGCTGCGGCAGGGGCGCGGGCGGGGCCTTGGTTTTCCGTCTCATCTCGCCGTCCACCCTAAGCGGTGCCCCGCCGGCGGTGCGGGGTGCCCGCCGGGCCACCGGGCCCGGCTGCCGGGTGCGGCGTCCCGGCACCTCGGGCCGTGCCGGGCCGGCCGTACGACCCCGGCCCGCCGGCCCGGGCGGGGCCCGCCACCCGCCGCCCGGGAGGCGGATCGGGCCCGTCCGCCGCCGGAGGCGGAGCGGCCCGCTCCGAGGGCGGGCCCCGCGGCGCCCGGGACGGCCACGGTGGTCCGGTGCGGCCGGCCACGGCGGTCCGGTGCCGCTTCGTGCGCCCCGCCCGTCCCGCGCCCGTGGAGGCGCCGCGGACGCCGCGTGCCCGCGGGCGGACGACGGGGCGGACCGGCGCCGGCTACGGCGGGTCGGGTGGGCCGTGCGGTGCCGCCGGGCGAGCCGGACCGCCGGTTCCGCGTCCGCGGTGTAGAGGTGGTCGCGTCCCGGAAGGAGGAGGATGGCCGTTCAGCGCCGTAGCCTGTCGGACCCCACCGCCGTGGGCGCCGGCCCCGCCGGCTCCCGCCGTGCCGACTCGTGCGTCGGCGCCGCCGGCTCCCGCCGTGCCCGCCCGTGTGCCGGCCCCGCCGGCCCCCGCCGCGCCCGCCCGTGCGCCGGGACCACCGGTCCGGCACCCTCCGTCGCGTGCACCGGGGGCGGAATGCCGCCCGGCAGCGCCGGCCGGGGGACGTCGCCTGGGACCACCGGCCGGGGCACCCGGTACCGGACCGCCGGCCACGGGCCCCTCGTCGGGCGGCGGTCCGGGTGAGGCGGCCCGGCACCGGCCGTGGCCCGGGGCCCGCGGCGCCCGGGGCGGGGGGCGGGCCGACCGGGGGACGGGCCCGGGGTGATCGTGGTGGGCGGCGGCGCGGCCGGGCTGAGCCTGGCGCACCGGCTGGTCCTGACCGGCAGCCACCCCGTCACCCTGATCGAACCGCCGGACGGGCCGCCGCGGCCGCCGGAGCGCACCTGGTGCTTCTGGGACCGGGACACCGGCGACCTCCGGGAGGCGATCGGCGCCTCCTGGTCGCGGCTGCGGGTGCGCGGCCCCGACGGCGGCGAGGTCACCGTCGATCCGGCGCCGCTGCGCTACCACATGCTGCGCTCCGCCCGCTTCGAGCGCCTGGTGCACGCCCGGCTCGCCGGGTCCCGCACGGCGCGCGTGGTGCGCGCGACGGCGCACACGGTGCGCGACGTGGCGGGCGGCGCGGAGGTGCGCTGCGCGGCCCCGGACGGCCGGGAGCTGACGCTCTGCGCCCGCCTCGTGTTCGACTCCCGTCCGCTGCCCGCCCTGCCGCCGGCCAGGACGCTGCTCCTCCAGCACTTCCGCGGCTGGTTCGTGCGGACCGCCGGGGACCGGTTCGACCCCCGGGTGGCGGACCTGATGGACTTCCGGGTGCCCCAGCCGCGCCACGGTCTCGCCTTCGGCTACGTCCTGCCGCTGGCACCGGACCGGGCGCTGGTCGAGTACACCGAGTTCTCCCGCACCCCGCTGACCACCGCCGGGTACGAGGCGGCGCTGGGCCACTACGGCCGGGACGTCCTGCGGCTGGGCCCGTTCACCGTGGAGGCGGCCGAACAGGGCGTCATCCCCATGACCGACGCGCGCTTCCCGCGCCGGTCCGGTCCCGCGGTGTTCCGGATCGGCACCGCCGGCGGCGCCACCCGCCCGGCGACCGGCTACACCTTCGCCGCCGTACAGCGGCAGAGCCGGGCCATCGCCGCCGCGCTTCGTGACGGCCGCGCGACCGTCCCGGCCCCGCACCGGCGGCGCGCGCTGGCCATGGACGCGGTGCTGCTGCGGGCCCTGGACACCGGGCGGATCGACGGCCCCGCCTTCTTCACCGGGCTGTTCCGCCACACGCCCGCGGAACGGCTGCTGCGCTTCCTCGACGGCGCCACCACCCCCTGGGAGGAGTGGGGCATCGGGGCCCGCACCCCCGTCGTCCCGATGCTGCGCACCGCCCTCGAACTGCCCTTCCTGCCCCGCCGCGCCCGTCCCGCGGCCGGCACCGCACCCCGGCACCGGGAGAGACCGTCATGACCCTGCTGCGCGACCGCGACCTGGCCCGCGCCTTCGACCACGCCGCGCACACCTACGACCGGCTCACCGCCCTCAGCCCCGGCCACCGCACCGAACTGCTCCGCTCGGCGCGCCGGCTGCGGCTGCCCGCCGGCGGGGCCGGGCTGCACGTCCTGGACCTCGGCTGCGGCACCGGCGCCTCCACCCGGGCGCTGCTGCGGGCCGCGCCCCGGGCCCGGATCACCGGCATCGACGCCTCGCCCGGGATGCTGCGCCGGGCCCGGGCCGCACCGTGGCCGCCCCGGGTGCGCTTCCGGCAGCTGACCGCGGAGGAGGCCGTCACGGCCGGGGAAGGCCCCTTCGACGCGGTCTTCGCCGCCTTCCTGCTGCGCAACGTCACCGACCCGGACCGGATCCTGGCCGGGGTGCGCACCGTCCTGCGGCCCGGCGGGCGGCTGGCCGTGCACGACTACAGCCTCAGCGGCTCGGCCGTGCACCGCGCCCTGTGGACCGCCGTGTGCCGCGGCGCGATCATCCCGGCCGGCACGCTCACCGGCGACGGCGCCCTGTACCGCCACCTGTGGGCGGGCGTCCTCGCCTTCGACACCGCCCCGGCCCTCACCGACCGGCTGCGCCGCCACGGGTTCACCCAGGTGCGCGCCGCCCCGGCCGCCGGGTGGCAGACCGGCATCGTGCACACCTTCCTCGCCCGCAACGGCCCGGCCGGCGGAGCGGGGCGGGACCGGTGAGCCCCCGACGGCGCGGCGCGGCCCGGCCGGGCCGCGACCGCAGGGCCGAGCTGCTGCGGCCGTCACCCGGCCGGGACCGGCTCCCGCACCGGGACGCGCCGTCCGTCGCCGTGGTCGGCGGCGGGATCGCCGGGCTGGCCGCGGCCACCCTGCTGGCCGAACGCGGCGCCCGGGTGACCCTCTACGAGCGGCGGGACGGCCTCGGCGGCCGGCTGGCCGGCCACCGCACCCGCCTCGCCGACGGCTCCACGGTGACCATGAGCCGCGGCTTCCACGCCTTCTTCCGGCAGTACTACAACCTGCGCGGCCTGCTGCGGCGGACCGACCCCGGGCTGTCGCGACTGGTCCCGCTGCCCGACTACCCCCTGCGGCACAGCGGCGGCCTCACCGACAGCTTCGCCCGCGTCCCGCGCACCCCGCCGCTGAGCGCCCTCGGATTCGTCGCGCTGAGCCCCTCCTTCGGCTGGCGGGACCTCACCGCCCTGGACGCCCGGGCGGCGCTGCCGCTCCTCGACGTCCGGGTGCCGGACGTCTACGAGCGGTTCGACGGCATCGGCGCGACCGCGTTCCTGGAACGGGTGCGCTTCCCCGAGGCCGCGCACCACCTGGCGTTCGAGGTGTTCTCGCGCAGCTTCTTCGCCGACCCCCGCGAACTGTCCGCCGCCGAACTGCTGCTGATGTTCCACATCTACTTCCTCGGTTCCGCCGAGGGCCTGCTCTTCGACGTGCCCGACGACCCCTTCCCGCAGGCGCTGTGGGAGCCGCTCGGCGGCTACCTCCAGCACCTGGGGGCGCGCATCCGCACCGCCACCCCGGTGCACGCCCTCCACCCGGGCGACGGCGGGGGAGCGGTGGTGCGGACCAGCACCGCCGAGGACCACCACCACGCGGCCGTCCTCGCCCTGGACCCCGCCGGGCTGCGCCGGCTGGTCGCCGCCTCCCCCGGTCTGGGCACCCCCGGCTGGCGGGACGGCATCGCCGCCCTGCGCACCGCACCGCGGTTCGTCGTCTCCCGGCTCTGGCTGGACCGGCCGGTCCGCGCCGACCGCCCGGGATTCCTGGGCACCAGCGGGTACGACGGGCTGGACAACGTCAGCGTCCTGGAACGCTACGAGCGCGAGGCCGCCCGCTGGGCCGCCCGGACCGGGGGCTCGGTGGTCGAACTGCACGGCTACGCCGTCCCGGACGGCGCGCGGCCGGAGCACGTTCAGGACCGGCTGCTGGACCGGCTGCGCCGGGTCTACCCCGAGACCGGCGCGGCCCGGATCGTCGACGCCCGGCACGAGTGGCACGCCGACTGCCCGCTGTTCCCCCTCGGCGGCCACCGCCGGCGACCCACCGTGCGCACCCCGCACCCGTGGCTCACGCTGGCCGGTGACGCCATCCGCTGCGATCTGCCGGTGGCGCTCATGGAGCGCGCCGCCACCACCGGCTTCCTCGCCGCCGGCGCCCTGCTCGCCGGGTGGGGAGTCCGCGGCCAGGAGCTGTGGACCGTCCCCCGCGCGGGCCGCTGGCGGGGGCTGCGGGCCCTCGCCGCCCGCGCCGCCCGCCGGGAGCCGCCGGGGCCCGCGGGGTGACCTCACCCCGGGAAGCGCCCGGTGCTCCGCAGTTCCCACCGCCGTTCGGCGTACGCCAGGTCGTCGCGCCACAGCCGGCCGGCCGCCGCACGCATCAGCGGGCGCAGCACCGGGGCGGCGGCCCGGGCCGCGGCGAAGCCCCGCCGGCCCGAGACCGCCAGCACCGCCTCCACCACCGCGGTCCGCGGCGGCCCGGCGGTCCCGCCGGTCAGCGGCGTGGCGTGGGTCTCCACCACCGAGCCGGCCCCCTCGCCGCCGGTGATCCGCATCACCACCGTACGCGGCCCCGGGGTGGTGAACTCCGCCCGCACCGGCACCACCAGACGGCCGGTCACCCGGAAGGAGACATCGACCACGAAGGCGTCACCGGCCCCCGGCCGCGGCGTCCGCACCACGGTCAGGTCGGCGAACGAGTACGGGTGGAACCACGCGCCGTGCCAGGGGTCGAGCCGGTTGGCCACCACGTCCGCCGGCTCGCACCGGGCCACCGCCGCGAACACCGCCGCCACCGCGCGGTCCCGGGCCGGCCGCGCCGGCACCGCGGGACGCGCCGAGGGCTCCTCACCGCCGACCGCGTCCAGCCGCACCCACACCAGCACCCCGTCGTCGTGCACCGGGTAGGGCTCCCACCCGGCGAACGGGCCGCCGTCCAGGGCGAGCCCGTGCCAGCGGCACACCAGCGTGCCGCAGACCACCCGGCCCGCCCGCAGCGGCGCGCCCAGATGCGGACAGGCCCCCGGGCCGGCGTGCGGCTCGCCCGCCGCCGAGCGCCACAGCACCAGCTCCACCCCGCCGACCGTCCGGCCCAGCGGGGGACCGCCGGCCCGCACCTCCCGGGAGGCCGCGACGACGAACCAGTTGCCGCCCGGGCGCGCCGCGGCGCGCTCCAGGGCGCCGGAGATCAGCTCCGGGCGCGCCTGCCGCCAGGTGGGCGGCTGCGCCGCCCAGCCGGTGCCGCGGCGCAGCCGCAGCGGCGGCGTCCAGCGGCCTCGGCCGGCCCCGCCGGTCACCGCCGTGCCCCCGGCCCCGGGACCGTCCTGCCCTCCGCCCCGTCCGCCGGTGCCGTGCCACGGCCGCGCCACCGCGCCCGGACGAGCTGTCCGGCCCCGACCGCCGCGGTGGCCGCGCGGCGGCCCCGGGAGACCACGGCGCGGTGGTGCAGCACGGCGTAACCGCCGCGCGCGATGGCGTCCAGGATGCCGCCGTACAGGGCGAACGCCGTCCGGATGCAGGGGCGTACCCGGGGGTCGAGCATGCCCAGGCCCGGTTCGGCGGTCCGGTACACCTGCCGGGTCAGCGCCTCGGTGGCGGCGAACGCGGCGCGGATGCGCGGGTCGCGCCGCCCGGTGCGGCGGCTCCACTCCAGCAGCGGCCGGTCCACGCCGTGCGCGGCGAGCAGGTCCGCCGGCAGGTAGACCCGGCCCCGGTCCAGGTCCTCGCCCACGTCGCGCAGGAAGTTGGTGAGCTGGAACGCCATCCCCAGCGCCGCCGCGTGCGGGGCCGCCTCCTCGCGGGGCACGACCGTGCCGAGCACCGGCAGCAGCTGCAGCCCGATCACCGCGGCCGAGCCGTGCATGTAGGCCCGCAGCTCGGCATAGGTCGGGTAGTCGGTGACGGTCAGGTCCGCGCGCATCGACGCGAGGAAGTCCGCGAAGAGCGCGGGGTCGATGCCGTACCGGGCGGCGGTGTCGGCCACCGCCCGGACCACCGGGTCCTCACCCCCGCCGGTCCGCAGCCCGTACGCCAGGTCGCGCTCCAGCCGGGCGAGCAGACGGTCCCGCTCCCCGGGGGTCCGGTGCCGGTCGAGGCCGTCCACGATGTCGTCCGCGCGGCGGGCGAAGCCGTACAGCGCGTGCACGGCGCAGCGGCGCTCCCGGGGCAGCAGCCGGGTGGCCAGGAAGTAGCTGCGGCCGTGGCGGGCGTTGAGCCGCCGCGCCCGGGTGTAGGCGTCGCGCAGCGCGGGATCGCCGATCCCGGCCGCGTCCAGCTCACGACGGGACATCGGCACCCGCCACCGGTGCGGGACCGGAGCCCGCGGCCGCCGGGGCCGGGCCCGCGCTCGCGGCGGACCGGGGGGACACCGTGCCCGCCTCGGCGGTGCCGGTGCCCGCGGATGCCGCGGCGGCCCCGGGCCGGGCGGTGCGGGTGGCGCGGCGCGGCGGGCCGCCGGTGATCCGGGCGGCCGCCAGTTTGCCGCTGATCAGTACGGTCGGCACCCCGACCCCGGGCGTGGTGCCGCAGCCGGCCAGCACGACGTTCTCCACCCCGCGCACCAGGTTGCGGGGCCGGAACGGCCCGGTCTGGGCGAAGGTGTGGGACAGCGAGAAGGGGCTGCCCGCCGCATGGCCGCGCGCCGTCCAGTCCCACGGGGTGAGCAGGAGCTCTGCCTCCACACCGGACCCGAAGCCGTGCAGGCCGCGCCGCTCCAGCTCGGCGACGAGGGCGTCGCGGTAGCGCGGTCCCAGCTCCCGCCAGGCGGCGGCCGACGGCCCGACCACGGTGTTCGGGCAGGGGGCGAGGACCTGGTGGAGGTGGCGGCCGGGCGGCGCCAGGGCCGGATCGTGGGCCGTCGGCCGGGTGATCAGCAGGGACGGGTCGCTCATCAGCTCTCCGGTGCGGGTCAGTTCGTCGAAGGTGCGCTCCCACGCCGTGCCGAAGGAGAGCGTGTGGTGGGCCAGCCCCGGCCAGGTGCGGTCGGTGCCGGCGTGCAGCACCACCGCGGACGGGGAGTGGCGGGGACGCACCGGGCGCCGGGGGGCGCGCCCCAGCAGCCGGTGGGCGGTGGACAGTTCGCAGGAGAGCACCACCGCGTCGCACACGATCCGCTCGCCCGACGCCAGGCGCACCGCGCGCACCCGGCCGGCCGACCGCTCCAGCGCGCTCACCTCCGCCGACCACCGCAGGCCGGCGCCGGCACCGGCGGCCGCCGCGGCCATGGCGCGGGGCAGCGCGTACACCCCTCCCCGGGGGAACCAGACGCCGGCCACGGTGTCCATGTAGGCGATCACCGCGTAGGCGGCCAGGGCCCGGGCCGGGGCGACCCCGGCGTACAGGGACTGGAAGGAGAACACCCGGCGCAGCCGGGCGTCGGACAGGAAGCGCCCGACGCGGTGGTCCAGGCGTCCGAAGCCGCCCAGCGCCGCCAGCCGCGCCAGGTCCGGGTGGAGGAGCTGGAAGGGGGAGTCGAAGTTGGTGTCGATGAAGCGCCGCATCTGCGCCCGGTACAGCCGCACCAGCCACTCCCGCAGCGCGCGGTACCCTGCGGCCTCCGCCGGCCCGGCGAACCTGCGCACCTCCGCCTCCATCGCCTCGGCGTCGGTGTGCACCTCCAGCGCGGAGCCGTCCGCGAAGCACGCCCGGTAGGCCGGGTGCAGCGGTACCAGCTCGACCCGCCGGGCCAGGCTGTCGCCGACCGCGGCGAACGCCTCGTCGGCCAGGTGGGGCATGGTCAGCACGGTCGGGCCGGTGTCCACCCGGTACCCGCCGAGCCGCACCCGGCCGGCCCGGCCCCCCGGACCGGCGTCCCGCTCCACGACCGTGACCCGCCGGCCCGCGCCCAGCAGGTGGAGGGCGCAGGCGAGGCCGGACAGCCCGGCGCCGACCACCACCACATGGCCGGTCGGCCCCGGTACCGTCCTCACCCGTCCCCCTCACCGGACCGGCCGGCGGCCCGGGCCCGGGCGCCCCGGAGCCGTCCGGCGCCACCGCGGACGGCGCCGGGCGGCGCGGCCGGTCCCCCGCGGGGCGCCGGCCGCCCCGGCGGGGCCGGTCTGCCGGGTGCGTCCGGTCTCCCGGGCGGGGCCGGCCTGCCGCGCGGGGTGCGGAACGGGCCGGCCGCGGCCGGACGCCGGGGGCGTACGCGCGAACACTGGATGAGCACCTGCGGACCTCTCTCGCTGCCGGGGCACCGGCACACCGGGTGACGCCGTCACCCGGTGTGTGGCTCATCCCTGCCCCGTGGCGAGGGTTCCGCGGGACCGCTCACCCCACCGGCCCAACGGGCGGGCACGACGGCGGGGCACCACCGCGTCCGGGCGGACGAGGCGCGGCACGGTGCCACCGGCGGGGCGGGGCCACGCGGTCACCGGCGGGGCGGGGCCCCGCGGTCACCGGCGGCGGCACCCGCCGTACCCGCCGCGCCGGCGGCACCCGCCGGTCCGCCGTACCCGCCGCACCGGCGCTACCCGCCGCACCGGCGCTACCCGCCGCACCGGCGCTACCCGCCGCACCGGCGCTACCCGCCGTACCCGCCGCGCCGGGCGGCGCGTGGCCGCGGGCGCCGTCAGCGCTGCCGCGAGCCGTTGCCGTCCGGCCGGGCCGAGTGATCGGGGTGGCCGACGGTGCGCCGGGCCTCCTTCATCTCGGCCTCGTACAGATGGTCGCGTCCGTCCACGAGGTCGGCCAGCGCCAGCCGTTCGAGGTCCTTGAACGGCTCGTAGTAGGTGCGGTTGTACGCCTCGACGATCTGGAACGTCCAGTGCCCGGGGATGACGTTGCGGCCCAGGATCTCCTGCTGCACGCGATCGGCCCAGGCGTCGTGGCCGCCCTCACGCAGCAGCCGCACCGCCCGGTCGAGTTCCAGGTCCGCCGAGCCGGTCAACTGGTGGAAGGCGTACAGATGGCCACGGGCCCGCTCGGTCGTCTCCAGGGCCTTGGACAGGGAGCCGAGGGCCTCCACCGTCGTGTCGCTGACGCCTTCCGGGCGGCGGTGGTCGTGGTCGGGACCGTCCTGGTGTTGGTTCATGTCCTGTCAGGTATCCCGGGTCCTGTCTCCTTATCCCGGTTCGCCCTCGATGACGGCGTCGCCTCCTCCGTGCGGCGGTGTCCGCCGGCGGGGACGGCCGCGCGCCGCACGGCCGGCCGGGCGGGCCGGCCGGGGCGGGGAGGCGGCGCCGCGGGGTCAGCCGGCCGGGGCGGGCGGCCCGCCGGGTTCCCGCGCGGCCCGGCCGCCGGCCCCCAGCAGGCCGGTGGGCCGCAGCTCGCCCTCCTCGATCAGCCGGGGCAGGTCGCGCGAGGAGACCCGGGTGACCACGGCCGGCAGCGCGGCCCGGACCGCCTGCACGCCGCGCAGCCAGCCGGGCACGTACAGGGCGGGCCGGCGCCGCTCGATCTGGTGCACCAGCCGGGTGGCGACCACGTCGGCGGGGAGCACCCGCCGGGCGGGCCAGGGCATGTGGCCACGGAGTTCCCGCAGGACGGCGTGGTGGTCCCCGTCCCGGATCATGTCGGTGTCGGTCCAGTTGAGATAGCCGATGCCCACGCCGACGCCGCGGTGGGCGAACTCGGCGCGCAGCGCGTGCGCCAGGGACTCCACGCCGGCCTTGGAGGCGCAGTACGCGCTCATCAGCGGCGAGGTCGCGAAGCAGGCCAGGGAGCCGATCTGGAGGAGGAAGCCCCGCGTCTCCAGCAGGGAGGGCAGGAAGACCCGGGCGGTGACGGCGCTGCCGATCAGGTTGACCTCCACGGTGCGGCGCCAGGTCGCGGGATCGGATTCGAGGAACGGGCCGCCCTCGGCGACCCCGGCGTTGGCGACCACCACCGACGGGGGACCCATCAGGGCGGCGATCTCCCCGGCCACCCGGGCCATGGTGGCCTCGTCCGTGACGTCCGCCTCCCAGTACCGGGCCCGCCCGCCCAGCCGTTCGGCCACCGCGGCCAGCGTCGACTCCTCCCGGCCCACCAGCGCCACCCGGGCGCCGCGCCGCACCAGCTCCCACGCGGTGGCGGCTCCCACGCCCCGCGCGGCCCCGGTGACGACCACCGGCCGTCCTCGCAGCGGACTCATCTTCGTCACGGACGCTCCCACTCCACGCTCACGGCCGGCCGGGCGGCCCCTGCCGGCGGCGGCCCCGTGACCACCATGGGCACACCGGCCGCCGGCCGGCACCGCGGTGCCCGCCGTTCGGCCGATACCGCCGGGCGTCCGTCCGGGCCGCCGGCCGGGTGTGTCGCGGGCGCCCGTCCGGGCCCTGCGCACGCCCCGGGCGGGCGCCGGCTCCGGCCCGTCGGCCACGGCGTTTCCCGGTCCCGGCGCAGGGCAGACGGGTGAAGCCGTCGGAGCCTGGGAGGTAGGGGTGGAGGCAACACGAAGAGCGAGGTCGGCCGGGCGCACGGCCGCCCGGAGCGAGGCGGTCGGGGTGGCCGGCCGCTGGGGACTGGCCGCACGGGGCGTGATCTACGTCCTGGTGGGCCTGCTGGCGGTGCGGATCGCGTTCGTCAGCGGTGACGAACAGGCCGACCGGAGCGGGGCGGTGGCGCAGATCGCGCAGCGGCCCTTCGGCGGCGTCATGCTGTGGCTGCTGGGGCTGGGCCTGGCCGGCATGGCGGTGTGGCGGCTGGCCCAGGCGACGTGGCGGGAGCCGGGGAAGAAGAACACCGGGCGCCTCGCGGCGGCGGCGCGCGGCCTCTTCTACAGCCTCGTCGCCTACTCGGTGCTCGCCGTCGCGGCCCGGCGCGACCACGGCGGCGGTGGCGGGTCGGGCGGCGATTCCAGCGACCACCAGTCCAAGGACCTCGCCGCCCGGGTGCTGGAGCTGCCGCTGGGCCCGTGGCTGGTGGGCGCCGGCGGCTGCGGGCTGGTCGCGGCGGGCGTGTGGATCGCGGCCCGCGCGCTGCTGGGCAAGGACCGCGAGAAGCTGCGGACCGGGGAGATGTCCCGGCGGGTCCGCAGGACGGTGCTGGTCCTGGGGGCCGTCGGCGGTGTCAGCCGCGGGGCGGTGTTCGCCACCGCGGGAGCGTTCGCCATCCGTGCCGCCATGACCTACGACGCGGACCGGGCCCGGGGACTGGACGACACGCTGCGCGCGTTCCGCGACACCCCGGCCGGGCCGTGGCTGCTGGCGATCGTCGGGGTTGGACTGGTCACCTTCGGCCTCTACTCGTTCGCCATGGCCCGCTGGCGCCGCAGCTGACCCCGGCGCCCGGCCGGCCCGTCCCGGCGCCCCGGTCCCGCCCGGCCACGGGAGCCGTCCGGTCCCGCCCCCGACACCGCCCGGCCCGCCGGCCGTGCCGGCGGGCCGGGGCCGGTCAAGACCGGTCAGGTCCGATCGTGGCCGGCCGGACCGGCCAGCCGCCCGCGGCGGCCGTGTCCCGGGCGAACTCCGCGAAGGTCCGCGGCGCCCGTCCCAGGGCGCGCCACACGCCGTCGGAGACATACGCGTCCCGCCCCTCCCGGAGCGGTTCGATCACGTCGGCGAAGGCCCGGGCGTCCGCGGCCGCCACCCCCTGCCGGACGAGTTCCGCGACGTAGTCCTCGACCGGCAGCGGCACATAGCGGACGGACCGGCCGGTCGCCTCCGAGATGGTCGCGACCGCCTCCGCCGGCGTCAGCGCCGCGGGCCCGGACAGCTCGTAGACCCGGCCCGCGTGCCCGTCCTCGGTCAGCGCGGCCACCACCACCGCGGCGATGTCCTCGGCATCGATATAGCTGGCGGCCCCGTCGCCGGCGGGCAGCCGCAGCTCCCCCGAGCGGACGGCGTCGGCGAAGAACCCCTCGCTGAAGTTCTGCGCGAACCAGCCCGGCCGGCTGATCGTCCACTCCACCCCGCTCCCGCGCACGGCGGCCTCGGCGTCGCGGAGCGCCTCCAGGACCCCGGCGTCGTCCCTGACGTACCCGGGATCGTCGATCCCGCGCCCGGAGGCCAGCACGATCCGCCGCACCCCGTGCCGCACCGCCCGCTCGACGAACGGGCGGACCAGCCTCGTGCCGTCCAACTGTACGAGGTAGACGGCGCCCACACCCTCCAGCGCGGCGTCCCAGGTTCCGCGGTCGGTCCAGTCGAAGACGTGCTCGCCGCCGCGGGCGGCCGCGCGGACCGGCAGACCGGCGGCCCGCAGCCGGCGGACGACCCGGCGGCCGGACTTCCCGGTCGCCCCGGTGACAAGAATCGGTTGTTCAGCCATGTCCCCAGCCAACCGTGCGTCACGGAGACGTTCCATGGCCTGAACGCCACAGATGATGTCCGTGCGTCTACGCTGACCGGATGGACGCGGTGTCGGAGCTGCTGGCGGGGGTACGGGCGCGCGGTGCGGTCTTCCGGCGGACGGTGATGCGGCCGCCCTGGGCCCTGCGGATGGCCGGCGGCGCGCCGCTGACCGTGGCCACCATGGTCGGCGGCCGGGCCTGGATCGTCCCCGACGGGCGGGAACCGGTGGCCATCGGCGCCGGTGACATCGCCGTGGTCCGCGGCGAGGCGCCCTACACGGTGGCCGACGACCCCGCGACCCCGCCGTCGCTGACGGTGACCGCCGCCGACTACTGCCCGGGTGCCGGGGGCGTCGAGCCCGCCGCCGGGCCCGCCCGTACCTGCGGTGAGCCGGCCGAGGGGGCCGCGGTGCTGATCAGCGGGGCGTTCGAGAGCCGGGGAGAGCTGAGCGAGCGACTGCTGAAGGCGCTGCCCCCGGTGCTGGTCGTACCTGCCGAGGGCGGCCCCGGCCCCGCCGTGGCGATGGCCGCCGAGGAGGTCGCCCGGGACCGGCCCGGCCAGCAGATGGTGCTGGACCGGCTGCTGGACCTGATGCTGGTCTCGGCGCTGCGCGGCTGGTTCGACGACCCGGCCGCCGACGCCCCCGCCTGGTACCGCGCCCTGGACGACCCGGTGGTGGGCCCGGCGCTGCGGCTGCTGCACGACGCACCGGCCCGCCCGTGGACGGTGGCGGACCTCGCAGCCGGGGCGGGGGTGTCCCGGGCGGCCCTCGCCCGGCGGTTCACCGCGCTGGTCGGCGAACCGCCGATGGCCTACCTCGCGGGCTGGCGGGTGGCACTCGCCGCGGACCTGCTGCGGGAGACCGGCCACACGGTGGACGCGGTCGCCAGGAAGGTCGGCTACTCCAACGCCTTCGCGCTGAGTGTGGCGTTCAAGCGGATCCGCGGCACCCGCCCCAGTGACCACCGCGGCCCGGCGCCGGCCCGGCGGTCCGAGTGACCACCGTGGCCCGGCGTCGGCCCGGCGGTCCGGAAAGGGCGGGCCCGCGCCTGCCGGCGGCCCGGATGAGGTGGGCCGCGACGGCCTGCCGCACCGGCCGGCGGTCCCGCGGGCCCGGCCCGGTGGCCGGACGCCCGCGCACCCCGTCCTACGGTGAGCGCATGTCCGGACGAGATGACGTGACCGAACGGGTCGGTGCCGCGTGGCAGCGACTGACCGGATGGCTGCGGGAACACGCCCCCACCTCCTACGCCTCCCTGCTGCCGCCGGCGACGGAGGGGGAGATCGCCGCCGCCGAGGCCTGCCTGGTGCGGTCCCTGGGGTACGGGCCGCCCGCCGAGCTGGTGGCGCTGTGGCGGCTGTGCGGCGGGGTGGAGCACCAGTACATCGAGGAGAACGAGGAGGAGGGCGAGGTCGGTTCCGGCGCGTTCCTCCCCGACGGCGTCATCCTCGCCCCGCTGCGGGCGCTGCGTCCCCGGATCCCCGAGACCGGCCGCCGTGACCACTGGGAGGGCGCCCGGGTGGTGCCGTGGGCCACCGGGGACGAGGCCGGGCCCGAGTACGGGCTGTACGTGTCCGAGGCCGGCGTCGGCACGTGGACGACGATGGCCGGACCGGCGGTGTCCGAGCCGCACCACCCGTCGCTCGCCGCCTACCTGGAGGCCGTGCACCGCACCCTGACCGTGGGGCCGGCGGACCTGATGGGTAGGGACGTCCCCGGGCTCGTCTGGGGCTGCCTGGTCTGGGACGACCCGCGGGACCCGCTCCTGGACGACGCGCGGGAGCACTGGACGCCCCTCCACTGAACGGGGCCGGTCCGCGAGGGTGCCCGGACCGCGGCGCCCGCACGGCGCCGGTGACCAGGGAAGTCCGTCCGGACCGCTCCGATAACATGACCGGACCCCTGGCGGGCGCGACCGCCGCCCGTCCTTCACCGGAAAACCGCATTGTTCCGGCACGAAGAGTGACTTACCTCGTTAACGTCTAACAAATCGGCCAAACAATTGATACCTATAGCATCGCGGGCGTTTTCCCGAACAAGCCGCAGAGACCAGCATGTTCCAGGGCGTCAGCCGCGGGGGGTCCTCTGGATCGCGGCGGGCGTGGTGACCCTGGCCTTCCTCATCGCGCTGGAGATCGCCGCGCGTCGCTACGGTCACCCCGGGCCGATCACCACTCAGGCCCGAGAGGCGATATTCCCGCCCAAATCGGGCTTTCTGCTCTATGCCGGTATGGCGTTGACGATGGTGGTGCTCACCTGGCGGCAGCGGTTCATCGCCGCCGGTGCCGCGATCGGCATCGACCTCGTCTTCGTGCTGGTGCGGTGGGTGGCCGGTGCCGACATGTCCGACGGCCATCCCTTCGGCAACGGCGCGCTGTGGGCGATGGCCGGCTGCGCGGTCGTCGCGGTCACCCGCCGCACCGGACGGGAGCGGATGCTGCTGCTGAAGGGTGTCGGGCTGGGCCTGCTGCTGGTGGCCGGCCGCAAGACCGGTGACACCTGGCTGCTGATCACCTCCAAGACCCGCCCGGACGTGCTCGACCCCTACCTGGCCACCGCCGACCACGCCCTGGGCAACCCGTCCTGGGTGGCCGGCCGGATCGTCGAGGCCACCCACCCGGTCAGCACCCATGTGCTCGACTACGTCTACGTCCAGCTCGCGGTGGCCGCGGTCGTCGTCGCGCTCTACCAGCTGCGGTACGTGGCGGCCGAGCGCCGCTTCCCGCGCCATCACCTGGTCCGCTCCTTCCTGGTCATCGGACTGGTCGGGCCGGCCGTCTACATGATCTTCCCGGTGGTCGGGCCGATCTTCGCCTACGGCACCGGCGCCTTCGGCACCGGCGGCGAGCACTGGGCGATCGCCAACGTCTGGCCGGACACGCTGCCGGTGATCGGCACCCCCGGCCCGGTGCGGTACGACGACGCCACCCCCCGCAACTGCATGCCCAGCCTGCACACCGCGTGGGCGGTGGCGATCTTCGTCCACACCCGGACCGGTCCCCGCCTGCTGCGGTACGCCGGGGTGTTCTGGCTGATCGCCACGCTGGGCGCGACGCTGGGCTTCGGCTACCACTACGGCGTGGACCTGATCGCCGGTGTGGTCTTCGCGCTCACCGTCGAGGCGGCCCTGCGCGCGTACGACCGCGGCTGGGACCGGTCGGGCATCCAGCTGGTCGCGCACGGCACGGTGGTCTTCGCCGCGCTGCTGGTCTCGTACCGCTTCCTGCCGGTGGAGATGGCCGACCACCCGTGGCTGGCCGGACCGCTGATGCTGCTGGCGATGGGCTCGGTGATCCACGCCTACCTCCGCACCACCCGGGCCTGGCAGCCGGAGGCCATCCCCGCACCGCGGCCGGAACCCCGGCCCGAACCGGTGTGAGCCTCCCGGGCCGCGTGCCGGCCCGCGCCGCACCGGTACCTGACACAGGGGCGTCCGCGCCCCGGGCACCCACCGCCCGGGGCGCGGGCGCCCTCTTCGTGCCCCGGCACCTCGGGCGTGGGGCAGGCGGGGCGGGGTCGGCGGACGATGCCGGTCATTCCTGGTCGGCGCAGGCCTCCGCCTCCGCCAGGTACCGCGCCACCGGTCCCAGCGTCAGCATCCCGCTCGCCCCGCCCGCGACTTCGCGGCGGGCGGGGCGCAGGACCGTTGCCGCACGGGCGGCCACCGGGCGCTCGCCGAGGCGGGCGGCGGCGTGGGCGGTCAGGCACCAGAGCGCCTCCTGCAGGTGATCGGGGGGTGGTTCGGGCGCCGTGGTCAGGGCGGCACGGGCCTCCTCGTCACGGCCGAGGGCGAGCAGCACCAAGGGGCGCGCCCAGGGCAGGTACGGGCCCCAGTCGAGAGCCGGATCGGTGGGCGCCGGACGGCCGTGCAGGAGGCGCAGGCCCAGGAGGGCGAGGGCGAACAGGCCGCGGTGCAGCCCGGGCATGCCCGCGGTCCCGGCGAGGCTCTCTTCGGCGGCGCGGTAGTGCGCCGCGGCCGTGGCGGCGGTCGGCCCGCCCGGTCCGGTGCTGCGTGCGGCCGTGACCCGGGCCCGGAACCAGCCGGTGAGCACGGGGACGAGCGAGGCCTCGGTGCGCACGGCGAGCTGCTCGGCGGCCTCGGCGTGCGCGGCCGCGGCGTCGAGGTCGCCCAGGGCCGAGGCGGACTGCAGGCGGATGAGCCGGCCGAGCACGGCGAAGTCCGGCAGCTCGTGCCGGGCGGCCACGTCGAGGATCTCGGTGCCGATCACGTCCCGTGCCGCCGCGAGACCGGGCCGGGTGAAGGACTGGAGGAACACGCCGTTGAGGGCGAACACCAGCAGGGCGGGATCGCCCAGCTCCCGGGCGAGCGCCTCGGCCTCGCGCGCCGCCTGCCCGGCGCGCCGGTGTTCGCTCGCGGACAGATCGGCGCTGCGGCTCTCGACCGCGACGGTGGCCAGCAGGCGGGCGCGCAGTCCGGCGGGGCCGTCGGTGCCGAGCGCGGTGAGCGTGCGCTCGGCCGCCGCGACGACCGCGCGGGACTGCCCGGGGTCGTCGGCCCGGCTCCAGAGGGCGGGCACGTCGTAGGCGCCGATGACACGGGCGGTCAGGAGGGTGTCCCCGGTGCGCTCCGCCGCCCGGACGGCGGCGAGGCGGTCGCGCCGCGAGTGGAGGAGGGCGTCACCACCCGCCAGGGCCAGGGTGCGGGCCAGCTCCACGGTGGTGCGCGGGCCGAGGCTTACACCGGCGGCCCACCCGGTGCGCGGGGGCTGGAGGGTCGCGGCTCCGCGGAGAATGTCGGTCTCCAGGCGCTGGAGATCGGCACCGGGGTCGAGCCCGAGCTGGTCCACGAGCATCGTGCGGGCACGGCGGAGGGTGGCAAGGGCGTCCGCCTGACGGCCCGCCCGGTGCAGTGCGCGGGCCAGCAGCCCCCAGGCCGGCTCGCGCCAGGGATGCTCGGCGACGTGCGCGCCCAGTTCGGCGACCAGCTCGGCTCCCGAACCGGAGTCGAGGAGGAGGCGGGCGCGCAGTTCCACCCCCTCCAGCCTCAGCTCCTCCAGCCGGGTCCGTTCACGCTCGGCCCACGGGGAGCCGGTCACGTCGGCGTAGGCGGGGCCGCGCCAGGACGCCAGGGCCGCGTCGAGGTCGGCCGGCGCACCGGGGGTGCGCCGGGCGCGGTCCAGGGCGTCCTCGAACCGGTGGACGTCGACGGTGTCGCGCGGCACGCGCAGTGCGTAGCCGGGTCCTTCCGTGACGAGGACGCGCGGCGGGGTGCGGGGCGGCCGGCCGGGTTCGACGGCGCGGCGCAGCGCGGCGACGAACGTGCGCAACGCACCCACGGCACGCACCGGCGGATCGGCCCACAGGTCGTCCACGAGGGTGTCGGTGGGGACCATCCGCCCCCCGGCGGCGACGAGCCGGGCGAGCACCTCGCGGTGGCGGGGTCCGCCCAGGTCGAGCGGGGTGCCGTCGTCGTGGAGGGCCCGCACGGCACCGAGTACGTCGATTCGCATGCCCTCCATCTTCGGTGCCGCGGGTCCGCGCCGCCGCGGCGTGCTGATCGGTTGCTGATCGCCGTCGCCGACGCTGATGCGGTCAGTCCCCGGACCACGGCTCCCGCCGGTCCCCCGACCCCAGGAACGGTTCTTCCATGACTCCCACCATCCCCGGTTTCGATTACGTCCGCCTGCCCGGCGCCGACGGAGTGGAGCTGGCCGCCGCCGTCGGCGGCCGGGGCAGCCCGGTCGTGCTGCTGCACGGCTTCCCCCAGACCCACCTGATGTGGCGGCACGTCGCCGAGCGGCTCGCCGGCGAGCACACGGTGATCTGCCCCGACCTGCGCGGCTACGGCGCCAGTGACAAGCCGGCGGCCACCGGCCCCGAGGTGTACTCCAAGCGCACCATGGCCGCCGATGTCGTCGCCCTGGCGGCGGCGCTCGGCCATGAGCGCTTCGCCCTGGTCGGCCACGACCGGGGCGCCCTGGTCGCCTTCCGGGCGGGACTGGACCATCCCGAGACCCTCACCCACCTGGGCATCCTCGACGTCGTACCGACCCTGGACATGTGGGACGTCCTGCACGGTGTGCCGGCGGCGGTCGGCTACCACCTGTTCCTCATGGCGCAGCCGCCGGGCCTGCCGGAGACGATGATCGCCAACAGCGCCGAGGCCTTCTTCGGCTCCTTCCTCGACGCCTGGGCCGGTGACCCGGCCGCCATGCCGGAGGCGGTCCGCTCCGCGTACCTGCGGGCCTGCGCCGCGGCCGTGCCGTCGATCGTCGCGGACTACCGGGCCTCGGCGGGCATCGACGTCACCCACGACCAGGCGGACCGGGACGCCGGTTCCCAGCTGGCCATGCCCGTGACGGTCGTCCAGCAGGACTGGGGCGCGCAACTGGGCTACGACGCCGCCGCGGTCTGGCACCCGTGGGCACCGGACCTGGACCACCGGCTGACCGGCGCGGGGCACTTCATGGCCGAGGAGGCGCCGGACGAGATCACCGGGGCGATCCGCGACCTGCTGCTCCGCTGAGCCCTCCGCCCGGCCACGTGAGGCGGCGGGCAGGCCCTGCGTTCCGGTGGCTGGTGAACCGCCCGCCTGCTCGCGGCCGGGGGCGCTGCCCGCGAGGATCCGGCGCCGCTCGCCGGGGGCGTGGGCGGCGCTCCACGGGCCTGCGGCCGTACCCCTCCCACGGGCAGACCGGGCCGCCGCACCGGGCACCGGGCCGGTGTGGCGGCCCGCTGCTCCGGACCGCCCGGATCAGTCCTGGAGGGTGGCGAGCCAGTCGGTCAGCAGGCGGTTGACCTCGTCGGGGCGTTCCTGCTGGATCCAGTGGCCGCAGCCGTCCAGGAGGTGGGAGGCCGACAGGCCCGGGAGGGTGGTGGGGTGGGCGTCGATGGCGTCGGACATCCAGGTGGTGGAGGCGTCCAGGGCGCCGCCGATGAACAGGGCCGGCTGCTCGATCGGGGCTCCGCGGTGCGGAGCGAGGTCCTCCCAGTCGCGGTCCATGGTGCGGTAGCGGTTGAGTGCTCCGGTGATCCCCGCGCGCTCGAACTCCCCGGCGTAGAAGTCCAGGTCGTCCTCGCTCAGCCAGGCCGGGAGGATCCCGGTGGGGAAGCGGTCACGCAGCCGGCCCCCGCCGCGGGTGACGAAGTGCGGGTCGGGCTCGCCGGGGGCGGGCATGGTGTCGGCGGACAGGGCCGCGTAGAAGCCCGCGAGCCAGCCCCGGACGTCAGGCTCGATCTCCGCCTCGGCGCGGCCGGGCTCCTGGAAGTAGGACACGTAGAACTCCTCCTCGGGGCCTCCGATCCGGCCGAAGACGTCGGTGGGGCGCGGGCCGCCGGGCGGCGCGTAGGGGACGCTCAGCAGGCCGACGGCGCGGAAGACCTCCGGGTGGAGCAGGGCGGAGGTGGCGGCGATGTTGGAGCCCCAGTCGTGGCCGACGACCACCGCGCTCTCCTCGCCGAGGGCGCGCACGACGGCGACGTTGTCCGCCACCAGGTCGAGCATCCGGTAGGCCCCGGTCGCCTCCGGCCTGGAGGAGCGGCCGTACCCACGCACGTCGATCGCCACCGCCCGGTGGCCGGCCGCGGCGAGGGCCGGGAGCTGGCGGCGCCAGGAGTACCAGGACTCGGGGAAGCCGTGCACGAGCAGGACCATCGGGCCGGTGCCCTGCTCGACCAGGTGGAGGCGTCCGGCCGGGGCCTCGACGGTGCGATGGCGGAGTTCGGCGGTCGGCTCGGGCTGCATGGGCTTCTCCTCGGTTCGCGTCGGCGCGGCTGCCCGTCGATCATGCGGCGCGGCACCCGTCCGGCGCGATCGGCTTTGCCATCCTGGCAACCTTGCAGGACGGAGCGGTGGAGCGGCACGGCAGGGAGGAGCGCGAGGTGGCGGTCGACGACGTGGACGGCACGCTGGCCGCGATGGGGCCCCGGTTGCGAGCCGCGCGCGAGCGCCACGGCGCGACCCTCGCCGGTGTCAGCGGCGCGACCGGTATCTCGGCCAGCGTGCTGTCCCGGATCGAGACCGGCCGGCGCACGCCCACCCTGCGGGTGCTGCTGCAGCTGTCGAAGGAGTACGGCGTCTCCCTGGACGAGCTGGCCGGCACGGCACCCGCCCCCGCGGCCAGGCCGCGCGCCACGCCGGTGAGCTTCGGCGACGACAAGGCGGTGCTGCCGCTGACCCGGTACGTCGGCGGCCTGCACGTCCACAAGCACGTCCTGCCCGCCCTCAAGGATCCGCCCGTGCGGCCCCGTCAGGTCTCCCACGACGGCTACGAGTGGCTGTGCGTCCTGTACGGACGACTGTGGCTCGCGCTCGGCGACCAGGACCTCCTCCTGACCCCCGGGGACGTCGCCGAGTTCGACACCCGCACCCCGCACGGGGTGGCGAACTCCAGCCCCACCGGTCCGGTCGAGTACCTGGTCATGTTCGGACCGCAGGGCGAGCGTCCGCGGCCGCGCACCCCCGGTCCCGCCGCTCGCGGGACCGGTGACGGGAAAGCTGCCGGGTGAGCGGCCCCGCGCCTCGGCGCCACCGACCACGTGCAGCGGAGCCCGCGTTGCACCTCTGACCCGCGGCAACCCCCGTCGTACCACCCGCCGGCCGGCGGTGCGGAGGAGCTACGCCGGGCCGTCGGCGAAGTGGGGCAGGACCATCTCGACCAGCGCGGTGACATCGGCGGCGGCCATCGGCTCGCCGGTCATGCCCATCCGGTGGAGCAGCGTCCCGGTCACCACGTCGATGAAGAACAGGACCCGGTGCTCCGGCTCGCCGAGCGCCTCCTGGAGCGCGATCCGGTAGGGGTCCTGCAGCCGCGAGGAGAGGATCTCGCGCAGCGCCGGGTCGCTGACGGCGTCGCTGAACACACCGGCGAACGCGTCCCCCACCCCCGGTTCGGCGATCTTCGCCGCGGCCCAGTGGATGGTCGAGGACAGCACCTCCGCCCGGTCCGCGCCCCCCAGCGGCGGCGGACCGAAGGCGTCCAGCAGGCAGTCGACGATCAGCGCGCCCTTCGACGGCCAGCGCCGGTAGACCGTGGACTTCGCGACGCCGGCCGCCGCGGCGATGCGCTCGACGGTGGCGCGCGCGTAGCCGAGTTCCTGGACGGTGCTCAGCGTCGCGGCGAAGACCGCGGCGTTGACGCCGCTGCGCGGACGGCCGGGCGGGCGGGGGGATGTGGCCGAAGTCATACCCCCAGCATACCCGTTTTCGATACCTGAAGTAGCGATACTCTAGGTATCGATACCTCGGGTAGCGAAAACCCGGGGGATGAGGAGGAGCCATGAGTGGGACCACTGACGTCCAGCGGCCGGCGGAGCCGGACTGGTCGGCGATCACGACCGATGAGCTGATCGCCTACCGCGAGGCGGAGAACCGTTTCCGGGCGTCCGCCGCGGCGCGCGCGGTCACCGGGGAGCCGGACCCCGGTGCCGGGATCCGGTGGCAGGAGGTGGTCCTGCCCGGCCGGGTGCTGCCGGTCCGGGTGTACCGGCCGGCCGGGCAGGGCGGTGAAGACGCCGGCCGGGCCGGGCTGCCGCTCGTCCTCCATGTGCACGGAGGCGGCTTCGTGGGCACGGCGGCGCAGAGCGACTGGATCAACAGTCACCTCGCCGCCCGGCTGCCCGCGGTCGTGGTCTCGGTCGAACACCGCCTCGTCGACCCGGTGACCCCGCTGCCGGCGGCCGCCGACGACGGCTGGGACGTCCTGCGGCACGTGCTGGAGCACGCCGCGCGCTGGGGCGTCGATCCGGAGCGGGCGGCCGTCTTCGGCGAGAGCTGCGGCGGCCTGATCGTCGCCCTGGCGGCGCTCCGGGCCCGCGCGTCCGGCCTGCGCCTGCGGGCCCAGGTGCTGGTCAACCCGGCCGTCGAGGTGACCGGGACGATGCTCGACTCGCCCTCGATGACCCGGTACGCCCACACCCCGACGCTCAGCAGGCCGCACCTGGAGCTGTTCCGGCGGCTCGCCGTCCCGCAGGGGACCGACGCCCGCGCGCTCTCGCCGCTGTACGCCGACGACCTCGGCGGTCTGGCCCCGGCGCTCGTGGTGGTGCCGACCGACGACCCGCTGGCCGACCACGGCCGCCGCTACGCCGAGCGGCTGCGGGACGCCGGGACCCCCGTCCGGCTGACCGAACACCAGGGCGCGGGGCACGCGTTCCTCAGCATGCCCGGCGTGGTCCCGCAGGCACAGGCCGCGCGGGCGGAGATCGACGACTTCCTCGGGGCCTCCCTGGCCGTCCGACCGCCTGGCCGTCCGACCGGCTGACCGCCTGGCCGTCCGACCGTCGGTCGCGGCGGTGTCCGTCCCCGGTGGTGACGACCCGTCGGGCGGCGACCGGTGTCCCACGGTGGCGCGTCCGCCGCGGTGGTGGCAGGACGGGCGGGTGGTGGCAGGACGGGCGGGCGACAGTCGGGATGCGCGCCGGAGGGTTCGGGGGCGCCCGGGGCGCCGGCGCAGGGCGTGCCTGCCTCCGGGGCGGAGCCGGGCCTGCGGCCCCGCCCGAGGGCCCGGGCCGGTCACCGGACCGGACCGGGCCGCGGGTTCCCCGGGCCGGACGCGGTGGGAACCGGCCCGGCCCGGCCGTCGCGGCGTGAGCTCCGCGGCTCCCGGACCGAGGTGCGTCCGGCCCCGGGGCGGCCGCGGCCGCCCCGGGGCCGACCCGGTCACCGGCGGGTGGGCCGGCGCCGACCCGGTCACCGGCAGGTGGGCCGGGGCCGGTCGGTGGCCGGAGGTACCTGCGCCGTCCGGCGGACGGAGGTGGCGCACGACCGTCCGGCCCACGCCCGTCCCGCCCACGACGATCCCTCCCGTGACCGTCCGACAGGCGGGCGAGCACGGGAGGGAGAGGCGCCGACCGGACACCGCCGACCGCCCCCCCGGCCGGGGCCGGCGCGCGGACGGTGGGGCCCCGCCGGGTCGGGGCGTGCGGCCCGCGCGCGGCAGGCCACCCTCGGCACGGCGGCACGCCCCGCCGCGCCGATGTTCAGGGCCGCCCGTCCGTCGCGGCCCGGTCGCGCGGGCCCGCCGCGGCCGGCCGGCCGGTGCGGCGGGAGCGCGCCGCCGCCATGCCCCCCAGGACCATGGCCGCCACCCCCACCAGCATGGCCACCCAGGCCCCGCCGAGCCCGTTGCCGCTGCCCAGGCCGCCGTCGGCGGTGGCCGCGACCACCCCGCCGAGGACCGTTCCGGCCAGGCCCGCGACCACCGCCACCACGGCCCGCAGCGGTCCGCCGGCCGTGCCCCGGCGGCCGGCGGGGCGGGCCAGCGCCAGCCCGGCCACCACCACACCGGCCAGCGCCAGCAGTGCGCCGGTGGACGCCCCGAGCCGTCCGGGGCCGAACGAGCCGACGCCGGCGGCGGCATGCCGCCCGGAGGTCGCCGCGGCCGCCGGTGCGGTGAGCGCGAGGACCGCGAGCGCGGTGGCCGCGGCGGCGGTGGACAGGCGGCGAAGGGACATGACGGAACTCCTCGTGCTCGTACGGCAGGTCGGTCCCGATCCTGGCCGCGCAGCCCGCCGCCGGTCGTCCCCCGGACGCGGACACCTCGCCCTGCCGCACGCGCACGCGGCCGGCTGCCGCGGACGCGGTGGGGACCGCGGATCTACCGCGGACGCGGTAGTCCGCCGCTCCGCCGTCCGGGGGACCCGCCCGGGGGCGGCACCCGGCTAGGGTGCGCGCATGAGCGAAGGACGGTTCCGGGTTCCCGCCGCGGTCAGGGACTGGGCGATCGCCGTCGGCCTGGCCGTGACGCTGCTGGTCACCGGCGCCGGCGGGCGGCACTCGGGCACCGGCCCGGAGCTGCCGGGCCACCTGCTGCTGGCGGCGAGCGGCCTGGCGCTGGCGGCCGGCCGCCGGGCCCCGGTCGCCGTCCTGGCCGTCACCGGGCTGTGCGCGGTGGGGTACCAGGCGGCCGGCTTCGACGTGCCCGCCGTCGCCTACCTGTTCGCGGTGTACGCGGCGGTGCGCGCCGGACACCGCGGCGTCGCGGTGGCGGCGAGCGTGGCGATGCTCGCCACCCTCCCGCTCGCCGCCCTGGTCTCCGGCACGCACGACGCCGGGGAGGCGTTCGCGCGGGCCCGGGGCGCCCTGGAACTGGCCTGGCTGATCGCCGCCGGAGCCGCGGGCGAGGCGCTGCGCCAGGCCGAACGGCGGGCGGACGAGGCCGAGCGCACCCGGGAGGAGACCGCGCGGCGCCGCGCCGACGAGGAGCGGCTGCACATCGCCCGGGAACTGCACGACGCGCTGACCCATCAGATCTCCGTGATCAAGGTGCAGTCCGAAGCCGCCGTCCACGTGGCCCGGAAGCGTGGCGAACCGGTGCCCGACGCGCTGCTGGCGATCCGGGAGGCCGGCCGGGAGGCGGCCCGGGAGCTGCGGGCGACGCTGGAGGCGCTGCGTGACGACGACACCGCGCCGCCGCGCGGACTGGACCACATCGCCGAACTGGTGGAGCGGGCCGGCCGGACCGGTCTGCGGACGACGCTGACCGTCGCGGGGGAGCGGCGCGACGTGCCGGCCGCGGTGGGCCGGACCGCCTACCGGATCGTCCAGGAGTCGCTGACCAACGTCGCCCGGCACGCCGCCGCCCGCACCGCGTCGGTCCGCATCGACCACCGGCCCGACGCCCTGGTCCTCCGGGTGGACGACGACGGCCGGGCCACGCCGGACCGCGCCCCGGAGCCGGGCATCGGACTCCTCGGGATGGGCGAACGCGTGACCGCCCTCGGCGGGCGGCTGCACGCCGCACCCCGCGGTGAGGGCGGCTTCACCGTCCGCGCCGAACTCCCCGTGGAGCCGGCGTCGTGATCCGGGTCCTGCTCGTGGACGACCAGCCGCTGATCCGCAGCGGATTCCGCGCCCTGCTGGACATCGAGGACGACATCGAGGTGGTGGCCGAGGCCGCCGACGGGCAGCAGGCGCTGGAGCGGGCCCGGGAACACCTGCCGGACATCGCCCTCGTCGACATCCGGATGCCGGTGCTGGACGGCATCGAGACCACCCGGCGCATCGCCGCGGACCCGGCCCTGGCCGGGGTGCACGTCGTCATCCTGACCAACTACGGCCTGGACGAGTACGTCTTCGACGCGCTGCGCGCGGGCGCCGCCGGATTCCTGGTCAAGGACGTCATGCCGGAGGACTTCCTGCACGCGGTCCGGGTCGCGGCGCGCGGGGACGCCCTGCTCGCCCCCTCGATCACCCGCAAACTGATCGACCGGTACGTCACCCAGCCGCTCGCACCCGGCACCGTCCGGGTCCTGGAGGAGCTGACCAACCGCGAACGGGAGGCCGTCACCCTGGTCGCCAGGGGGCTGTCCAACGACGAGATAGCGGGCCTGATGGTGATCAGCCCGCTCACCGCGAAGACCCACATCAACCGGGCCATGACCAAGCTCCGCGCCCGCGACCGGGCCCAACTCGTGGTCCTCGCCTACGAGTCCGGCCTGGTGACGCCGGGCGGCCCCTGACCCCCGGCCCGGTACCGGGCCGGGGCGGGCCCCGGGCCGGAAGGCCCGGCCGGCCGGCGGGCGGGCGCCGGCGACCGGCCACGCCACGCCCCGGCCGGGCCGGTACGCCCCGCGCCCCGGCCCGGAGCGCCCGGGCGGGGTGCCGTGCGGCCGTGACCGGTCGCGCGCCGGCCGCCCGGCCGGTCAGCGCCGGGGCTCCGCCTGGCCCTCGCCGAGGACCCGCGCCGTGGCGCGGTGCGTCGAGGCGTCCTCCACACACCCGTGCAGGCGCATCAGGTCGTGCGAGGTCAGGGCGGGCCGGATCACCCCGGCGTACACGTCGTCCTCCAGGCGCCGGACGAAGGCCTGTTCGTTGCGGGCGGCGGTGGAGCGGCGACAGGTCTGCCACAGGTCCTCCGCGGCGAGCTCCAGGGCCTGCGGGGGCTCCTCGCCGCGCATCTCGACCCGGAACACCACGGTGGTGGCCGCCGAGTCCGGCAGCGCCTCCGGGCGGGTCTGGGTGGCGTCGGCCAGACTCTCCCGCAGCAGCACCAGCGCCACCACCCCGGCGACCGTCGCGACCAGCATCGTCAGCTTCCGCCCGGCCCGGGACGGCGGTACCGCCGGCCGGTCCTCCAGCCGGGCCGCGCCCCGCCCGGCACCCGGCGCCGGGTCGGGCGGCGCGGTGAGGGCCGCCAGCTGACCGGCCAGCCGGCGTTCCGCGCCCGGGCGGACGGTGGCCGCGGCGATCTTCTGCACCACGAACGCCACCCCGGACAGCGCGGCCCCGGCCACCATCAGAACGGGGATGAAGACGAAGGTCCGCCCGGTGCCGTCGCGGTCCCGCGCGGCCAGCCAGCGGAAGCGTTCCGGGGCCGCCTGCCGCGACTGCTCCAGCCGCCGCCGGACCTCCTCGACCCGCGCGTCGTGCTCCGCCAGCCGGTTCTCCAGCCGGGACATCCGGGCCAGCAGCAGCACACAGACCAGGAAGCCCTCGATCACCAGCAGCAGCACCCCGGAGATCAGCGCCCGCTGCCACTCCCAGCGGTACAGGTAGAGCACCAGGTAGTACCCGGCGTAGGCGGCCGACAGCCCGCCGAACAGATAGCTCAGATACTTCACGCCGCCGCTCCGTTCTTCCCCGCGGACGACCTCGGCGGTGGTGCCGGCCGGTCCGTCCGCTCCACCGCTCCGGTGCCGCCGTCCACCGACAGCTCGCTGCCGGGCGGGAACCGGTCCACCGCCCCGGGCACGCCCACGGCGGTGGGAACCCCGTACTCCCGTGCCAGCACGGCGAGATGGGACAGTACGCTGCCGGTCTCCGCCACCAGCCCGGCGAGCCCGGGCAGCAGGGGGGCCAGCGCCGGGTCCAGCGCCGGCACCACGAGCACCGGCCGCCGCGGCCGGTCGCCCCGGCCGTCCCAGACGGTACCGGCGCCGAAACCGCCCCCGGCCCCCTGACCCTCGCCGGCCCTGCCGGCCGCCTTCCGGCTGGCCGACGGGCGTCCGACCGCGGGAGGCGTTCGGCGAAGTCGGGCGGGAACCCGCCGCCGTCGGCCACCCGGTTCAGCTCGTCCCAGCGCAGCAGGGCCAGGCGGGACACCCCCAGCGCCCCGCCGTCCACCCGCAGCCGGGCGCCCAGTTCGCGGACCATCTCCGCCTGCATCTCCTGCACCCAGCGGATGCGCAGCCGCAGGCCCTCACGGACCGGCAGCGCCGCCACACCGCGCGGCACGCCGGTCACGCCGCCGGCCCCCGGCAGCTCCGCCCGGGGGCCGAGGGTGGGCGGCAGCAGGGCGAGCACCACCGGGTGACGGGACAGCAGTTCGTCCTCGGCGAGCCCCTGGGCCCGCCCCTCGGCCAGCGCGGCCAGCGCCTCACCGGCGGCCGTGGTTCCCGCCCCGGCCCCGAGCAGCGCGCCGGCCAGCGACTCCTGGGCGTGCAGGGGGGACAGTACGGCGCGGCCCCAGGTGACGGCGTCCAGCAGCCGCCCGGTGGGCATGTCCCCGGCGGCGGGGAAGCCGGCGAGCCGGCGATCGACGTCGGCCATGAGGTCCAGCGCGAGGAGCGGCAGCACCGAACGCAGCCGCCCCACCCGCCAGGCGGCCCGGGCCCGGCGGACCCCGACGGCCGGGTTGAGCGACTCCAGCCAGGGGCGGGCGGAACCGGCCACGCCCAGCAGACGCAGGTCGGCGGCGGCCCGCCCGCCGACGGTGGTCACCACCGGCACGGTACGCAGCCGCCGCCGGGGAGCCGCGCCCGCCAGGTCGAGGGCGAGCGTCAGCCCGTGCGACATCGGCGCCACCCACAGGTCCTCCTCCAGCGGCTGGAGCACCCCGGGCAGCGTCTCGACGACCGGCCCCGGGCCCAGCAGCCGCGCGGCCCGCGGCGGGCGCGGGGCCATCGCGGTGATCGGGCGGGACTGGAACAGCCACAGGCGGCCGTCCGCGTCGAAGCCGAACTCCATGTCCTGGGGGCCGCCGAACACCCGCCGGGTCCGGTCGGCCAGCCGGGCCAGCCGCACCGCCCGGCGCCGGCCGAGCAACCGGGCGGAACGGGGTTCGGGCGGCTCGGTCCGCACCCGTCTGCCGCGCCGGGTCAGCTGGTAGCGCACCCCCTGGGTGCTGCCGTCCACCAGCAGGTCCGGGCCGCCGGTGACCGCGCTGACCAGGATCCGGTCCTCGCGGCCCTCCACCGGGTCGGCGCCGAACACCACGCCGCCGGTGACCGACCGCAGCATCGGCTGCACCAGCACCGCCATGCCGTCCAGCGGGTCCGCGTCCCGCCCCTCGGGCGGGTGCAGCACCTGCACCCGCCGGGCGGAGTCCAGCACCGTCCGCACCGCGGTGGTGAACTCCTCCCAGCCGCGTACGTCGAGCACCGAGGTGAAGCGGCCCGCCATCGAGGACCCCTCGGTGTCCTCGTGCGCCGAGGAGGACCGCACCACCAGCGGCCGCTCCTCCTCACCGGCCAGCAGGCGCCAGGCCCGGCGCAGCGCGTCCTCCCCGGTGGGCGCGCCCGGCACCCGGCCCGCGGCCACGAGGACGAAGCCGGGGAGCACCGGCAGCCCGGCCACCGCGGCACGGGCCAGGTTGGCCGCCTTGCTCCCCGTGACGGCGGCGTCCTCCGCGTCCTCGACATCCAGCGGTACGACCGCCAGCAGATCCGCGTCCAGCCCCACGTCCCGCTCCTCCCCCCTGTGCGGGTGCCGGCCCGCCGGCACCCGCGCTCAATGTCCCGTACCTCCTGTAGACGCCGGACAGTGGCGTCGAGTTGACACGGCGTCGTCCCGGCTCCGCCGCCCGGGACGCCGTGGCCGTCGGCCGCACACCCCCCGGCCGGCGGCCCACGACGCCACGCATCGGCGGCCGGCGCCCCCGCCGGGCGGCGGGAACCGATCGCCCCGGCGCGCACGGCGGTTCACCGGGACCGGTGTCCCCGGTACGCGCCGCCGGGTCCCGGCGCGCGTGGTGCGCTCCCCGTCCTCCGTCCCGCGGGCCCGGTGCGGCCCGCCCCGGGCCGGTGCCCGGCGCCGCGCCCGCCGGGCCGAGGCCCCGCGGTCCGGCGGCGGCCGGGAGGGCCGTGTGCTCCACGGCCCGGTGCCGCCACCGCGCCGCAGGGCCATCCTCACCCCGGTGCGCGGGCGGGGCCACCGGATTTCACATGGTCTCCGTGCGTCTGCACGACCCGGGCGGGCGCGCCGGTCCGTGCCACGCGCCGCAGCCGGCCCCGCACAGGTCCGCCGGCGGTGCGCGGCCCACGCCCGGGCCCGCCGGGTCCGATGCGGTCACCCGCCCGGAACCGGGTAGCCGCACGGCATGGGCGAGATTCTGGTCGGGACGTGTTCATGGACGGACCGTGCTCTGCTGGCCGGCGACTGGTACCCGCCGGACCGGCGTGACGCGGAGGGCAGACTGCGGTACTACGCCGAGCAGTTCCCCGTGGTGGAGGTCGACGCCACCTACTATGCGCTGCCCAGCCGGCGCAACAGCACCCTCTGGGTGGAGCGCACCCCCGCCGGCTTCCGCTTCGACGTCAAGGCGTTCTCCCTGCTCACCGGCCACCCGACCCGTCCGGAGGCGTTGCCCGTGGCGTTGCGGCCGGCGCTGCGCAGGCGCTCGGCACGGGCCGCCCGGGCCGCCCGCGCGGTCACGCCGGAGCAGCCGGCGGCCGGGGCGGTGAGCCCGCCCGAGGTGGACGAGGAGCTGCTGGACGAGGTGTGGGAACGGTTCAGCGGTGCGCTCGAACCGCTGCGGGAGGCCGGGCGGTTGGGCGCCCTGCTGTTCCAGTTCCCGCCGTGGTTCGCGCCCGGGGCGCGGGCGGAGCGGGCTCTTCGCCGGTGTCTGGCCCGTACGTCCGGCTGGCCGGTCGCGGTGGAGTTCCGGCACCCCGGCTGGTGGGACGGGGAGCGGCGGGAGGCCACCGAGGCGCTGCTCGCCGGGCTGGACGCGACCGCCGTGGCGGTGGACATGATCCAGACGCTGCCGGCCTCGGTGCCGCCGGTCACCCCCGTCACCACCGGGCGGCTGGCGGTGGTGCGCTTCCACGGCCGCAACGCCGCCTGGGGCACCGGCAGCAAGGAGGAACGGTTCCGCCACACCTACACGGAGGAGGAGCTGACGGAGTGGGCGCCGCGCGTCCGGCACCTGGCGGAGCGCGCCGACGAGGTGCACGTGCTGTTCAACAACTGCTGTGCCGACGCCGCGGTGCGCGCCGCGGAGGCGATGCGGGAGGTGCTGGCGCGGACCCCCTCGGGGGCCTGAAGGGGCCCGTGACCGGGGCGTGAGAGGGCCGTGACCGCGACCCGAGGGGATCCGTGACCGGGACGCGACGGGGACGGGGCCACCGCGCCGCGCGGTGCCGCCCGGCGCACTCGCGGGCCGGGCGGCAGGGCGGCGGGCCGGACGGCCGTGCCGGGTCAGCTCCGCCAGGTGTCGTTCAGCACCAGGCGGTCGCCGCCCACCGTCGCGGTGCGGTTGGCACCGCTCTCCCAGGTGACGTTGCCGCCCCCGTCCTTGCGCAGGTACTTGTACGCGAACGTGGTGCCCTCCGGCATGTCGATGTCGAGCTTCCACACGGGGTAGGTGGCGGGGTCGAGCTTCTTGGCGGCGGCCGGGTTCCAGTTGCCCAACTCGGGGCGGTCGCCGGTGACGTAGATGTTCTGGCCCCACTGGGTGGTGGCGTTGACGCCGAACGAGACGCCGGGGTCGCCGGGCTGCTGCTGGCCGCCGTCGTCCGTGCACTCGCGCGCGCCGACGTGCAGGGCGACGGCGGTGCCGGGGCCGAGGTTCGCGGTGAACTGCCCGGAGCCGTTGACGGTGACGGTCCTGCCGCTCTGCACGTCACAGTAGCTGCCCGCGGGCAGTGAGGTCTGGAAGGTGCGGTGCAGGGCGGTGCCTTCGTGGTTGATGGCCACGAAGGCCTTGTCACCGCGGCCGAAGGCGATGGCGTTGTTGCCGTTGTCCCACCAGTGGGTGACGCCGGTGCCCGAAGCGGTGTTGCGGAACTTCACCATGGAGGAGATCTCGCGCCAGGCGTGCTGGCACGTCCAGCCGTCGGAGAAGCAGGCGGTGACCTTGCCGCCGTTGGGGGAGCCGGCGTTCTGGTCGGAGAACGCGTAGCCGGAGTGGACGTCCGGCGAGCCGTAGGGCCAGGCGAGCATGAAGACGTGCGCCAGCGTGTAGTCGGCGCCGTCCTTGTAGCTGAGGGTCTGGCCGTGGCGCTCGGTGTCGTGGTTGGTGACGAAGACGCTCGACCGGTCGCCGGGCATGTACCCCCAGCCCTCGCCGTAGTTCTTCAGGTGGGCGAGTTTCTCGCTGGTGAAGACCCGCTTGAGGTTCCAGGCGTAGCGGACCTCCTGGGCGTCGCCGACGGCCAGGTACTCGCCGGGGGAGACGTCCTCGCCCTCGCCGTGGAGCGTCTCCTGCTTGATGTAGGCGTTCGGGTTGCTGAGCCGGGAGCGGATGGCCTTGAGGTCGTCGACCGCCATGTGCTTGGCCGCGTCGATGCGGAAGCCGTCGACCCCGAGCGAGAGCAGGTCGTTCATGTAGCCGGCGATCCTGCCCCGGACGTACTCCTCACCGGTGTCCAGGTCGGGGAGGCCGCCGAGTTCGCAGTGCTGGCTCTCCCAGCGGTCCCGGTAGTTCGTGATCTCCCGCATGCAGTCGTCGAAGTCGTTGCCGCCGTAGAGGCCGGGATAGTCGTACTTGGTGAACCGTGAGCCCGCGGAGCCGGTGCCCTGGGCGTTGGCCATGTGGTTGACGACCGTGTCGGCGACCACCTTCACACCGGCCGCGTGGCAGGTGGCGACCATGTTCCTGAACTGCTCCCGGTTGCCGAGCCGGGAGCCGATCGTGTAGCTGACCGGCTGGTAGCCGGTCCACCACGCCTCGCCCTGGATGCGCTCCTGGGGCGGAGAGACCTGGACGTATCCGTACCCGGCCGGGCCGAGCTGGTCGGTACACGCCTTGGCCACCGAGTCGAACTGCCACTCGAACAGTACGGCGGTGACGTCCTTGCCGCCGGGAGGCGCGGCCTGGGCCTGCTGGGGCAGGGCGATCAGCGCCGACGCGGCCGCCGTCAGTGCGGCGGCGACGGCGAGGGGCCTTCTGGTCATGGTCTTCCTCCTGTGGGGGCGGGGAGTGGGGAGTGGGGATGGGTGGGGCCCCGCGGCAATGCGCCGGGCCCGTCCGGCTGTTGAAGGATCTTGCTGCAAGAAAGCAGCAGTTTTCGTGAGCGTGAACGTACGACTGCCCTTCGGTGCGGTCAACCCTTTCGACGGGATCCGTGAACGCCCAGGAAGGAGCGGAGTTCTTCCGCCTGCAAGGACGTGAAAAGGATTGCGGCAGCAGCTGTTGGGCGGTGCGGCGGCGCTCCCGTACCGGCTGCGGTCCCACGGCCCGTTCCCGGTCGGCCCCCGGTCGTTCCGCAGTCCGTTCCGCGGCCCGTTTCCGGTCCGTTCCCCGCCCGTTCCACGGCTCTTGCCGGGCCGGTCCGGCGTTCCGGTCCACGGCCTGTGCGCCGGCCGGGAGGGGGGGGTGGGGCCGCCCGCCGCACGGGGCCCGGGTGTCCGCCGGCCCCGCTCGCCGGACGGGTACGTGGGACGCCCAACGATGTCCAAGAGGGCGCCAAGAGCACCGGGATAGGCTGCGCAAGCCGGACAGGACACTCGTGTCAAATCGCTTCCTGGCCTGGGGAAACACGGACGTGTGGCCCCGGTGCGGAACGACGCCGGGTGCCTTCCTCGCGGTAGCGGTCGATTGGCAGCAAGGACCTGTTCGATGCGTACATCGGAAGGCGTGGCGGCTGAGATGAGCGAACGTGCGGGTGACGTGGTGGCGGGTGCGCGCGGCACCGGCCGGCCCCCCGCGGCGGCGGACACCGGACCACCCCGCGGACGGACCTCCGGCGGTCCGTCCGCCCGGCCGGCCGCCCGCGGCGGCGAGGCTCGGTGAGGTCCGGCGCCGGTCGCACCCGGCTCCCCGCGGGCGCCGCCGGGGTCCCGGCCGCCGGGCCGCCCGGGCGGTACCGGAGGCAGCCCGCCACCCCGGCCGGCGGCACCCCACGTGCCGGCGCGCCCGGACCGGACGACCGCGGGCGGGGCCCGTACGGCCGGGCGCCCGGCCGGTACGCCCCCGGGCCGGACCCGGACACCCCCGGACCCGACCCGGGCGGGAGAGCGCCCGGCGGCGGAACCGCCCACCTGCCCCGGACCCCGGCCGGGCGCCCGGCCCCGGACGCGTACCACGCCGGCGACGCCCCACCGGCACCGGCGCCACCGGCCCGCTCGCCCGACGGCCCGTCAGGCCGCGAGTGCGGCGCACCGGTTCGGCGCCGCCGACCGCTGCCGCCGGTGCGGACGGGCGCGGACCCCGGCCACCGGGGCGCGGAGCGGCGGCGGGGCATCCGCGCGCGGCGGACCGGACGCGGCGGCGGATGAACGGGCCCGGACCCCGACGAGCAGCAACCCGGTACCTCGGACAAGGAACCGCCGCGGGATGCGGCGGGGCGGCGGCCACGACGTGCACGGCGGCCACGACGCCCGGCGAATTGATGGCAGCAGGCAGCGAGGGAAGGTGTCAGCGTGGAGAATGACGAGAAGCTCCGTTACTTCCTCAGGCGGGTTACCGTCGAGCTCACCGAAACCCGCCGCCGGTTGCAGGAACGGGAGTCGGTCGAGGGCGAGCCCATCGCCATCGTCGGCATGTCCTGCCGGTTCCCCGGCGGCGTCGACGGCCCCGAGGGGCTGTGGCAGCTGGTCGCCGACGGCCGCGACGCCATCTCCGACTTCCCCGCCGACCGCGGCTGGGACCTGGAGAGCCTGTACGACCCCGACCCCGACGCCCCCGGCAAGACGTACGGGCGCGCGGGCGGATTCCTCTACGACGCCGACCGTTTCGACGCCGGGTTCTTCGGCATCGGCCCGCGCGAGGCGCTCGCCATGGACCCGCAGCAGCGACTGCTGCTGGAGACGGCGTGGGAGACGTTCGAACGGGCCGGGATCGACCCCGCCGCGGTGCGCGGCCGCCGGGCCGGGGTGTTCGTCGGCACCGGCCACCAGGAGTACGGTGCCCTCCTCCAGCGGGCCACCGAGAACTTCGAGGGCTACCTGCTCTCCGGCAGCGCGGCCAGCGTGATCTCCGGCCGCCTGTCCTACGTGTTCGGCCTGGAGGGCCCGGCGGTCACGGTGGACACCGCCTGCTCGTCCTCGCTGGTGGCGCTCCACCTGGCCTGCCAGGCGCTGCGCCGCGGCGAGTGCGAACTGGCCCTGGCCGGCGGTGCGGCCGTGATGGCGTCCCCGGGGATGTTCGTGGAGTTCGCCCGGCAGCGGGGGCTGTCGCCGGACGGCCGGTGCAAGGCGTTCGCGGCCGCCGCCGACGGCACCGGCTGGGGCGAGGGCGTGGGCCTGCTGCTGGTGGAGCGGCTCTCGGACGCCCGCCGCAACGGGCACCCGGTGCTCGCCGTGGTGCGCGGTTCCGCCGTCAACCAGGACGGTGCGTCCAACGGTCTGACCGCGCCCAACGGCCCGTCCCAGCAGCGGGTGATCTGGCAGGCGCTGGCCGACGCCCGGCTGTCGGCCGCCGACGTGGACGCGGTGGAGGCGCACGGCACCGGCACCGCGCTCGGCGACCCGATCGAGGCGCAGGCGCTGCTGGCGACCTACGGCCAGGACCGGCCCGCCGACCGGCCGCTGTGGCTGGGCTCGGTGAAGTCCAACATCGGCCACACCCAGGCCGCAGCCGGTGTCGCCGGCGTCATCAAGATGGTGCAGGCCATCCGCCACGGCCGGCTGCCGCGCACCCTGCACGTCGACGCGCCGTCCCCGCACGTCGACTGGAGCGCCGGCCGGGTCGAACTGCTCACCGAGCCCAAGGACTGGCCGGACGCCGACCGTCCGCGGCGCGCCGGTGTCTCCTCCTTCGGCGTCAGCGGCACCAACGCACACGTGATCCTGGAGCAGGCACCGCCGGAGGGCACCGGGGAGACGGCCGCCGGTGCGGGGCCCGCGGCCAGCGGGGAGACGGCGGCCGGCGGCGCGGCCGAGGCCGGCCCGGCCGCCCGGGGCGTCGTGCCCTGGCTGGTGTCGGCCCGCGACGAACGGGCCCTGCGGGCCCAGGCCGGCCGGCTCGCCGACTTCGCCGCCGCCCACCCGGAGCTGGACCCCGCCGACGTGGGCCGGTCACTGGCCACCGCCCGGAGCGCGCTGGAACACCGGGCGGTGGTGGTCGCCGCCGACCGGGACGGACTCGTCGCGGCCCTGCGCGGCCTCGCCGGGGGCGCGGACGGCGCCGCGGCGGTCACCGGCCGGGCCACGGACGCCCACCGCCCGGTGTTCGTCTTCCCCGGCCAGGGCGCGCAGTGGGCGGGCATGGCGGTGGAACTGCTGGACACCTCGGCGGTGTTCGCCGCCCGCGTCCAGGAGTGCGAGGCCGCCCTCGCCGAGTTCGTGGACTGGTCCCTGACCGACGTGCTGCGCGGCGCCGCCGGCGCGCCCGGCCTGGACCGGGTCGATGTGGTGCAGCCCGTGCTGTGGGCCGTGATGGTCTCCCTCGCCGGACTGTGGCGCTCCTTCGGCGTCGAACCGGCCGCGGTGGTCGGTCACTCGCAGGGCGAGATCGCCGCCGCCGTGGTGGCCGGCGGCCTGTCCCTGGCCGACGGCGCGCGGGTGGTCGCGCTGCGCAGCCGGGCGCTGGGCGTACTGGCCGGCCGGGGCGGCATGGTCTCCGTCGCCCTGCCGCGCCCGGACGTGGAGGAGCTGCTGGCCCCCTGGGACGGCCGCCTGACGGTGGCTGCGCTCAACGGTCCCGCCGCCGTGGTCGTCTCCGGCGACGCGGACGCGGTGGACGAACTGCTCACCGCCTGCGAGCGCGACGGCGTACGCGCCCGCCGGATCGACGTGGACTACGCCTCCCACTCACCGCACGTCGAGGCCATCGAGGACGACCTCGCCGCGGCCCTGGCGCCGGTGTCCCCCCGCGCGGGCCAGGTGCCGTTCTTCTCCACCGTGACGGGGGACTGGCTGGACACCACCGCGCTGGACGCCGCCTACTGGTACACCAACCTGCGGCGGACCGTGCTCCTGGAACCCGCGGTGCGCGCCCTCGCGGAGCAGGGCCACACCGCCTACGCGGAGATGAGCCCGCACCCGGTGCTCGCCGCCGCGATCGAGGAGACGCTGGACGCCGCGGACACCCCCGGGCCGGTGGTGGGCTCGCTCCGCCGCGACGAGGGCGGCTGGGCGCGCTTCCTGACCTCGGTGGCCCAGGCGTACACCCGCGGGGTGGCGGTGGACTGGACCGCGGCCTTCGCCGGCGTACCCGGCCGGCTGGACCCGCACCTGCTGCCCACCTACGCCTTCCAGCGCCGCCGGTACTGGGTGGACACCGTGTCCGGCGGGGCGGCCGGCGGCCCGCCGGCCGCGGACGACCCCACCGAGGCCGGCTTCTGGGAGGCCGTCGAGCGCCAGGACCTGGACCGGCTGGCCGAGTCGCTGGACATCGCCGACGACGACCAGCGGTCCACCCTCGCCTCGCTGCTGCCGGTGCTCTCCTCGTGGCGGGACCGCGGCCGGACGCGCGCCGCCGCGGACGCCCGGCGTTACCGGGTCGCCTGGCGGCCCGCCGCCGTCCCCGACCCGGCGGCCGCCCGGCTGTCCGGCGACTGGCTGCTGGTGGTCCCCGCCGCGCCGGGAGCCTCCGGCGCCCCGGAGGCGGGGGAGCCGCGGGACACCGCCGGGCACCGGGCGGCCGCGGTCGCCACCGCCCTGCGCGGGGCCGGCGCCCGGACCGTGGAACTCGTGCCGGCGGACGCGGCGGACCGGGCGGCGCTCGCCCGGCGGCTGCGCGCGGCGGCCGCGGACCGGACCGGGATCGCCGGCGTCCTGTCCCTGCTGGCCGTGCCGGACGACGGTGCCGGGTCCGGCGGCCCGGCCGTACCCGACGACTCCGCCGTGCCCGCCGGCTCCGACAGGCCCGGGGACCGTGCCGGGTCCGGCGGCCCGGCCGACCGGGCGGTGGCCCGGGACGGCGCGCTCGCCGCCACGGTCGCGCTCGTCCAGGCGCTCGGCGACGCCGGCGTCACCGCCCCGCTGTGGTGCGTCACCCGGTCCGCGGTGACCGCCGGGGACGCCGACCCGGCACCGGACGCGGGCGGGGCACCGGTGTGGGGCCTGGGCCAGGTGCTGGCCCTGGAGCACCCCGACCGGTGGGGCGGCCTGATCGATCTCCCCCCGGCGCGCGGCGGTTCCGCGCGGGACGACGCCGCGTGGTCCCTCCTGCCGGCCGTGCTGGCCGGCGCCACCGGCGAGGACGAGGTGGCGGTACGCGAGGCCGGGGTCTTCGTCCGCAGGCTGCTGCGCGCCCCCGCGGGCGCCCGCACCGCCCCGCGGCGGTGGCGGCCGGAGGGCACCGTACTGGTCACCGACGCCACCGGCGAACCGGGCGCGCACACCGCCCGCTGGCTGGCGCGCGAAGGCGCCGGGCGGCTGGTGCTGATCACCCGCCCGGACGCGGACCCCGCCCGGGCGGCGGAGCTGGAGCGCGAACTGACCGGGCTGGGCGTCGCCGTGACGCTCGCCCCCTGCGACCTCGCCGACCGGGACGCGCTGGCCGCGCTGCTGGACGGCCTGGGCGAGGACGGGGCACCGACCGCCGTGATGCACACCGCCGGCCCGGCGGCCGGCGGCGGCCTCGACGGACTCACCCCCAAGGACCTGACGCGGGCGCTGCGCCCCGCCCTGGCCGGCGCGTGGCACCTGCACGAGCTGACCGCGGACCGGGACCTGTCCGCGTTCGTCCTGTACGCCTCCGCCGCCGGCACCGTGGGCGCACCCGGGCGGGCCGCGCGGGCGGCCCTGGACGCCTCGTACGAGGCACTCGCCCGGCACCGCCGCGCGGCCGGGCACACCGCCACCGTGGTGGCCTGGGGACCGTGGGAGGAGCCCGGGGACCGGCCGGAGGAGGACGACGGGCGGCCGGGCGGCGGCTGGACCCCGCTGGCCACCGAGGCGGCGCTGGCCGCCCTCGGCCAGGCCCTGGACCACGACGAGACCTCCGTCCTGGTCGCCGACATCGCCTGGCCGCACTTCGCCCGGCTGTTCACCGCGGCCCGCGGCGGCGCCCTGATCAGCGCGGTGCCACAGGCCCGGCAGGGGACCGGCACCGACGGTGACGCGGCGGACGGCACCGGCTCCGCGGCGGACGCGCTGCGCCGCCGGCTGGCCGGGCTGCCCGCGTCCGAACGGGACCGGGCCGTCGTCGAACTGCTGGAGACCCACATCGCGGCGGTGCTCGGCACCGAGGAACCGGTCGCCCCGGACCGCCCGTTCACCGAGCTGGGCTTCGTCTCGCTGACCGCCGTGGAGCTGCGCAACCGGCTCAACGCCGTCACCGGACTGCGGCTGCCGGCGACCGCGGTGTTCGACCACCCGACCCCGCGGGAGCTGGGCCGCCGGCTGCTGACCGACCTGCTGGGCACCGACGGGGCACCCGCCGCACCGGCCGCCGCGGCCCCGGCCGCCGCCGACGACGAGCCGATCGCCATCGTGGCCATGGCCTGCCGCTTCCCCGGCGACGTCGGCTCCCCGGAGGACCTGTGGCGGCTGGTGGACGGCGGCGGCGACGCGATCTCGGAGTTCCCCGCCGACCGCGGCTGGGACATCGACGCCGTCTACGACCCCGACCCGGACCGCCCGGGCCGCACCTACACCCGCGAGGGCGGGTTCATCGCCGGCGCGGACCGGTTCGACGCCGCCCTGTTCGGCATCAGCCCGCGCGAGGCGCTCGCCATGGACCCGCAGCAGCGGCTGCTGCTGGAGACGGCCTGGGAGGCGTTCGAACGGGCCGGGATCGCGCCCGACTCGCTGCGCGGCAGCCGCACCGGGGTCTTCGCCGGCTCCAGCGGCCAGGACTACACCCAGCTGATGATCGGCGCGTCGGCCGCGGGCGTCGAGGGCTACGCGCTGACCGGCAACGCCGCCAGCGTCATCTCCGGACGGCTGGCCTACACCTTCGGCCTGGAGGGGCCGGCGGTCACGGTGGACACCGCCTGCTCGTCCTCGCTGGTCGCGCTCCACCTGGCCTGCCAGTCGGTGCGCAGCGGTGAGAGCTCGCTGGCGCTGGCGGCCGGCGTGACGGTGCTGAGCACGCCGCTGGCGTTCATCGGCTTCAGCCGGCAGCGCGGGCTGGCCCCCGACGGCCGCTGCAAGGCCTTCTCCGCCGCCGCCGACGGCACCGCCTGGGCCGAGGGTGCCGGGGTGGTGCTGGTGGAGCGGCTCTCGGACGCCCGGCGCAACGGCCACCCGGTGCTGGCCGTGGTCCGGGGCACCGCCGTCAACCAGGACGGCGCGTCCAACGGCCTGGCCGCGCCCAACGGACCCGCCCAGCAGCGGGTGATCCGCCAGGCGCTGGCCAACGCCCGGCTGGCGCCCGCCGAGGTGGACGCGGTGGAGGCGCACGGCACCGGCACCCCCCTCGGCGACCCGATCGAGGCGCAGGCGCTGCTGGCGACCTACGGCCGGGACCGGCCCGCCGACCGGCCGCTGTGGCTGGGCACGGTGAAGTCGAACATCGGCCACGCCGCGGCCGCCGCCGGCATCGCCGGGGTGATCAAGATGGTGCTGGCGATGGAGCACGGCACGCTGCCGCGCACCCTGCACGCCGAGGAGCCCACCCCGCACGTGGACTGGTCCGCGGGCGCGGTCTCGCTGCTCACTCGGCCGGTCCCGTGGCCGGAGACCGGCCGTCCGCGCCGGGCCGGCGTCTCCTCCTTCGGCGTCAGCGGCACCAACGCCCACGCCATCATCGAACAGGCCCCCGACCCGGCCCCGATCCCGGAGCCGGAACCCGCCGGCGCCGGCGGGCGGGCGTCCCGGGCACGGGCGGAGGAGGCACCGGCGACCGGCGGGCCGTCGGGTGACGCGTCCGGCACCGCCGCGGCGCCGTCGCCGGGCGCCGCACCGCTGCCCCCCTCCGCCGTCCCGTGGCTGCTGTCCGCCCGGAGCGAGCCGGCGCTGCGCGCCCAGGCCGCACGGCTCCGCGACCACCTGGCCGAACGGCCCGGAGCGAGCCCGGTGGACGTCGGCCGCTCGCTGGCGCTCACCCGCTCCGCGCTGGAGCACCGGGCGGCCGTCGTCGCGGGCGGGCGGGAGGAACTGCTCGCCGGGCTCGACGCGCTGGCCGCGGGCCGGGTCGCCCCCGGTCTGGTGCGCGGCGTCGCCCAGGGCGGCCGGACCGCGTTCCTCTTCCCCGGCCAGGGCAGCCAGCGGCCGGGCGCCGGCCGCGAACTCCACGCCGCCTTCCCGGTGTTCGCCGACGCCCTGGACGAGGTCTGCGGCCTGCTCGACGGCCACCTCGCCGAGCACCTCGGCCGGCCGCTGCGCGAGGTGATGTTCGCCGACCCCGGGACCGCGGCGGCGGACCTGCTCGACCGGACGGTCTGCACCCAGCCCGCGCTGTTCGCCCTCGGGGTGGCGCTGGCCCGGCTGCTGGAGTCCTGGGGCGTGGTCCCCGACCGGGTGAGCGGCCACTCGATCGGCGAGCTGACCGCGGCGCACGTGGCCGGGGTGCTCTCCCTGGAGGACGCCTGCGCGCTGGTCGCGGCGCGCGGCCGGCTGATGGACGGCACCGGCACCGACGGGGCCATGATCGCGGTGGAGGCGCCCGAGGACGAGGTGGCACCGCTGCTGGCGGACGTCGCCCACCTGGTGTCCGTCGCGGCGGTCAACGGGCCGCGGGCCACGGTGCTCTCCGGCGACGCCGCCGCGGTGACCCGGATCGCGGACGCCCTCGCCGCACAGGGCCGCCGGACCAAGCGCCTGCGGGTGTCGCGGGCGTTCCACTCGCCGCTCATGGACGGCGTCCTGGAGGAGTTCGGCCGGGTCGCGGCCGGACTGTCCTACCGGACCCCGCGCACACCCCTGGTCTCCAACCTCACCGGCGACCGGGCTGGCGAGGAACTGGGCACGCCCGAGTACTGGGTGCGCCATCTGCGCGAGGCGGTCCGCTTCGGCGACGGAGTCCGCCGGATGGCCGCCGACGGCGTCACCGGCTGGCTGGAACTGGGCCCCGGCGGAGTGCTCTCGGGCCTGGTCGCCGACTGCCTGACCGACACCGGCGCGCCCGCCGCCGCGGTGCCGCTGCTCCGGCGCGACCGCCCCGAACCCGCCGCCCTGCTGCTGGGCCTGGCCCAGGCGCACGCGCACGGCGTCCCGGTGGACTGGCGGGCCGTGTTCGACGGCCCGGACGGCCCCCGCGGCCCGCTGGTGGAGCTGCCGACGTACCCCTTCCAGCGGCAGCGGTACTGGCCCGAGTGGTCCATGGCGGCACCCGGCACCGCCGTACCGGACGCCACACCCGCCGGCCCGGATCCCGGCACCGCCGCGGCCGGCGGTCCCGCCGCGCTGCGGCGGCGGCTGGCGGAGCTGCCGCCCGCCGAACGGGACGAGGCGGTACGGGAACTGGCGGCCGCGCACATCGCCGCGGTGCTGGGGCACCCGACGACCGAAGAGGTGGAGAACAGCACCGGACTGCCCGAGCTGGGCTTCGACTCGCTGGCGGCGACCGAACTGCGCGACGGGCTGCGGGCCGCCACCGGGCTGCCGCTCGCCGCCTCCCTGGTCTTCGAACACCCCACGCTCAAGGAACTCACCGCCCACCTGGTCGCCGGCCTGGAAACGGCCGGCCCGCCGGACGCGCCGCCGGCCGGCCCGGACGAGGCGCGGACGGACGGCGGCACCGCGCCCGGGGAGCGCGGCACCACGCCGAAGGCGGCCGGCCCCGCCGCGGCGGACGGCCCGCCCGAGGGCACCCTGACCGCGCTGGCGCTGCGGGCCGCCGAACTCGGCCGGTTCGGGCGGGTCCGGGAGCTGCTGATGGCCGCCTCCGAGTTCCGTCCCGCCTTCGGCGCCGACGAGGCCACGGCGGCGGACCCGCCGGCCGCCCCCGCCCCGGTCCGTCTCTCCCGCGGCCCGCAGGGACCCGCCCTGCACTGCTTCCCGTCCTTCGCCGGCCGCTCCTCGGCCCGGCAGTACGCCCGGCTCGCCGCGGCCGTCCACCGCCGGCGCGACCTGTGGGCGCTGCCCGCCCCCGGGTTCGCCGCCGGCGAGCGGCTCCCGGCGGACACCGCCGCGCTGGTCCGGCTGCACGCCCGGCAGGTGCTGCGGCAGGCCGGCGACCGGCCGTTCGCGATCCTGGGGCACTCCTCCGGCGGCTGGATCGCCCACGCGGTCGCGGCGTGGCTGGAACAGCGGGGCACCCCGGCCGCGGGGCTGGTGCTGCTGGACAGCTACTGGCCCGGCAGCACCGTCCTGCCCCGCATCCACGCCGCGATCGCCGGGCAGCTCACCGGCGCCCGCGGGGACGCCCCCGGCGCGGCGGACGAGCGGTGGGACGACCTGGCGCTCACCGCGATGGGCGGCTACGACCGGCTCTTCGAGCCCTGGGAGCCCGAGGCCATCGCCACCCCGACCCTGCTGGTGCGGGCCACCGACCCGCTCCCCGGCTACCCGGCCGAGGACTGGCGGGCCTCCTGGCGGCTCGACCACACCGCGGTGGACGTCCCCGGCAACCACTTCACCGTGATCCGGGAGCACAGCGCTCCGACCATGCGGGCCGTCACCGACTGGCTCGCGTCCACCTCCCGCCCCGAGTGAAAGGCGACACATGAGTATCGACCAGGACGTGCTGGACGGGCAGGCCCCTTACCACAAGCGCGCCCTCGCCTTCTACGACCTGATGGTCCACCGCGGCAGCGCTCCGTTCTTCTGGCGCTGCCCGTCGCGGAACTTCCTGAAGATGTACGACACCTGCGTCGGCGCCGAGCACGTGGAGATCGGCGTCGGCACCGGCTACCTCCTCGACCACTGCCACTTCCCGGTCCCCGATCCGCGGATCACCCTGGTCGACCTCAACCCCGCCACCTTGGACTTCACCGCCGAGCGGCTGAAGCAGTACCACACCACCAAGGTCGTGGCCAACGCGCTGGAACCGCTGCCGCTGCCCAAGGGCTTCCACGACTCGGTCGCGCTCAGCTTCCTGCTGCACTGCATCCCCGGCAGCCTGCGGGAGAAGGGCGTGGTGTTCGCGCACGCCGCCGAGGTGGTCAAGCCCGGCGGCGTGGTGTTCGGCAGCACGGTGCTCTCCTCCGGAGTCCCGGTGACCGGCGCCGGCCGCTGGCTCATGCGCAACCTCAACGCCAAGGGCATCTTCCACAACGAGGAGGACAGCCTCGACGACCTGCGCGACCAGCTCGACAAGCACTTCGCCAGCCACCAGCTGGTGGTGCGCGGCAGCGTGGGCCTGTTCCGCGCCCGCACCGCCGCCGGCTGACCCCGCCGGTGAACCCTCGCTACGAAAGGAATTCGCCCGTGGGCACCCGCTGGTACGCGATCGACGAGGCCGACGAATCCTTCCTCGACACGGCGCCGCTGCGCCACGCCCGCTCCGTGGACATCCCCTTCCCGGCCGAGCAGACCTGGGCCGCGCTCACCGGGGACGAGGTGTCGAGCTGGACGAAGGGCATGAACAAGCTCACCTGGACCTCGCCGCGGCCGTTCGGCGTCGGCACCACCAGGCAGATCGACATGAGCGGCAACTTCCTGCTCCGGGAGCGCTTCTTCCGCTGGGAGGAGGGACGCCGGAAGACCTTCACCGGCGTCGAGGCGACCCGCCCGATCTTCAAGCACCTGGTCGAGGACTACCTCGTCGAGCCGACACCGCAGGGGTCGCGGTTCAGCTGGCGCTTCGCCGCCCAGCTGCGGCGGCCGTGGAACTTCCTCCAGGGCCCCCTGGACCGGTTCTTCTTCGCCCCCACGGGGCGGTCACACATCGACGGACTGCGCGACTTCATGATCAGCCGCGCCGGCGCGGGCGGCGACTTCACGGCGAAGGGGAACTGACATGTGTGGGATCTCCGGCTGGATCTCCTTCCAGCGGAACCTGGCGGACGACCGGGAACTGGCCTCGCTGCGCGCGATGAACGAGACCATGGTCTGCCGCGGCCCGGACGCCGAGGGCACCTGGGTGTCCCGGTCGGCCGCGCTCGGGCACCGCCGGCTCGCCGTCATCGACATCGAGGGCGGCACCCAGCCGATGGTGGTGGAGACGCCGGACGGCCCGGTCGCCATGACCTACAGCGGTGAGGCGTACAACTTCACCGAGCTCCGCGACGAACTGCGCCGCCGCGGCCACTCCTTCCGCACCGCCAGCGACACCGAGGTCGTCCTCCGCGGCTACCTGGAGTGGGGCGAGGCAGTCGCCGAACGGCTCAACGGCATGTACGCCCTGGGCATCTGGGACGGCCGCACCGAACGGCTGGTGCTGCTGCGGGACCGGCTGGGGATCAAGCCCCTCTACTACTACCCCACCAAGGACGGGGTGCTCTTCGGGTCGGAGGCCAAGGCCATCCTGGCCCACCCGCTGGCCGAGGCGGTGGTGGACACCGACGGCTTCCGCGAGCTGTTCGGCTTCGTCAAGACCCCCGGCCACTCGGTCTGGTCCGGCATGCACGAGGTCAAGCCGGGCGCGCTGGTCACGGTGGACCGCGGCGGGCTGCGCGAGCACGTGTACTGGAAGCTGGAGGTGGCCGAGCACCGCGATGACACCCCCACCACCGTCGCGCGCATCTCCGAGCTGCTGGACGACATCGTGGCCCGCCAGCTGGTGGCCGACGTCCCGCTGTGCGTCCTGCTCTCCGGCGGCCTGGACTCCAGCGCGCTGACCGCGCTGACCGCCCGCCACCTGCGGGAGCGCGGCGAACAGGTCCGTTCCTTCACCGTCGACTTCGTGCAGAGCGGCGGCTTCCGGACGGACGACGAACTGCGCGCCACCCAGGACGCCCCGTTCGCCCGTCAGGTCGTCGAGCACGTCGGCGCCCTCCACCAGGACATCCGGCTGGACCACCAGGAGCTGGCCAACCCCGAGGTGCGGCAGGCCACCGTCGGCGCCCGCGACCTGCCCTTCGGCTTCGGCGAGGCGGACAACTCGCTGTACCTGCTCTTCAAGGCCATCCGCGAGCACTCCACGGTGGCGCTGTCCGGCGAGTCGGCCGACGAGATCTTCGGCGGCTACCCCTGGTTCCACATCCCGGCCGTGCAGCAGGCCGACATGTTCCCCTGGGTGACCGCCTCCACGCTCAACCCCTCCGGCCACCCCACCAAGCTCATCGACCCGGAACTGCTGCTGACCACCCTGGACGTGCCCGGCTACTGGGCCCAGCGGTACGCCGAGGCGGTGGCCCAGGTGCCCGGCCACGACGGCGAGGACCCGCACGAGCGCCGCATGCGGCAGCACTGCTACGTGCACCTGACGAGCCTGCTGGGGATGCTGCTGGACCGCAAGGACCGGATGAGCATGGCGGTCGGCCTGGAGGTGCGGGTGCCGTTCTGCGACCACCGGCTGGTCGAGTACGTGTTCAACACCCCCTGGGCGATGAAGACCTTCGACGGCAAGGAGAAGAGCCTGCTGCGCGCCGCGGTCCGCGACGCCCTCCCGGCGTCGGTGGCCGACCGCACCAAGGCCCTGTACCCGCACACCCAGGAGCTGGCGTACGTCGCCGAGCTCCAGCGCCAGGTCTCCGAGCGGCTGGCGGACGGGCACCAGGCCGTGGACTTCTTCGACGCGGCCGCCCTGCGCAAGGCCGCCGGCGGGCCGGCCGAGGCCGTCCAGCGCGACGAGCGCGAGGCGTTCGAGCGGGTGCTGGACCTGGCCGTCTGGCTGGACATCCGGCGGCCGGCCGTCAAGCTCTCCTGACCCCCTCCTCCTTCCGTTTCTAAGGAGCACCTCCGACATGGCCGTTGACAACGACCTGTACAACGCCCCGGACGCCTGGTGGCGCGACGACCAGCCGTTCGCCACGCTCAAGGAGTTCACCCCGGCGCGGTTCCGCTACTTCCACACCGTCCTCACCGAGCGGCTGCGGATGGACCTCGCCGGCCTGAAGGTGCTGGACGTCGGCTGCGGCGGCGGGCTGCTCGCCGAACAGTTCGCCGCCGCGGGCTGCAAGGTCACCGGCATCGACCCGTCCAAGGAGTCCTTGGCGGCGGCCACCGAGCACGCCCGGGAGTCGGGGCTGGAGATCGAGTACCGGCACGGCGTCGCCGAGCGGCTGCCGTTCCCGGACGGCGCCTTCGACCTGGTCTACTGCTGCGACACCCTGGAACACGTCACCAGCCCCGACCAGGCGGTCGGCGAGGCGGTCCGGGTCCTCAAGCCCGGCGGCTACTACCTCTACGACACCATCAACCGGACCTTCCGCTCCTGGCTGGTGATGATCAAGGTCGCCCAGGACTGGAAGTCCGTCAGCTTCGCCCCGCGCAACCTGCACGACTGGAAGCAGTTCATCAAGCCGTCCGAACTGCACGCCCTGTTCGCCAAGCACGGCCTGGACAACCGGGACCTGGTCGGCTTCGGCTCCAGCCGCCCGCAGCGCGAGGTCATGCGGCTGCTGCGCAGCCGCGCCCGCGGCGAGATCACCTACGGCGAACTGGGCCGCCAGTTCGGCCTCGCCCTCAACAAGGACACCTCCATCATCTACGCCGGATACGCCCACAAGACGGGAGGGAGCGCCCATGCCGGCCGCTGACGGCACGTCCCGGACGGCCCCCGACGTGCGGGTGCCGGTCCTCGTCGTGGGGGCCGGACCGGCCGGTCTGGCCGCCTCCCTGGCCCTGTCCCGCTACGGGGTGCGCCACCTGGTGGTGCACCGGCACCCGGGCACCGCGCACACCCCGCGCGCCCACCTGCTCAACCAGCGCACCGGGGAGATCCTGCGCGACCTCGGCGTCGCCGACCGGGTGCTGGCCGAGGCGGCCCCCGCGGACCTGCTGGCCAACCACGTCTTCATGACCACCTTCGCCGGGGCGGAGATCAGCCGGCTCGACGCGTACGGCAACGGGCCGGACCGGATCGGGGACTACCGCGCCGCCAGCCCCGCCCCGATGTGCAACCTCCCGCAGCACCTGATGGAGCCGCTGATGGCGGCGGCCGTCCAGGAGGCCGGCGTCGGAGAGCTGCGGTTCGGGCAGGATTTCCGCGGCCTGGAACAGGACGAGGACGGCGTCACGGCACGGGTCGCGGACCGGGACTCGGGCCGCGAGTACACCGTGCGCGCCGACTACGTCATCGGTGCCGACGGGGCCCGCAGCCGGGTCATGGAACAGCTCGGACTCACCGTCGAGGGCCCCAGTGGCTTCGCCGGGGCCGTCTCCACCTGGTTCGAGGCCGACCTGTCCCGCTTCAGCGCGCACCGCCCCGCCATCCTCTACATGGGCACCCGGCCGGGGGACCGCCCCGGCGACATGCGGGTCTTCATCTCCGTCCGGCCGTGGAACGAGTGGGTGTTCCTCTGCGCCGACGACCCGGACGGCGGCTTCGACAAGAACGACCCGGAGGCGATGCGCGCGCGCATCGTCGAGAGCATCGGCGACTCCTCCGTGCCGGTCACCATCAAGAACATCTCCCCGTGGGCGCTGAGCAGCACCATCGCGCCCCGCTACGGGGTCGGCCGGGTGTTCTGCGTCGGCGACGCGGTGCACCAGAGCCCGCCGACCAACGGCCTGGGCCTGAACACCGCGCTCGCGGACTCCTTCAACCTGTGCTGGAAGCTCCGGCTGGTGCTGGAGGGCCGGGCCGGCCCCGGGCTGCTGGAGACCTACCAGAGCGAACGCCAACCGGTCGGCGCGCAGGCGGTGGACCGGGCCTTCCGCTCCATGCTCGACCTGCACGGCGTCGCGCAGGCGCTGGGGTTCGCCGAGGGCCAGGACGCCGACGAGCAGTGGCGGCTGCTGCGGGAGCTGGAGGAGGACACCAAGGAGGGCCAGGCCCGGCGCGAGGCGCTGGCCGCCGCCACCGGGCAGATCAACTACCAGGTCAACGCCCACGGCGTGGAGCTGGGGTACCGCTACCGGTCCGGTGCCGTCGTCCCCGACGGCACCCCCGAGCCGCTGCCCGACGGTGATCCCGAGCTGTACTACCGGGCGACCACCTGGCCCGGCGCGCGGCTGCCGCACGCCTGGCTGGAGGACGGCCGGCGCCGCTGCTCCACCCTGGACGTCACCGGGCACGGCCGCTTCGTCCTGCTCACCGGGCCCGGCGGCGGACGCTGGCACGAGGCGGCCCGCGCGGCCGCCGAGCTGACCGGGGTGCCGGTGACGGTGCGCGGCATCGGCCCCGGCGAGGCGCTCCGCGACCCGTACGGCCAGTGGGAGCGGGTCCGGGAGGTGGCCGCCGACGGCGGCGTCCTGGTGCGCCCCGACGGGCACGTCGGCTGGCGCGCCGCCACCGCGGACGCGGCCGACCAACTGCCGGCCGTGATGGCCCGGCTGCTGTGCCACCCCTCCGCCACCCCCGGGGCGGAGGGGCCGGGCACGGCCCCGGCGGCGGACGCGGCCGGCCCCGCCGCCGGCTGACCCCGCGGCACCCGCCGCCCACGGCCCGGACCGCCCCGCCCGGCGGTCCGGGCCGTACGCGTCACGCGCCGGGGACGCACGCCTCCGGGCCGCGTGCGTCACGTAGCAAGGCCGCACGCCTCCGGGCCGCGTACGGCCGGGCCCGTTCGTGGTCCGGACCTCCGCGCCCGTCCGCTCACCGCCCGGTCCCTGCGCGTCCTGCTGCCACGCGAACGGGCCGCCGGCACACCCATGGCGTGCGGCCCCGGTGGCCCGCGCGGTACGCGCCCGGCCGCGCCTTGACCTCAACCATGGATGAGGTTCTACGTTCGTCCCCCACCCGTGAACACACCGAAGGGGGCAGCCGAACATGGCGCTCAAGGAGTACCCGTCCGAGGAACTGGCCGCCCAGCCCATCGGCGCGTGGAGCGGAGAGGCCTACCGGCGGGTGGTCGGCGCGCTCCGCGCCCAGCTGGCGGTGGAGGACCTCACGCAGCCGCACTGGTGGACCCTCAACCACGTCGCCGGCGCCCCCGGCCGGTGGACGCGGGCCGCGCTGACCGAGCGGCTGGCCCGCTACGACGACCAGGACACCGACTTCGACGGTGTCTACGACGACCTGCTCCGGCGGGGCTGGCTGACCGAGGACGAGGGGCGGATGACGCTGACCGGGGAGGGGGAGGCGGGCCGCCTGCGCGCCGCGGAACGCAACCGGCGCGTGCACCGGCAGACGCACGAGGGCATCCCCACCGCCGACTTCGTGACCACGATCAACGTCCTGCGCCGCATGGTCGCCAACCTGGGCGGCGACGGCGACCTGCCGGACCGGGGCGTCTGACGCCCCGCCGGGCGCCGGAACCCGGGCGCCGGCACCCCGGGCGCCGTACCTCCGGCGGGCCCCGGAGCCCCGGCCCGCGGACCGGCCTTCCGGAATCCCGGCCGGCCGGTCCGGCGGTCCGGGCCGGCCGTCCGCCGGCCATCGCGCCCGCCGGTCCGGCGGCCCCACGCCAGGACGTCGGGCGCGGGCCTTCCGGGCCGGACCGGCGGCCGGCCGGGCGCCCCCGGCTCCGGCCGGCGCCGGCACCGGGCCCGTCATCCGTTGCCCGTGGCGGTCGCCCGGCGCGGTGACGAACCGTCCGGTGCCGAGAAAAAGGCGGCGTGCCGGACAACCTCCGCGCCGTCCGCCCCCTCTGAATGGACGGCGGGCGCCACGGCAGCCGCGACCGGCTCCCCCTCCCTCCGGAGGGCGGGTCCCGCCACCGATCAGCGCTCTGTTCTGGAGGGACCCACCCGTGCACGCCGCACTTCGTCGCCGCCCCGTCCGGCTGCTGCCCGCCCTGGCGGCGGCCGGCCTGCTCACCGCGTGCTCCGGGGGCGACGACTCCCCGAAGGCCGACGGCCCGCCGGCCAAGGTGACCGTCACCCCCGCCGCGGGCGACAAGGCGGCCGAACTCGGCCGGCCGATATCCGTCCGGGCCACCGGCGGCAAGCTGACCTCGGTGAAGGTCGAGGACCACAAGGGGGGCGCGGTCGGCGGCCGGCTCGCCGGGGACGGCACCTCCTGGACCTCCGACGGCAAGATCCGGCCGTCGACCACCTACACCGTCCGGACCGAGACGACCTCGTCCGGGGGCCGGAAGGCGTCGGCCACCACGTCCTTCACCACCGAGAGGGCCGACAAGGTCAACAAGCTCACCAACACCCCCAACGGCGGCCAGACGGTCGGCACCGGCATGCCGATATCCATCCTCTTCGACCACCCGGTGGCCGAGGACCGGCGGGCCGAGATCGAGAAGGCGCTGAAGGTCACCACCCGGCCGGCGGTCACCGGCGCCTGGGGCTGGGTGAAGGACTACTCCGGCAAGGACCGGATCGACTGGCGCCCCAAGGACTACTGGCCGAGCGGCACCAAGGTGTCCGTCAACGGCGCCCTGTCCGGGATCAGCTCCGGCGACGCCGGCGGCTGGTTCGTCCGCGACTACGACTTCGGCTTCACCATCGGCGCCGACCGCAGGGCCGTCATCGACGTGCCGGGGCACCGCCTGACGATGTACGAGGACGGCCGGGAGGTCGGCAGCGTCACCGGCTCCGCGGGCTCCCCGCAGGACCCCACCCGCGGCGGCGTGCACACCGTCCGCAGCAAGAACGCCGCCGAGACGATGGACTCCTCCACCATCGGCTACGGCGACCAGTGGATGCTGGACTCGCAGTGGGTGACCCACCTCACCGCGTCCGGCACGTTCCTGCACTCCGCCCCGTGGAACAAGTCCCTGGGCCAGGTCAACAACAGCCACGGCTGCTTCGGCATGACCACCGCGGACGCCAAGAAGGTCTACGACTTCCTCACCATCGGCTCCACCGTCGAGGTCAAGGGCACCACCAACCCCAACAAGACCGACGTCGGCAACGGCCTGGAGGTGTGGCAGGAGACCTGGGAGCAGTGGCAGAAGCGGAGCGCCCTGCGCGACTCATGACCCCACCGCCCGGTGCCCCCAGGCCGGCAGCCAGACGTCCGCGCCGGGCCGGTCCCGGCGCGCGGAGAGCAGGTGGCCGCGCAGTTCCGGGAGCACCGGGTGGGGGTTGTCCGCCCGCCAGATCAGTGACATCGGGTAGAGCGGCGCCGGGTCGCGCACCGGGATCCGCCGCAGGTCGTAGCGGTCCGGCCACAGATACCGCGAGCCCTCGCCGACCAGCGTCGCCAGGTCCGCGGAGTCGGCGATCTCGGCCAGCAGCGCCTCGTTGCCGAACACCGGTCCCACCACGTCGATGGTGAGCCCGAAGACGGCGGCGAACTCCTCGTAGTAGTCCGCCACCTCGCCCCGGGCGTCCAGGCCGGGCATCCAGATCCGGTGCCCGGCGAGCTGCCCCGGCGTGACGGCACGGGCGCCGGCGAGCGGGTGGCGCGGCCCGGTGAGCAGTTCGTGCCGCTCCTCGATCACCCGGGCGGTGCGGATCACCTCCGGCAGGTGGTGCCGCGGGGGGACCGCGTGGAAGGTGGCGTCGATCGTCCCGGCCTCCACCGCGGCGACCGCGCCCTCGACGTCCGCGTCCAGGGTCACCACGTCCAGCTCCAGCCCGGGGCGCGTCCGGTAGAAGTCCTGGAGGAGCCCGGCGGTCACGATCCGCCGGTTGACGACGTCGACCCGCAGGGCGCGCCGGCCGGGGCGGACGGAGGCGTCCGCCCGCTCCGCCACCCGCAGCAGCTCCCGGGCGTGCGGCAGGAACGCCTGGCCGTCGATGGTGAGCCGGGCGCCGCGGGGCGTGCGGGTGAACAGGCGCACCGCCAGGTCGCGCTCCAGTGCGGCGATGCGCTTGGAGACCGCCTGCTGGGTGACCGACAGGCCGGCGGCGGCATCCTGGAACCGGCCCGCGTCCGCGACGGCGACGAAGGTGCGTACGGCTTCGAGATCCACGCCGGCCCACCCTACGGTCTGCCCGGCCGATCCGCGCGGAACTGCCTAGTCGTCCAGGGCGCGGTCCAGTTCGGTGAGATCCGGCGGGGCGAGGGTGGTGCTGTCGACGAGTTCACGCAGCAGGTTGTGCATGAGGGTGCCGTCGCACGCGTCGTCGTCCTCCTCCCGCATCAGCTTGCTGCGCACGCACCCGCTCCGGTGCAGCCGCCTGCGCACCGCGCCCACCCGGTCCTGGACCTTGCGCGTGGTCCAGCCGTACTCCGGCTGCAACACCTGGAGCTGGGCCACCGCCCGCCGGTACACCAGGGGCCGCGGCTCGGGCTCGTAGCGCAGGTACTCCTGACCGAGGACGATGAGGACCAGCCGTTCCCGGTCGTCGAGCGGCCACCGCTGCGGCGGCACGGTGGGGGCGGTCTCCTTCGTGGCCGGGCCGCTGTCGTCGTAGTCGGTGACGTACAGCTCGACCAGGTGCTCGCGGTGGCCGGTGCCCCGCACGAACACGGGGGTGTAGCCGGCGGTGAGCGGGACCGGCTCGGTGGTGGCGTGCAGAAGCAGGCCGTGCGGCAGCCGCAGCAGCTGCTGCCCGGTGTTGCGCAGCCACCAGTTCCGGCCGCGGAACAGCAGTTCACCGTGTCGGCGGCTGACCCGGGTGTCGTCGACGCCGATCTGCAGCTGCACCTGGGGTCTGGGGCCGCGACCGAAGCGGACGGTGCTGCCGGGCCGGGGAACGACCTGGATGCCGCCCGTCAGGGAACGGGCCTGCAGTGTGCCCGGCTGCCGCGGCCGGTCCCCTTCGCGGCGGCGCGCCAGGCTGGGCGGACGACTTACGCTCATCACCGTTCTCCATCGGTTCGTGTCGGCGGCGTGGAGGCGGATCCAGTGTGCGGCCCGGGGCCGGGACCCCTCCCGGGTCAGGGCGCGGGCAGCTCGGCGGCGGCCGCGGCGGCCAGGTCGCTGGCCATCGCGCACAGTTCCTTCACGGGCCGCCGCCCACCGACGTACAGGCGCAGCATCTCGGCGGCGGTCTCGGCGTTCACACCGCCGTACCGCCGGTGTTCCACGAAGACCGTGCAGGTCTCCTCGCCGTTGCCCTCCGGCACGACGAAGGCGTCGTGGCCGCCGAGCCGGACGGGTTCACCGTGCTCCTCCGACAGGGGCTGGTCGCGGTGGAAGCCCACCTCGGCCTCCAGGCCGTCCACGTCCCCCGACCACGTGCACTCCCAATTCGCGACGCCGGTCTCCGGCTCGTCGCCCGCCAGGCCCGGCACCGCGGACAGTGCCTGTGCGTCGAGCAGTTGGCAGGCGTCCACCCGGGCCAGGGAGGTATCGGGGTAGGCCGGGGAGCGGCGCGGGAGCGGGCCCCGGTCCAGGATCGCGGCCGCGCTCTGCGCGGCCACGTCGGCGACCCTGCACAGCGTCGCGGTCCCGCCGCCCACCGAGCCCTTGCCCATGTCGACGCGGACCCCGACGAGGGTGCCGTCGCCGTCGGCACCGGACGGCAGGAGCAGCCGCTCGCACTCGTCGTTCTCCGGCGGTACCTCCATGATGCCGATGTCCCCGACGGTTCTGGCCGGTTCGGCCATCTCGGGTGCCGAGCCGTGCCGGAGGTCGAACGCCACGTCGACACGGTTGTGCTCGTCGGGGTGGACGAGCACGTCGCAGCGGTGGAAGTTCCCGTAGTCCGCGTCCACTTGGGCCACGCCGAACACCCCCAGGGCGGCCGGGTCGGCGAGCGCGCAGATGTTGGCGGTCCGCGGGTCTCCGATCAGGGATCGTGCCGCCCCTCTCGACGTGGCCCCGGTGACCAGGGCCCGCCGGGCGCCGTCGTCACCGAGGACGACGACGAGGCACGCGGCCAGCACGGCGATGCCGGCCCCCGCGGCCACCAGCGGCCACCGCCACCGCTGCCACCAGGTGCCCTCGATGCCCCGGGAGTCGGCGATCGCGGCCAGGAGCCGCCCGGCCTCGGCGGCGTCCGGGCGCTTGTGCGGATCGCGTCGGAGCATGGCGGAGAGCACCGGGTACAGCGGCCCCAGGGCATCGGCGTCCATCTCGACGACGCCCTGTTCGGCCTTCCAATACGTCAGCCGTTCGGACTCCTCCTCGCCCTCCGCCTCCGACGTGGGGTCACCGTCCTCGGTCGCCGCGCCGCCGCGCGGTGGCGAACCGGTGACCAGCGCGTGGAGGGTGGCGGCCAGGCAGAACACGTCCGAGGCGGGCCGGGGGATGCTGCCCCGGGCCAGTTCCGGGGCGGCGTAGTCGGGGGTGAAGCTGAACGGACCGTTGACCGTCACGGTCTCCGTGCCGCCGAACCGGTAGGCGGCCCCGAAGTCCAGCAGCTTCGCGGTGCCCCGACCGGTGAGCCCGATGTTCGCAGGCTTGACGTCGCAGTGCACGACGCCGGCGGCGTGCAGGGCCGCGAGTGCGTCGGCCAGCTGGGCGCCGATACGGGCCGCCCGCCGCGGAGTGACCGGCGGCTGCCGGTCCAGGCCGCCGCCGGGCACGTACTCCATGACGAACCAGTACGTCTCCCGCTCGCCCGGCCCCGGCGGCACGGTCACCACGTCCAGCAGCGTCACGACGTGCGGGTGGTCGCGGAACTTGGCCATGGCGCGCGGCTCGGCCGGCAGCCGCCGCACCGCGGTGTCGCCCTCTCCCTCGATCCGTTCCGGTTTCACCGCCACGTCCTGGCCCACCACCCGGTCGTGGGCCCGCCACACCTCGCCGCTCCGCCCGGTGCCGATGACATCCCTGAGGACGTACCGGCCGGCCAACTCGTCTCCGGAACGCACGATCCCCCTCCTCATCCGAGCCCGGCACGCGCGCGGCCCCCACGCCGCGCGCCGGAACCGAACCTACTGTGCGGAGCGGGGGCTGCGCAGTGCGTTACGACAGGACCGCCGCCCCACACCGGAACCCGGGGGCCATCGGGGCGTCGAGGGGCCGTCGCGGGGAGGCACCGCGACGGCCGCACCCCGTCCATGAGGGCGCGGCCGCCCGGGGGTGGCAGTCACACCCGGCCGGAGCGGCACCGGGGGAAGGCGCGGGACGCCGTCCGGCGGCCCGGACCCGGCCGGGGGCCGGACCCGCCGGACACCGGCGGCGGGGGCCTCAGCCGCGCCGGCCGTCGGCCTGCGTCCGGTCCGCTCCCCGGCCGTCGTCATGGGTGACGTGCACCGCGTGGAGCTCCACCTCACCGTAGTTGGCGGTGCCGCACGGGGAGGAGTTGGAGCAGTTGGCCTGGGTGTAGGCGCCGGCCTTGAAGTAGTTGGTGGAGTCGAAGTGGCCGAGGGTCGTCTCCAGCTCGCCGTTGAAGTAGACCTCGATCTCCCCGTCGCTCACCACGTACCTGAGCTCGAAGACCGTGCCGAGTGCGTAGTCGTCGGTGATCAGGTGGTGGTGGGCGGTGTCGCCGTCCGTGATCCACAGCTTCGAGCCCTCCAGACGCAGCACGGTGACGTCGTCGTCACCGCCGTGGATCTGGGCGCCGACGACGTGCGGCTTGTCCTCGGGCAGGTGGGTGAACGCCTCCCGGAGTGTCATGGTGTGGGTGCCGGCAGTCGAGGACCAGGTGATCTCGTCACCGCCGCCGCTCTCCATCTCCCGCAGCTCGGAGCGGGGATAGCTGGAGCCGCCGGTGGTGACGCCGTTGACCGGCGCGCGGAACCGCACCGCGTCCCCCGAGTCGGCGACCGTGAAGTAGGGGTCGTGGGAGTAGCCGTCGAGCTGGGGCTGGAATATCTCGGTGGGGTCCTCCTCCTCACCGATGGGCAACGTCACCTTCCAGTCGCTCAGGTCCACCACGTCGGCAGGGACCTCGGCACCACCGCCATCACCCTCGCCGCTCCAGACCTCGACCTCGGTGAGACTGTTCCAGTCGCCCTCGCCCTCCCCTTCGTAGCCGTGACCGAGGTAGCGGATCTGCGAGGTCCGGACGGGCGCGAAGGAGAACGACTGCAGACCGGTGGTTGTGCCGCTGCTCCTGCCGTCGTGGACGGTGACCCAGCGCGATCCGTCCCAGTACTGGAGCTCGAAGACGTTCCGACGGGTGTCGCCCTTGTGGACGGCGAGCTTGACCTGGTTGACGGTGTGGGTCGAGCCGAGGTCCAGCCGCAGCCACGCACCGTCGCCCTCGCCCGACCACCGGGTGCCGTAGTCGCCGTCCACGACGTTCGCCGGCCGGTTCCCGTCGCTGGTACCGGCCGTGACACCACCGGCGCCGGGCGTCACCTCCACATCGGCGGCCCGCGCGGTCGCCGGGACGACCAGCGCCGTCGCCGCCGCCACGAGCGCGGCGACGGCCAACCGCGGCCAGCCGCCTCCCCGGGGCGCCGAACGGGCCAGACGCGAGAGTTCCATGGACTCCTCCTCGTGCGTACGGGTCCGCGGCGGCGCTCGATGACGGCGGTGCCGCGACCGACGGGTCGTCGGGCGCGACCGTAGAGGGCACGCCCGGGGAGGGGACACGAGGAACCGGAACCCCCTTGCCGCGAGGGCCCGGGCGCCTGAGCCGGCCCGGCGCCCGTCCGCCCGGCATCCGTGGCCGTCGGCCGCGCCCGCCGCCCGGAACACGGCGGCCCCCGGCGCGCTACGGACGCACCGGGGGCCGCCGGCCGGCTCAGTACCGGGTGGGGAACAGGGCGAGCTTCGCCTTGTGGCCGGAGGCCGATTTCACCCAGATCTTCAGGTTGTTGAGCTTGACCGTGCCGCCCGGACCGGTGCTGCCGCTCAGGTGCGCCCCGCCGCCCGTGGTGGTCGCCGAGAACTTCACCGACCGGGAGCTGATGTGCGTGACCTTGAGCTTCCCGAAGCCGAACTTCCTGCTGTCGACCTTGATCGTCTGAGGCTTCGACACGGTGATGTCACACCGCCCGTCGTAGCACGACCCGTGCCCGGCGCCCTGCGCCACCGGCGCCATCAGACCGCACCCCAGCGCGCCCGCCATGGTCAGCGTCACCGCGGTCGCCGCGAATCGCCGGCGCGTATCCGTACTCATCAGATGGACCTCCTGATTTTGATGGGGAAAATCCCGCCCGGCGTTTCTAACCCGCCGGTCCCGGGACCCCTCCCGAGGCCAGGGACCTCGCCCCCGCCGGGACTCCGTCGGCGGGGCCGGCCGGCGCCGACCGCCACGCGAGCACGGCCCTCGCCGCCGCACCGCCGATGAACCGTTCGCTCACGTGATCCCCGGACCGGCCCCGGCGAACAACCGGTGGTTGTGGACCGCCGGTGGAACGGTTGTTTGACCTGCGGTCCCGTCCCTCGATTGGCTCTCCCCGGTCAACACCGGTTTGTTCGGGCGAGGCGGAGCAGGGGGCGCGGGGGCATGGGGGACGGAAGCGGGCTAAGCCCGGCGTTCCGGTGGCTGTGGGCCGCGTACGCGGTCAGTACCTTCGGCAGCCGGCTGGCGTTCGACGCGTTCGCCCTGATCGCGATCCTCGCCCTGGACGCCGGGCCGGCCCAGGTGTCGGCACTGGCCGCCGCGGGACTCGCGGTGGGGGCGCTGGTGGCGGTGCCGCTCGGGCCGTGGGTGGAGTTCCGCCGCAAGCGCCCGGTGATGATCGCCATGGACCTGGTCCGGTTCGCGGCGCTGATGAGCGTCCCCGCCGCGTACGCCGCCGGCGTTCTCGGCTTCGCCCAGCTCCTGGCCGTCTCCGTCGTCGTCGCCGCGGCCGGCATCGCCTTCACCGCGGCCGGCGGCGCGTATCTGAGGGGACTGGTACCGCCGGAGCACCTGGTCGCCGCCAACGGGCGCCTGGAGTCCACCACCTGGACCGCCACCGTGCTCGGGCCGCCGGTCGGCACGGCCGCGACCGGGCTGTTCGGCCCGGTCCTGACCGTGGCCGCGGACGCCGTCAGCCACCTGCTCTCCGCCGCCGGACTCCGGGCGATCGGCGGCGAGGAGCCCGCTCCGCCACGCCCCGCCGGGGACCGGGGCGGGCTCCGCGCCGGCGACCTGTCCGAAGGGTGGCGGTACATCCTCACCCACCCGGCGCTGCGCCCGCTGTTCCTCAACACCGTCCTGGTCAGCGGTCTGATCATGGCGACCTCGCCGCTGCTCGCCGTCCTCATGCTCGGCGATCTGGGGTTCGCCCCCTGGCAGTACGGCCTCGCCTTCGGGCTGCCGTGCGTCGGCGGCATCGTGGGCGCACGGCTGGCCCACCGGCTGGTCGCGCGGTTCGGCCGGCACCGGGTGCTGCTCACCGCAGGGACGCTGCGCGCGTGCTGGTCGCCGGTCCTGGCCTTCGTCCGGCCCGGTGCGGCCGGGCTGGTGCTCGTCATCGTGGTCGAGTTCGGGCTGATCACCTGCATGGGCGTGTTCAACCCGGTGTTCGCCGCCTACCGGCTGGAGCGGACGGCGGCCGACCGCACCGCGCGCACCCTGTCCGCCTGGTCGGTCACCAGCAAGATCACCGTCGCCGTCCTGACCGCACTGTGGGGTCTGCTGGCGGCCCTCACCGGCCCCCGCGCCGCGATCGCCGCCGCCGGGCTCCTGATGCTGCTCACCCCCCTCCTGCTGCCCCGGCACGACACCTCGCCGCACCCGGGGAAGGACGCGACCGGCACCCCGGCGTGATCGCCGGACGCGCGGCGCCGGGACCGGGGGCCGCACGGCCGGCCGGGCTCAGCCGGGGACGGTCCGGAACCGGCGCCGGTACTCGGTCGGGGTGGTGTCCAGCCGCCGGCGGAACGCCCGGACCAGGGTGTCGACGGTGCCGAAACCGCAGTCCGCCGCGACGCGTTCGAGGGTGTCGTCGGTGGACTCCAGCCGGGCGCGGGCCCGTTCGACACGGACCGACTCGATGTAGGCGTACGGGGTGGTCCCCAGCTCGCTCTTGAAGATCCGGGTGAGCTGCCGGTCGCTGACATGGGCGTGCCCGGCGAGCTGGGCGACGGTCAGCGGTTCGGTGATGTGGCGCAGGATGTAGTGGCGCAACTGCTCCACGCGCCGCGTCGTGGCGACCTGTTCCAGCGGCACGCTGAACTGGCTCTGACCGGACGGCCGTTTCAGGTACATCACCAGCTGCCGGGCGACCCGCAGGGCGACGGCCTCCCCGAGGTCGTCGGCGATCAGCGCCAGCGACAGGTCCAGGCAGGCGCTGATCCCCGCGCCCGTCCACACGTTGCCCTCCCGGATGAAGATCGGGTCGGCGTCGACCTCCACCGCCGGGTGGTCGGCGGCCAGCCGCTGCGCGGTGGACCAGTGCGTGGTGGCGCGCCTGCCGTCCAGGAGCCCGGCGGCGGCGAGGATGTGGGCCCCGACGCAGACGGAGGTGACCCGGCGGGACCGGGCGGCCAGCTGCCGCACCCGCTCCACCACGGCCGGATCGACGAGCGGGTGCACCCGGCGGTCGGCGTCGACCTCCACCGAGCCCGGCACCACCAGCGTGTCGATGCGCCGTGCCGACACCTCCGCGAAGGTGGTGTCGGGCAGCACCCGGACCCCGGCACCGGTGACCACCGGGTCCATGGACTCCGCGGCCAGGACCACGGTGTAACCCGCGGCCTCCGCCGTCTCCCGCCGCGCCAGCGAGAACACCTCCGGCGGCCCGGTGACGTCGAGCAGATCGACGCCTCCGAAGACCACGATGACGATCAGTCGTTCGACGGTGTCCACACGTCCCCCCGGGGCCGGTCACGGTGATGTCGGTTTCTGCATGTTAGACGACATTGCCGACGCGCCGACCGGGTCATAGCGTCATAGGCGCAGGTCACCGCACCGGTGCACCGCATCCCCCGATCCCGAACCAGGTGGTATCCCCATGCCCAGAACGACACTGCGCGGGCTCAACGGCCTCTCCGACACCCCGGCCTCGCTCGCCGGCGCCACCCTGCTGCTGATCGACTACCAGAACACCTACACCACCGGCGTGATGGAGCTGGACGGCTGGCAGGCCGCCCTGGACTCCGGAGCCCGGCTGCTGGAGCGCGCCCGCCGGGAGGGCGCGAAGGTCATCCACGTCGTCAACGACGGCGGGGAGGGCACGCCGTACGACATCCGGGCCGAGATCGGCGCCATCCACCCGAGCGTGGCGCCGGCCGACGGCGAGCCGGTCGTGGTCAAGGGGGCGCCCGACGCCTTCCACGGCACCGAACTGGACCGGCTGGTGGCGGAGACGGGCCGGAACGACCTGGTGATCGCCGGCTTCATGACGCACATGTGCGTGGCGTTCACCGCCCAGGGCGCCTTCCTGCGCGGCCACCACCCCACCGTCGTCGCCGACGCCTGCGCCACCCGCGCCCTGCCGGTCGCCGGTACCGAACTCGACGCCCGCCAGGTGCACCTCGCCGCCCTCGCCACCATCGCCGACCTCTACGGGGTCGTCGTCGCCACTCCGGAGGACCTCCGCCGATGAAGCCGCTGCGCCCCCTCCTCGCCCTGACCACCGCCGTCCTGCTCGCGGCCACCGCGACCGCGTGCGGCACGGACTCCGAGGCCGCGTCCCCCAGGAACGACCCGTCCAGCCCCGCCGCCCGGGGCGCCGCCGCGGACACCACGACCCTGCGGCAGCTCAACGGCCTCGACGACACTCCGGCGGACCTGTCGAAGGCCACCCTCATCCTCGTCGACTACCAGAACGTCTACACCGACGGCGCCCTGGAACTCGACGGGTGGAAGCCGGCGGTGGACAACGCCGCGGCGCTGCTGAACCGGGCCCGCGAGGCGGGCACCCCGGTCATCCACATCGTCGACAAGGGCTACGACCTGAAGTCCAAGGCGGGGCAGATCGTCCCGGCGCTCAAGCCCGCCAAGGGCGAACAGGTCGTCGTCAAGAGCGTGCCCGACGCCTTCCACGGCACCGACCTCGCGGAGAAGGTGAAGAAGGCCGGGAACAAGGACGTCGTCATCGCCGGGTTCATGACCCACATGTGCGTGCTGTTCACCAGCCAGGGCGCATTCCTCAACGGGTACCGGCCGACCGTGGTCGCCGACGCCTCGGCCACCCGGCCGCTGCCGCTGCGGGGCAGCTCGGACGGTGTGCCCGCGCGGCAGCTCCACGACGCCGCGCTCGCCACGATCCAGGACCTCTACGGGGTGGTGGTGCCGTCGCAGAAGTCCCTGACCTGAGGCCGGGCACGAGGCCGGGACACCCGCCGGCGGCACCCGGGCGGCCCGGACGCCCGTGCCCGGGCACGCACCCGCGGCACGGCATCCGGCACTCGGCGCCGGGTGCCGCGGGGGCTCCGGGCACGCCCCGCCGCCGGCGGCCGGCGCCGCGCCGCCGCGGGCGGTGGCCCGGCGCCGGGGCGGCCCGTCCCTCCGGCGCCCCGCCGGGGGACGGCCGGGCCACCGCCGGGGACCACCCGGCACGCCGGGCCGGAGACCATCGGGCCCGGGCCCGGGACCTTCGGGACCCCCGCCCGGCGGGGGCCGGCCATCAGGCTGGGAGTGAGACGAGGGGCCGGCCCGCAGCGGCGGGCCGCCCCTGTGGCCGAGCGGGCCACCCACACCCAGGGAGCTTTCCATGACGCAGGTGACCGCCCCTTCGCGCACCGCCTCCGACGCCGCCCCGACCGCCACGCACCTGACGGTGGACCTGCTGGTCGGCAACGCCACCACGGCGCTCGCCGGCTTCGAGCCCCTCACCCAGGAGCAGATCGACCACATCGTCGCCAAGGCTTCGGTGGCCGCCCTGGACCAGCACACCGCCCTCGCCCGGCTGGCGGTGGAGGAGACCGGCCGCGGGGTGTTCGAGGACAAGGCCGCGAAGAACATGTTCGCCTGCGAGCACGTCACCCACAGCATGGCCCGGACGAAGACGGTCGGCGTGGTGGCCCGGGACGACATCGAGGGGATCGTCGAGATCGCCGAGCCCGTCGGGGTGCTCTGCGCGGTCACCCCGGTCACCAACCCCACCTCCACCACCCTGTTCAAGGCGCTGCTGGCGCTGAAGACCCGCAACCCCGTCATCTTCGCCTTCCACCCGTCCGCGCAGGAGTGCAGCGCCCGGGCCGCCCGCGTCGTCCGGGACGCCGCCGTCGCCGCCGGCGCCCCCGAGCACTGCGTGCAGTGGATCGAGACGCCCTCCATCGAGGCCACCGGCGCGCTGATGCGCCACCCGGGAGTGGCGCTGATCCTGGCGACCGGTGGGAACGGCATGGTCAAGGCGGCGTACTCGGCGGGCAAGCCGGCCGTCGGCGTCGGCGCCGGCAACGTGCCGGCCTATGTGCACCACAGCGCCGACCTGCCCCGCGCGGTCAACGACCTGGTGCTCTCCAAGTCCTTCGACAACGGCATGATCTGCGCCTCCGAGCAGGCGGTCGTCCTCGACACCGAGATCTACGACCGCGCGCTGCGCGAGTTCGGGCGGCTCCACGCCCACCTGGCCACCGCGGAGCAGAAGCGGAAGCTGGAGACCTACCTCTTCCCGCCGGACGCCACCGGGCGCCGGGGCCGGGTCAACTCCGCGGCGGTCGGGCAGAGCCCCGCCTGGATCGCCGAGCAGGCCGGGTTCACGGTGCCGGCCGACACCTCCCTCATCCTGGTGGAGGCCGGCCGCGTCGGCCCCGACGAGCCGCTGACCCGCGAGAAGCTCTGCCCGGTCCTGACGGTGCTGCGGGCCGGTTCCACCGAGGAGGGCTTCGACCTCGCCGCGGACATGGTCGCCTTCCACGGGCAGGGCCACAGCGCGGTGATCCACACCGGCGACCCCGCCCTCGCCGAGGCGTTCGGCCACCGGATGAAGACGGTCCGGATCATCGTCAACTCGCCGTCCTCGCAAGGGGCCATCGGCGGCATCTACAACCGGCTGCTGCCCTCGCTGACCCTGGGCTGCGGCTCGTGGGGCAGCACCTCGGTCTCCGACAACGTCTCCGCCGCCCAGCTGCTCAACATCAAGCGGGTGAGCACCCGGCGGAACAACCTCCAGTGGTTCAAGGTGCCGCCGAAGATCTACTTCGAGCCGCAGGCCATCCGCTACCTGGCCTCGATGCCCGCGGTGGAGCGCGTCACCGTGGTGACCGACGCCACCATGACCCGCCTGGGGTACGTCAACCGGATCAGCCACGTGCTGCACCAGCGGCAGCGGCCGGTGACCATCCAGGTCATCGACGACGTCGAACCCGAGCCCAGCATCGACTCGGTGCGGCGGGGCGCCGCCCTGATGCGCGACTTCCGGCCGGACACCATCATCGCCCTCGGCGGCGGCTCCCCGATGGACGCGGCCAAGGTGATGTGGCTGCTGTACGAACACCCGGACATCGACTTCGCCGACATGCGGCAGAAGTTCTCCGACATCCGCAAGCGCGCCTTCCGCTTCCCCGTCCCCGGTGAGCGCGCCCGCCTGGTGTGCGTCCCCACCACCTCGGGCACCGGCGCCGAGGTCACCCCCTTCGCGGTCATCTCCGACCCCGCCACCGGCAAGAAGTACCCGCTCGCCGACTACGCCCTCACCCCCAGCGTGGCCATCGTGGACCCGGTGCTCACCGCCGACCTGCCGGCCACCCTCGCCGCGGACAGCGGTTTCGACGCCCTCACCCACGCCACCGAGGCGTACGTCTCGGTCTACGCCAACGACTTCACCGACGGCCTCGCGCTCCACGCCGTCAAGCTGGTCTTCGAGAACCTGGCGGCGGCGGTCACCGGCGAGGCCGGCGCGCGGACCGCGGCCCGGGAGAGGATGCACAACGCCGGCACCATCGCCGGCATGGCCTTCGGCAACGCCTTCCTCGGCATCGTGCACGCGATGTCCCACACCCTGGGCGCCACCTTCCACATCGCCCACGGCCGCACCAACGCCATCCTGCTGCCCCACGTGATCCGCTACAACGGCACCGTGCCGTCCAAGCTCACCGGCTGGCCGAAGTACGAGAGCTACCGGGCACCGGAACGCTTCCAGGACATCGCCCGCGCCCTCGGCCTGCCGGCCGCCACCCCCGCCGAGGGCGTCGCCTCGTACGCCGCCGCGGTGGAGCGGCTCCGCGACGCCGTCGGCATCGAACCGTCCTTCCGGGCCGTGGGCATCGACGAGCAGGCGTTCATCGGCGCACTGCGACAGCAGGCGCTCAACGCGTACGAGGACCAGTGCGCACCGGCCAACCCGCGCATGCCCATGCTCGACGACATGGAGGACATCATGCGCACCGCCTACTACGCCGGCCCCCGGCCGCTGCCCGGCGTCTGAGCTGCCGGCCCGGGCGGCCGCCCCGGGCCGGCCCCTGGCCGCACGCCGCCGCACGACGGGCGCCGGAGGTCCCCCGCACCCGCCGGGACCACCGGCCCCGCCCCTGACCGCGGGCCCGGGCCGGTCGGCGGCCGGGAAACCGCCTCACCGGCTCTGCCCCGGCGGCAGGCCCGGCGAGGAGCATCGACAGTGAGGCCGGACGACCGCCCGCCTCCCCCGCGCGCACCGCCCCTCGCGAACCGGAGACGACCCCATGACCACGACCGTCCGCCCCTCCGCCGCCACCGACCCCCACCCCGCACTCCTGGCGCGGCTTCGCCGGCGACCGGTGGCAGCGGCACATCGACGTCCGCGACTTCATCCAGGCCACCTACATCCCGTACGAGGGCGACGCGGCGTTCCTGGCCGGCCCCACCCCGCGCACCCTCGCCGTGTGGCAGGCGGTCGCCGCGCTCTTCCCCGAGGAGCGCCGCAAGGGCGTGCTCGCGGTGGACACCGCCGTCCCGTCCACCATCACCTCGCACGCCCCCGGCTTCATCGACCGCGACCGGGAACTGATCGTGGGGCTGCAGACCGACGCCCCGCTCAAGCGCGCCATCATGCCCAACGGCGGGCTCCGCACGGTGCGCAACGGCCTGCGCGCCTACGGCCTGGAACCGGACCCGTTCGTCACCAAGGTCTTCGGCACCTACCGCAAGACGCACAACGACGCCGTCTTCGACGCCTACACCCCCGAGATGCTGCGCGCCCGCAAGGCCGGCATCATCACCGGCCTGCCCGACGCCTACGGCCGCGGCCGGATCATCGGCGACTACCGGCGGGTTGCGCTGTACGGCACCGCGCGGCTGACCGAAGCCAAGCGCGCCGAACGGGCCCGGCTGGACGCGCTGCCCTCCACCACCGACGTCATCCGCGACCGCGAGGAACTCGCCGAGCAGATCCGGGCGCTGGGCGAGCTGGAGGAGATGGCAGCCTCCTACGGCTGCGACGTGACCCGCCCCGCGACCACCGCCCACGAGGCCGTCCAGTGGCTCTACCTGGGCTTCCTCGCCGCGGTGAAGGAACAGAACGGTGCGGCGATGTCGCTCGGCCGCACCTCCACCTTCCTCGACGTCTACCTCCGACGCGACCTGGAGGAGGGACGCATCGACGAGAGCCGCGCCCAGGAACTCATCGACGACTTCGTGATCAAACTGCGCATCGTGCGGTTCCTGCGCACCCCGGAGTACGACGCGCTGTTCTCCGGCGACCCGACCTGGGTCACCGAGTCCATCGGCGGGATCGGCGTCGACGGCCGGCCGCTGGTCACCCGCACCTCCTTCCGCTTCCTGCAGACGCTGTACAACCTCGGCCCGGCCCCGGAACCGAACCTCACCGTGCTGTGGTCCCCCCGGCTGCCGGAGGGCTTCAAGCGGTTCTGCGCGCAGGTGTCCATCGACACCAGCTCCATCCAGTACGAGTCCGACGACCTCCTGCGCCCCCGCACCGGCGACGACACCGCCATCGCCTGCTGCGTCTCGGCGATGGCCGTCGGCAGGCACATGCAGTTCTTCGGCGCCCGGGTGAACCTCGCCAAGGCCCTGCTGTACGCCGTCAACGGCGGCCGGGACGAGATGACCGGCGAGCAGGTGGGCCCGGCGGCCGAGCCGCTGACCGGGGAGTACCTCGACCCCGACGAACTCACCGAGGCGTACGACCGGGTGCTGGACTGGCTGGCCGAGACCTACGTCAACGCGCTGAACGTCATTCACCACATGCACGACAAGTACGCCTACGAGCGCATCGAGATGGCCCTGCACGACCACCCGGTGCACCGCACCATGGCCTGCGGCATCGCCGGCCTGTCGGTGGCCGCGGACAGCCTCTCCGCCGTCACCCACGCCCGCGTGAGGGTCATCCGCGACGCCACCGGGCTGGCCGTCGACTACCGGGTGGAGGGCGACTACCCGGCCTACGGCAACGACGACGACCGTGCCGACGCCATCGCCACCGGACTGGTCCGCTCCTTCATGGAGAAGATCCGCCGCCACCCCACCCACCGGAACGCCGAGCACACCCAGTCCGTCCTCACCATCACCTCCAACGTCGTGTACGGCAAGCACACCGGCAACACCCCCGACGGCCGCCGCGCCGGCACCCCCTTCGCCCCGGGTGCCAACCCGATGAACGGCCGCGACACGCACGGGATGGCCGCCTCCGCCCTGTCGGTGGCCAAGATCCCCTACGACCAGGCGCGCGACGGCATCTCGCTGACCTCCACCATCACCCCCGAGGGCCTGGGCCACGACCCGGCCGAACGCGCCGGCCACCTCGTGGGCCTGCTCGACGCCTACATCGCCGAGGGCGGCTACCACATGAACGTCAACGTCCTGGACCGGGCCACCCTCCAGGACGCCATGGAGCACCCGGACCGCCACCCGGACCTCACCGTCCGGGTCTCCGGGTACGCCGTCAACTTCGTCCGGCTGACCCGCGAACAGCAGCTGGACGTCATCAACCGCACCTTCCACGGTGTCCGATGACCACCGGCCGGATGCACTCCTGGGACCTGTCCACCGGGGTGGACGGTCCCGGGACCCGCTTCGTGCTCTTCCTCAGCGGCTGTCCGCTGCGCTGCCGGTACTGCGCCAACCCGGACACCTGGCAGCTGCGTGACGGCCGGCCGGTCACCGCCGACGAGGTGGTCGCGCGCATCGCCAGGTACCGGCGGTTCACCGGCCTGGCCGGCGGGGGCGTGACACTGACCGGCGGGGAGCCGCTGCTCCAGCCCGCCTTCACGGCGGAGGTGCTGCACCGCTGCAAGGAACTGGGCCTGCACACGGCGCTGGACACCTCCGGGGCCCTCGGCGCCCGGGCCGGTGACGCACTGCTCGCCGACACCGACCTGGTCCTGCTCGACATCAAGTCCTTCAGCCCCGGCCGCTACCGCGAGCTCACCGGCGGCCGGCTGGCCCCCACCCTGGATTTCGCCACCCGGCTGAACTGCCTGGGCGTCCCGGTGTGGATCCGCTACGTCCTGGTCCCCGGCTGGACCGACGACCCGGCCGAGATCGACCGGCTGGCCGGCTTCCTCACGGGCCTGCCCAACGTCGAACGCGTGGACGTCCTGCCCTTCCACAAGCTCGGCGCCCACAAGTACGACGCGCTGGGCATCCCCTTCCCCCTCAAGGACGTGCCCGTCCCCGGGCCGGACCTGGTGGAACGCGTACGCGAGCAGTTCCGCGGCCGCGGCCTGCGGACCGCGTGAGCGGCGCGGCGCCCGCCGCCGGCCACGGTGGGCGTGACCGGGCGCCGGTGGTCCGCGTGACGAACCACCGGCGTCCGGCGGCGCCCGGCCGGGGACACTACGGGGACGGGGACCCCGGCGCGGCGCCGCCGGGGCCGGCGGGAGGGCCAACCCGGCCGGTGCCGCCCCACCGCGGGGACCGGCCGGGCCAGTCTCCGGGACCGGCCGGGGCCGCCACTGCGGGGCGCGGGCCCGGGCGGCGGGGCGCGGGACGTCAGACGGGTACCACGGCCACCGCGCCCGGGACATGGTGCAGCACCGCGTGGGTGACCGCGCCGATGCGCCGCGGGCCGGCGCCGTGGCCGCGGCGTCCCACGACCACCTGGCCGGCTCCGTCGGCACGGGCGGTGAGCACCTCGGAGGCGGCCCCGGACCGGACGTGCTCGACCACCGCCACCCCCGGGTACCGCGCACGCCAGGGCCGCAGCGCCTCGCACAGCATCCGCGCGTACCGCGGCTGCGCCTCCCGCGCCTCCGCCACGTCCTCGGCCGGCCGGAGGCCCCCCGGACTCCAGACCAGCGTGGTGGGGGCGGGCCAGGCGTGGACCACGCACAGGGTGGCCCCGCGGGCCGCCGCCCGGGCGAAGGCGAAGTCCAGCACCCGGTCCATCCCGGGTTCCGGCCCGGCGGAGGTCGCGTCGATGCCGACGACCACCTCCTCCGGGCGATCCGGCGCGGCGGCGGCGAGCGGTGTGCGGGTGACGACGACCGGCCGGTCGGTGTGCCGCAGCACACCCAGCGAGACCGACCCCAGCAGATGGGCGCGGAGTGCGCCGTACCCGCGCGACCCCACCACCAGCAGTTCCGATTCCGCCGCGGCGGCCGTCAGCGCCGGCACCGGGGCGCCGCTCAGCAGCTCCGTGCCGACCGGCAGTCCCGGATGCGCCGCCAGGACCCGGTCCCGCGCCTCGCGCAGTACCCCCAGGGCCCAGCGCCGCCGCGCCTCGGGACCGGCGGCCCCCAGGTCGTCCAGCGGTCCGTGCGCCGGGGCGTGGACCAGGTGCAGCCGCATCCCTTCGCGTGCCGCGTGCCGCGCCGCCCAGTCGGCCGCCGCCGACGCCGGTGCGGTTCCGTCGATGCCCGCGGTGACGGTTCCGTTCATGTGCGTGCCTCCGGGAGGAGCGTGATCAGTGGTGGGGACTGTGACCGGTGGTGGGAAGTGTGCTGGGTGGTGGGGCGGGTGTGGGACCGGGAACCCGCCCCGCGGCCTCACCGGTCCCTCCGCCGGGTGCGGGGTGGCTCCGGGCCGGGACCGGCCGCCCCGTCCGGCGCACCGCGCCGTCCCCCGCCGGAGCGGCGCGCGGCGATGTGCCCCGGGAAGCGGGGCACGGCATCGTTCCCGCGGAGGGCCATGGCGGAGTTCCCCGTGTGTGTGGGCGTGGGCCCGGCGGGGACGTACCCGGTGGCGGGCCCGGCAGCCGCCCGTACCGGCCGGTCCGGGGCCGCCGCGTACGGACCGCCGCCCCCGGACCGTTGCGCACGGGCCACGGCGGCGGGGCCACGGCGGACGGCGTGCCGGGTCCCCCGCCGCTCGGCCCGGGACCGGACACGCCGGTTCCTTCTCTGACGCGGTGACCGCCGGCCGGTGCGAAGCCGTGCCCGGCACCGGATCAGTCGTGCGGGACGACCGCGACGGGGCAGCGGGCGTGGTGCAGCGCGGCATGCGCCACCGAGCCGATGCGCGCGCCCACGGGCACACGGCGCACCCGCCGCCCGACGACCAGCAGGCTCGCGCCGGCCGTCCCGGCCAGGAGCACCTGACCGCCGGGCCCCAGTTCGACGTGCTCGTCCACCGGGACCTCGGGGAACTTCTCCCGCCACGGCGACAGCGCCGCGGTGAGCTGCTCGCGGTGATGGGCCGCCAGGTCACCGAGTTCGTCCCCCGGCCACATGACCACCGGGCTGTAGGCGAAGACGGGCGGCAGGTTCCAGGCCCGCACCGCCCGCAGCGGCACCCCGCGCGCCGCGGCGGTCTCGAACGCGAAGCGCAGCACGGCGGCGCTGTCCTCCGCCGATCCCTGCTGGCCGACGACGACCGCGCCGTCCGCGGGCACCTCCTCGCCGTCCGCGGGCGCCCGGACCGAGACGACCGGCCGCCCGGCGGCGGCGATCACCTGCTGGGCGTGGGAGCCGAGCAGGAACCCGGCGATCGCCCCGTGGCCCCGGGAACCCAGCACCAGCATCTCGGCGTCCTTCGCGGCGTCCACCAGCGCGGGTACCGGCTCCCGGTCCAGGATCTCGGCGGTGTGCTCCAGGCCGGGGTGCCGTTCGGTCAGGCGCCGCCCGGCGTCGGAGAGCAGGGTCCGCGCCCACTCGGCCTGCGCGTCCCGGTCGTTGACCACCGGCACGGTCAGGGGCTCCCAGTGCCAGGCGTGCACCACCCGCAGCGGCAGGTTCCGCCGCAGCGCCTCGCTCGCCGCCCAGTCGGCGGCGGCCAGGCTTTCCGCGGAGCCGTCCACTCCCACGGTGATCGGACGAGTCATGGTCTGCCTCCAGAGGTGAGGACCGGTTACGGGCCGGACAACGCCTGCCCGGTGGGACCAGCATCACGCCGGCGGGGGGACCGGCGTCAGGGCCGGTCGGTCCCCGCCACCGGTGCCGTTCGGCCGGAGCCCGCCGGCGGAACGGCCCTGCGACGGCCCGCCCCGGCACCGGCGTCACCGTCCCGGCGGGCCCGGCACCGTACGGGTCGGTGGTGCTCCCGCGGCCGGGCCGGAACCTGCCCCGGCGTGCGGCCCGGCCACCGGGACGGCCGTGGTGCCGGCCAGGCCCTGTGGGGTGCCGGACGGTACCCGGGGACGGTGCCCTCCCCGGTGGGGCGTGGTCCGGCCGTCCTCGACGTTCGGCGCGCGTGCCGGCAGGGCGGGGTGGGTGCCGCCGCGGGGGAGGTGGGTGTCACCGGGGGCGCGGTGGGAAGCCGCCCGGGGTCGGGCCATGTGCCGTCGGCGGCGGGTTGCGGCGCGACTCGTGCCTGGGGCCCGTGCGGGTGCGTGCCGCCCCGGGGCGGGGTGGGGCCGTCCGGGAAGGGGCCGCGCCGAGCCCGGGCGGGCCGACCGGCGGCGCCTCCTGCCGCGCCGCTCGGCCGGGGCGTGCCCGCCGGCCGCGGAGCAGAGGTGCAGTGGGGCACCGGGCCACGGCCCCTGTGCGGGAAGGCCGGGGATGGCGCTGCCCGGGCGGATGGCGCGGGGCCCGGGCCGTCAGGCGTCGGGCGCCGGGCGGTTCACCACACCCACCACGCCGTCCACCCGCCACACGGCCGCCAGCAGGCCGGACGGATCGACCGCCGAGGCCGAGGCTCCGGCCAGGGTGACCGTGCCGTCCCGGACCCCGACGCGGAGTTCCGCCGCGCGGGGGGAGCGGGCGTGGACGGAGACGGCGTGCAGCACCTCCCGGCGGATCTCCTCGTCGCTCCGGACGAAGACCCGCAGCAGGTCCCGGCGGGTGGTGATGCCGATCAGCCGGTCCTCCTCGTCCACCACCGGCAGCCGGTCGATACGGCGGCGCTCCATGATGCGCGCCGCGTCGGCCACCCGCTGTTCGGGATGGACGGTGACCGCGGGACTGCTCATCAGCTCACCGGCGGTGTCCGGGCCGGGCGCGCGCGGCTTGACCAGGCGCCGCAGCGCCCGTGGCAGCCGCGCCCGGCGACGCAGCCGGTCACCGGCGGCATGGCGCCGGATCAGGTCCGTCCGGGACACCACGCCCATCACCTTGTCGTCGTCGTCCACCACCGGCAGGCCGCCGATCCGGTGGCGGGTGAGCAGCCGGGCGATCTCCGCCGACGGGGTGTCCGGGTGCGCCCGGACGACCTCACCCGTCATCACGTCACCCACGCTTCGGCTCACGGCCACGGTTCTCATCTCCAGTCGCTCCGACGGGTTCCGGCGGGTTCCCGGTTGGTGGCCCGTGGCGCCGGTCCCGACCGCTGCCCGACGGTGCTCGACGGTGGTCGGGGGCCGGCGGCGGACCGGTGGGCCCGGACGCGGCGCCGTCAGGGGAGGGCGCGGTGCCCGGACGGCGGCCGGCCCCGGTCAACCGGCCGCGGTGGCCTCACGGGGTGAACACCACGCGGGCCTTGACCCGCCCCCGGAGCACCTCTTCCACGCACGCGTTGACGTCGGACAGCGGCCGGGTCTCGTACACCACGCGGGTCCGGCCGGCGGCGTGCAGTCGGAAGACCTCGGCCAGGTCCTGGCGGGTGCCGACGATCGATCCGATGACGGAGATGCCGCCCAGCACGGTGGGGAAGACCGGCACCTGGACGGTGCCGCCGGCCGGCAGGGCGACCATGACGAGCCTGCCGCCCCGGCGCAGGCCGGCCAGCGCGGTCGCGAAGGACGCGTCGTCCGCCGCCAGGGCCAGGGCGACGTGGGCGCCGCCGTGCCGCCGGAGCACGGCGGCGGGGTCCTCGGTGCGGGCGTCGATGAGGAGGTCGGCGCCGAGTTCGGCGGCGAGCCGGAGCTTGTCGTCCGAGACGTCGATGGCGGCGACCGTGGCTCCGGCGATCTTGGCGTACTGCACGGCCAGGTGGCCCAGCCCGCCGATGCCGGACACCGCCACCAGGTCGGCCGGTCCTGCGCCGGCGATCTTGAGGGCCTTGTAGGTGGTGACCCCCGCGCAGGTCAGCGGCGCCGCCTCGCACGGGTCGATGCCGTCGGGGACGGGCTGGGCGAAGGCGGCGTGCGCCAGCATCTGTTCCGCGTGGCCGCCGTCGGTGCCGTAACCGGTGTTGACCTGCCTCTCGCACAGCGTCTCCCAGCCGGACAGGCAGTGCTCGCAGCGCCCGCACGCCCAGCCCAGCCACGGGACGGCCACCCGCTGACCGACCGCCAGGTCCCGCACCCCCGCGCCGAGTTCCTCGACGATGCCGACGCCCTCGTGGCCCGGGACGAACGGGACGACCGGCTTGACCGGCCAGTCACCGTGCGCGGCGTGGATGTCGGTGTGACACAGCCCGGAGGCCTCGACCCGGATGCGGACCTGCCCGGGCCCGGGCACCGGGTCGGGGCGTTCCTCGATCACCAGGGGCTCTCCCAGAGCCTTCACCACCGCTGCCTTCATGACCGCCTCCCGGGGGTTCGTCGTCACCACCAGGGTGGTCCGCCGCCCGGACCGGGGACAGAACCGGTCAGTACCCCCACACCGGGACGTTCGTCCCCGTGCCGGGGGACCGTACGGGCCCGCGGACCGGCCGGGGCGCGGGCCGCACCGGCCCGGGGGCGCCGGGCGGCGTGCCCTCGCCCGGGCCCGCCGCAGGCGGCGGGAGGCCCGGGCGGCGGTGGCCGGCGGTCCCGGGCGGCACCGGCCGACGGCGGGTGCGGGCACTCCGGCGGACCGCCGTCCCCCGGGGCGCCCGCACCCTCACCGTTCCCCCGCCCGCCGGGGTATTGCCGTCCCCGGCACGCCCGCCCGGGGCCCGTCGTGGTCCGGACCCGGCTTTCCGGCGCCCCCGGCACCGCCGCCCGGGACCGTGGCCGGCGGCGGCCCGCGGCGGGCGTCGCGGCGGTCCAGCCAGCTGAGCACCGGGGTCGCCATCACCGTGGTCACCAGCGCCACGACCACCAGCACACTGAACATCGGCGGTGACACGATGCCCTCGGCGAGGCCGATGTTGATCGCGATGAGCTGCATCAGCCCGCGGGCGTTCATCAGTGTGCCGACCCGCAGCGCCACCGCCTGGTTCTCGCCCGCCCAGCGGGAGGCCAGCCAGCAGGCCCCGAACTTCCCCGCCACCGCGGCCAGGACACAGCCCGCCGCGAACCACAGCACGGCCGCGTCGACCAGCAGGCCGAAGTCGGTGTTCAGGCCCGAGTACGTGAAGAACAGCGGCAGGAAGACGGCGCTCCCCACCGGGGTGAGGGTGTCCACGGCCCGGTCGATCGCGGGGGAGCGGGGGAAGCACACCCCCACGCTGAACGCCCCGAACACCGCGTAGAGGCCGATCTCGTCGGTGTACCAGGCGGCCAGGAACAGCACCGCCACGGTGGCCAGCAGCACCTCGTCGGGCGAGCGGCGCTCGGCGAGCGCCGCCACCCGCTCCCGGCCGCGCACCACCAGCACCAGCACCAGGACCAGGCCGGCGGTGCCCGCCACGACCTCCGCGAACGGTCCGGCGCTGCCCCGGTCCAGGCTGAGCACCCCGGCCAGCAGCACCCACGCGACCGCGTCGTCCAGCGCGCCGGCGGCCAGCGAGAGCGCGCCGAACCGGGAGCCGGTGAGGCCGCGTTCGGTGATGATCCGCGCCAGCATCGGGAAGGCGGTGATCGCCAGCGTGACCCCGACGAAGAGCGCCGAGACCGCGGGGGAGACGTCGGGCGGCGAGATGTCGACCGCGTCCCGGCCGGTCAGGGCCAGCGCGGCGCCCAGCCCCAGCGGCACCACGATCCCCGCGGCCGAGACCACCGCGGCGGGCCGGGCCACCGGCCGGATGTGGTCCGGGCGGAACTCGTACCCCGCCCGGAACATGAAGATCACCAGGCCGATCTGCCCGGCGGTGTACAGCACCGGCCGCAGGTCCTGGGGGAACAGCGCGTCCTCGACGCCGGGGGCGAGCAGCCCCAGCGCCGAGGGGCCCAGCAGTACCCCCGCGACCATCTCACCCACCACCGGGGGCTGTCCGAACAGGCGCAGCACCCGTCCGGTGGCCCGGCAGACCAGCAGGATGACGACGACGGCGAGGAAGAAGGCGGGAGCGAGCTCGGTCGTGGACATGGCGTGCCCCTTCGTCTTCGGGGGGAGGGGACGGGCGTGCCCTCAGGGCGCGTGCCGCACCGGGCAGGCCGTCGGCCGGCCCTCGGTGTCGTGGGTGGCGAAGTACCGCTGGGCCGGGCGCCGCCGCCGGGCGTCGAGCACCATCCAGGTGCCCAGCGCCAGTTGCACCGGTGCCCGCCACACGTCCTCCCACCGGTCACGCACCCGCAGGAACGCCCGCACCGCGGCCCTCCCGCCGCGGGGCAGCCGGCTGCCGCGGCGGACCAGCAGGCACGGTCCCCGGTGGGGCAGCGAGCGGGTGTGGGTGACCGGTGAGTCCAGCGTGAACCGGCGCAGCACCTCACGGGTCGCGGCCCGCATCGCCAGCGGCGCCAGCCGCCAGGCCGGACACGGCCGGTTGGCCGCCACCCCGAACGGGATGAAGTGGGCCTCCTTCGTCTTCAGCAGCCGCCAGCGCTCCGGCCGGAACGCCTCCGGGTCCCGGTAGCCGGAGGCGTGGTAGTCGGGGTAGCTGAAGCACAGCACCGACCCGGCCGGGATCACCGGCGCGTCCGGCAGGGCGATGTCCTCGGTGGCGATCCGGTGCGCCACCCCGAACAGCGGGTAGAGCCGGAAGGTCTCGTTCATCACCTGGGACAGGTACGCCTCGTCGTCCGGCCGGTCCGCCAGCCGCCGCTGGACGTCCCGGTGCCGGGCGAGCACCAGCAGCAGGTGCGCCATGGCCTCCGACATCTGCACCACGGCGGTGTTGAAGAACGTGCCCTGCAGGTAGTACGCCTGCTCCCGCTCGGACAGGCCGCGCGGCAGCGCGTCCGCCGGCACGTCCCCCGCGGCGATCCGGCGGCGCAGGTAGCGGGTGAGCGCGTGGCGCCGGGCCATGTGCCGCAGCCGGGTGCACTTCAGCGAGCTGACCACGTCGTCGGCGTGGCCGACGATGAGCCGGCGGGCGTCCGGCGGGCACGGCTCGCGGAAGACCAGCTCGTAGAAGAACTCCGCCCACACCGGCATCATCAGGTCGCGCAGCCGCACCAGCCGCGCCCGCCCGGGGACGGCCCGGTCCAGGGCCGCGGCGGTGCGGTGCGCCGCGGCCCGCGCCAGCTCCTCGCCCGGTCCGGCGAGCACCCGGGCGGTGGCGGCCGCGACCTCCTGGTAGCGGGGGCCCGGCTCCAGGTGCTCCTGGTGGACCTCGGACCCGGGCGCCAGCCAGTACCAGAACAGGTCGGACAGGGCGGCGCCCTTGCTGCGGCCGGCGGCCCCCGGGTGGCCGTACACCTCGACGAAACGGTCCGGTCCGAGCGTGGCGTTGGGGAAGGTGACGCCTTCCTCGCCGTTGACCTCGGCGAACACCCGGGTGCGGAGCCGGACCACCGTGCCGGGCAGCCAGTACGGCAGGGAGCCCAGCAGCACGGCGGACGCCGCCAGCCGCCTGCCGCTCACCACGCCCCGCTCCCCACGCCGCCGCGCCGGACCACCAGGTCGGCGGTGAGATCGGCCGGCCGGGCGCCGCCGCACAGCGCCAGCGCCTGGTCGAAGTCGGACCGGAACCACTCCAGGACGTCCCGCACCCCGCGCTCGCCGTCCGCCGCCAGACCCCACACCACCGGGCGGCCGACCGCCACCGCGGTGGCGCCCAGCGCCAGGGCGACGGCCACGTCGCAGCCGGTGCGGACGCCGCCGTCCAGCAGCACCGGCAGCCGCCCGGCCACCGCCTCCACGATCCGGGGCAGCGCCTCGACGGTGGCGGGCGCGGCGTCGAGCTGCCGACCGCCGTGGTTGGACACCACCAGCCCGTCCACGCCCTCGGCCACCGCCCGCCGGGCGTCCTCGGGATGCAGTACGCCCTTGAGCAGGACGGGCAGCGGGGTGGTGGCCCGCAGCCGGCGCACATGCTCCCAGGACAGCGCGGACGACATCGCGATGGGACGCACCGCCGCACCGCCGGGGGCTGTGCCGGGCAGGTCCCGCATGTTCTCCGCGGCCAGCCCCGGCGGCAGGTCGTGGAAGCCGTGCCGCTCGTCCCGCCCGTGCCGGCCCCGCACGGGCGAGTCCACGGTCACCACCAGGGCGGTGCACCCGGCCTCCTCGGCCCGGCGCACCAGCGCCCCGGTCACCTCGGGTTCGGGCTGGAGGTACAACTGGAACCAGACCGCGGCCTCCGGGCGCACCGACCGCGCGGCGGCGGTGATCTCCCCGATCGCCGTGGTGGCGGCCATCGAGGCGATCAGCACCGTCCCGGCGGCCGCCGCGGCCCGGGCGGTGGCGAGTTCGCCCTCCGGGTGCGCCAGCCGGTGGAAGGCGGTCGGGGCGACGAGCACGGGCATCCGCGACCGGTCGCCCAGCAGCGTCACGGCGGTGTCCCGGGACGCGGCGCCGCGCAGCACCCGGGGCAGCAGCGCCAGCCGGCGGAAGGCGCGCTCGTTCTCGTCCAGCGCCACCTCCCGGCCGGCGCCGCCCGCGAAGTAGTCGTAGTGCACCGGGTCCAGGAGGGCGCGGGCGTGCCGGTGCGCGTCGTCCGGCGCCCGGTTCACGTCCGGTCCGCCGTGCCGGGGACGGTGTCACCGGCACCGGTCCGGTCCCGCAGGTAGGCCAGCAGCGGGGCCCGGTGGACCGTCTCGTCGTCCCACTCGTTCTCCAGGTTCTCCGTCATGTGGTGCTCGTCGAGCAGCCGCCCGGCGCGGAACCGGCGGATCACCGGGTGCAGGTAGCGGGCGTCCAGACCGCCGGTGTCCGACTGGGGGAGACGGGGCACGGAGACGTCGAACGGATCGACCTGGTCGTGGTCGGCGCCGTACTCCAGGGTGACGGTGTAGTAGTGGTCCACCTCGCCCAGCACCCCGCCGGCGACCGCACGGTGCAGGTGGTCGACCGGGATCTCCTCGTGGTAGCGCACCTCGCCGTCCGGGCCCACCACCAGGGCGTCACCGAGGAAGGCGAACTGCTGCCACAGCGCGGAACTGCTGTTGACCCGCGCCACCACCGCGTCGGCGGCACCGGCGATGACGTCCCCGCTCTTCTCCAGCGGGCGCCGGGGCCACGGGACGCCGTGGTAACGGAATTCAAGAATCCGGTGCAGCGCCCGGACCCCGTAGCGGAATCCGTGGATGAATCCGCTGGTGGATTTCTTGAAATCGCGTACCTGGGTGATCGTCCCCGCGAAGTACAGGTCGGGCACATTCGGTGATTCCCAGGCGTCGGTCTGGGCCGGGAATCGGTCCTTGATGGTCAGCTCCGGCCGGCACTCCTCGGCGAAGACCGACGCGTCGAAACGGAAGCCGGTGGCCAGAATGACCCGGTCGTACCGGATCTCCTTGACGACCTCGGCCACCCGGTCGAAACTCACCGAGACCCGGTACGAGCCGTCCTCGTCCCGGCGGATGCGCTGGATGTGGCCGTCCAGCACCGCGTTCTGGGACTTCAGCTGGTAGGTGTCGAGGAAGTTGTTGTTGACCGCCCGGAGGTGGCCGACGAAATGCGTACGCCAGGCCAGCCGCAGCGAACCGGGCCCGGCCACGTGAATGACCGCCGCCGTCTCGACGAGGTTGTCCGCGGTTTCGAAGGCGGAGTTCCCGCGCCCCACGATGAGCACCCGCTGCCCGGTGAAACCCGCCGGGTCGACCGGCACCGTGTCGTACCGCTCCGCCAGCTCCGCGCCCTCGATCGGCGGGATGTAGGGGCGGGACACCCCGGTCGCCACGATCAGGCGCTTGGCCAGGTAGCGGTTGCCGTGCCGGTCCTCGGCGACGAAGTCGTCCGGGCGGGTGATCCGGGTGATCCGGGTGCCGTACCGCACCGCCAGCCGGTGGGTGGCGGCGAAGTCCGCGAGGTAGCGGAGCATGTCGTCGGCGGCCGGGAAATAGCGGGGGGTGTAGTGGGTGAAAAGCGGACTCCGCTCTTCCGACAGCAGCGAGTTCCAGTCATTTCGCAACCGGAGCTCGGGGTCGTCCCACCCGGTGTGCACCTTGTTGATGGAGATGAGTTTCCGGTGCCTGGGGAACCGGGTGAAGAAGCTCCCCGGCGCATCGCCGGACTCCACAATCAAATAGTTGCGTCCGGCGCGTTCGAGAAAATATCCGGCCTGTAAACCGGCGGGACCTCCACCGACTACCAGGTAATCAACCGAGATGTCATTCGACACATCGTTCTCCCGTCCTGAGCGGGGTGGATGAACGCGACGCTACTTGACACTTAAAGAACGCCGCCAGGGCGCCTACTTGTGGCGTGCGTCACACGTTGCGGTATGGGTTCGGCGAATTCCACCGGATACCGTTGGGCGCGCGTCCGGGCCGCCTCTACCCCTGGGGAGTGGAACACTCGTGGAGCACTCGTCGGAAACCCCCTTCCCGTATCCGATCGTCGAGGCATTCCGCAAGGACCCCGATGTCCCCGCCTTCGAATACCGGGGCCGGCCCGTCTCCCGCCGCGCGGTGCTCGACCTCATCGCCCGCTGCGCCGGCGGCCTGCGCGCCGCCGGGCTCGGCCCAGGGAGCCCGGTGGCCCTGGCGACCGGCGTCACCCCCGAGGCGTTCGCGGCACAGATCGCCGCGCTGCTGCTGGGCGCCCGGGTCACCGGACTGCGCCCGGGGCTGACCCCGGTCCAGCTCGGCGCGGTGCTCCCGGGCATGGCGGCCGTGGTCACCGACCCCACGGGGGAGACCCCCGAACTCCTCGCCGCCGCCGGCACCGTCCCCGTCCTGCGGATCGGCCGCGACCTGCTGGGGGCCGGCCCGCCCGCGGACGGCACCCGGCCGCAGGGCGGCGCCGGGGCCCCGGACGTCCACCACCCCACCCCCGAGACCCTGACCGCCGAGGGCCGCCCCGACGACATCGCGCTGATCACCCTGACCAGCGGCAGCACCGGGGTGCCCAAGGGCTGCGGCCACAGCTACCGCGCCTGCGCCGCCCGCTGGCCCTGGCGGACCGGCCACTGGGACGCCCGCACCGCCGAACTCGCCGCCGGCTACCGCCGCTTCCTGCTCTTCGGCAGCTTCGCCAACGCGGTCGTCCTCGACCACCTCACCCTGTGCCTGCTGAGCGGGGGCACCGCCGTCATCCCCGACCCGCCACCGGCCTTCCCCGAGGTCATCGCCCGCCACCGGCCCACCGCCGTACTGATGGCCGTCCCCCGCCTGCACCAGGTCCTCGACACCCTCCGCACCGACCCGGTGGACACCGGCAGCCTGCGCGTGGTCCTGGTGGCCGGCTCACCGCTCGCCCCGCACCGCCTCGCGGAGGCCACCGAACTGCTCGGCCCCGTGGTCCACCACGCCTACGGACAGACCGAGACCGGCATGCTCGCCCTCCTCACCCCGCAGGAGCTCGTCCGCGACCCGGACCTGCTGGACACCGTCGGCCGCCCCTGGGCGGACACCGAGGTGAGCGTCCGCGACGACGACGACCACCCGCTGCCCACCGGGGCCACCGGCGAGATCTGGGTCCGCACCCCCAGCGCCATGTCCGGCTACTGGCAGAACGAGGCGGAGACCCGCGAGGTGCTGCGCCCGGACGGCTGGGTCCGCACCCGGGACCTCGGCCACCTGGACGAGCGGGGTTACCTGCGGCTCACCGGCCGCAGCCGTGATGTGATCATCATCAACGCCGCGGTCCACTACGCCGGGCCCATCGAGCAGGTCCTCACCCGCCACCCGGACGTCGACCAGGCCTACGTGGTGGCGGCGCCCGACGAGCGCACCGGGGAGGCCGCCCATGCCTTCCTCGTCCCCGGACGGGGGCGCGCCCCCGACCTCGCGGCGCTGCGCGCGTCGGTGGCGGCGGAACTGGGCGCCGACGCGGTGCCGGCCACCTTCACCCTGCTCGACCGGGTACCGGTGACCCCCGGCGGCAAACCCGACAAGCGCGCCCTGCTGGACCGGCTGCCGGCCGACGGCGGCTCCTGACCCGCGCCGCCGGGCCCGGTGGAGCCGCGGCCCGCCCGGCGGCCGGCGGCACCCGGATCAGGAGGGTGCCCCCACCGTGCGGCCGTCGGCACGGCCCGTGCCGCCCCGGTGGCAGGGCACATGGACCGGGGTGACGATGGGACGTGAGGCGCGGCGCGCCCGGACGCCGACCGGCGGACGGCGCCCACCCCGGGGAGGGCCACCGGGTGCCTCGGGCGCGGCCGACGTAACGACGTACGAGGTTCACGACGTACGACGAGGGCCGTGCGGAAGGGCAGGTCGGTACCGCGCGAGCGGCACCCGGGCAGCATCGAGCACCCAGGGCCGCCGGAGGCCCGTGCGCGGCGACGTTCGCGAAGGAGGGACATCCCCGGCATCCCCGGCGGAGCACCTCGGCGCTCCGTCCCGACACCGTCCGGAAAGCGCCATGGATGGCCTGAACATCCTCCCCCTGGCCGTCACGATGATGGTGGGACCGCAGATCGTCTCGGCGGTCATCCTCGTGACCACGCCCCGCCCGGTCCGGGTGAGCCTGGCCTTCCTGACCGGGGTGGCCGCCGCGACGACGGTGGGCGTCGCGGTGATGTCCGCCCTCGCGGGGGTCCTGGACTCCGCGGTGGACCTCGGCGGGTCGTCGGACGGCGGCTCCACGGGGAAGATCATCCAGTACGTCCTGGTGCTGCTGCTGGCGCTCGGAGCGCTGAAGAACTGGTTCCGGCGCGAGACGGTCGAACCCCCCAAGTGGCTGGGGACACTGATGACCGCGGACCCCCGGCGAGCCTTCACCGTGGGGTTCCTGATCATCCTTCTGATGCCCTCGGACCTCGTGGTCATGATGACGGTGGGGGTCAATCTCCAGCAGAGCGGGGCCTCGTTCGTCGCGGCCCTGCCGTTCATCGCCCTGACCGTCCTGATCGCGGCGGTACCGCTGCTGTGCTTCGTGTTGTTCCGCCGGCGGGTCCGGCCCGCCGTGCCGCGCATCCGGGACTGGCTGAACACGCACAGCTGGCTGGTGAACATCATCGCCTGCCTGCTCTTCATCGTCCTCATCCTGACCTGACGCGCCGGAAGAGCGGTGCACAGCCCGAAAGGAAGAACCATGGCGCAGACAGTTCGACATCACCCGACGCAAAGCCATCCGGCGGCCGGCGGACTGGTGGCCTTCGCCGCCGTGATGCTGGTGGTCGCCGGGATACTGGGCATTCTCCGGGGCATCATGGCGATCGCCGAGGACGACGTCTTCGTCAGCACACCCGATTACGTCTTCGAGTTCGACCTGACGGGCTGGGGCTGGGTCCATCTCATCGCCGGGGCGGTGGCCGTCCTGGTGGGCATGAGCCTGTTCAAGGCCAAGCTCTGGGCACGCGTCGTGGCCGTCGCGATCGCCGGGCTGCTCATCATCGCCAATTTCCTCTCGCTGCCCTACTACCCGTTGTGGTCGGTCATCGTCATCACCATGTACGGGTTCGTCATCTGGGCGCTGTGCGTCGTCAGACAGGACACGGACTGACCGTTCGGCCCGGAATCCGACGGGGCACCGCCACCGGTGCCCCGTCGGTGCGGGCCGTGCCCGGGTGCACCCCGCGACCCCGCATGCGAGGGGCGGGGAGCGGCACCCGGGCCCCGGGTGCGCGTGCGCCGATTCCCCGGCCGTGCCGGTGCGGTGGCCGCCGGCGGACCGCCGGGTGCGATGATCAGCCGGCGGTCCGCCACCGCGGCACGCCAGTCCGGTGAGCCGGGCCGTACCGCAGCGGCGAACCACGGAAGGAACCGGCGTGCGCAAACTCGTGTACTACATCGCCACCACCCTCGACGGCTTCATAGCGGGCCCGGACGGCGCGGACCCCACCGGGCCGAACGGCTTCTGGCCGATCCCCGAGGACTACATCCGGCACCTCGTGGCCGAGTACCCGGAGACCCTGCCGGTCCACGCCCGGCAGGCGCTCTCCGTCACCGCCGAGGGCACGCACTTCGACACCGTCCTGGAGGGGCGGCGCAGCTATGAGATCGGGCTGGCCGCGGGGATCACCGACGCCTACCCCCACCTGCGCCACCTGGTGTTCTCCCGGACCCTCACCGAGGTCCCCGGCCCGGCCGTCGAACTGGTCGCCGACGACCCGGTGGCGACCGTGCGGGAGCTCAAGCGGCAGGAAGGCAAGGACATCTGGCTGCTCGGCGGCGCCGAACTGGCGGGCTCCCTGTACGCCGAGATCGACACGCTGATCCTCAAGGCCGGGCCGCTGACGCTCGGCGACGGCATCCCGCTGTTCTCCCGCAAGGCCGCCTTCGACCCGCGCCCCTGGACCCTGAGCGACCACACCGTCCTCGCCGGCGGCGCGGTGTTCCTCACCTACACGCGCGCCACCGACTGAGAACGCCGGTGGGCGGCGCGGTACGGAACCAGGCGCCGCCCCGCCGGCACCGTCACGCCGGCGCTGCCACCGTCCCGCCGGCAGCGCCACCGCGTTGCCGGCGAGCGTCCCGTTGGGGTGCGCGGGTCCGCCGGCGACGTCCCACCGGGGTGCGCGGGTCCGCCGGGGTGCACCGGTCCGCCGCCCTGTCCGGCGGGGGTGCCCCGCCCGCCCCGGCGCCCCCGCCGGACAAAAGCCCGGAGCCGGTGACCGTCAGGACCGGCATCCACACAGAATCCGCCAACCGAATTCACGGTGAAACTGTGCGGCTGGTTACCATTGGGCTCGTAATTCACGTGCGCACCGACACGCAACCGCGTTGTACGCACACCACGCGCAACCCATGGCGGTACTGTGGAATTTTTACGTGGCGATCGGGTGAACGAGATGGCTTCGGTGGACATAACCATCGATGACGACCGGGCCCGTGAGATCGCGGAAGTTTACACCGACAATCACCTGCTTCTCCGCTTTCTGAGCCAATTCGGCTGGGGCGACCTCGTCAACATCGGCTACTACGCATGGCCCACGTTGCCGGCGCTCGCCGGCGGACTGGCTTTCTTCCAGCGAAGTCTGGTGAACCGTTCCATCGGACTGCTCGACGCACGCCCCGGCGACCGGGTGATCGACGCCAGCTGCGGCCGCGGCTGGAGCACCGCCGAACTGGCGGCCCGCGGCTACCGGGCGGTGGGCCTGGACCTGAGCCCGGAACAGATCGAGCGGGCCCGGCGGCGCTTCGGCAGCCGCCCCCGTGCCTCGTTCCACGTCGCCGACGTGACGGCCCTGCCCGCCCGCGTGGACGGCACCGAACTGCGCGACGGCGGATTCGACCGGGTGCACTGCCTCGAAGCGGCGTTCCACTACGGCTCGGCGGGGCGACGGGCCTTCCTGGAGGAGAGCCACCGGATGCTGCGCCCCGGGGGCCGCCTGGTCCTGGTGGACTTCACCCTGCCGGCCGGCACCGACCCCGCCGAGTTCGCCGCCGCGGACCCGCGGCACCTGGTCCGCACGGCCTGGAGCTTCGACACCTTCGAGCCGGTCGACCGCTACGTCCGCTTCGCCACCGACGCCGGGTTCACGGTGCGGCGCGTCCTGGACTGGTCCCGCCCCTCGCTGCGCCGGGGCACGGCTCTGGTGCAGGCCGCGGCGGCGCTGACCGACTCCACCGCCGGCCGTGCCGCCCTGTGCGCCGCCCGGCCGCGGCTGCGCGCGTTCACCCCGGACGACTGGGCCCATCTCACCGAGGTGCTCCGCGCCCACCGGGCCTTCGAGAAGGTGCACTACGCCGCCTTCGTGCTCGACAAGCCGGCCGCCGGCTGACGCCTGTCCCGCCCCGGGGCCGCCGCCGCGTCCGCGCGACGCGGCCCGGGGCAGGGCGGCTGGTGACGCGCCCCGCCCCGCGCCCGCGCCCCCGCGCCCCGTCCCGCGACGCGCCGCCGGGCCCGCGGCGAAGCGCGCCCGGGCCGGCGCCGACGCCCGCGTCGACCCGCGTCTGCCGCGCCCGCCGTCCTGCCACCGCTCGCGGCCCCACTCAGGCCGTTCCGGGTTCCCTCCCACCGCCCCGGCCCGCGCCCGGACATCCCGAGCGGCGGGGTGGCATGAGTCACACGGAGCCGTGTCACTGGGTCCGGGGCTGCCTCGTCCCATGGGTGTAACGCCGTTGACGACCACGAAGGAGCACACCATGGACGCGCGACTGAACTACTTCGCCGCCGAGACCGCCGGCAAGGCCCTCAAGCACGTCATGACGGCGGGGAAGGCGCTCAAGGAGGCGCCGCTGCCGGCCGAGCTGCAGGAACTGGTGGCGCTGCGGGTGAGCCAGATCAACGGCTGTGCGGTCTGCATCGACATGCACACCAAGGAGGCCGCGGCCGCCGGGGAGAGCGCGGTGCGGCTCCACCTGGTGGCGGCGTGGCGGGAGGCCACGGTCTTCACCGAGGCCGAACGTGTCGCGCTGGAGCTGGCGGAGCAGGGGACCCGGGTCGCGGACGCGGCCGGCGGGGTCGACGACGAGCTCTGGGCGCGGGCCACCGAGCACTTCGACCAGGAGCAGCTGACCGCCCTGGTGTTCATGGTGTCCTTCATGAACATGGTCAACCGGCTGAACATCATCACCCAGCAGCCGGCCGGTGACTACCAGGTCGGTCAGTTCCACTGAGCGGCTGTCCGTGACCGGCCCGGTGCCCGCTCCCGGGCTCCGGGCCGGTCGCCGGACCTTGCTCCGCGCCACCGGAGCACCGGATGATCACCACGGGACGCCCGCGCCGACGACGGCCGGGCGCGAGGGAAGCGGGGGAGCGGGCATGAGCAAGGTCGAGGAGTTCGAGGGCCTGCGGCCGCTGCTGTTCTCGATCGCCTACCGGATCCTGGGCAGCGTGAGCGAGGCCGAGGACGCGGTGCAGGAGGCCTGGCTGCGCTTCGACGGCACGGCGACCCGGCCCGCCTCGACCAAGGCGTTCCTCTCCGCCACCATCACGCGGATCTCCATCGACGTGCTGCGCTCCGCACGGGTGAGGCGGGAGGAGTACGTCGGACCGTGGTTCCCCGAGCCGCTGCTCACCGACCCCTATCAGGACCCGGCACGCTCGGCGGAGCTGGCCGACTCGGTGTCGATGGCCGCACTGCTGCTGCTGGAGCGGCTCAGCCCGCTGGAGCGCTCGGTATTCGTGCTGCGGGAGGTGTTCGGCTTCGGCTTCGACGAGGTCGCCGCCGCGGTGGGGCGGTCTGAGGTCGCGTGCCGGCAGCTGCTGGTGCGGGCGCGGCGGCACATGCGGGACGGCCGGCCACGGTTCGAGGCCGACCGCCGGGAGCGGCAGGAGCTGGCGACGCGGTTCTTCGACGCCCTCCGGGAGGGCGACGTCGGCGGACTGCGGGAGCTGCTCGCCGCCGATGTGTCGCTGGCCGGGGACGGTGGCGGCAAGGCCCCCCAGCTGGCCAGGACCGTTGTCGGAGCCGACAACGTGGCCCGGCTGCTCGCCTCGGTGTACCCCAGGGTGGAGCGGATCGCCGTGACCTTCGAGCAGCACGAGGTCAACGGCGGGCCCGGGGCCGTCTTCCGGGACCGGGAGGGCAAGCTGCTCCACATCCTGTCCCTGGAGGTGCTCGACGGACGCATCCAGGCCATCCGCACGGTGCTCAACCCCGACAAGCTCGCCCACCTCGGGCCGGTCGCCGACGTCTGGGCCCTCGACCGCGAACTGCGGCGGGCCCGCCGGCAGCCGCTCTGAGCCCGCGGCCGGCCCGGCCACCGGGACGGCCACCGCATGCGGGCCGGCGGGCCGTGAGGCCCCTGCCACCTGACGCGGTCCGCTTCGCCCGTCGCGGCCCGCTCCCGTCCCGTCCGCCCGCCCGGACCGGGGGACCCTGTCCACCCTCCTCCACCCTCGCGCCGGCACCCGGGGGATGGGTGCCGGCGTTTCCCGTACCTCCCCTCGGCGCTCCGGCCCGGTACGCCCCGCCGGCCTTCCCCGGCCGGCACGTCCCACCGGCCTTGCCGCCCGGTACGTCCCTCGGTGGTCCGGCCCCCGGTGTGTCGCTGCCCGGACCCGGGCGGTGCCGCGACCGGGCTGGGGCCCGGCGACGGCGCCCCGCGCCCCGTCCGCGGCGCGCGGCGCGCCGTCCGTCGGGGCGCACCGCAACTCGCAAGCGCTCCAGCACGCCCAATCAATGCGGCAGTTGGCGACCCGGTCACCTGGCCACCCGGGCTCCCGCCGGACGAGCAGAACCAGGACACGGCACCGGGAGTGTCGAGGCCGACCCGGCGCACCGGCCCACGCGTCCGGCGTCACGGCCGCCGGACCGCGCCCACCGCGGGACGCTCGGCCCCGCGCCCGGGCCACCCGGCCCTGGGGGAGGCGAGACGACCCCGGGGATGCTGGACACGGACAGCCTCCCCGGGAACGCCCGGCGCCCCGGGCCACCCCACCGGGATGAGGAGACCCGGCCGGCGCACGGACGTGAACCCGCCGTGCGGACACCTTCGCCGGCAGCGCGGACACCCGCCGGCCGGGCGACCCCCGCTCGTGCCCGCCCCCTCGGCCTGCCCCTGGGCCCCCGTGGTCCACGCGGGGCCCGGGCGGGCACGGGGAACGCATCCGAGCACCCAGGAACCGCGCCACCCCGGTCACCACGGCGGTCACCACGCCGGTCCTCACGGCGACCACCACCACGCGTCAGCAGCCCGGAACTCCCGAAGGGACCGGTCCCATGAAGACCCCGTCCGCGCCCCCGTCCCACCCCGCGCGTCTCACCGCGGTGCTCGACCGACCGCTGTCCCGTTGGCTGTGGCTGGTGAAGTGGCTGCTCGCCCTCCCGCACTACGTCGTCCTGTGCTTCCTGTGGACGGGCTTCGTCGGGGCCACCGTGGTGGCCTTCTGCGCGGTCCTTGTCACCGGCCGCTACCCGCGCCGGCTCTTCGACTTCAACACCGGCGTCCTCCGCTGGTCGTGGCGGGTGGCCTACTACAGCTACGGCGCCCTCGGCACCGACCGCTATCCGCCGTTCACCCTCGCCGACGTCCCGGACTACCCGGCGCGCCTGGAGCTGCCGTATCCCGCGGAGCTGTCGCGAGGGCTGGTGCTGGTGAAGTGGTGGCTGCTGGCCGTGCCCCACTACCTCCTGCTGGGCCTGCTCGGGACCTGGATGGCGGGCGGCCCGGTCGTGCTGCTCACCCTGTTCGCCGGGGTGGCCCTGGCCGCCACCGGGCGTTACCCGCGCGGCCTCTTCGACTTGGTGATCGGGCTCAACCGCTGGGTGCTGAGGGTCGTGGCGTACGCGGCCCTGCTGACCGACGCGTACCCGCCCTTCCGGCTCGACCAGGGCGGCGAAGAACCTGGCGGGCTCCGCGACGAGCAGGCGCCGCGGTGACCCCGGCGGGCCCGGCCGTCGCGGCTCCGGCAGCCCGGCCGCCGCGTGCCGGCGGGTTGTCCGGCGCAGCGGTGGCCGGGCCGTCCCGCCGGTGACCGGGCCGCGGTCGGGCGACGCAGGCGACGCCACGCCCGCCGCCGGCACCGGCGTGAGCGGCGGCCCTTGGTGCCCCGCTACCACCGGCGGTCGGCGGAGGGGCCCCCGGGAGCCGGGCACCGCCGGCGTGGCGCGGGCGGCTATCGGCGAGGGTCCGCCGCGGCCGGGTGCCAGGGGGCGTCCGGCCGGGTGGGGTGCGCGTCGGCGGACAGCCGCAGGGCGTACACCGGCCGGCCGGGGTCGGAGGGGACCGGGCCGAGGTAGTGGTGTCCGGTCATGTGGCACCAGGCGGGCAGGTCGAGCGGGGCGGCCGGGTCGGTGGCGATGACGTGCACGACCGTGCCCGGGGCGGCCCCGGCGATCCGGGCGCGCAGCCTCAGCAGCAGGGTGACGCAGAGCAGTCCGGTGCCGTCGACGGTGAGGTCGGCCGGATGCGGGGAGGGCGGGTTCATCGGCGGCTCGCGGGGGCGGTGGCGGTGGGGGAGGACAGCGGGGGAGAGGATACGCCGGTGGGGGCGCGGCACGGACGGCCGTGGCCGGGACGCGGCGGTCCGCCTGCCGCCCGGCGGCCCTCGTCGGACACCCCCGACACCCCGCCCGGCGCGGGGGCCGCGGGTCCCCGGTGCACGTGCGCCGGCGGATTCCTCGGCGGGGCGGCCCGCGGGATGACGCCGTCCCACCGGCCGGATATACCGGTGCGCGCCCGGCCCGGGTACGCACACCGGCCGGCCCGGGCACCGCCCGGCCGGCCGCACACGGAGGAGAGGCACAGCACGATGGCGAGCCACGGGAGTGGGCACAGCGGGAAGAGCGGGCCGGGTGGGCGGAGCGGGGACACCGCGGTCCTGGACGACCCGGTGGGAGCGTCGCTGCGCGGCCACCACGCGCGGCTCGGGCGCAGGCAGGGCCGGGCCGCCACCTATCTCCCGGAGGTGGCCACCTTCTCGGCGGTCCCCGCGGACGCGGACGCGGCGGACTGGGCCGACCTCGCACAGCTCCTCGGCCCGGACGCGCTCGCCGACATGTTCAGCTGCCGCGCCACCCCGCCCCCGGCCTGGCGGCCGGTCTTCGTCCTCGAAGGCCGGCAACTGGTGTGGCCCGCCGGCGCCCGGCCCGACCGAGCCGCCGCCGCGAACGACGCCGGCCTGGTGGAACTCGGCGCGGCCGACGTGCCCGAGATGCTCGACCTGATCGCGCGCACCCGGCCGGGACCGTTCCGGCCGCGCACCCGTGAACTCGGCACCTACCTCGGCATTCGCGACCGCGGCCGCCTGGTGGCCATGGCGGGGGAGCGGCTGCGGCCCCCGGGGTGGACCGAGATCAGCGCCGTGTGCACCGATCCCGAGGCCCGCGGCAAAGGTCATGCCGCCCGTCTGACGAGTGCGCTCGTCGACCGCGTCCTGGCCCGGCGGGAACGCCCCTTCCTGCACGTGGCCGAGGCCAACACCGCGGCGATCGCGCTCTACGAACGGCTCGGCTTCACCAGCCGGACACCGGTGGTCTTCCGCGGCTTCCGCACCCCGTGACGCGGCTCCCGCCCGTAACACCCGGCCGCCCCTCCGGCCCCGTCCTGCCGTTGATTCCGGCTGTCCCGCTCACCCGCCGCGAGCCCCCGACCTCGTCCGTCCCCCCGTCCGGCGGCCGTCCGGCGCCCGCGACCCGTCCGCCGTCCGCGACCAGGGTCGCCCCGCCGCGCACGGCCGGTTTCGCGGGCGCCCGCCCGCGGCGGGGCCGCGGCGAACCCGCCGTGAACCCGCCGTGGGCCCCGTCGGTGCACGCCGCGCCTCCGGTACGACACGCGGCGCCGTACCGGAGGCGCGGCGCCGTACAGTGGGAAACGGAATCGCCCCGTCCGGGTCTCCCCGCGTCCCTCCGCCGCCCGCACGCACCACGCGCACCACCCGCGCGCCCCGTATCACCCGCACCACCCGTACCGGAGCCCCCATGCACCATCCGTCCCCCACCCCGGACGACGGCTCCGGCACGCTGTTCGGACTGGACGCGCTCGACCCGCCCGGCGCCGGCCCGGCGCACGTGCGTCAGGGGCCGCCCTTCCGGGACTCTGCCACGGCCCGCCGGCTGCTGCCGGTACGGGAGATCTACGCCGAGCCCGCGGCGGCCGCCTCGCCGCGCGGCAGGCAGATCCTCGCCCGGTTCCCCGGTGCGCGGCTGATCACGGTGGACTCGCACTGGCGCATCCCCGGCCTGCACGGCAACGAGGGCAACGTCGAGCGCTGGGTCCGGGTCAAGGGGGAGACCCTGGTCCTGGGCGAGCGGAAGACGTTCACCGTGCGCCCCAACGGCCGGTCGGCGGACTGGATCGCCCCGGGCGCCTCCAACGGCTGCGCCATGGCCTGCGCCTACTGCTACGTGCCGCGGCGCAAGGGGTACGCCAACCCCGTCACGGTCTTCACCAACATCGACCGGACCATCGCCCACCTCGCCCGGCACATCGCCCACCAGGGTCCCAAGACCGAGCCCAACCAGTGCGACGACACGTCCTGGGTGTACGACGTCGGGGAGAACGGCGACGCCTCGGTGGACGCCCTGATCTGCGACAACACCGCGGACCTGGTGCACGCCTTCCGGCAGTGGCCCACCGCCAAGGCGTCCTTCGCCACCAAGTTCGTCAACCCCGACCTGCTCGCCCTGGACCCGCGGGGCCGGACCCGTATCCGCTTCTCCCTGATGCCGCCGGACGACTCCCGGCTGCTGGACCTGCGCACCTCTCCCGTCGCCGAGCGCGTCCGCGCCGCCGCCGACTTCCTGGACGCCGGGTACGAGGTGCACTTCAACCTCTCACCCGTGGTGATCCGGCCCGGCTGGGAGGACGCCTGGGCGGAGCTGCTGACCCGTCTCGACGACGTGCTCCCGGAACGGGTGAAACGGCAGGCCGCCGCCGAGGTGATCATGCTCACGCACAACCGGGACCTGCACGAGGTCAACCTCGGCTGGCACCCCCGGGCCGAGGACGTCCTGTGGCGGCCGGAGATCCAGCAGGCCAAGCGCTCCGAGAACGGCGCGGTCAACGTCCGCTACCGCAACCAGGTCAAGGCCGCCGCGGTGGACACCCTGCGCGGCCTGGTCCACCGTCACACCCCCTGGCTGCGCATCCGGTACGCCTTCTGAGCGCCGCGCCGTCGCCGGGCGGGGTCACCCCTGCGGAGGAGCCTGCCCGGGGGCCCGGTCCGAGGCGGGCCAGACGTAGGGCAGGTCGTCCGGCACCCCGGGGAACAGGCCGGCGTACACCTCCGGATCCTTGCGGACGAGCGCCGAACGGTGGCTCCGGTGGAAGGCCGGGTCGCCGAGCCAGGGCGGCAGCTCACCGGCGGCCCCCAGCTCCGCCTGTTCCCGCACCGGTGCGCCCGGCCGGTACGCGCCCAGCCCGGCGACCAGCGAGGCGGCGCAACTGTCCTGGTGGCCCCGCTCCCGCCAGACCCGGCAGACCTCCAGGCCGTACCGCACCAGCGCCTCCTCGTACCCGGTCCACATCCGTACGGCGGGGTGGTGGCGCCACCCGTAACCGGGCACCGTCAGGCCGCGGAGCACCTGGAGCGCCTCCACCCGCTGCTTGCCCAGCCTGCGCCGGTCCAGGAGCAGCGCCGTCTCCCGGAAGTCGGGATGCGGCAGGAACGTCTGCATCGGCCACCAGCTCCTCCCTGCGGCGCGGCCCGCGCACCGATGATGTGTCCCGATGCCTTCCCCGCCGCGGCCGGTCCGTCGCGGACGACCGTCCTCCGCTCCCCGCCGGTCACCCGCTTGGCGTGCGGACCCGGGCACCGGCCCGCACAGTGGAACGTGGTCGCACCGTCCGCGAGGGAGTGGCACCCATGGCGAAGGACAAGGACACCTCGTCCGGCAGGAAGCTCGCGAAGGGGGACAAGGTGGCGTGGCGCAGCCACGGCAGCGAGACCGAGGGCACCGTGGAGAGGAAGATCACCAAGCGGGCGAAGGCCGGCGGACGGACCGTGGCCGCGTCCCCGGAGGAGCCGCAGTACGAGGTCCGCAGTGACACCTCCGGCCGCAAGGCCGTGCACAAGCCCTCCGCCCTGAAGAAGAAGCGGGGGCGGACATGACGACCGGGGATGAACGGCGCGAGACCCTGGACTCCTTCCGGGAGCTGGTCAACATGACGCCCGCCGGCCTGGAGAAGTGGCTGGCCACCGACGAATCGCGGGCGGCCGGGGAACACAAGGACGGCGGGGAGTCCACCGGTCACGCCTCCGGCCGCGCCATCGTGGAGATCCTGCGCAAGAAGCACAGCGACCTCTCGGACGCCGACTACCGGCACATGCGCAAGGTGACCGGCTACATCCGCCGCCACCTCGCGCAGCGGCCCGCGGGCGACGTCCGCGACTCCCGGTGGCGCCACTCCCTGATGAACTGGGGACACGACCCGACCGCCGACGACTCCGCCTGAGCTGCCGCCCGCCCCCCGCGGGCGGGTGACACGGCCCGCGGGGTGAGCCGGCCCGGCCGAGCATCCCGCCCGGCGCGCCCGGGGGCCTCCGGCCCGGTCCCCGGCCTGCCCGGGGCCCTCCCGCGAGGCGCGCCCGGGGCACGCACTCCGGGGCCGGGGCGTGCCGCATGCCGCCCGCCCCGAGGTCGTGGTGGTCCGGACGGTGTGCGGCCCCCGCCCGTCCCGTACCGCGCCCGTCCCGTACCCAGGCCGGGCCCGCGCCGACCCGGGCCGGTACCGGCCCGGGCCGATCCGCGCCGTACCGCACCGCCCCGGGCCGGCACCGACCCGTACCGAACCGCCTGTGCACCGTCCCGGGGCCATCCGGTCCGCGGCCGGGGCGGGCGGTCCCGTCCCCGCCCGTGGACCGGCCGGACCGCCCGGGTGCCCGTGGACGGAACCTCGGCCGGGCCCTCCGGGGCACGGCGCGGGCGTCGGCACCTCGGCGGACCCGCGGAGCCATGCCGCGGCCGGCGGGACGGCGACCCGCCGGGAACGCGCTCACTCCTGCGGATGGTCCGCGAGCCAGCGGCGGACCACCTGCGCCTCCGGGCCGCGCCCCAGGGCGTCCAGCACCTGGGCCTGGAGGCCCAGTACCAGGCGCAGCGACCCGACGACCGCCGACGTGGGGGTGAGACCCCGGCAGATCTCCACCGCCTCCCCGGTCGCCGCCAGCGCCCCGGCGGCGTCGTGCGCCAGCCAGAACAGCAGTCCGGCATGGATGGACAGCGCGGTGACCAGCTCGTACCCGTGGGCGCCGGGGGCGGCCTCCTCCAACCGGTGCCAGGCCTCCACCCCCTCCGCGGCGGCGGCCAGCGCCTCCTCGTCCCGGCCGGCCCGCATCAGCAGGTCGGCGACGTGGCGCTGGCAGCGGGCGTGGTACACCCCGTACTCCTCGAACCGCGCTCCGGCCAGCCGCCGCCAGATCTCCCGCGCCTGGAGCAGCCGGTCCAGCGCCGCCCCGGCGCGCCCGGCCTCGTCCTCGCACAGCCCCAGCCGCAGCGTGAGGTGGGCGGCCAGGTGTTCTTCGGACTCCTTGGCCAGGCCGATCCGGATGCGGTGCCCGGCGAGCCCGACGGCCTGGGTCAGTACCGCGTACTCCTCCGCGTCCCGGCCCGCGTCGCGGAGCATGTTGCTCAGGTTCATCAGGGCGGAGATCAGCCAGCGCTCGTAACCGGCCGGGTTGATCCGGGCCAGCGCCCGCATGCGCTCCACCGCCTCCTCCGTGGCCCGCAGCGCCTCCGGCAGGCGCCCCGCCCGGTGCAGCATCGCGCCCAGGGCCTGCACGGAGTTGGCCAGCAGAACGTCGGTGCCCAGGGAGGACCCGGCGAGCCGCCGGTGGAACTCCACCGAGCGGCCCAGGGCCCGGATCGCCGCCTCCTCCCGGCCCGCCGCCCGCAGACGCGGCTCCAGGCGGTACAGCCGCCACCCCAGGTCGGCCCAGCTGTCCGGGTCCGCGTCACCCTCGTCGGCCAGCCGGTGCAGCTCGGTGTCCGCCTCGTCCAGCACCGCCAGGGCCTCCGCCTCACGGCCCACCGCCAGCAGGGCGTCGCTGAGACCGGGAAGCGCACCGACGTGCAGCGAGGCGTACCGCCGGTCGGCCTCGGCCGCCCGGCGCAGCACCCCCGCCGCGTCCAGCTGCGCCCGGACCGCCTCCTCCGGCCGCCCGGCGAGGCCGAGCCGGGTGCCCCATCGGTCCAGCGCCAGTCCGTGCTCCACTACCGCCCGGACGGGGCCGTCGTCCCGCACCCCGCCGGCGGTCGCGGTCACCCGCCGCTCCGCGAGCCGCAGGGCGAGGGTGTCCAGGCGGTCCTTCTCGTACGGCATGACGAGGTCGAGCCGGAGCAGGGCCTCGGTGTCCACCTCGGCGCCGTCCAGCGCGTCCAGCAGCTCCCGCTCGATCCGTCGCGGCTCGGCCGTCCGGCCGTTGTCGTGGTAGGCCGTGGCGGCACGCACCAGCACGGTGAAGAGCTGCACCTGCTGGTCCCCGGAGCCGCCGGCCACCAGGGCGGGCAGCGGCAGCCGCAGCTCGGGGTCGAAGAGCACCAGGCAGGCGAGGTACTCGCCGACACGGTCGGGCTGGAGCGGACCCCAGTAGCGGTCCGGGCCCGGCGGGTAGAGGGAGCGCAGCCACGCGGCGACGTCACCCGCCCGGTGGGCCGGCACGTCCAGTCCCCGGCGCAGCGTCGCCACGGCCTCCTCACGGTCGGCCGCCCCGCACAGGGTGGCGACGGCCACCGCGACCTTCGGGGTCCGCGGCGACAGGCCGTCGAGCCGGCCACCGTTCTCCCGCGCCGAGCGCGTCCAGTACCGCTGCTCGTGGCGGAGGAGCACGGCGGCCGGGCCGCCCTCGTCGTCCGGGGCGTCGGGGACGGGGGCGGTGCCGTGCTGGAGCAGCGTGGTCAGCGCGGCCATCTGCACGGTCAGCACGGTGTCGTACGCGGCCCGGACCAGGTCGGGCGGCGGCCGCAGCGCGGCGGCGAGCGAGTGCCATCCCGCCGGGGGCCGGCCCGGAATGGCGGGCAGCCGGTCCAGCAGCAGCGCGAAGTCGGTGACGGCATCGGTGAACGCCTCCGCCCGGGCTCCGGCGGGCCCTTCGGCGGGCGCCAGCGGGGCGAGCGCGGTGACCTCGGCGCCGGCCAGGAGTTCATCGGTGCGCGTCTCGCCGATGCCGTCCCGGCGCCAGCCGCCGTCGGCGCGGGCGAGGAGCAGCAGCCGCACCCGGTGGCGGGTGGTCCGCAGCTGGTCCACGACCCGCCGGACGAGGTCCGGCCGGGTGTCCGCGTAGTCGATGACCAGCAGCGACGGGAGCGCGGTGACCAGGCTGCGCAGCCTGTCCTCCGGCACGTCCCGCAGCGTCGGCCGCAGCTGTCCGGTGACCCAGCCCGCCGCGCGGAGTCCGTCCATCAGGTGGCGGGCGAGCCGGGTCTTGCCCTGGCCGCCGGGGCCGGTGAGCACCCGGACCGAGAAGGGCCGCGGGTCGTCCAGGCACCAGCTGCGCAGGTCCAGCAGTTCGCCGTCCCGCCCCCGGAACCGCACCGCCTCCGCGTCCGCCCGCAGCAGCATGGCGGGGGAGAGCAGGTCCCGTTCGCGGGCCGCCGGTTCCAGCAGGTCCGCCGGCTCGGCCGGTTCCAGCAGGGGCTCCCAGCCGGCGTGCTCCGCGACGATCCGGCGGAAGTCGGGATCGGCCAGCAGCTCGGTCGTCCGGGTGGCGGTGAGCCGGGTGCCGCCGCTCGCCAGCCGGTCCAGGCTCACCACCCCGCACAGCAGACCGCCGTCCCGCGCCTCGGCGATGACCGGGCCGCCGGAGATCCCCGCCCAGGCGCTGGGGGCGCGACCGGGCAGCTGATCGGGCGGGATGCCCGGATCGGTGCTGATCACCTCGTAGCGCCGCGCCAGCGAACCGGTGCAGGGGGAGATGACCCCCGCCACCTCGCCGTCGTGACGGTCGTGGCCGGCCGGGTCCTTCTGCATGCGCGGGAAGCCGACGACGGCGACCGGGTGCCGGCGGGTGCCGATCAGGTGACCCCACCGCTGGGGCGGGCGGGTGTGCGGGTCGGACAGGGACGCGGGCACCGGCCAGTCCTCCTCGGCCACCTCCACCAGGGCGACGTCGACCGTGCCGTCCCGGCGGAACCAGCACACCCGGCCGGCGAACTCCCGCGGGCCGGTGTCCGGCAGGCTGACCGTCAGCGAACCCGGGCCGGGCGCGTCCGTGCCCACCACATGGGCGGCGGTCAGCGCCAGGCGCGGCGCCACGAGATATCCGGACCCGAACCGCGGGGTGCCCCCGCCGGGCCGGTACCACCTGATCTGGACCCGCCGGTCGAACTCCATCACCGTGCCCGTCCCCCCTGTGCCGGCCGGCTCCGCCGGACGCTACTCCCAGTCGCCGACCGGGACCGGACCGCCGCCCGGCAGCCGCGGGGTGAGCTGCACCGTGACCGTGTGCGTGGTGGTGTCGGAGCTCTCCGTCCGCCCGCCCAGACCGGCCACCGCGAACCGCAGCCCGCCGTCCGCGCCCCGGGTACGGGTCAGCTCCATGCCCAGTTCCAGCGTGATGTCCCCCAGTACGAAGTGGACGCCCCGGTCACCGGCACCCGTGCCGTCCGGATCGGCAATCCTGGCCTGGGCCTCGACGATCTGCTCGCGCAGCAGCGCGATCGCGTCGGCCAGGTCCAGCCACTCCTCGCCCCGGCCGTCCCCCGCACGTCCCACCGCGGCCCCTCCTCGTCCCCGGTCCCGCCGTGTGCGCCACGGCCCCCGGCCCATGGTGTCACACGAACTACCCGGCGTAACAGGGCAGTTCGGTCCCTTGGGGTCCTGCGGCGCCCCGCCGTGTCCGGCCGGGCGGGCACGGAGCGGGCACGACCGCGCCGAGCGGGCGCCGGTGACCCGCGGCACGCCGGGCCGGCCGGACGGCCCGGTACGGCACACCTGGCCGGTCCCACCGCCGCCGGCCCCCGACCGCCCGGGTGCCGGGGTGACGGCCGGGACCCCGGCCGCACCGGGACGTCCGGGGGCCCGGTCGCCGCGCCGGGATCGGCACTGCGCCCGCGCCGGGACGGCGAACGGATTGAGTACCGTCTGAGTACCCACGCTCAGGCCCCCGCCCCTCCGGCCGAAGAAGCTGTGATCATGACGAAGAATCCCGGCGGCGGGGGCGGATCGGTGGTCGCCGGCCGGGCCGGAGGCATCCCGGAGCACCGGCTGAAGTCGATGGCGGTGAGCGCGGCGCACTCCAACGCCGAGTTCTTCTGCCCGGACGGACGTGCGACGCTCCGCGAATCGCGGGCGACGACGGTCACCGGCCGGCCCGCCCACACCGTGGCCCTGAAGGTGTCCCACCGCGACTGCGGCACCCTCCACCTCCGGCTGACGCTGGCGTCGGTGGACGACGACCGCTCGGCCTTCCTCATCGGCCTCGCCACGTGGGCCGAGCGGGACGTCGCCGGCCGGGAGATGGTGGACGCGGTGCTGGCGGACGCCTCCCTGCTGTAGGTGGGAAGGTCCGGAGGCCTCCTCCCGGCCACGCGGGCGGTCCCGCGCGCCGCCACGGCCGGACCCGGTGCGACCGGGGCGTGCACGACGAAGGGCGCCGGGGCCGGGGCAGACCTGCGGCGGGTCCGGCTCCGGCGGCCCCCGGGGCTCGGCGCCCCCGGCTGCGACGCCTTGGCCCGGCGGCCCCGCGGCTCCGGCGCCCGCCCCGGCAGTTCCTCGGGGCCCGGTGAACCGCCGCCCCGCATCCGCCCGCCCGTCGACCGGCCCGCCACCTGGCAGGATGCCGGTCATGACGACAGCCGACAAGCAGGAGAAGTCCCGTCAGGCGGGCTCTTTCGGGGCAGCGGCGGACGCCTACGAACGCGGCCGCCCGCCCTACCCGCCGGAGGCGGTGGACTGGCTGGTGCCCGGCCACGCGCGGACCGTGGTCGATCTCGGCGCGGGGACCGGCAAGCTGACCCGCGCCCTGCGGGCACCGGGCCGGGAGGTCATCGCGGTCGAGCCGTCGGCCGGGATGCGCGAGAAGTTCGCCCAGGTGCTGCCGGACGTACGGGTGGTGGAAGGGACCGCCGAGTCGGTGCCCCTCGCCGACGACGGCGCGGACACCCTGGTCTGCGCCCAGGCCTGGCACTGGGTGGACCCCGAGCGTGCGGTCCCGGAGGCGGCCCGGGTGCTGCGCCCGGGCGGGCGGCTGAGCCTGGTGTGGAACTCCCGCGACACCTCCGCGCCCTGGGTCGCGAAGCTGGACCGCATCCTGCGCGACTGCGCCGCGGCCCCGACGAGGGACCGGCAGGTGGACCGCGTGGGCGCGCCGTTCGGCCCCGTCGAGCGGCGGGACTTCCGTTGGAGCCACCCGATGACGACCGACGAGATCATGGACATGGTCGCCTCCCGCAGCTACGTGATCACTCTGCGGCCCGCAGCGCGGGAGGAACTGCTGGCGCGGGTCCGCGCACTCCTGGACGCGGAGCGCCCGGCGGCGATGCCGTACCTGACGGAGTGTTACCGGACGCAGCTCGGGGCCTGATCTGCGGGGGCCGGCGGCATCTCGTCCCCCTACCCGACGAGGCGCGGCCCACCTGGGACGGCGCCCGTCAGGGATGGCTGTCCGCCGGGGGCGGCGGTGTCGGCGGAGGTGGCTGCCCCCGGGCGGCTGCCCTGTCGTACATGCGACGCTATCGGTCGCCGTGCGGCATGTGCCGGAATTCCTGGAAGCGGTGAAAACCGGCGAGGCCCGGCGGTGAAGTCGCAGGTCGCGAACTGTGCTCCCCGCGCACGCGGGGATGGTCCCGGACCGGCGACCCTCACCTTCGCCGCGCGCCGGTGCTCCCCGCGCACGCGGGGATGGTCCGGGACCGCCGGCGGTCGGAGCGCGGTGTTCTCGCCCCGGAGCTCGACCGGTGCGGCATAGGCCGACCGGTGTCACGGGAAAGGGCGGTGCCGGCCGGGGCGGTGGTCCGGGGGCAACCGGAAACGGGCGGCACCGCCAGGGCCGGGCCGGCCGTGACGGTGCCTCCTTCGGGGCGGGGCCTGCTGCGGGTTACCGGTTACCGGTTACCGGAGCAGGTCGTCGAAGTGGGCGAGGGTGTACGCCCCCACGCGGCTGCCGAGTCCGACCCCGGCGACATCCGCGGACCGGGTGTGGATGCCCGACCAGATCCGGGCGTCGACGTTCTCCTGGGTCAGCTGGCGCCACGAGGTGTAGGTGCGGGTGACGCCCGGCGCGGTGCCGCTGGTCATCTCGAACGGCCCGGTGCGGGCGCCGACCAGGGTGGTCAGCACCTCTTCCGCGGCACCGGCGTAGGTGGTGTGACCGCTGGGGTAGTCGGGGTGCTGCGGGGTGGTGTGCAGCGGGGTCCAGTCGCGGTCGGGGACGGTGGCGGGGTCGCCGTCGATGTCGGCGGAGCGGATCGCGGTGACCGGCCGCCACCGCAGGTGGGCGTACTTGCTGTCGGAAGTGGCGATTTGGGTGTCCACCTGGGCGACGTGGAACAGCGCCACCAGCTCGGCCCGGTCGGCCAACGGCTCCCGCGCCGACCGGGCCAGCGCGACCCGGAGCGGTTCGTTGTACAGGGGCATCGAGGACCCCAGCCAGAAGTTGGCCGTCTCGGTCTGCTCCGGGGTGCGCCGTGAACTGTTGGCCTCGCCGACGGCGCGTACCTCGGCCAGATCGGCGCGGTACCGGGCCGAGCCGAGGGCGGGCGGCGGGCCCAGCCGGAACTGGTCGGGCCGGTCGAGCAGGAACGGCCGTGCGTGGCGGGTGCCGGCCTGGATCGCCGGTCCGAGGTCGGGCGGGGTCAGCTGCCACACCCCGGGGCCCGGCGCGGGCGGGGTGAACGGAACCTCGACCGAGGCGGGGTCCAGCCCGTCCCCCTCGCGGGAGGCCAGCACGGTACGGGCCTGCCGGACGCCGGCCGCGAGCCCCCGGTCCTCCGCCGCGCCGTCCGGGATGCGGTCCAGCGTCCGCCGCAGCGCCGCGTCCAGTTCGGCGGTGCGCGCGGGGACCAGGGTGACCAGCGACTTGTGCACGGCGCCGGCGAGCGCCGCCTCCTGGAAGGCGCCGCGGTCCACGCCGGCCGGGGTGCGCTCCACGGCCCGGGTCGCGGCGAGCCAACTGATCGCCCAGGTGCGGCTGTCGGCGACCTGCGTCGGCGTACCGGCCGCCGCGATGGTCGCGACCGTGGTGTCGTACCACTCGACCGCGGTGTCGGCGCGTGCCTGACCGGCGACCGGCGCGGGGCCGGCGGGCCGCGCCGCGGCGGTGGTGGCCATCGCGGTCAGGGCGGTCAGGGCCGCCCCCAGGGCCAGGGCGGCCCGGCGGCCCGGACGCGCCCCCGTCCCGCCGGCCGGGGCGGAGGGAGGGAAGCGGTGTTGGAGCTGGGAACGGCGCATGACGACTCCTTGCCGAAGTGATGGGAGAAAACAGCGGAAACAGGCATGAAGCGATGGCTCGTGATGGCGTGTCACTGCCCGCCCTCACACCGACGACTATACCCCCTGGGGGTACCTGACGTCAGGAGGTCGGGGAGATGGTGGGGCAGGTGTCCGGTCGGGAGGAGCCGGTGCCGGCCGCGGCGGGCCGGCACCGATCGCGGCGGCCGGGGCCCGCCCGCCCCAGGCCTCGGGCGCCGGCCGGTCCGGATCGCGCGACGAGCGGAAGCAGCGGCCGCCCGCCACGGGCGCCGCGTCCCGGCCGCGCCGCTTCCGAGGGCCGGCCGAGGTTTCCCGGCCCGCCGGGCGCGGCGCCGGACCGCTCATGGGGCCTGCCTCGGGCATCCGCTGCCGAGCCCATGGCGGTATGAGCGGCCCGGGCCCGTCCGGGGAGCCCGCGCCGTTGCCCGTCCCGGAGTCGGTGCCGGTGAGCCCGTCCCGGTGAGCCACAGCCCCGGGGAGCCCGATCCGGGAGCCCGCCCCGGTGACCCCGCGCCGAGGGGCCCGTCCCGGCGGCACCCCGCCCCGGCGGCGTCGCCCTAACACGTGCGCCGCGCCGCCGGGCGGCCGGGGGCCGAGGGGCGGGCCGTACCCCGTCCGTACCCTGGTGACCGTGCCACCCTCCCGCCTGAACCGTGTCGCCGTCCTCGTGCTCGAAGGCGCCAAGCCCCTCGACGTCGGCATCCCCGCCCAGGTGTTCACCACCCGCGCGAGCATGCCGTACGAGGTGCGGGTCTGCGGCGCGGCGCCCGGCCTGGTGACCGGCGCCGACGGGCTGTCCTACCACGTCGCCCACGGCCTGGACGCGCTGCGCTGGGCCGACATCGTCTTCATCCCCGGCTACCGGTTCCCCGACCGCGAGGACCCGCCGCCGGCCGTCGTGGAGGAGCTGCTGGCCGCCCACCACCGGGGCGCGCGGCTCGCCGCCATCTCCACCGGCGCCTTCGCGCTCGCCGCCACGGGACTGCTCGACGGCAGGCGCGCCACGACCCACTGGCACTACGCCCGGGCGCTCATGGAGAAGCACCCGCTGATCCGGGTGGACGAGAACGTGCTCTTCGTCGACGAGGGCAGCGTGCTGACGTCGGCCGGTGCCGCCTCCGGCATCGACCTGTGCCTGCACATCCTCCGCCGCGACCTGGGGGTGGCCGCCTCCAACCACGCGGCCAGGCGCCTGGTGGCCGCCCCCTACCGCAGCGGCGGCCAGGCGCAGTACGTGCCCCGCAGCGTGCCCGAGCCGCTCGGCGAGCGGTTCGCCGCCACCCGCGAGTGGGCGCTGCACCGGCTCGGGGAACCCCTCACCCTCAAGGTGCTCGCCCGCCACGCGGCGGTCTCTCCCCGCACGTTCTCGCGGCGCTTCGTCGAGGACACGGGATACACGCCGATGCAGTGGGTGATGCGCGCCCGCATCGACGCGGCCCGCGAACTGCTGGAGCGTTCGGAACGGAGCGTCGAGCAGATCGCCGCCGATGTCGGCCTGGGCACCGGCGCCAACCTGCGGACGCACTTCCAGCGCATCCTCGGCACCACCCCCAGCGAGTACCGGCGCACCTTCACCCGTGGCGAGTAGCCGGCGACCTGGCACGATCCTTTCGGACCGTGGCGCTGACGACGCGGTCACCGGGCGGCACCGTGGGCGAGGCTGGTGCCGAACCGAAGGGACACCGCCCATGACTCGTATCGCCATCAACGGATTCGGACGCATCGGCCGCAATGTGCTGCGCGCGCTGCTGGAACGCGACAGCGACCTTGAGGTCGTCGCGGTCAACGACCTCACCGAGCCCGCCGTCCTCGCACGGCTGCTCGCCTACGACACCACGGCCGGCCGGCTGGGCCGCCCGGTGACCGTGGACGGGGACGCGCTCGTCGTGGACGGCCGCCGCATCAAGGTGCTCGCCGAGCGCGAGCCGGCGCAGCTGCCGTGGGCCGAACTCGGCGTGGACATCGTCCTGGAGGCGACCGGCCGTTTCACGGCGGCCGGGGACGCCCGTGCGCACCTGGCCGCGGGTGCGCGGAAGGTGCTGGTCAGCGCCCCGTCGAACGGTGCCGACGTCACCCTCGCGTTCGGCGTCAACACCGACACGTACGACCCGGCCGCGCACACGATCGTCTCGAACGCCTCGTGCACGACGAACGCCCTCGCGCCGCTGGCCGCGGTGCTGGACGAGCTCGCCGGCATCGAGCACGGCTTCATGACCACGGTGCACGCCTACACCCAGGAGCAGAACCTCCAGGACGGCCCGCACCGCGACGCCCGCCGGGCCCGCTCCGCCGCGGTCAACATCGTGCCGACCACGACGGGCGCGGCCAAGGCGATCGGCCTGGTGCTGCCGAACCTCGACGGCAAGCTGTCGGGTGACTCGATCCGGGTGCCGGTTCCGGTGGGCTCCATCGTGGAGCTGAACACGACCGTCAGCCGCGACGTCACGCGTGACGAGGTGCTGGCGGCGTACCGGGCCGCGGCCGAGGGGCCGCTCGCCGGCATCCTGGAGTACTCGGAGGACCCGCTGGTGTCGTCCGACATCACCGGGAACCCGGCCTCGTCGATCTTCGACTCGGCCCTCACCCGCGTCGACGGCCGCCACATCAAGGTCGTCGCCTGGTACGACAACGAGTGGGGCTTCTCCAACCGCGTCATCGACACGCTGGAACTCCTCGCCGCCGGCTGACCGGACGGCCGGAACACGGCCGACGCCGAACGGCCCGGGCAGGGGGCACCGCCCCCGCGCCCGGGCCGTTCGCCGTCGCCACCGCGCCCGGGGGTCGGGTCCCGGGTGACGGTGCGGTCCCGGGACGACCTTCGGCTGACGTCGCGGCGCGATCCCGGGCCGTGGCCGGGCCGGCTCCGGATGCGCGCCGCCGGCGGAGCGGGCCGGCCCCCGGGTCCGCGCCCGGCGGTCAGCCGGCCGTGCGGCCCAGCCGTACCGGCACGCGCTGATGGCCGTTGGAGATGAAGCTGGCCAGGGGCTGCAGCGGGGTGTCGGCCAGCCGCAGGCCGGGGAACCGGGCGAAGAGAGCGGGCAGGGCGATACGCGCCTCGATGCGCGCGAGTTCCGCCCCCAGGCACAGGTGCGGGCCGTGGCCGAAGGAGAGATGGCTGTGGTCGTCGCGGGTGACGTCGAACCGGTCGGCGCCGGGGCCGTGGACGTGCGGGTCGCGCCCGGCTGCGGCGAAGTTGATGACGATGGCGTCGCCCTGGGCGAAGCGGATCCCGGTGGGCTCGTCGGTGAGGTCGTGAACGGCGAAGCGGAGCAGGATCGAGGCGACGGGGGCCTGGTGGCGCAGGGCCTCCTCGACGACCTTCTCCCAGCCGACCTCGCCGGACAGGGCGAGGGCCAGCTGGTCGGGGTTACGGAGCAGCTCCACGACGGCGTTGTCGAGCAGGTTGACCGTCGTCTCGTGCCCGGCACCGATGAGGAGCATGAGGCTGTCCCGGAGCTCGCCCGTGGTCAGCCGGCCGTCGGCGTCCTCGGCGGCCGCGATGAGTGCCGAGGTGACGTCGTCCCCGGGGTGGTCCTTCTTGTGGGCGATCAGCTCGTCGATGAGCTCGTACACCGCGACCGGGGCCGCGGCGGCCTCCTCGGGCGCGAGATCGGTGGCGAACAGGAGGCCGATGGCGTCGCGGAAGCCGTCGTGGAGGTGCTCGGGGACACCGAGGACCGCGTTGACGACGAGCAGCGGCAGGCGCCAGGCGAACCGGGCGCGCAGGTCCACCGTCTCCTCGGGGCCGGCGGTCCCGAGGTCGTCCAGGAGGGCGTCGGTGATGGCCTGGACATGGGGTACCAGGGCCCGGACCCGGCGGGTGGTGAACGCGGTGGCCAGCGGCCGGCGCAGCCGGCGGTGCTCATCGCCGTAGGCGGACAGCGCGTTGCGGACGTCCACCCAGATCCGCAGTGGCCAGTCGGCCGGGAGCCGTCCCTCGATGAAGGCCGGCCAGTGCCGGTGGGCGTCCTTGGAGATGCCCGGATGGGTCAGCAGCCGCCGTATGAGGTTCGGGTCGGTGACGGACCAGGCGGGGATGTCACCGGGCAGCAGCACCCGGGCGGCGGGCCCCTGGGCGCGCAGCGCGGCGGCTTCGCCGTGGACGTCGGATCCGGTGCCGTCGAGACGGTGCGGGCAGCCGGCGGGCAGGGTGGTGGTCGTGGTGGTCATGTGTCACCTTCCGGGGGTCGGATCGGCGGGACGGGTACGCAGAGGCGGCCGGGCCGGTGAGGAAGCCGGCCGCTGAGGAATGCGCCGCAGAGGCGCCGGGGTGGGGTGAGAAGGCGCGAAGAGGCGGCCGGGGGGCGGCGAGAAAGGCGCCGGGGGACGTGGCGCCCGGCACCCCGGGGCGGGGGGAGACGGAGGGCGGACGGCCGCTCCGGCAGGGGCTCGACCGCGGCGGTGGTGAGCGTCCGGGCCGGGACCGGTCAGGGGCGGAGGCGGGCTGCGGCGGGGGACGGCCCGACGACCCCTGCTCCCGACGCGCTCCTCGGGCGACGGTGCCGGGGTCCGGGCCGGGGCCGGGGAACGGGATGAGGTGGAGCCCGCGGACTCCGGCGGGGACGCGGCGGGTTCCGCCCGGGCGGCGGGTGCCGGTAAGCACCGGCGCGCCCACGGCACCGGACGCCGGCTCGCGGGGGACGCGGCGGAAGCGTAACTCCCGCGGAGTGCCGAAGAGATGGAGCACCAGGTCCTCGCTCGGATGAAGCCGGCCCACGTCCGTGGCCGCAATGGTGGTGACCCTACCCACCTGCTCGGAGTGGTCAACCCCGCTGCCGGCGCCCGCCGTCACTGCCCCGCCGCCGGCCGGCGGCGGGGCAGTGACGGCAGATCGGGGCCCGGTGGGGCCGTCCCGTTCCCCCGGTGGCCGGTGGCGGGTGGCCGGCGGCCGGTGGCCGGTGGCGGGTGGCCGGTGGCGGGTGGCCGTTGGGCGCACCGCTCACCTCGCCAACCGCGGGCAGCCGCCCGGCGCCACGCGCACGGTCGCGGAGCCGGCATCCGGTGCCCCGGGCAGACGCGGAAGACCGCACCCGGCATCCGGCACGGCCACGAGGACCCGCACCCGATGCACCCGCGCGACCGCGAACGGCGCACCCCCCGGCGCGGGGCCGCCGACGGCGCCCTCCCCGCGGCACTGCGGCCGGGCACCGCACTGCGGCACTGCGGCCGGGCAACCGCACCGCGGCACCGCGGCCGGGACGCGGCGCGACGGTGTGCCGGCGCCGCGGGCTCCACGGGCCGGCCCGCCGTCCGCGCACCGCACCGCCGTCCACCGCGTACCGCGCCCGCCGCGCACCGCACCGCGCCCACCGCACCGCATCCGCCGCGCACGCACCCGCCGTCCGCGCACCACGCCCGCCGTCCGTGCGCCGCACCCGCCGGCAGCCCGGTGCTCCCGAGCGGCGGGAGGTACGCAGGCGGCGGGAGCACCGGGCGTGGCGACCGTGCCGGGTCTCCAACGGCGAGGGATGGGCGCGGCGTTCACGGGCGCGGAGGGGAGGCGATACTGGCCGGGTGGGGATGCGCATAGCGGTGCTCGGGCCGGTCCAGGCCTTCGCCGAGGACGGGACGCGGGTCGCCGCCGGGGGGCCGCGGGCGCGGATGCTGCTGGGCCGGATGGCGCTGGCGGCCGGCCGGGTCGTGTCATCCGCCGCGCTCATCGACGGCCTGTGGGGCGCGCAGCCTCCCGCCAACGCGCTCAACTCGCTGCACGCGCTGGTGTACCGGCTCCGCCGGGCGCTGCCGGCCGGCGGCCTGCTGGAGTCGGAAGGAGCGGGCTACCGGCTGGCGGTGCCCGAGGATCACGTGGACGCCGTGCGCTTCGAGGCGCTGGCGGCCCGGGGCCGGCGACAGCTCGCCGCGGGGACGGCACAGGAGGCGGCCGCCCTGCTCGACGAGGCGCTCGCGCTGTGGCGGGGGCCCGCGCTGGCCGACATCCGGCAGGCGCCGTTCGCCGGGCCCGCGGCGACCCGGCTGGAGGAGCTGCGGACCGCGGCGTTCGAGGACCGCTGCGAGGCGCTGCTGCGCACCGGCGACCACTCCAGGGCCCTGGCCGATCTGGAGGCGGCCTCGGCGGACCATCCGCTGCGGGAACGGGCGGCCGCGCTGCGGATCAGAGCCCTGCACGCGGCGGGCCGGCAGGCCGACGCGCTGGCCGTGTTCGAGGAGGTGCGCCGCCGGCTCGCCGACGAGCTGGGTGTCGATCCGTCCGCCGAGCTCCGGGAGGCGCACCTCGCCGTGCTGCGCGGCGGGCAGAGGCCGCCGACCGTACGCCCGGGTCCGGCCCCCGGGCGCCTGCCGGCGCGGCTGACCTCGTTCATCGGCCGGGACGGCGAGATGGCCGCGCTCGACCGGATGCTGGGGTCGGCCCGGCTGGTCACGGTCGTCGGCCCCGGCGGGGTGGGCAAGACCCGGCTGGCCGTGGAGGCGGCGTCCAGGCACCGCACCCACCGGGAGGGCCGGCTGTGGCTCGTGCCGCTGGCCGCGGCACACCGCCCCGAGGACGTGCCGGACGCGGTGCTGGGCAGACTCGGCGCCCCGCACGCGGCCCCGCCGCCCGCCGACGGCCGCACCGACCCGCTGGAGCGGGTGGCCGATCTGCTGGGGGCGGGCGAGGCGCTGCTCGTGCTGGACAACTGTGAGCACGTCGTCGAGGCGGTGGCCGAGTTCACCCGGCGCCTGCTCGAACGACGCCCGCGCCTGACCGTGCTGGCCACCGCCCGGGAACCGCTCCAGATCATCGGCGAGGTGCTCTGCCGCATCGGCCCGCTCGCCCTCCCCCGCCCGGGCGCGGACCGCGCGGAGACCGCGGCGTCGCCCGCCGTGCGGCTGTTCCTCGGCCGGGCGCGGGCCGCACGGCCCGGCTTCACCCCCGACGCATCCGCCATGGCGGCGGTCGGCGAGGTCGTGCGGAGGCTGGACGGTCTGCCGCTCGCCCTGGAACTGGCCGCGGCCCGGCTCGGCTCGATGGGCGCCGAGCAGATCGCACGGCGGCTGGACGACCGGTTCCGGCTGCTGTCCACGGGGAACCGGTCGGCACAGCCGCGCCAGCGGACCCTGCACGCGGTGATCGAGTGGAGCTGGGAGCTGCTGACCGGGCCGGAGCGGACCCTGGCCCGGCGGATGGCCGTCTTCCCCGCCCCGGCCGGGGCCGAGTCCGTCGAGGCCGTCTGCGCGGACGCGTCGCTGCCCGCCGAGGACGTCCTCCCCGTGCTCGGTTCGCTGGTGGACAAGTCCCTCGTGGAGCGTGCCGGGGACGGCTACCGGATGCTGGAGACCATCCGGGCCTTCGCGGCGGAGCGACTGCTCCGTGCGGGGGAGCGGGAAGCGGTCCGCGACCGCCTCGTCCGGCACTTCGCCGGTCTGGCGCGGGAGCACGAGCCGCGCTTGCGCTCCGCCCGGCAGCAGGAGTCGTTCGCACTCTTCGAAGCCGAGTACGACAACCTGGTGTGCGCGCTCCGGGCGGCCGTCGAGGGACGGGACGCGGACGCCGTGGCCGGGCTCCTGGGACCGCTGTCCTGGTACTGGACCACGTCGCGCCACGACCCGCGGGCCGACGCCCTGGTGGCCGCGGCGTGCGAACTGGGCGAGCTGCTGCCCCCGGACACCCGGGCCGCCTTCGCCGCGCTCCACCTGCCCGCCGCCGGACCGGACCTCGACGCCGGCCGGGTGCGTGCCGTGATCGAGGACTGCGCGCGCACCGGGGCGCTGGAACGCTCCCCGGCCCTGCTGCTGACGACGCTCCCGGCGGGGTGGCTCGCCGGCCTGGACGACCTGGTCGAACGCCTGATACGCCAGGTGCGCGGGCGCCCGGACCGGTGGGCCGTCGCCTGCACGTTCCTGGTGGAGGCCTTCATGCGCCACGACCGGGGCGACTGGGAGGGCTTCGGGAGCGCGGCGGCCGCGGCCCTGCGCGGCTTCGAGGCCGCGGGCGACCGGGTGTGCACCGCGATGGCGCTCGGGGGCGTGGCGCGGTACCACTCCGTCCGGGGCGACCACCACGCGGCGGTCGCCGCCCACCGGCGCGGGCTCGCGCTCTGCCCGGACCAGCCCGGCATGCGTCTCGGGCTCGCCGCCGAGCGCCTGCGCGGAGGGGATCCGGCGGGTGCGTGGCGCGACCTCGACCGGGCCGAGCGGGAGGCCCGGGACCGCGGCGACGACCTGCTGAGCATGGGGGCGCTGGTCTGCCGGGCCGACTGGCACCGCCGCGCCGGGGAGCCGGAGCGGGCCGACCGGCTGCTGGGCGTGATGGAGGCACTCGGCCGCGACACCGCCTGGCCCGACGAGGCGGTGGCGCACCTCGCCGCCCCGGCCCGGGTGGCGAACCGCCTGGCGGCGGGGGACGCCGCGGGAGCACGCCGGCTGCTGCCCCGGGCGGTACGGGCCGCCTTCGCCCACCGGAACGTCGCTCCGGCCGCCCAGCACCTGGCCGGGGTGCTCGCGGCGGAGGGGGACCCGGCCGGCGCCGCCACCGCGCTCGGCATGAGCCGGGCCGTCCGCGGCGCCTTCGACCGCGGCGACCCGGAGCTGCGGGAACTCGCCGCCCACCTCGCGCGGCGGCTCGGCCCGGAGGAGTACGCCACGGCGTACGGCCTCGGCGCCGCCATGCCGCGGCAGGCGGCGCTGGACCGGCTGCGGACGGCGGCAGACGGGCTCTGACGACGCCTCCGCCGTCGGCCCCCTGACGACGGCCTCCGACGACAGGCCCTGTCGACAGGCCCTGACGACGGCCTCTTACGGACTGACGAGACCTGATGACGGCCACGGCCGACGGCCCGGCCCGCCGCGTCAGCGCGCGGTCAGAGCGCCGTCATCACCGGTCGGCACCGTGGTGCGCGTACCGAGCAGCGGGCGGAGGGCCGGTCCCGGCGTGGGACCCGGCCGCGCCCGCCGGAAGGGGAACGACATGACGAACTCCGTGAGCACCGGGCGCGAGAGGGTCCAGGAGATGCTCGAACGGGCCGTGGCGGAGATGGGCGTACCCGGCATCGTCGCCGAGGTCCACGACGACGACGGAAGGTGGTTCGGCTCCGCGGGGGTGGCCGACATCGCCACCGGCCGACCCCGCCAGGAGGGCGAATACCTGCACGTGGGCAGCGCCGGCAAGGCGTTCACGGCGGCCGCGCTGCTGCGGCTGGAGGCGGACGGGAGGCTGAGCATCGACGACCCGGTGGAGAAGTGGCTGCCCGGCGCGCTGAACGTCAACGGCTACGACGGCAACAGGATCACCATCAGGCATCTGCTCGGCAACACCGGCGGTCTGTTCCCCACCGGGCTCGCGCCGGAGCTGGCGCGCCGCTACGCCACCCGCTCCGCCTTCGACACCCACCGCCTCGCCGCCTGGACCACGGACGAACTGCTGGAGCTGGCCGTCTCCCAGCCCCCGGTGCACGAGCCGGGCACCGCCTTCACCTACTCCAACGGCGGTTACCACCTGGCCGGCCTGATCATCGAGGAGGTCACCGGCAGCAGCTACGAGGAGGAGGTCGAGCGCACCGTCATCGAGCCCCTCGGCCTGCGGAACACCTATGTGCGCCCCGCCGAGGACACCGGATACCCGGAGCCGCACCCCCGGGCGTACACGGGGCTGTTCCTGAAGGAGGGGGCCGACCCCACCGACGTCACCTCGGAGAACTGGCCGTCGATGCTGGAGGACCCCGGACTGCCGCTGCTGGACACCACCGAGTTCAACACCTCGTGGGTCTGGGCGGCCGGCAACGTGGTGTCCACCACCGCCGAGATCACCCGGGCGTTCCAGGCGCTCACCACCGGTGGCCTGCTGCCGCCGGCCCAGCACCGCGCGATGTGGACCATGGTCCCCACCGAGGGCGGGAACTGGCTGCCCCACTCGGCGTACGGCCTCGGCGTCTTCGGGCTGGACGAGGCGGTGACCGGCGGGCTGCCGCTGCGCGGCATGGCCGGCAGCGTGCACGGGTCCCACCTGTTCGTCGTCGGCACCGCCGACGGTGAGCAGACGATCACCGTGCACACCAACATCGAGTGCACGTCCTGGGACATCATCTTCAGGGCCGTGGAGGCGCGGTTCGGCCTGCCGCCCGTCGAAGGGGTGTGAGCGGCGGGGGCCGGCCCGGGCGCCGCCCTGGCCGGCCCCCTCGCCTCAGGCCGCCGCGGGGCCGGCGGCGCGGCGGGCCAGCAGCACCCGGTGCATGGGCGTGTTCACCAGCCGGAATCGGCGCAACCGCGCCGAGGCGAGCCACCGGTCGTACTCCTGGACGGTGAAGGCGTCACCGCCGCCGGTGGCGAGCATCGAGACGGCGAACAGCCGGGAGAACCTGTTCTGCGGGGAGTCGGGCTCGGCGTCGTCGACGATGTGGTCGGCGATCGCGATCACCCCGTCCGCCGCGAGACTCCCCGCGGCCTTGGCGAGCAGGGCACAGGCCAGCTCGGGCGTCTGCAGGTGGAAGATGTTGACGAACAGCACGAGGTCGTAGCCACTGCCCCAGTCGTCGTTCCAGAAATCGCCGGTCCGCCCGCGGAACCGGGAGGGGGCGAGACCGAGCCGGGCGGCCTGCCGCTCGGCGATGGGAATGATGCGTTCCGCGTCCAGGCCGTGCGCGGTGAGTTCCGGGAACTCCCGCAGCAGCAGATGGCTGTAGATGCCCGTTCCGCACCCGACGTCGAGAAGTGTGGGCGCGGTCCGGGCGGCCCATCCGGACTCGCGCAGCGCACCGGCGAGGCGGTGGACGATCGGGGGCGCCCAGAAGTTGATGCCGCGGACCAGGGCGGTGTAGTCGTCCTCGGAGATCTGGTTGGGGCGGGGCGGTGCGCCGTCGCTCCGGGTATCGGTCCGCGCCCGGTCCGCGAGACGGCGCCACGCGTCCCACGCGATGCCCCGGTCGTGGCTGATCTTCCCGGCGAGGCTGTAGAGGCCGTCGGATGAGAAGGCCTGGTGGAGTTCGGCGGGGAGCAGGTAGACCGGGTGGGGGTCGCCGGACTCCGCGCGCCGGACGATGCCGTACGCCTGGAGGCCGTCGAGCAGCACGCGCACGGCGCGCGGGTCCGCCCCGACGGCATCGGCGACATCGGTGGCGGAGGCGGGACCTCGGCGCAGCGCGGTGAAGATGCCCAGGTCGTGGCACGCCTCGATCAGACCCGGCGCCCACAGGCCGATGAGGTGCTCGTAGAGGTGGTGGTGGGCGCGGCTCTCGGCGTCGTCGAGGTCGGCAAGGGCGGCGGTGTCGACGAGCGGGGCCGAGGTGGCGAAGAGGCCGGTTGGGACCGGTCGCATGGTCTTCTCTCCTTGGCGGGTCGATGGATGTGCGCACGGCGGCGCCGGAGAACAGGGGCTGCCGGACCGCTCGGCATCCGGATGGCCGCGGCAGGCGGCCCGCGGGCGTCACCGGACCCCGGCCGTGCGGCGTCACGTCCGGCAGGCCGGTGCCCGGGCCCGGTGGCCGGTCACCTTCTCGGTGCCGGCTTCCCCGTCGCGTCGAAAGGACGATCCCGAGCGTTTCTCCGGAAGGAGGCGGTGGTCGTGGATATCGTCGAGAAGGCGGTTTCCGAGAACTATGCCGCCCGTCTCGCGCGACTCACTCGCGGCGGGCCCCGGCCACGGCTGAACACCGGCTGAGAAGCGCTCGGTGTACCCGTAGACGCTTCCCTCCAGGAGGGGGCGGAATTCTCCTGGAGTTCGGCAGGAAATGATGCAGAAAGGTATCACCGCCGCCTCCGGTCCCGGCGTGGATCGAGTGCAGATCAGGTAATCCGGAGGGAAATGGACCGGCCGGTGGTGCGGGCCTGGTCATGCGGTGGACCAGGAAAGGCACTGATGATCAAAGGCCGCTCGAAAGAGGGTGGACCGTCACCGCAGAACCGGGGGACACTTCTCCGGGCGCGGCAGTGCACAGCGGTTCTGTGATCGCCGACCGGTGCGGAGGAATCGTCGGCGTCCCTGTTCACGGGGCTGGCGGATAGGGCCATCGGCGAAGCAGACAGAATGTCATTCCTGAAGAGCCCGCCGGAAAATGACCCGTCGGCGCCCTGCAACCCCGATAACCCTGCCGCCGGGACGCGGTTGACCGCCATGCCCGAATGTGGCGACCATGGTGACACCCTTTCCGGGACCGGTCACATGACCGGAACCACAGGCGAACATTTCTGCACTTCTTCATCGGTGGCCCCGGTCCGCCCGCGTTCGGAATGCCACCGGCCGGCGCGCCGGCCGTACATGTGGCGGCATGGTTCCGCATTCCTCGATCGATCCGCACGTCCCTGCCCTTTCTGTCAGGAGTTTTCATGACGTCCGTTGGTGAATTTCCCGCCGATGAATGGTCCGGTGATGCTCCGCGCGGTCGGCGGAGTACCGCCCCGGCGACGGAGGAGCGGAAGATGCCGTCGCACGGCCGGCAGCCGGGGAAGGCCGTGGCGGAAGCCACCTGGCCCGCCCTCTTCGAGCGGCAGGTGAGCGGAGCCCGGGACCGTCTCGCGGTGACGGACGGTCGGCACGCCTGGACCTACGCGGAGCTGAACGCCCGGGCGGACCGGGTGGCGCACCGGCTCGTCGAGCGGGGTGTGGGCGCGGAGGATCTGGTGGCGGTGGTGATGCCGCGCGGTGCGGAGCAGGTGGCGGTCATTTTGGGGATCATGAAGGCGGGTGGGGCGTATCTGCCGGTCGATCCGGAGTATCCGGCCGAGCGCATTCATTACCTGCTGCACGATGCCCGGCCGGTCCTCGTCCTCACCACCCCGGACGGTGCGGCGGCGCTCCCCGGTGATCTGCCCGGCGGGCTGGTGGTGAGTGATGTTGCCGAGGTGACTAAGGGGGGCTCGGAGACCGATCCGACCGACGGTGACCGGCGTGGTGGTCCGCTGACACCTCGTCAGCTGGCCTATGTGATCTACACCTCGGGTTCGACGGGTCGGCCGAAGGGGGTGCAGGTCACCCATGCCGGGCTGGCGGGGCTGGGTGCCACGCTGGTGGAGCGGTCGGCGGCGGATGCCAGCAGCCGGGTGGCGCAGCTGGCGTCGCTGAGTTTCGACGCCTCGGTGCTGGAGTACCTCCTCGCCCTCACGGCCGGGGCCACCCTGGTGATCCCCGACCGGCAGCGTCTGGCCGGTGAGGAGCTGGCCGCCTTCCTCGCCGAGGAGGGCATCACCCACGCCTTCATCCCGCCGTCGGTCCTCGCCACGCTGCCCGAGGGCGCGCACCGGACGCTGACCGGCCTGCGGGGTCTGATCGTCGGTGCGGAGGCGTGCCCGCCGGCCCTCGCCGCGACCTGGGCTCCGGGCCGGCACATGACCAACCTCTACGGTCCGACCGAGACCACGGTGGCGGCCACCATCAGCCGTCCCCTCACCGACCAGCGGGTCCCCATCGGGTACCCGCTGCTCGACACCCGCCTCTACGTCCTCGACGAACGGCTCCGGCTCGCCGCGCCCGGCACCGCGGGAGAGCTGTACATCAACGGCCCCGGCATCACCCGTGGTTACCTGGGCCGGCGGGGACTGACCGCCGAACGGTTCGTCGCCGACCCCTACGGCCCGCCGGGCAGCCGGATGTACCGCACCGGGGACCTGGCCCGCTGGAATCCCGACGGGCAGCTGGAATACCTGGGCCGGACCGACTCCCAGGTGAAGATCCGCGGGCACCGCATCGAGCTGGGTGAGATCGAGGCGGTGCTGGCCGAACTCCCCGAGGTGGCGCGGGCGGTGGTGACCACCCACCGGCAGGGCGACGATTCCCCGCGGCTGGTGGCCTACGTGGTGCCCGCCGACCCGGGGGCGTTCTCCGCCGCCGAGGTGCGGGACGCCCTGCGGCGGCGGCTGCCGGGATACATGGTCCCGGCCAGCATCACCGTGATCGAGGAGGTGCCGCTCACCGCCAACGGCAAGATCGACCACCGGGCGCTGCCGGCACCGGAACAGACCACCACCGGCACCGGCCGCGCCCCCCGCACCGCCCAGGAGGAAATCCTGTGCGGCCTCTTCGCCGACGTGCTCGGCGTGCCGTCGGTGACCATCGACGACGACTTCTTCGACCTGGGCGGCCACTCGCTGCTCGCCACCAAACTCACCAGCCGCATCCGCACCGCCGTCGGGGCGGAGGCACCGCTGAGGCTGATCTTCGACGCCCCCACGGTCGCCGCGCTGGCCCCGCTGCTCACCGATCCGCCCGGCCGGCCGGCCCTCACCCCCGCCGAACGGCCGGCACGCCTGCCGCTCTCACCGGCCCAGCGGCGCCTGTGGTTCCTGCACCGCATGGAAGGGCCGTCGGCGATGTACAACCTGCCGTACGTCCTCCACCTCGCCGGGGAGGTGGACACGAGGGCGCTGGAAGCGGCGCTGAACGACGTGGTGGCCCGGCACGAGGCGCTGCGCACCACCTTCCCGGAGGGCGAGGAGGGCCCGTACCAGCGGATCGCCGACCCCGCGCAGGTACGGTGCGCGGTGCCGGTCCGCCGGATCGGCGCCGACGAACTGCCGGCCGCGGTCGAGGAGACGGCGCGGTACGCCTTCGACCTGGCCGCCGACATCCCGGTGCACGCCCGGTTGTTCACCACCGGTCCCCGGGCGTCGGTCCTCGTCCTGGTGCTGCACCACATCGCCGCGGACGGCTGGTCGCTGCGCCCGCTCGCCGAGGACCTGGTGTCCGCCTACGCGGCGCGCCGGGAGGGGCGGGCGCCGGAGTGGCAGCCGCTGCCGGTGCAGTACGCGGACTACACCCTGTGGCAGCGGGAACTCCTCGGCGACCCCGACGGCACCGGCGGCGTGCTGGCCGAGCAGTACGCCTACTGGGCGGCGCAACTGGCCGCGCTGCCCGAGCAGGTCACCGCCCCCGGCGACCGGCCGCGGCCGGCGGTCGCCTCCCGCGAGGGCGGCTCCACGGTGTTCGACGTCGACCCCGGCCTGCACCGGGCCGTCACGGAACTCGCCCGCCGCACGGGCAGCACCGTGTACATGGTGCTCCAGGCGGCGCTCGCGGGACTGCTGACCCGGCTGGGCGCCGGGACCGACATCCCGGTCGGCGGCGCGGTCGCCGGCCGCACCGACGACCGGCTCTCCGACCTGGTCGGCTTCTTCGTCAACATGGTGGTCTTCCGCACCGACACCTCGGGGAATCCGTCCTTCGGCGAGCTGCTGGGACGGGTGCGGGAGACCAGCCTGGCCGCGTACTCCCACCAGGACCTGCCCTTCGACACCCTGGTGGCCAAGCTCAACCCCGAGCGCTCCACCGCCCACCACCCGCTGTTCCAGGTGGCCCTGGTCCTCCAGAACAACGACGCGTGGCGCTTCGAACTGGAGGGCCTGCGGGTCAGCGCGGACCTGGCCCCGACCGGCACCGCCCGCTACGACCTGCTGCTCAGCGTCACCGAGTCCCGCCACGACCCGAGTGGCGCGCCGGCCGGCATGTCGGTGGTGGTGGAGTACGCGACCGACCTGTACGACCCGGCCACCGTGGAGGCGTTCTTCACCCGGTGGGTGCGGTTGCTGCGCGCGGCGTGCGCCGATCCGTCGGTGCGCATCGGCGGCGCGGAGATCCTGCACGAGGACGAACGCCACCAGCTGCTGGACGGCTTCGGCCGCGGCACGCGGGGGCCGTCCCCGGCGACCTGGCCGGAGCTGTTCCGGGCCAGGGCGGCGGCGTCCCCCTCGGCCCCGGCGCTCGTGCACGGCGGCACCACCTGGACCTACGCGGAGCTGAACGCCCGGGCGGACCGGGTGGCGCACCGGCTCATCGAGCGGGGTGCGGGTGCGGAGGATCTGGTGGCGGTGGTGATGCCGCGCGGTGCGGAGCAGGTGGCGGTCATTTTGGGGATCATGAAGGCGGGTGGGGCGTATCTGCCGGTCGATCCGGAGTACCCGGCCGAGCGCATTCACTACCTGCTGCACGATGCCCGGCCGGTCCTCGTCCTCACCACCCCGGACAGCGCAGCGGCCCTCCCCGGTGACCTGCCGGACGGGCTGGTGGTGAGTGATGCGGCCGAGGTGACGGAGGAGGGCCCTGAGACCGATCCGTGTGACGGTGACCGGCGCGGTGGTCCGCTGTCGCCGCGTCATCTGGCTTATGTGATCTACACCTCGGGTTCGACGGGTCGGCCGAAGGGGGTGCAGGTCACCCATGCCGGGCTGGCGGGGCTGGGGGCGACGCTGGTGGAGCGGTCGGCGGCGGACGCGGGCAGCCGGGTGGCGCAGCTGGCGTCGCTGAGTTTCGACGCCTCGGTGCTGGAGTACCTCCTCGCCCTCACGGCCGGGGCCACCCTGGTGATCCCCGACCGGCAGCGTCTGGCCGGCGAGGAGCTGGCCGCCTTCCTCGCCGAGGAGGCCATCACCCACGCCTTCATCCCTCCGTCGGTCCTGGCCGCACTTCCGGACCACGCGTACCGGACGCTGACCGGCCTGCGGGGTCTGATCGTCGGTGCCGAGGCGTGCCCGCCGGCGCTGGCGGCGACCTGGGCTCCGGGCCGGCACATGACCAACCTCTACGGTCCGACCGAGACCACGGTGGCCGCCACCATCAGCCGTCCCCTCACCGACCACCGGGTCCCCATCGGGTACCCGCTGCTCGACACCCGCCTGTACGTCCTCGACGAACAGCTCGGACTGCTGCCGCCGGGCGCCCCGGGCGAGCTGTACATCAACGGCCCGGGCATCACCCGGGGTTATCTGGACCGCCCCGCCCTGACGGCCGAGCGCTTCGTCGCCGACCCGTACGGTGCGCCGGGCGGCCGGATGTACCGCACCGGGGACCTGGTCCGCTGGGACTCCGACGGGCAGCTGGAATACCTGGGCCGATCGGACTCCCAGGTGAAGATCCGCGGGCACCGCATCGAGCTGGGTGAGGTCGAGGCGGTGCTGGCCGAACTCCCCGAGGTGGCGCGGGCGGTGGTGACCACCCACCGGCAGGGCGACGATTCCCCGCGGCTGGTGGCCTACGTGGTGCCGGGTGACCGCGACGCCTTCTCCGCCGCCGAGGTGCGGGACGCCCTGCGGCGGCGGCTGCCGGGATACATGGTCCCGGCCAGCATCACCGTGATCGAGGAGGTGCCGCTCACCGCCAACGGCAAGATCGACCACCGGGCACTGCCGGCACCGGAACAGACCACCGCCGGCACCGGCCGCGCCCCCCGTACCCCGCGGGAGGAGATCCTGTGCGGCCTCTTCGCGGAGGTGCTGGATCTGTCGTCGGTGACCATCGACGACGACTTCTTCGACCTGGGCGGCCACTCCCTGCTCGCCACCAAACTCACCAGCCGCATCCGCACCGCCCTCGGCGCCGAGGTCCCGCTGCGCGCCCTGTTCACGGCACCGACCGTCGCCGGGCTCTGCGCGTACCTGTCCGCCTCCGGCGACAGCGCCCGGGTGCGGCCGGACCTGGTGCCGGCCGCGCGGCCGGACCGGCTGCCGCTGTCCCCGGGCCAGCGGCGGCTGTGGTTCCTGCACAAGCTCCAGGGGCCCTCGGCGACGTACAACCTGCCCTACGTCCTCCACCTCACCGGCGAGGTGGACCAGGAGGCCCTGGCCGCCGCGGTGGGCGATGTGGTGTCCCGGCACGAGGCGCTGCGCACCACCTTCCCGGAGGGTGAGGAGGGCCCGTACCAGCGGATCGCCGACCCGGCGCGGACGCCGTTCACGGTGCCGGTCCGCCGGATCGGCGCCGGCGACCTGGCCGGTGCCGTGGAGGAGGAGGCACGGCACACCTTCGACCTCGCCACCGACCTCCCGGTACGCGCCCGGCTGTTCATCACCGGGCCCGAGACCTCGGTGCTGGTCCTGGTGCTGCACCACATCGCGGCCGACGGCTGGTCGGTGAACCCGCTCACCCAGGACCTGATGGCCGCCTACGCGGCCCGTCGGGAGGGGCGGGCCCCGGAGTGGGAGCCGCTGCCGGTGCAGTACGCGGACTACACGCTCTGGCAGCGGCAGGTCCTGGGGGACGCGGACGATCCGGACAGTGTGCTGTCGCGGCAGTACGCCTACTGGGCCGAGCAACTGGCGGGCCTTCCCGAGCACGTCACGGTGCCCGGGGACCGGCCACGCCCGGAAGCCCTTTCCCACGCCGGTGACACCGCCGTCTTCCCGCTGGACGCCGAGGTGCACCGGGCCGTCACCGGGCTCGCCCGCCGCACCGGCAGCACCGTGTACATGGTGCTCCAGGCGGCGCTGGCGGCGCTGCTGACCCGGCTGGGTGCCGGGACCGACATCCCGGTCGGCGGCGGTGTCGCCGGCCGCACCGACGACCGGCTCAACCGGCTCGTCGGTCTCTTCGTCAACATGGTGGTGTTCCGCACCGACACCTCCGGGGATCCGGAGTTCGGCGAGCTGCTGGGGAGGGTGCGGGAGACCAGCCTGGCCGCGTACACCCACCAGGACCTGCCGTTCGACACCTTGGTGGCCAAGCTCAACCCGGAGCGTTCCACCGCCCACCACCCGCTGTTCCAGGTGGCACTGGTCCTCCAGAACAACGACGACTGGCACTTCGCACCGGAGGGCCTGCGGGCCCGGGCCGAACTGGCCCCGACCGGGACGTCCCGGCAGGACATGCTCCTCAGCGTCACCGAGAGCTTTGAGGACCGGCGCGAGCCGGCCGGGATGACCGTCACGGTGGAGTACGCCACCGACCTGTACGACCCGGCCACCGTGGCGGCGTTCGTCGCCCGGTGGGAGCGGCTGCTGCGGGCGGTGTGCGCCGATCCCGCGGTCCGTATCGGCGCCGTCGACGTCCTCGGCCCGCAGGAGCGCGACCGGCTCCTGGTCCGCTGCGGGCGCGGCGACCCGGCACCGGACCGGGAGACCTGGCCGCGGCTGTTCCAGGCCCAGGTGGCCGCGACCCCGACCGCCCCGGCGCTCGTGCACGGCGGGACCACCTGGACCTACGCGGATCTGAACGCCCGGGCGAACCGGATCGCGCACTGGCTCATCGGTGAGGGCGCCGCCCCGGAACGCCTGGTGGGCGTGGCCATGCCGCGCGGCGCGGAACAGATCGCGGTCATCCTCGGCATCCTGAAGGCGGGCGCCGGCTTCCTGCCCGTCGATCCCGGCTATCCGCCCGAACGCATCCGGTACGTCCTGGACGACGCCCGGCCCGCGCTCACCCTCACCACCGAGGACACCGCGGCGGACTTCCCGCAGGGCCTGCCCACCCGGCTGGTCGCCGTCGACACCGCCGGCATCCGCGCGGTGTGGCGGACGTGCCGGTCCACCGATCCCGGCGACGCCGACCGCCCCGTCCCGCTGCTGCCGGAGAACACCGCCTACACCATCTACACCTCGGGCACCACCGGCCGACCCAAGGGCGTGACCGTCACCCACGCCGGGCTCGCCGCACTCCGCGCCACGCAGACCGGACGCTTCGGCTTCGGACCCGGCTCCCGGGTCCTGCAGTTCGCCTCCGTCAGCTTCGACGCCGCGGTGTGGGAACTCACCGCGGCCCTGCACTCCGGCGCGACGCTCGTGGTGCCCGACCAGGACCGGCTCGCCGGCCAGGAGCTGACCCGGGTGCTCGCCGAGGAGCGGATCACCCACGCCACCCTGCCGCCCTCGGTGCTGGCCACCCTCTCCGCCGGCGACCCGGCCGCGCTGACCGGTCTGCGGTCGCTGATCACCGCCGGCGAGGCCCTGCCGCCCCACCTGGCCGCGCGCTGGGCACCCGGCCGCTCCCTGCACAACGGCTACGGCCCGACCGAGAACACCGTCTGCGCCACCATCAGCCCGCCGCTGACCGGTGAACGGGCACCCATCGGCACCCCCGTCACCGGCACCGCCGTGTACGTCCTCGACGGCAACCTCCGGCTGCTGCCGCCGCACGCCCCCGGGGAGCTGTACCTCTCCGGTGCCGGCCTGGCCCGCGGCTACCTGCGCCGGCCGGTCCTGACCGCCGAACGGTTCGTCGCCGACCCGTACGGTCCGCCGGGCGGCCGGATGTACCGCACCGGGGACCTGGTCCGGTGGAACTCCGACGGGCAGCTGGAGTACCTGGGCCGCACCGACAGCCAGGTGCAGATCCGCGGCCACCGCGTCGAACCGGGCGAGATCGAAGCCGCGCTCGCCGAACAGCCCGGCATCGCGCAGGCCGTCGTCACCACGTACCGGGCCGGTTCCGACGACGTACGGCTGGTCGCCTACGCGGTGCCCGGGGAGGAGACCGGTTTCAGCGCGGAACGGGTCCGTGAGGCGCTGCGCCGCCGGCTGCCCGGCCACATGGTCCCCGCCTGGGTCATCACCATCGACCGCGTGCCGCTCACCCCCAGCGGCAAGGTCGACCACCGGGCGCTCCCCGCCCCCGCGGCCACGTCGTCCGCCCGGGGCCGGCCGCCGCGCACCCCGCGGGAGGAGATCCTGTGCGCGCTCTTCGCGGAGGTGCTGGATGTGCCGTCGGTGACCATCGACGACGACTTCTTCGACCTGGGCGGCCACTCGCTGCTCGCCACCAAGCTCACCACCCGTGTCCGCTCGGCCCTCGGGGCGGAGGTGCCGCTGCGGCTGCTCTTCGAGGCGCCCACCGTCGCGCTGCTCGCCCCCCGCCTCGGCGACGCATCGTCCCGTACCCCGCTCACCGCCCTGCCCCGGCCCGCCCGCGTTCCGCTGTCCTCAGCCCAGCAGCGGCTGTGGTTCCTGCACCAGCTGGAAGGCCCCTCGCCCACCTACAACATGCCCTTCGTGCTGCGACTGACCGGCACGCTCGACGAGAGGGCGCTGGCGGCGGCGCTGGACGACGTCGTGGCGCGCCACGAAGCGCTGCGGACGGTGTTCCCCGAGGACGGCGGCAAGCCGTACCAGCACGTTCTCACGCCCGAACAGGCCCGGGTGGAGCTGGTGTCCACATCCGTGGCGCCCGAGGAGGTCACCGGGCTGCTGACCGCGGCCGCCCGTCACTCCTTCGACCTGACGACGAGCATTCCGTTGGGTGCATGGCTGTTCACCACCGGCCCCCAGACCTCGGTGCTGGTCCTGGTGCTGCACCACATCGCCGGGGACGGCTGGTCGCTGCGGCCGCTCGCCGACGATCTGATGGCCGCGTACGCGGCGCGCCGGGAGGGGCGGGCGCCGGAGCGGGAGCCGCTGCCGGTGCAGTACGCGGACTACAGCCTGTGGCAGCGGCAGGTCCTGGGGGACGCGGACGATCCGGGCAGTGTGCTGTCGCGGCAGTACGCCTACTGGGCGCAGCAGTTGACGGGCGTTCCCGAGCACGTCACGGTGCCCGGGGACCGGCCGCGCCCGGAGGCCCTCTCCTTCGCCGGTGACACCGCCGTGTTCGAGCTGGACGCCGAGGTGCACCGGGCGGTCACCGGGCTCGCCCGCCGTTCCGGGACCACCGTGTACATGGTGCTGCAGGCGGCGCTGGCTGCGCTGCTGACCCGGCTGGGTGCCGGGACCGACATCCCGGTCGGCGGCGGTGTCGCCGGGCGCACCGACGACAAGCTCGGCGGATTGGTCGGCCTGTTCGTCAACATGCTGGTGTTCCGTACCGACACCTCCGGGGATCCGGAGTTCGGCGAGCTGCTGGGACGGGTGCGGGAGACCAGCCTGGCCGCGTACTCCCACCAGGACCTGCCCTTCGACACCCTGGTGGCCAAGCTCAACCCCGAACGCTCCACCGCCCACCACCCGCTGTTCCAGGTCGCCCTGGTCCTCCAGAACAACACGGAGGCGCGCTTCGAACTGCCCGGCCTCCAGGTCCGTCAGGAATTCACCGCCACCGGCACCGCCCGCTACGACATGCTGCTCAGTGTCCTGGAGTCCTTCCACGAGCGCGGGGCGCCCGCCGGACTGACGGCGGCGGTGGAGTATTCGACCGACCTGTACGACCGGGGGACGGTGGAGGCGTTCGTCGCCCGCTGGACACGGCTGCTGCGCGCGGTGTGCGCCGACCCGTCGCTGCGCATCGGCGCCGTGGACCTGCTCGACGCGGGGGAGCGGAAGCGGTTGGACGTCCTCGGCCAGGGGCCGCGGGGGCCGGTGGCGGCGACCTGGCCCGAGCTGATCCGGGCGCGGGTGGCGGCGACCCCCGAGGCACCCGCACTGGTGTGCGGCGGGACCGGCTGGACGTACCGCGAACTCGACGCCCGGGCCAACCGGGTGGCGCACTGGCTCATCGGCCGGGGCATCGGCCCGGAGGACCTGGTGGCGGTGGTCATGCCGCGCGGCGCCGAGCAGGTCGCGGTCGGCCTGGGGATCATGAAGGCGGGTGGTGCGTATCTGCCGGTCGATCCGGAGTACCCGGCCGAGCGCATCCGCTACCTCCTGCACGACGCCCGGCCCGCCCTCGTCCTCACCGTCCGGGCCGCCGCGGCGTCCCTGCCCGGCGACCTGCCCGCCCGACCGGTCGCCGTCGACTCCGCCGAGGTCGCCACGGAGTGGAACGGGTGCGCGGAGACCGATCCCACGGATGCCGACCGGAGCGCCCCGCTACGGCCCGGGCACACCGCGTACGTGATCTACACCTCGGGCACCACGGGCCGCCCCAAGGGGGTGCAGGTCACCCATGCCGGGCTCGCCGGGCTGGGGGCCACGCTGGTGGAACGGACGGCGGCGGACGCCGGTAGCCGGGTGGCGCAGCTGGCCTCGACCAGCTTCGACGCCTCGGTACTGGAGTACCTGCTGGCGTTCGGCGCCGGCGCCACCCTGGTGATCCCCGAGCAGCAGAGGCCGGCCGGTGAGGAACTGGCCGCCTTCCTCGCCGGGGAGCGCATCACCCACGCGCTGATCCCGCCGTCGGTCCTGGCCACCCTCCCCGAGGACGCCCACCGGACCCTGACCGGCCTGCGCGGCCTCCTGGTGGGTGCGGAGGCGTGCCCGCCCGCGCTCGCCGCCACCTGGGCCACGGGCCGGCGTCTGGTCAACGCCTACGGCCCCACCGAGGCGACCGTGGCCGTGGCCATGAGCCGCCCGCTCGCCGACGGCCGCGTACCCCTCGGCCACCCGCTGCCCGGCACCCGCCTCCACGTCCTCGACGACCGTCTCCGGCCCGCGCCCCCCGGCGCCCCGGGCGAGCTGTACCTCTCCGGTGCCGGCCTGGCCCGCGGCTACCTCGGCCGCCCGGCCCCGACCGGTGAACGGTTCGTCGCCGACCCGTACGGTCCGCCGGGCGGCCGGATGTACCGCACCGGGGACCTGGTCCGGTGGAACTCCGACGGGCAGCTGGAGTACCTGGGCCGCACCGACTCCCAGGTCAAGATCCGCGGCCACCGCATCGAACCCGGCGAGATCGAGACCGTCCTGGCCGAACACCCCGGCGTGGCACGCGCGGTGGTCGTCCCCCACCGCCCGGAGGGGAGCGACGACGTCCGGCTGGCCGCCTACGTGGTGCCCGCCGCGGGCGAGGGGGCACCGGACGGAGACGCGCCCGGGGAGTGGCGCTCCATCTACGACACCGTCTACCGCGAGGCGCAGCACAGCCCGTCCGGTGACTTCCACGGCTGGAACAGCACCTACACCGGGAAGCCGATCCCGTTGGCGGAGATGGAGGAGTGGCGGGCCGCGGCCGTCGAGGCGGTCCTGGAACACCGGCCGCGGCGGGTGCTGGAGATCGGTGCCGGCTCGGGGCTGCTGCTGGGGCCGATCGCCCCACGGGTGGAGAGCTACTGGGCCACCGACCTGTCCCCGGTCTCCGCCGACCACCTGGCCGCCCGGGCCCGGGAACACGGCTGGGAGCATGTCGAGGTGCGCTGCCGGCCGGCCGACGACTTCACCGGCATCCCCGCCGGTTTCTTCGACACCGTCGTCCTCAACTCCGTCATCCAGTACTTCCCCCACCGTCGCTACCTCACCGACGTCCTCGACCAGGCCCTCGAACGGCTCGCCCCCGGCGGCCGGATCGTCCTCGGCGACATCCGCAACCTCGCCACCCACCACGCCCTCCTCAACGCGGTGCACAGCCGCACCGCGCCCGACACCGCCACCCTGCACCGCACCACCCAGCAGGCCCTGCTCAACGAGGAGGAACTCCTGGTCCACCCGGACTTCTTCGACGGCTACGCCCGCACCAACCCCCGCGTCACCGGGGTGGACGTCCGCCTCCAGCACGGGGCGATCCACCACGAACTCGCCCGCCACCGCTACACCGCCACCCTCCACACCACTCCCGCACAACCGGTCCCGCTGCGGGACATCCCCACCGTCGCCTGGCCGGGAGACGGGACCACCGCCGCCGGGCCGGACCACGCCGCCGCCCTGCTCGCCCGCCTCACCGAAGAGCACCCGGGGCCGGTCCGCGTCACCGGCATCCCCAACCGGCGGCTGGTGGGGGAGTGGGCCGCGCTGGAGGCCGCCCGGGCACACACCCCCGTCGAGACGGTCCGCCGGCTGCTCACCGCGGACCACCCCGCCGCCGTCGATCCGCACGAGCTGTACCGCTGGGCGGCCGGACGCGGGTACCGGGCGGTGTGCACCTGGAACGCCCTCGCCCCGCACGCCTTCGACGCCGTGCTCCTCCCTTCCGCCGACCGGGCCACCGCCCGGACCGGCACCTACCTCCCCGCGTCCCCCGACCGGTCCGCCGCCTCCTCACCAACACCCCCGCACCACGCTCACCACCACCGCCCTCGTCACCGCCCTGCGGGAACACCTCAGGGACCGTCTGCCGGCCCCGATGCTGCCGGCCTCCCTCACCCCCGTCACCGACATCCCCCTCACCCCCCACGGCAAGATCGACCACAAGGCGCTGCCCGCCCCGGAGGCGGCGCCGTGCGCCCACGGCCGGCCGCCGCGCACCGCGCGGGAGGAGATCCTGTGCGCCCTGGTGGCCGAGGTCCTCGGCCTGCCGTCGGTGACCATCGACGACGACTTCTTCGACCTGGGCGGCCACTCGCTGCTGGCCACCCGGCTCACCAGCCGCATCCGCGCCACCCTGGGCATCGAGGTGCCGCTGCGCACCCTCTTCGCGGCGCCGACCGTCGTCCGCCTCGCCGAGCACCTCGAATCCCCCACCGGGACCCGGGCGCCCCTGGTCCCGGCCGAGCGCCCCGAACGCCTCCCGCTCTCCTTCGCCCAGCAGCGGCTGTGGTTCCTGCACCGGCTGGAAGGTCCCTCGCCCACCTACAACATGCCCTTCACCCTCCGCCTCACCGGCGAGCTGGACCGAACCGCGCTGCGAGCCGCACTGCAGGACCTCATCACCCGCCACGAGACGCTGCGCACCACGTTCCCGGAGGCCGGCAGCGAGCCGTACCAGCACATCCTGCCGCCCGGACGGGCCCGGCTCCGCCTGGACGAACGCCACGTCCCCGAGGAGGGGCTGGCCGCGGCGCTGGACGAGGCGGCACGGTACTCCTTCGACCTCCGCTCCGAGACGCCGCTGCGGGCCTGGCTCCTCACCGTGGACCGGAACGACGCGGTGCTCGTACTGCTCCTGCACCACATCGCCGGGGACGGCTGGTCGCTGCGCCCGCTCGCCGAGGACCTGACCACCGCCTACGCGGCGCGCCGGGAGGGACGGGCGCCGGAGTGGGAGCCGCTGCCGGTGCAGTACGCGGACTACACGCTGTGGCAGCGGCAACTCCTCGGGGACGAGGACGATCCGGACAGTGTGCTGTCGCGGCAGTACGCCTACTGGGCGGAGCAGCTGGCGGATCTTCCCGAGCACGTCACGGTCCCCGGGGACCGGCCACGCCCGGAGACCTTCTCCTACACGGGCGACGGCACCGAGATCCGGCTGGACGCCGAGGTGCACCGGGCGGTCACCGGACTCGCCCGCCGCACGGGCAGCACCGTGTACATGGTGCTGCAGGCGGCGCTGGCGGCACTGCTGACCCGGCTGGGTGCCGGGACCGACATCCCCGTCGGCGGCGGCATCGCCGGCCGCACCGACGACAAGCTCAGCGGGCTGGTCGGCCTGTTCGTCAACACGCTGGTGTTCCGCACCGACACCTCGGGGGACCCGGAGTTCGGTGAGCTGCTGGGGAGGGTGCGGGAGACGAGTCTGGCCGCGTACGCCCATCAGGACCTGCCGTTCGACACCCTGGTGGCCAGGCTCAACCCCGAGCGTTCCACCGCGCACCACCCGCTCGTCCAGGTGGCGCTGGTGCTCCAGAACAACACGGAGGCGCGCTTCGAACTGCCCGGCCTCCAGGTCCGCCAGCTGTCGGCGGGCACCGGCACCGCCCGCTACGACATGCTGCTCAGCGTCTGGGAGTCCTTCCACGAGCGCGGGGCGCCCGCCGGACTGACGGTGGCGGTGGAGTACGCGACCGACCTGTACGACCGGGGGACGGTGGAGGCGTTCGTCGCCCGCTGGGCGCGGCTGCTGCGTGCGGTGTGCGCCGATCCGTCGCTGCGCATCGGCGCCGCGGAGATCCTGGCCGCGGGGGAGCGGCACCGGCTGGAGGTCTTCGGCCGTGGCCCGCGGGGGCCGGTGGCGGCCACCTGGCCCGAGCTGTTCCGGGAGCGGGTGGCGACGTCCCCGGAGGCCACGGCCGTGGAGTGCGGCGGTACGGCGTGGAGTTACGCGGAGCTGAACGCCCGGGCGAACCGGATCGCGCACTGGCTCATCGGCGAGGGCGCCGGCCCGGAGGACCGGGTCGGTGTGGCCATGCCGCGCGGCGCCGACCAGATCGCGGTGGCGCTGGGCATTCTCAAGGCGGGCGCCGCGTATCTGCCGATCGACCCGGACCATCCCGCCGAGCGCATCCGGTACGTCCTGCACGACGCCCGGCCGTCCCTCGTACTGACCACCCGGGCCGTCGCGGCGGCCCTCCCCGACGACCACCCCGTCCCTGCCACCCTGGTCGATTCCGCCGAGGTGGCGGCGGTGTGGGAGGAGCAGCGGGAGACCGACCCGTCCGACGGCGACAGGCGCGGCGGCGCGCTGACGCCGCACCACCTGGCGTATGTGATCTACACGTCGGGTTCGACGGGGCGGCCGAAGGGGGTGCAGGTCACCCATGGCGGGCTCGCCGGACTCCGTGTCCAGCAGGCCGGGTGGTTCGGGTGTGGTCCGGGGGCGCGGGTGCTGCAGTTCTCGTCGGCCGGGTTCGACGCGGCGGTGTGGGAGCTGACGGCGGCGCTGAACACCGGTGCGACGCTGGTGGTGCCCGAGCAGGCCCGGCTGGCGGGGGAGGAGCTGGCCCGGGTCCTGGCCGACGGGCGGATCACACACGCGGTCCTGCCGCCCTCGGTCCTGGCGACCCTTCCCGAGCGGTGCGCGGGCGAGCTGGCCGGTCTGCGTTTCCTGGCCTCGGCCGGGGAGGCGCTGCCGCCGCACCTGGCCGCCCGCTGGGCGTCGGGGCGCACGCTGGTCAACGCCTACGGTCCGACCGAGGCAACGGTGTGCGCCACCGCCAGCCGGCCGCTGTCGGGCGGGCGGGGGCCGGTTCCCATCGGCAGTCCGCAGGCCGGCATCGCCACCCGGGTGCTCGACGACCGCCTCCGGCCGCTGCCGCCGGGTGCCTCCGGTGAGTTGTACGTCTCCGGCTCCGGTCTGGCCCGCGGTTACCTGGGCCGCCCGGTTCTGACCGCCGAGCGGTTCGTCGCCGATCCCTACGGTCCTCCGGGCAGCCGGATGTACCGCACCGGGGACCTGGCCCGCTGGCACGCGGACGGGCAACTGGAATTCCTGGGGCGCGGCGACTCCCAGGTGAAGATCCGCGGGCACCGCATCGAGCTGGGTGAGGTGGAGGCCGTGCTGGCCGAGCACCCGCAGGTCGCCCGGGCGGTGGCCACCGTGCACCAGGGGGACGACGGGCCCCGGCTGACCGCCTACGTGGTCCCGGCCACCGACCACGCCGCCACCGCCCAGGACCGGGTCACCGCATGGAAGGACCTCTACGACACCGTCTACGACGACGTCCCGCAGAGCGCGTCCGGTGACTTCCACGGCTGGAACAGCACCTACACCGGGGAGCCGATCCCGTTGGCGGAGATGGAGGAGTGGCGGGCCGCGGCCGTCGAGGCGGTCCTGGAACACCGGCCGCGGCGGGTGCTGGAGATCGGTGCCGGCTCGGGACTGCTGCTGATGCCGATCGCCCCGCAGGTCGAGAGCTACTGGGCCACCGACCTGTCCCCGGCCGCCGCCGCACGCCTCACCGCCCGGGCCCGGGGACACGGCTGGGACCACGTGGAGGTCCGCTGCCGGCCGGCCGACGACTTCACCGGCATCCCCGCCGGTTTCTTCGACACCGTCGTCCTCAACTCCGTCATCCAGTACTTCCCCCACCGTCGCTACCTCACCGACGTCCTCGACCAGGCCCTCGAACGGCTCGCCCCGGGCGGTCGGATCGTCCTCGGCGACATCCGCAACCTCGCCACCCACCACGCCCTCCTCAACGCCGCACACGCCCCCACCACACCCGACACCACCACCCTCAACCGGAGCGCCCGCGAGGCGCTGATCAACGAGGAGGAACTCCTGGTCCACCCGGACTTCTTCGACGGCTACGCCCGCGCCAACCCCCGCGTCACCGGGGTGGACATCCGCCTCAAGCACGGACGGGCGCACAACGAACTCACCCGCCACCGCTACACCGCCACCCTCCACACCACCCCGGCACAACCGGTCCCGCTGCGGGACGTTCCCACCCTCGCCTGGCCGGCGACCGACACCGACACCGGCGCCGCCCTGCTCACCCGCCTCACCGAGGAACACCGGGGGCCGGTACGCGTCACCGGCGTGCCGAACCGGCGGCTGGCGGGGGAGTGGGCCGCGCTGGAGGCCGCCCGGGCGCACACCCCCGTCGAGGCGGTCCGCCGGGCGCTGACCGCGGACCGGCCGGGCGCGCTGGATCCGGAGACGGTGCACGACTGGGCCGCAGACCACGGCTACCGAGCCCTCACCACCTGGGACCGGAGCGCGGAGGACGCCTTCGAGGTGGTCCTCCTGCCCCCCGGGCACCACGCCACCGCGTACGAGGGCACCTACCGTCCCACGCCCGGCGGCCGGCCGCCCGCCGCCTGCGTGAACACGCCGCTTCCCCAGCTCACCGCCTCCGTCGTCGCCGGCCTGCGGCGGCACTGCGCGGACCGGCTGCCCGCCGCCATGGTCCCCGCCACCATCACCCCGCTCGCCGAGATCCCCCTCACCCCCAGCGGCAAGACCGACCACAAGGCACTCCCGGCCCCCGAGGCCGTCTCCACGGGCACCACGCGACCGCCGCGCACCCCCAGGGAGGAGACCGTGTGCCGGCTCTTCGCGGAGGTGCTCGGCCTGCCCGTGGTCGGCGTGGATGACAACTTCTTCGACCTCGGCGGGCACTCCCTCCTCGCCACCCGGCTCATCAGCCGCGTCCGCACCGTCCTCGGTGCCGAACTGTCCCTGCGGTCCCTGTTCGCCCATCCCACGGCCGCCCGGCTCAGCGCCCACCTCGGCGGGGAAAGCGGACCGGACAACGCCTTCGACGTGCTGCTGCCGCTGCGTACCGCCGGGCACCTGCCACCCCTGTTCTGCGTCCACCCGGGCAACGGCATGTGCTGGACCTACGCCCGCCTGCTGTCGCACATCAGCGCCGACATCCCGGTCTACGGGCTGCAGTCCCACGCCCTGGCCCACCCGGACGAACGCCGCGGCAGCGTCGAGGAGGTCGCCCGCGACTGCATCGAGGCCATGCTGCGGGTCCAGCCAGAGGGCCCGTACCACCTGCTCGGACACTCCTTCGGCGGAGTCGTCGCGCACGCCATGGCCGCCGAACTCGCGAGCCGTGGACAGCGGGTGGAGGTGATCTTCTCCCTCGACGCCGAACCCGCCCGGACCGTCGCCGAGGAGGAGATGGCGGTCAACCGCGACGTCGGACGCATGTACGCGGGTGTCCTCATGCTCCTCGGGGTGGCACCCGAGGACATCCCCGGCGAGTCCCTCACCTATGAGCAGTTCACCGCCGTGGCCCGCACCACGGGCACCGTGCTCGGCAGCATCTCCGAGCGGGACTTCCAGGCGATGCTGGACCTGCTGTGGAGCAACGGCGAACTGTCCTGCGCCTACCGGCACCAGCGCGTCGCCACCGACCTGGTGCTCTTCGCGGCCACCGAGCAGGCCCGCGTGCTGACCCCGGACCTGTGGCGTCCCTACATCGACGGTGAGATCGTCCACCATCCCGTCGCCTGTGCGCACGCGACCATCACCACCCCCGGCGCGCTGGCCTCCATCGGTCCCGTGATCGAGGCCCGGATGCGGCGCTCCGCCGGCCACCGCGCCACCCGGCGGAAGGGCGGGACGACCTGACGCCGGCCCCTGCCGGGCACACCGCCGGTGCCCGCCGCCGCTCGGGGCGGGCACCGGCGGCGTCCGGTCCGGGTGTTCCGGACCGGGCCGGGGCCAATACCCCCGACGCGACGACAGGCGGCGACCGCCGCCCCACCGTGCCCCCGAGGCGGCCGGGCCGTGCCGCCCCGGGCCGGCCGGGGCGGCCGCACGGAAGGCGGTGCCCGGCGCGCGGCCGGCCCGCGGACTTCCCGCGGCCGGTCGCGCCGGTGGCTTTGGGGCGTCCCCCGCCGGTCCGCCGCCCCCGGGCACGGCGAGGCGCGCGGCCGGGCGGCCTCCGCGGGACGGGAGAGGCGGGCGGTGCCGCGCGCGAGGGGTTGACAACCGAATTGGTCTGGACCAAATTGGGCGCGCTCCCCCAACTCCCCCCTGTCCGGAGGCACGTGTGGAACGCTCCAGACCTCTCGGCCGTCGCCCCCTGGTCACCCTGCTCACCGCCGCGGCCCTCGCCGCGTCCGGCATGACCGCGCTGTCGTCGGCCGCCCGCGCGGCCGACGCGAACCTCACGCGCAACGGCGGCTTCGAGTCCGGCCTCGACGGCTGGACCTGCCCGGCGGGCACGACCGTCACCTCACCGGTGCACGGCGGCACCGCCGCGCTCAAGGCCACCCCGGCCGGCGCCGACAACGCCCGCTGCGCGCAGACGGTGAGCGTGAAGCCCGACTCCGCCTACACCCTGTCCGGTTACGTCCGCGGCACCTACGTCTACCTCGGCGCGAGCGGAACCGGCACCACCGACGTCTCCACCTGGGCCCAGTCCGCCCCCGACTGGCAGCAGCTGACCACCACCTTCCGCACCGGCCCCACCACGACCAAGGTCACGATCTACACCCACGGCTGGTTCGGCACCGGCGCCTACCACGCCGACGACATCACGCTGACCGGCCCCGGCGGGGAGACGGGCCAGCCCCCGGCACCGCCCACCGGCCTCACCGCGGGCACGGTCACCTCCTCCAGCGTCGCCCTGTCCTGGTCACCGGTCCCGGGCGCCACCGGCTACACCGTCTACCGCGACGGCACCAAGGTCAGCACGGTCACCGGCACCTCCACCACCGTGACCGGCCTGACCCCCTCGACGGCGTACTCCTTCCAGGTCACCGCCGTCAACGACGCGGGCGAGTCCGGGCGGTCGGCCACCGTCACCGCGACCACCGCCGAACCCTCCGGCGGCGGCCCCTCCGACCTCCCGCCGCACGCCCTGGTCGGCTACCTCCACACCACCTTCGCCAACGGCTCCGGCTACACCCGCATGGCGGACGTGCCCGACAGCTGGGACGTCATCGACCTGGCGTTCGGCGAGCCGACCTCGGTCACCTCCGGCGACATCCGCTTCCAGCGCTGCCCGGTCACCGAGTGCCCGAACGTGGAGAGCGACGCCGAGTTCAAGGCGGCGATCAAGGCCAAGCAGGCGGCCGGCAAGAAGGTGCTCATCTCCATCGGCGGCCAGAACGGCCAGGTGCGGCTGACCACCACCGCCGCCCGCGACACCTTCGTCTCCTCCGTCTCGAAGATCATCGACGAGTACGGGCTCGACGGCCTGGACATCGACTTCGAGGGCCACTCGCTGTCGCTGGACGCCGACGACACCGACTTCAAGAACCCCAAGACCCCGGTGATCGTCAACCTGATCTCGGCCCTGAAGACCCTCACGGCCAAGTACGGCGACGACTTCGTGCTGACCATGGCCCCGGAGACGTTCTTCGTCCAGAACGGCTACCAGTTCTACGGCACCGGCAAGTGGGGCGGCCAGGACCCGCGCTGCGGCGCCTACCTCCCGGTCATCCACGCCCTGCGCGACGACCTGACGCTGCTCCACGTCCAGGACTACAACTCCGGCCCGATCATGGGCCTGGACAACCAGTACCACTCCATGGGCGGCGCCGACTTCCACATCGCCATGACCGACATGCTGCTCACCGGCTTCCCGGTCGCCGGCGACCGGAACAACGTCTTCCCGCCGCTGCGCCCCGAGCAGGTCGCGATCGGCATGCCGGCCTCCACCAACGCGGGCAACGGCCACGTCTCACCGGCCGAGGTCACCAAGGCCCTCAACTGCCTCACCAAGAAGACCGACTGCGGCTCCTACGCCACCCACGGCACCTGGCCGGCCCTGCGCGGTCTGATGACCTGGTCGATCAACTGGGACCGGCACGGGAACTGGGAGTTCCAGCGGAACTTCGACAAGTACTTCGGCTGAGCGACGGCCCCGCCGGCGGCACCGGCAACCGGCACCGGCCGGCCGCGGGATCCCCGTGGCCGGCCGGTGCCCGCGGCGCTGCGGCCCGTACGCCCGGCCCGGTGCGCCCGCGGGGGTCCCGGACTCGCACCGGGCGGCGCCGTCCGCCGCACGGGCCTTCGCCCGGCCCGCCGCCCCGGGAGTGCGTCAGGAGGGACGGTCCCCCGCGGCGGCGAAGGTACGCAGCAGATCGGCGGCGACGCTCACGGCGATGGTCGCGGGTTCCTTGCCGGTGATCCCGGGCAGCCCGATCGGGGTCTTGATCCGGTCGATGGCGGCCTCGTCGTGACCGCCCTCGGTGGCCAGGCGCTTGCGGAACCGCGCCCACTTCGCCGCCGACCCGATCAGCCCGATCGAACCGAGACCCGGGGTGCGCAGGGCGGCGTCGCACACCGCGGCGTCCTCGGCGTGGTCGTGGGTCATGATCAGCACATGGGTGCCGGGCGGCAGCTTCGCCAGCACCTCCTCGGGCAGCAGCGGCGTGTGGTGGACGTGCACCTGTGCCACCGCGTCCGCCAGTACGCCGAGCCGCTGTTCGGTGAGCATCTCGGAGCGGCTGTCGACCAGGTGGAGGTCGAGGTCGTGACGCGCCAGGATGCGCGCCAGTTCCAGGCCCACGTGCCCGGCACCGAAGATCGCCACCGCCTGGACCACCGGCAGCGGTTCGAGCAGCACCGAGACCGTGCCGCCGCAGCACTGCACGCCGTGCTGGTTGGTCACCTTGTCGTTCAGGGCGAAATCCATCAGCTCCGGCTCCGTCACGGACCCGGCGAGCATCTCCCGGGCCCGGTCGATGGCGACGGCCTCGACGTTGCCGCCCCCGATCGAGCCCCACGTCCCGGTCCGCCCCACCACGAGCTTCGCCCCGGCGTCGCGCGGGGCGTGGCCGCGCACGGTCGCGACGGTCACCAGCACGCCGGGCTCCCGGCACGCCCGCAACCGCGCGACCGCGGCGACCCACGTCATGTCAGGCACCGCTCAGCGCTTCCGTGCCGGTCCTGACCCCGCCGTGGACGTCCGGTCCGGGCGCGGCCGGCCCGTCGGTGCCCGGCTCACCCCGGCGAGCCGCCTCGACCGCCCAGTAGACCGCCTCCGGGGTCGCGGGGGAGGCCAGTTCCACCACGGTCCCGTCCGGGCCGAACGCCGCGGCGGCCTGCCGCAGCGCCTCCCGCACCGAGAACGCCAGCATCAGCGGGGGCTCGCCGACCGCCTTGGACCCGTAGACCGCGCCCTCCTCGCCGGCGTTCCGCAGCAGCGTGACGTTGAACTCCTCGGGCATCTCGGAGAAGCTCGGCAGCTTGTAGGTGCTCGCGGCCTGGGTCAGCAGCCGGCCGCGGTGCGGCCCGGTGCCGGTGTCCCAGCGCAGGTCCTCCAGGGTCAGCCAGCCCGCACCCTGCACGAAACCCCCCTCGATCTGACCGATGTCGATCATCGGGGAGAGGCTGTCGCCGACGTCGTGCACGATGTCGACCCGCCGGATGCGGTACGCGCCGGTGAAGCCGTCGACCTCCACCTCGGTCGCCGCGGCACCGTACGCGAAGTACTTGAACGGCGAGCCCCGGAAGGACTTCGCGTCCCAGTGCAGCCCCTCGGTCCGGTAGAAACCGGCCGCCGACAGCTGAACGCGCTGGAAGTACGCGGTGCGCACCAGGTCGTCCCAGTCCAGCTCCTCGTCGCTGCCCAGGGCGCGCGCCACGCCCTCGACGATGCGCACGTCCGAGGCGTTGGCGCCCAGCCGGGTCGCGGCGACCCGCAGCAGCCGCTCGCGCAGCTGCTCACAGGCGTTCTTGATCGCCCCGCCGTTGAGGTCCGCACCGGAACTGGCCGCGGTGGCCGAGGTGTTGGGCACCTTGTCGGTACGCGTCGGGGCGAGGCGGACCCGGTGCAGCGGGATGCCCAGCGTGGTCGCGGCCACCTGCATCATCTTCGTGTGCAGGCCCTGGCCCATCTCGGTACCGCCGTGGTTGATCAGGACCGAGCCGTCCTTGTAGATCAGCACCAGCGCGCCGCCCTGGTTGAAGGCGGTGAGGTTGAACGAGATGCCGAACTTGATGCCGGTGAGCGCGAGCGCCCGCTTGGTGTGCGGGTGCGCCGCGTTGAAGGCGGCGATCTCCCGCCTGCGGTCGGCGATGCCGGCGTTCTCCTTGACCTGCCGCCACACCGTGGAGATCCGCTCGGGCTGCGTGACCGGCTGTCCGTACGGTGTCGTCTGGCCCTGGCCCGGCCGGTAGAAGTTGCGCTCGCGCAGCTCCATGGGGTCCAGCCCGAGCCGCGGCGCGCAGCGGCCCATGATGTCCTCGATCACCAGCATGCCCTGCGGTCCGCCGAAGCCGCGGAAGGCGGTGTTGGAGACCGTGTTGGTCCTGGCGATGCGGCCGGCGACGCGGGCGTTGGGGATCCAGTAGGTGTTGTCGATGTGGCACAGCGCGCGGGCCAGCACCGGCTCGGACAGGTCCAGGCTCCAGCCGCCGTCCGCCGTCAGGGTGGCGTCGAGCGCCTGGATACGGCCGTCGGCGTCGAAGCCGATCCGCCATGTGGCGTGGAAGCCGTGGCGCTTGCCGGACATGGTCATGTCCTGGGTCCGGTTGAACCGGAACCGCACCGGACGGCCGGTGAGCTTGGCGCCGAGCGCGGCGACGGCCGCGAAGCCGTGCGGCTGCATCTCCTTGCCGCCGAAGCCGCCGCCCATCCGCAGACACTGCACGGTCACCTCGTGGGACGGCACACCGAGCACATGGGCGACGATCTCCTGGGTCTCCGAGGGGTGCTGGGTGCTGCTCTGGATGAACACCTGCCCGTTCTCGTCGATCTGGGCCAGTGACGCGTGCGTCTCCAGGTAGAAGTGCTCCTGGCCGGAGAAGCGGAACTCGCCGGTGAACACGTGCGCGGAGTCGGCGAAGCCCGCCTCGACGTCGCCGGTCTCCATCACCGGCCGGGCGCCGTGGTAACTCCCGGCCGCGATCGCCTCCTCCAGCGTGACCAGGGCGGGCAGTTCTTCGAGTTCCACCTCGACTGCTGCCGCACCGAGCCGGGCCGCCTCCAGCGTCTCACCGAGCACCCAGGCGACCGCGTGGCCGTGGAACATGACCTCGTCGGGGAAGAGCGGCTCGTCGTGCTTCATCCCGGCGTCGTTGACGCCGGGCACGTCGGCGCCGGTCAGCACCCGGACCACCCCGGGCACGGCGAGCGCCGGCTCGGTGCGCAGCGCGGTGATCCGGCCCCGGGCCCGCATTACCTGGACCGGGTACGCGTGCAGCACGTCCTTGGTGCGGTACACCAGGTCGTCGGTGTACAGCGCGGTGCCGGTGACGTGCTGGAAGGCGCTTTCGTGCGGCACCGGGACGCCGACGACGGGCTTCTCGGGGCGCTCGGAGAGATGACTCATGACGGAACCGCCTCGGTGGTCTGGGCGTACAGCTTCAGCAGGCTCTGGCCGAGCATCGCGGAGCGGTAGAGGGAGCTGGCGCGGTGGTCGTCCATCGGCGTCCCTTCGCCCCGCAGGACCCGTGCGGCGGCCTCGGCCGTCTCCGCGGACCACGGCGCGCCCTCCAGGGCGGCCTCGGTGGCGAGGGCGCGGATCGGGGTGGCGGCCACACCGCCCAGGCCGATGCGGGCCTTGCGCACGATGCCGTCCCCGATGTCGAGGGAGAAGGCGACGGCCACGCTGGAGATGTCGTCGAAACGGCGCTTGGCGATCTTGTGGAAGGCCACGGTCGGCGACAGCGGCAGCGGGATGCGCACCGCGCGGATCAGCTCACCGGGTCGGCGCACGCTTCGGCGGTAGCCGGTGAAGTAGTCCGCCAGCGGGACCTCGCGCTCACCGTCGGCGTGGGCCAGCACCAGCGTCGCGTCCAGCGCGAGCAGCACCGGCGGGCTGTCACCGATGGGGGAGCCGGTCCCGAGGTTGCCGCCGAGGGTCGCGCTGTTGCGGATCAGCCGCGACGCGAACTGCGGGAAGAGCTCCGCCAGCAGCGGCACGCCACCGTCGAGCCGGCGTTCGATCTCGGTGAGCGTCAGCGCCGCCCCGATCTCGATGTGGTCGGGCCCGGTCCGCAGCTCCCGCAGCTCGGGCAGCCGGTCGACGGCGACCACGCACCCGTCGCGGCGCGAGCGGATGTTCACCTCGACGCCGTGGTCGGTGGAGCCGGCGACCACCACCGCGTCGGGCCGCTCGCGCAGCAGCTCCAGGGTCTCGGCGAGGGTGCCCTTGCGCAGGAAGGCGCCGTCGCCCTGGCGGTACTCGGTGGCGACGGGCGCGGGCGGGGCCTGCTCGCGGCGCCGCGCGAGTGGGTCCTCGTCGGCGGGCGTCCCCACGGCGAACGCGGCGTCGCGGATCGGGCGGTAGCCGGTGCAGCGGCACAGGTTTCCGCTCAGCGCGTGCAGATCGAACCCGTTCGGACCGTGCTCGGCATCCGCGCCGCCGGCCGGGTCCGGGTGCGGGCAGCGGTCGGGCCGGTAGTACTCGGCGGCCATGCTGCAGACGAAGCCCGGCGTGCAGTAGCCGCACTGGGAGCCGCCGCGGACCGCCAGCTCCTCCTGCACCGGGTGCAGGGTGGGCGGCACGCCGGGCCGGCCGGCGGTGGCGAGGCCCTCGGCGGTGACGACCTCCTGGCCGTCGAGCGCCGCGGCCGGGACCAGACAGGCGTTGACCGCCACCCAGTCGGTGGGCCTGTCCACCCCGGGGCGGGCCACCAGGACCGAACAGGCACCGCATTCGCCCTCGGCGCAGCCCTCCTTCGGCCCGGTGATCCCCCGCGCCCGCAGAAAATCCAGCACCGTGGTGTGGGGGGCGGCCGGTGAAATGGGTACTTCTTCCCCGTTGACCGTGATCCGCGCTCCTACCATGACGGTCCTCCGTTGCGGTGCGCGGTGGTTCGATTCATCATGTTCGCCAATTCAGGCAGCTTTCTGTGTACTGACACGGCACATAAAAGGAACGGGCGCACCACGGCGCGCGAAAGCGAGGTGCCGGGACGGTGAGAGGGGATCCGGAACGTGCCCCGCACGGGCACGGGAGAACGGCGTGCTCAGCGGCCGTGCGCGATCCGGCCCGGAATCCAGACCGTGCACTGGGCGAGACGACCGAGGTCAGAGCTGGTGTCCATCTGCCGGTCGCCTCCTTCGGCAGTCACGGGTCGACGTTCACCGCAAATTAACGGCCGGTGTGACCGCGGTCAAGAGACCGGTCCGGCCTTTTCCGGGTCGAACGGATCGGGCCGATCGGATTCCGGGCCCGGAAAACCGGCCGGGCGGTCACGGTGACGGATCCCGGCCGGCCGGGAGTGGCACGTCGTGTGTTCCTCCCGGGCCGGCACGCCTTTCTTCTCATATCAATAATCGATGCGGTCGGACTTGGCGATCCACGCGTCGAACGGCGCGGTGCGGTTCGGCAGGTCCAGGTGGACGACCTGAAGGGGCCACTCCGCCTGGGGCTTCTTCTCGAAGAGCTCGTAGAACCTGCGGTCGTCGAAGCCGGCCGCCGCGGCGTCGTCGCGGTCGGCGGAGAACACGAGCCGGTCGATGCGGGCCCACAGGGCGGTGGACAGGCACATCGGGCACGGCTCGCACGAGGTGATCAGGGTGCAGCCCTCCAGTACGAAGGTGTCCAGCGCCGTGCAGGCGGCACGGATCGCGCTGACCTCCGCGTGCGCGGACGGGTCGTTCGTCGCGGTGACCTGGTTGTGCGCGGTCGCGATCACCACGCCGTCCTTGACGATCAGGGCGCCGAAGGGGCCCCCTCCGCTGTTGGCGCTCTCGGTGGCGACGGCGATGGCCTGCCGCATCCATGCCTGCTCGTCCTGGACGAGGGTCGCGGTGCTCACGGTCACGGTTGCTCCTTGTCGAATACGGTGGGGTGGACGTTCCGGTCCGGTGGCGCGGACGACGACGGGGCGGCTGCGGCGGGCGGCCCGCCGGCACCGCACGCGGGCCGCGCCCGGGGCGCGCGCCCGGCCCGGGACGCCGGGCCCGACGGCCGGAGACCGTGCCGCCGGGCGCCACGTGCACACCGGCCGGGGGCCCGGGCGACCCCGGCGACGCCGCGGCGGGGCCGGGTGGTCCCCGGTGCCTGATCGGGCAGCGTCCTGAGCAAGGCGTTCCCCGTTCGTCGTCGTTCAAGGTCGCCCGAGCAGTACACAGTTGTTCGAAGGGGAGCAGCCAGGCGCCGAAGATATGAAATGCGGGGAGGACGGGACCGGCGCTTCGTAGCTTCCTACCAGAGGTGGCCCGGCCCCGGCGTGGTCGACGGAACAGGACAGGCCGCGGGGCCCCGCCGCCTCCATGGCGAACGCCGTGGCCCCCCGCGTTCCGGTGGGGCCACCCGCGGTGCCCGCGCGCGAGGCCGGGTGCGGCGCCGGAGCCGTCGTCCGGCCCGGCGGTGGTGCCGGGCGGTGCTTGTGCCATGGTGGCCGCATGACGTGGAACGGCGACGAGTACCAGGCCCGGTTCGACCGCATCGCCTCCGAAGGGGGAGACGTGCACGGTGAGGCCACGCTGGTCCGCTCCTACGCCCCGGCCACGGTCCTCGACGCCGGGTGCGGCACCGGACGCGTGGCCATCGAACTGGCCCGTCACGGGATCGCGGTGGTGGGCGTGGACATCGACGAGTCGATGCTCGCCACCGCCCGGCGCCGGGCGCCGGAGATCCGCTGGTACCGGCGCGACCTGGCGGAGCTGGATCTCGGCGAGTCGTTCGACGTCGTGGTGATGGCGGGCAACGTCCCGCTGTTCACCCCGCCGGGGACGGAACCGGCCCTGGTGGCCGGGGTGGCGCGGCACGTCGGCCCGGCCGGCCGGCTGGTCGCCGGGTTCTCGCTGGACCGTGGTTACGCGCTGGACGCCTACGACGCCCACTGCCGGGCGGCGGGCCTCACCCTGGACGCCCGGTACGCGACCTGGTCCCGGGACCCCTTCGACGGCGAGGGGGCGTACGCCGTCTCGGTGCACCGCAGGCTCTGACCGCCCGCCGCCCCCTGCCTGCCGCTGCCTCGCCCCACGCCGCGCAGTGGGCTCCTCGCCCCGCCGGGCACACCGGCGGCGACCGCCACCGCCCCGTGTGCCACCACGGGCCCGCAGCGGGAGGCATTCGGTCGCCCGGATGGTTCGCCGCCCGTCCCGGCCGGCGGGGGCCCGCCGCCGCCCGGTGCGGAGGGCCGGGACTTCGTCATGCCCCGGACACTACGATGATCGGATGAGCCCGGGACTGATCCTCGTCGACCTGATGCCCCGTATCGTCGCGATGCCCCTGGCGCCGTACTCCGGTGCCGAGGTCGAGCAGCGCTGCCGGCTGCTGGCCGGGGCGTTCCGGGCCAAGGGCCTGCCCGTGGCGGTGGTGCGGGTCGAGCGACCGGGCGTCGCGGAACAGCCGCCGGGCAGCGAGGTGGTGGAGGGACTGCTCCACCCGGACGACATCCTGGTCGTCAAACGAACGATCGGCGCCTTCCACGCGACCGACCTGGACGCCCGGTTGCGCGACCGGGGGGTGGACACGGTCGTCGTCGCGGGCCTGGTGACCACCATGGGGGTGGAGTCCACCGCCCGTGCGGCGAGCGACCACGGCTACGAGGTGGAGTTCGTCGCGGACGCCATGTCCGGCTTCGCCGCCGACGAGCACCACTTCGCGGTGGAACGGATCTTCCCCCGCTTCGGGACCGTCCGGAAGACCGCGGACTACCTCTGAGCGTCCCTGGCCGACCGCCCTGGCAGGCGGGGGCAGGACCGGCTCCGCCGCCGTTTCCGCACCGGGCGGCCGGACCGGTCGATGGAGACAGGAGCAGCCGTTGGGGTGCCAGGGTCTGATGTAATCGTGCCCGGCGATCCCGGGGCAGGGGGTCGCCGGAGGCGGGATCACGGCTGGGGGGACGTTGGAAGAGCTGGGCGCCGCAGACCCGCGGCAGGTGGGGCGCTACCGGATCCTCGCGCGGCTCGGCGCGGGCGGCATGGGCCGGGTGTACCTCGGCCGTTCCACCAGCGGCCGCATGGTCGCCGTGAAGGTGGTGCGTGCCGAACTGGCGGAGGACCCCGACTTCCGGCGCCGGTTCGCCCGGGAGGTCGAGGCCGCCCGGCGGGTGAACGGGTTCTTCACCGCGGCGGTCGTCGATGCCGACCCCGAAGGCTCTCCCGCCTGGCTCGCCACCGCCTACGTCCCCGGCCTGCCGCTCGACGCGGCGATCCGCGCCCACGGGGCCTGGCCCCGGCGATCACTGCTCGTCCTGGGCGCCGGCCTGGTCGAGGCGCTGGAGGCCATCCACGCGACGGGTCTGATCCACCGTGACCTGAAGCCGTCGAACGTGATGATCGCCGCCGACGGGCCGCGGGTCATCGACTTCGGCATCTCCATCGCGGCGGAGGCGAGCGTCCTCACCCGGACCGGCACGGTGATCGGTACGCCCGGGTTCATGTCGCCCGAGCAGGTGACGGGCCGCCGGATCGGCCCCGCCAGCGATGTGTTCTCCCTCGGCGCGGTCCTCGCCTTCGCCGGGGCGGGCGCGCCGCCGTTCGGCACCGGCTCGCCGCACTCGGTGAACTTCCGCGCCGTGTACGAGGCCCCCGACCTCCGAGGGCTGCCCGCCGGCACCGAATTCATCGCCCGGTGCCTGGAGAAGGACCCCGCAGCCCGGCCCACGGTGGCGGAACTCCTCGCGGAGTTCGCCCGGTCGCTCGGCGAGCCGGACGGACGGACCCATGGGGGCGGGCTGCCCACGGAGACCGCCTGGCTGCCGGAGGCGGTCGCCGCGGCGGTCACCCGGCCGGCCGGTTCCGACCCGGTGACCGCGGACGCGCCGGCGGTCACCCCGGAGGGTACGGGCGGTACGAACGGTGCCGGGGACGCCGGCACGGCGAGCGGCGCCGGGGCGGCTCCCACACCGCCCGACCCCCGGGACGCCCTGACCACCGGGCACCCGAAGCCCGCCTTCGCCGCGCCCGCTCCGCCCGGCACACCGCCCCCTGCCACGTCCGCCACACCGCCCCCCGGGCCGGGCCCCCGCCACGCCGGCCCCCCGCCTCGACCGCCGCCACACCGGACACGCCGCCATCGCTTCCGCCGCTGCCTCCGGCCCCGCCGTCCGTACCGCCGCGGGCACCGGACCCGACGCCGGAGCCGCACCCGAGCCCGGGCTTCGGGCCGGCGGTCGCCGCGGCGTCCCCGCAGCACCCCGGAGGTGAGCTGGGGGTCGTCTCCACGTGGCCGCCCGCCCCTCCCGCCACCTCCCCGGACGCCCCGCCACCCGCCCGGGCGGCCGGGTCTGGGCCCGCCGCATCGTCGCGATCGGCGTCGCAGCGGCACTGGTCGGCGGCGGCGTCACCGCCCTCGTCGTGCACCTGGGCAAGGACGGCAAGAAGAACAACGCCGGCACGCGGGACGGCGGTTCGCCGACCACCCCGCCCGTCGACGATCCCGCCCCCGCTGCCGCCGGCTTCGACGCCGCCGTCGGCAAGGTGGTCAACCCGTCCACGAAGAAGGGCGGCACGCTCCGCCTCGTGACCGCCAACGACGCCGACTCCTGGGACCCGGCCCGCGCCTACTACGGCTGGGTGTGGAACGTGCAGCGGCTGTACAGCCGCACGCTGTTCACCTACGCCACCGAGCCCGGCGAGAAGGGCCGCGAACTCGTCCCGGACCTCGCCGAGGCGCGGCCCGAGGTGTCGTCCGACGGGAAGACGTACACCGTCAGGATCAGGTCCGGGCTGAAGTTCGAGGACGGCACCTCCATCACCTCCCGCGACATCAAGTACGCGATCGAACGGTCCTTCGCGGTGGACGTCATCACCGGCGGTCCCACCTACTTCAAGGAGCTGCTGGACCAGGGGCAGGACTACCGGGGCCCGTACGAGGACACCGGTGACGGGGGTCTGGACTCGGTCGAGGTGCCGGACGAGCGGACCCTGGTGTTCCGTCTCAAGGCGCCCGACTCGCGGTTCCCGTACCTGCTGACCCTGGGGGCGACCGCCCCGGTGCCGAAGGCCAAGGACACCCGTGGCCGTTACGGTCTCAAGCCGGTCGCGTCGGGGCCGTACCGGATCGACTCCTACCGCCCGGGCGTGTCGCTCACCCTGGTGCGCAATCCCCACTGGGACCCGGCGACCGACCCGGTGCGCAAGGCGCTGCCCGACCGTGTCGAGCTGGCCGTCAACTCCTCCCCGGAGCTGAACGCCAACCAGCTCCTGTCCGGCGCCGTCGACCTGGACGCGTCGCAGACCGGCCTCCCTCCGGCCGCCTCCGCCAAGGTCCTGACGGACCCGGAGCTGAAGGCCCATGCGGACGCCCCGTTCTCCGGCGTCACGCGCAGCATCGCGATGGTGTCCCGCACGGCCCCCTTCGACAACGCGCACTGCCGCAAGGCCGTCCTGTACGCCGCCGACACCGCCGTCCTCCAGACCGCGCAGGGCGGTCCGACCTCGGGCACCCGCCGCGGCAACATCCTGCCCCCGACCGTTCCGGGCAGCGACGACTACGACCCCTTCGACCTGGCCACGGGCAAGCCCCGGATCGCGAAGGCCAAGGAGGAACTCACCCGGTGCGGACGCCCGAACGGCTTCGGCACCAAGCTCGTCGTGTCCAACGGCAGGCCCAAGGACGTGGCGACCGCCGAGGCGCTGCGGCAGACCCTGAAGGCCGCCGGCATCACGGTGGAGGTCGATCAGCTGGACTACGCGAAGTACTACGACACGGTCGGCAGCCCCGCTGAGATCGAGGAGAAGGGTTACGGCCTCATCATGACCAACTGGAGCGCCGACTTCCCCCACGCGTCCACCTTCCTGCAGCCGCTGGCCGACGGCCGCATGATCGTCCCGCAGGGCAACACCAACCACGCCCAGGTCAACGACCGCTCCCTCAACGACCTGTTCGACCAGGCCGGGAAGGAGTCCGACCCCGGCAAGGTCGCCGAACTCCACCGCACCCTCAACCACAAGCTCACCGACGGTGCCTACTACCTCCCGGTCGTCGCCACGCGGAACCTCAACTACCGCAGCCCCCGCCTCACCAACGTGTACGTCAACCAGGCCTACGGCATGGTCGACATCCAGGCGCTCGGCGTCGGGAGCGGCAAGGACTGAGCCGCCGCCGGGCCGTTCGGGGCGGTCGCCACGGTGCGTCGGCCCCCGGGTGCCGGCGGCGGACGTTCCACCGGCGGCCACGCGTGGGACGCCGCCCCGCGCGGCCGGGGCGCGGCAGCGCGGCGTGCCGCCGGTGATCCGTGGTGCGTCAACGCCCGCCGTGCCGCACCGCCTGCTCACGAAGGGCGCCGATGAGCGTCGTGACGTGGGGCCGGTCGCCGCGGCCGAGGGCGGCGACGCCGATGTACCGGACCGGCCCCGGCGGCGTGACCGGAACGGTGCACAGGCCGGGGATCTCCGGGGTGAGCGCGATGGAGGGGACCAGGGAGACCCCCATGCCGGCGGCGACCAGCGAGCGGGCGAAGAAGTAGTCGGTGGTGGTCCCGCGTATCTCGGGATCGAAGCCGGCGCGCCCGGCGTAGCGGTGCAGGTACGCCTCGGTCTTCAGGCAGCCGAGCACCCAGGGTTCGGCCGCCAGCTCGGCGAGGTCGAGCGTGTGGCGACGGGCGAGCCGGTGCCCCGACGGCAGGACGACGTGCAGCGGGTCCTCCAGGAGCGGCGTCCACTCCAGGCGCGACCCGGGGCCAGGTCCCACGGGCAGCGGGCCGTCGAAGTGGTAGGCGAGGGCGAGGTCCACGGCGCCCTGACGGACGAGCGGCAGGGTGTCCTCCGGCTCGCCCTCCCTGATGTGGAGCACGGTGTGGGGATGGACCGCCGTGAGCCGGGTGAGGGCGTCGGGCAGCAGCAGTCTGCCGCCGCTGGTGAAGGTGGCGACGGTGAGTCGGGTGCGACCGGTGCCGAGCCGCGCGACCTGCTGCCTGGCGTGTTCCAGTTCGGCCGCCACGGATTCGGCGGCGCCGACCATGATGTGGCCCGCCGGTGTGAGGGTGACACCGCGGGTGCTGCGGGTGACGACCTGGGTGCCGAGGCCGCGTTCCAGGGCGGCCATGTGCTGGGAGACGGCCGAAGGGGTGAGATGGAGAGCCGTGGCAGCCCGGTTGAAGCTGCCGTGTTCCGCCACCGCTCGCAGGATGCGGAGCCGCTGCACATCGATCAACAGTTTTCCTTAATGCCTATGCAGGAAGCCGGTACTTCTGCTGAGGACGATAGGTCACCCAGGATGAGGGCATGCAAAAGGTCTGCGTCATCGGCGGGAGCCGGTACGTCGGGAAACTCCTGGTCACGCGCCTTCGGGCGGCCGGTCACCGGGTCACTGTGGTCAACCGGGGCTCCACCGTGCCGCCGGACGGCATCGAGCACCTCATGGCCGACCGGAACGACGAGGCCGTCCTGGCGGCCGCACTCGGCTCCCGGACGTTCGACGTGGTGGTGGACCAGGTCTGCTACACCCCGGTGCAGGCCGCGATCGCCGCGCGCGCCTTCGCCGGGCGCACCCCGCGGTACGTCATGACGTCCACGATCGAGGTCTACGACCCGGCGACCGCCGTACTGCCGGCCGTGCCCCCCGGCATCCCGGTCCCGGAGGAGCTGGTGGATCCGGCCACCTGGCCGGTGGCCACCGGCCTTCCCTGGCACGACGACGCGTACCGGCAGGCGCACTACGCCGAGGGCAAGCGCCAGGCGGAGGCCGTCCTCGCCCGTGCCGGCGGCTTCGCGTACGCCGGCGTGCGCAGCGCCCATGTGCTCGGCGGCGGCGCCCAGGAGTTCACCGGCCGGCTGGCGCACTACGTCGGGCGCATCACCCGGGGGGCGGAGATCGCCGTGCACGCGCGGGCGCTGCCCTCGGTCTTCATCCACCACGAGGAACTGGCGGAGCTGCTGCTGTGGGCGACCACCGCCGGCTTCACCGGCCCGGTCAACGCCTGTTCCGACGGCCCGCTCGACGTGTACGACCTCACCGCGGTCATCGCCGAGCGGGTGGGCCGTCAAGCCGTCCACCGGACCGTCGCCGCGGGCGAGCCGGCCTCACCGTTCTCCTTCGACCGCCACTACGCCATGAGCAACGCCCGCGCCAAGGCCCTCGGATTCCCCTTCTCCCGCACCACCGACTGGCTGCCCGGCGCCGTCGCCGAAGCCCTCGCCGCCGTGCCGTCCCCCGCTGCCTGAGGAACACGAGCCACCATGCGATACCGCACCATCGCCCACACCGTGGTCAGCGCCATCGGGCTGGGCGCCATGCCGCTGTCCATCGAGCACCGCCCCGACGAGACGCAGGCCATCGCCACCATCCACGCCGCCCTCGACGCCGGCGTCACGCTCATCGACACCGCCGACAGCTACCACTGGCACGCCGGCGAGGAGGGCCACAACGAACTGCTGATCGCCCGCGCGCTGGCCGGCTACGGCGGCGACACCTCCCACGTCCTGGTGGCCACCAAGGGCGGCCGTGGCCGCCCCGGCGACGGCAGCTGGACCGTCAACGCCACCCCCGCCCACCTCAAGCGGGCGGCCGAGGCCTCCGCCAGGCGCCTCGGCGTCGACGCCATCGGCCTGTACCAGCTGCACAAGCCGGACCCGGCCGTGCCCTGGGCGGACTCCGTCGGCGCGCTGCGCGAGCTGCTCGACGCCGGCACCATCCGCGCCGCGGGGATCTCCAACGTCACCACCGCCCAGATCCGCCAGGCGCACCGGATCCTCGGCGAGGGACTCGCCTCCGTCCAGAACCGGTACTCGCCCGCCGTCCGCGACAGCGAGCCCGAGCTGCGGCTGAGCACCCGGCTGGGCCTGGCCTTCCTGCCGTGGAGCCCGCTCGGCGGCATCTCGCGCAGTTCCCTGGACGGCCCCTCCGGCCCCACCTCCGCCGGCACCGCCTTCCACCGCCTCGCCGCCGTACACGGCGTCAGCCCGCAGCGCATCGCCCTGGCCTGGCTGCTCGCCCGCTCCCCGGCGGTGATCCCGGTGCCCGGAGCCGGCCGCCCGGCCTCGATCACCGACTCCGCCGGGGCCGCGGAACTCACGCTGAGCGCGGAGGAGCTGGCGCTGCTGGAGGACGCTCAGCCGGGCTGAGACGGTCACCGGCCACGGGTCGCCGGGGGACCGGGACGGAGGGCGGCTTCCCCGGCCGCCGACGGCTGTGCACCGTCGCGGTGCGCAGGGGCGGCCGGGTGGCGGCAGCCGCTGTCCCGGCCCGGCCGCGCGCAGGCCTGTCCATAAGGCCGTTCCTACGGCTGCCCGTACGGCACACGGGCTGGTGGCAGCGCGAGTACGCCCCCGGCGGCGGGGGAGTGCGGCGGGTCGCCGGACCCCGGGCCGGTGTATCCACGCGGGTCGCCGGTGGATCTCTCCTCGCAGGACGGCCGGTGGCCGCGGTCCGGCGTGGCCGGAGAGGAGACGGTGACTTCCATGGCGAGTGCCGAGAACACGGGCGCGGGTGAGCTGCGGGTGGCGGAGGCGGCCCAGGTGCGGCCGGGGACGATGCTGAGCGTGGACTTCGGCGGGGAGCCGGTGCTGCTCGCCCATGTCGACGGGGAGATCCACGCGGTGCGCGACGCGTGCTCGCACGAGGCGGCGAGACTCTCCGAGGGGGAGCTGGACGGGGCCGCCGTGGAGTGCCCGTGGCACTTCAGCCGGTTCTGCCTGCGGACCGGCGAGGCGCTGGACCTCCCGGCCGTGGACCCGGTCGAGACCTACGCGGTGCGGGTCGTGGGCGGCGACGTCCTGCTCTCCCGGCGGGGCGGCTGACCGCGTCCGGGCGCGGCGCGCCCGCACCCCGGGTTCGGCTTCCGGCACCCGTCCCCGCGGACCGGGCGGCGGGGCCGGCTCCCCGGCCGTTACCGCGACCGCCCGGCGGGCCGCTCAGGCGCCGCCCGACCGCCGGTCCCGCCGCTGCCGCCGGTCCCGCCGCCGGGCCGTCGGTGCCGCCCGGGCGGTGTGCGCCCTGCCGCGTCAGGCGGCCCGTGCCCGGGCGATCAGGCCCGCCGCGATCGTCGTCGCCAGGTCGTCCAGCAGCGCCTCGTCCACCGGCAGGTGGAACGCGAACAGCGCCAGGAACAGCGGACCGCCCATCAGCAGGTGCGCCACGGTGGGGTCCTGCGGGCCCGGCAGCTCGCCGCGGGCGACCGCACGGTCCAGGCACGCCGTCAGGTCCCGGCGCTCCCGGGCGATGAAGGTCTCCTGGAACCGGGCGACCAGTGACGGGTCGCGTCCCATCTCCACCATCAGCGCCGGGGTCACCAGCCGCGCCGCCGGCGCCGAGAGCCGGTCACGGATCAGGGCCGCCATGGCCCGGAGGTCCCCGCGCAGGGAGCCGGTGTCCGGCGGCGGCTCGATGTCCATGTCGTGGACGGCGGCGGCGAAGAGCAGCTCCGCCTTGGAGCCGAACCTGCGGTAGATCGCCGCCTTGCCCACGCCCGCCCGGGCGGCGACCCCGTCCATGGTCACCCGGGCATAGCCGACCTCGGTGAGGAGGTCGCGGGCGGCCGCGAGGACCGTGCCGTCGATCTGGGCGTCCGGGCGCCCCGGGCGGGGGACGGATCGCGGGGGGCGGCTGGTGCGGCATGGCCGAAGTATACGAGACCGTAGTTCCGGAACTCGGGTATCGTAAATCCGCCGCATCGAGGGGGAGACGCATGCGCGACCACACCGGCGACACCGCCCGCCGGGACGTCCGCGCCGGGTCCGGCCGGCCGGGCCGGCCGGCACGCGGGCCGTCCCGACCGGCGAACGGCCGCGCGGGGGCGCCCGGCGGTCGTTCAGGGGCCCTGGGGACCCCCGGTCCGCCGGCGCGGTGGGCACGGCGCCCGGCGCGCCGGCCGCGGCGCGCGGCCCGGCCGGGCGGTGGCGTTGGCCCCGCGACATCCGTGCCCGGGTGTATCCCCGGCGGAGCGGCACGGATCTCATCAAGCGACAGGCACGGGAGGCGAGTTATGCGTCGGCGTGAGAACGGTCCGGGGATGGCCGGTTGCGACCACTGGCTGCCGCGGTACCACTGGCGGACCCATCAGGACCGGACCGTTCCGGCCCCACCGGCGGCTGCCGCGCGGGCCGTCCGGGAGGTGCGGCCCGGCGACATGTACGCCCTCAGGCCGCTGGTCTTCGTGCGCAGTGTCCCCGCCCGCCTCACCTCCCGGAAGAAGGAGCGGTTCCTGGCCAAGGAGGACCGCGTCATCCAGGGGCTGTACGAGGGGGTGGGTGCCTTCCCCCTCCTGGACGAGCCGGAGGGCGACCTGATCGTCGGCTTCGTGGGGCGGCCGTGGAAGCTGCGCCAGGAGTGGCTGACGCTCACCCCCGAGCAGTACCGCGAGTTCGACGAGCCGGGGCACATCAAGGGACTGATGGCCTTCTCGGCCACCGGCCGGGAAGGCGGGACGGCCCTGCACACCGAGACCCGGGTCTACGGCACCGACCGCGCCGCCGTGCGCCGGTTCCGGCCCTACTGGCTGCTGATCGAGCCCTTCAGCAGCCTCATCCGCCACGACTGGCTGGCCGCGGCGGACCGCAACGCGCGGAGCGCGGCGCGGCCGTGAGCGGCGATGAGACGGAGAGACGATGCCAAGCAGCACGGCGCCGCCGGCGCCCGACATCAGGACGATCGCGCCGCGGGTCCTGGACGACCTGTGGAACAAGCACGACCTCGGAGTCATCGACGAGCACTTCAGCCCGCACGTGGTGACCCACGTACCGCTGCCGGGACAGCCGGTGATCCACGGCACGGCGGGGCTGCGGGAGCTGGCGGGCCGGATGTTCACCGCCATGCCGGACCTGTCCCGCACCACCCACGAGGTGCTGGCCCAGGGCGACAAGGTCATGGTGCGCGGCGAGTTACGGGGCCACCAGCGGGGCACGCTGATGGGCATCCCGCCCACCGGGCGGCCCACCGTGCTCACCGAGCACGTGATCATGCGGTTCACCGGCAGCAGGATCGCCGAGATGTGGCAGCAGGCCGACTACCTGGGCGTGCTGGGCCAGCTCGGCATCACCCCGCCCGAGGACGCCGGGCCGCTGGGCACCGTCGCCCACACGGTCCGGACCGTCGGCCGGCTCGGCGCGCTGACCGTCCGGGACCGCGTCGGGCGGGGCAGGAGGGCCGGGCGATGACGGCGGACGGACGGGTGGCGAAGAACCCGCGGGGCCCCAGGACCGGAAAGGGCGCCGGCGCGGGGGCCGGCGCGCAGGGCGGCGACGGCTTCCGGCTCACCACGGAGCACATCCTGAAGATCTCCGACCTCTCCTGGTCGGACGACAACTCCCGCGCCCTGCCGCACTACGCGCCCGACTTCACGTGCCACCTCCCCGGCCGCCCCGTGCTCCACGGCGGCCAGGAGTTCCTCGGCACCCTCAACCTGGTACGGGCCGCCAAGCCCGATGTGCGGATCGACTGGCACGACATCCTCATCGACGGCGACCAGGCCGTCCTGCACGTCACCTTCCGCGGCACCCACCTCGGCCCGCTCTTCGGCATCCCGCCCACCGGGCGGCGGCTGGAGATCGGGGAGATCATCATCGAGAAGTACGACGACCAGGGCCGCATGCGGGAGTTCCGCCAGGAGGGCGACTACGCCGGGATGCTCACCCAGATGGGCGTCGTCCCGCCGCCCGGCACCGGCCCCCTCGGCACCATCGCGCACTCCGTCAGGACCGCGGTCCGCCTGACCCGGCTCGACCGTGCGTACCGCAGGAGGAACCCGCACCGGCCCGCGGGCTGACGCGTCCGCACCACCCCGCGGCACCGACGCACCACACCACACCACACCACACCACCCCGCGCGCCGACGTGCCCGGGTGCCGACGCGCCCCCCCGGCCCGTGCCCCGAGCGCGCGGGCCGGGGAACGGCCGCCGCCGGCCCGCGCCGGGTTCCCGGGGGAACCACCGGTCCCGCTCCGGCCGGTCCCACCTGTTTCACCGGTCTCCGCCGGTCCCCGCACGCCCCGGCCCCACCCACCGCCCGGAAGGAAGCCCGCTCTCGTGGACCCCACCGCCGTACACCGCAGCCGCTGGCGGATCCTGGCCGTGCTGTGCCTGAGCCTGATCGTCATCGGCATGGACAACCTGATCCTCAACCTCGCCCTGCCCCGGGTGCAGCACGACCTCGGGGCGACCGGCGGGGAACTGCAGTGGATCATCGACTCCTACACCCTCGCCTTCGGCGGGCTGCTGCTCCTCGGCGGGGGGCTCGGCGACCGCTTCGGCCGCAAGCGGCTGCTCCTCGCCGGTCTCGTCCTGGTCCTCGGCTTCACCCTGGGCGCCGCCTACGCCGGCAGTCCGGGGACGCTCATCGCCATGCGCGCCGGGATGGGCGTCGGCGGCGCCTTCGTCATGCCCGCCACGCTCTCCGTCATCAAGCACGTCTTCCCGGCCGAGGAGCAGGCCAGGGCGATCAGCGTCTGGGCCGGCTCGGGCGCGATCGGGGTGCCGCTGGGCCCGGTGCTCGGCGGGCTGCTGCTGGAGCACTTCTGGTGGGGCTCGGTCTTCCTGATCAGCGTGCCCGTCGTGGTGTTCGCCATCGTCGCCTGCGTCGTCATGGTCCCGGAGTCCCGCAACCCGCACCGGGTGCCGCTCGACCTGGCCGGGGTGGTGCTTTCGGTGGCCGGGCTCGGGGTGCTCGTCTACGGGATCATCGAGGGCCCGCACCACGGCTGGACGGACCCGGTGACGCTGACCGCGCTCGCCGCGGGGGCGCTCTTCCTCGCCCTGTTCGTGCTCCGGGAACGGTGGGCCCGGCACCCGATGCTGCCGGGGAAGATGTTCCGCGCACCGCTGTTCGCCGGCAGCGCGGTGGCGATGTTCTGCGTGAACTTCTGCCTGTTCGGCCTGCTCTTCGTGGTCACCCAGTACCTCCAGTTCGTCCGCGGGCACGGCCCGCTGGACGCCGGGCTGCGGCTGCTGCCGATGCTCACCGCCGTCATCGGCGCGGGCCTGGGCGAACGGCTCGTCCGGACGGCGGGCATCCGGGCCGTCGCCTCCGGCGGCCTCGCCGTGCTCGCCGGCAGCATGCTGCTGATGGCCCGTGCCGACGCCGGATCGGAGCCGGTGGCGCTGGGCGCGCTGGCCCTGTTCGGCTTCACCATGGGACTCGTCCTGCCGCCCTGCGCCAACGCGATCCTGGCCGCCGCGCCCGCCGAGCAGGGCGGCGCCGCCTCCGCGGTCACCGACGCGACGCTCCAGGTCGGCGGCTCCCTGGGCATCGCCGTCATCGGCTCGGTGCTGACCACCTCCTACCGCGACGAGCTGCCCGGGCCGGACGGACTCCCCGCCCCGGCGGCCGAGGCCGCCCGCGACTCGCTGGGCGGCGCCTCCGAGGCCGCCGCCCGGCTCGGCGGCGAGGCGGGCGAGGAACTGCGCGGCCTGGCGACGGACGCCTTCACCCAGGCGCTCACCGACGCGATGACCGTCGCGGGCGGCATCGCCGGGGCCGGTGTGCTCGCCGTGCTGCTGCTGATGCCGGGCCGGCGGCGCCGGCCGGCCCCCAAGACCCCTGCCACCACCCCGATCCCGACCCATCGACCCGAAAGGAACCCGGTCGCGTGAACGACGACAACCGCCCCTGCGAGGAACCCGCCACCGAAGGCAGGAAGAAGGGCCGCACGCTGCGCCGCCTGCTGGTGGTGGGCGTCATCGGCGCCCTCCTCGCCGTCCTCACCTCGGGCAGCGCCGGCGCCGCGGACGACTCCCGGGCCGCTGCCCACGGCCTTGGCACCGACACCCGGGGGGAGCAGAGCAAGCGCGTGGTCCTCGGCTTCTACCGGGAAGTGCTCGCCGAACAGCGCCTGGACCGGGTGCGGGAGTTCATGCGCGAGGACTACGTCCAGCACAGCCCGGGCCTGAAGTCGGGCGTCGACGGCTACCTGGAGGACTACAAGCTGTTCCACTCCGTCTTCCCCGACCTCGCGGGCACCATCCACCAGGTCGTCGCGCAGGGGGACAAGGTGATGCTGCTGGCCACCTTCAAGGGCCACCACGCCGGGACCGGAAAGGAGCTGGTCTTCGAGACCGCCGAGCTGTACCGGGTCCAGGACGGCAAGATCGCCGAGCACTGGGACGCCGTGGACTACGCGGCCATGCAGGAGTTCGGCGTGAACCTCCCCGGCGGTGACCAGCCCGCCACCCGCTCCGACTGGCGGGGCACCAAGGAGCAGCGCCGCAACCTGGTCACCCTGCTGTACGCCATCAACACCTTCTACCGGCAGCCGCAGGCCCCCGTGCCCAGCGCCATCGCCCCGGACCTGGTGCAGCACCAGCGCGGGCTGGAGCCCGGGCTCGACGGACTGCGGGACAACCTGCGCAGCTACCGCGAGCGGTTCCCCGACCTGACGTTCGAGATCAAGCACACCGTCGCGTCCCAGGACAAGGCCGTCGTCTTCTGGGTCTGGCGCGGCCACGAGAAGGGCACCGGCAAGGAGCTGGCGCTCAACCGCGCCGACCTCTTCCGCGTCGAGAGGGGCCGCTTCGTGGAGCACTGGAGCCGCCTGGACTACCGCGCGGTCAACCCGTTCGGCCTGAAGTGAGCCGACGGCGGGCGCCGGCCGGGAGCACCCGGCCCGGTCGGCGCCCGCGCCGCCGCACGACACACCACAGCACTTCCGTACCCGAGGAGGGGACCAGCGATGGCACGACGGTCCGCGATCATTGTCGGCAGCGGGGTCGGCGGCCTCACCCTGGCCGGCATGCTGACCCGGCACGACTGGGACGTCACCGTCCTGGAACGCTCGGCCGAGCGCCGTGACGGACTGGCGATCACCATCTGGCCCAACGCCCTGTGCGCGGTGCGCCGCGCGGGCGGCGAGGACATGTACCAGGCCCTGCTGAAGGTGTGTCAGCCCATTGCCTTGGCTCGGATGTTCGGCTCCGGCGGCCGCCGGCTCGCCGCCCTCGACCTCGGCTTCCTCCAGGAGACCTACGGCGTCACCGGGCAGGGCGTGACCCGGGCCGAACTCCTCGACACCCTGATCGAGCAGGCCGGCACCGACGTCCGGTTCGGCGCCGGCGTGGTGCGTGCCGCACCCGACGGCACCGTCACCCTCGCCGGCGGGGAGCAGCTCCGCGCCGACGTGGTGGTCGGCGCCGACGGGGTGGGCTCCACGGTCCGCCGCGGACTGCTCCCGCCGGGGCACGACGACCGCCGGGACAACCCGCTGGAGAGCTGGCAGGGCGTCGTCGGGCGCGGCGGCGCCTGGACGTACCAGGGCACCGACTTCCACTTCGGCCGAAAGGGCACCTGCGGCATCATGCCGCTGACCGGGGACCGGGTGTACTGGTTCGTGGACGGCTCGATCGACGAGCCGCCCACCGGCGAGGGCTGGCCCGACGTGGTGCGCGAGCTGGTCTCCCGGACCCCCGCGGACCAGCTCTTCCCCGGGCAGGCGTGGGACCGCCGCCCGGTGCGCGACTGGGGCCGCGGCCGGATCACCCTGCTCGGTGACGCGGCCCACCCGATCCTGCCCACCATCGGCCAGGGCGCCTGCATGGCCATGGAGGACGCCGGGGTGCTCGCCGCGCGGCTGGTCCGGTCCACCGACCTGCCGGCCGCCCTGCGCGCCTACGAGAGCGACCGCCACCCCCGGGTGCTGGGCCACTTCGAACGGGCCCGGGGCATGCTGCGGATGCGCGCCATGCCCGCTCCGCTGCGCGACCGGGTCCTGGCGTCCATGCCCCGGCCGTTGCTGACCCGGCTGTTCACCCGCTCCGCGCTGCCGCTGCCCGAGTTCCGCCGGCCCGGCTGTATCCACGGCCCGCGGGTCCGGATCTCTAGCGGTGAGGACGGCGGGCCGGCGACGGCGGCCGCCGACGCCGGCAGCACACGACACGGGGAGACACCATGACGGGGACAGCACGACCACAGGCGCCGGGCGGCGCCGCGGCGGACGACTACGACGTCGTCGTCGTCGGCAGCGGGCTCGGCGGGCTGGCCGCCGCCGCCCTCCTCGCCAGGGCCGGCCGACGGGTCCTGGTCGCCGAGAAGGGCCAGGGCATCGGCGGGTACGCGCACGCCTTCCGGGCGGGGGAGCGCTACTTCGACCCCGCCATCCACGTGGTGCCGGGCGCGGCCGAGGGCGGCACCATCGACGTGCTCCTGCGCCACCTGGGCGTCCGCGAGCTGTGCGAGTTCGTCGAGTCCGACGCGCTGTACCGGGTGGTCATCGACGGCGACGTGCTGGACGCGCCGTTCGGCTCGGAGGCGTTCATCCGGGCCCACGTGGAGCTCTTCCCGCACGAGGAGGAGGGCATCCGGGGCTTCTTCGGGCTCTGCGAGAAGTTCCTCGCGGAGGCCCACCAGGTGCCCCTCCAGCTGTCCCCGCAGGAACTGGGCGCGGCCGTGCGGAAGTTCCCCACCCTCTTCGGGAACCGCATGGCCACCCTGGGGGAGGTGCTCGACCGGTTCCTCACCGACCCCCGCTGCAAGGCCTTCTGCAGCGCCGGCTGGCCGTACATGGGGCTGCCGCCCTCGCAGCTGTCCTTCGAGCTGTTCGCCCGTTTCCTCTACACCCAGATGCACGGGCTCTACCACTGCAAGGGCGGTTTCCAGCACCTGGTGCGGGCGTTCACCACGGCGATCGAACGGGACGGCGGGAAGATCCTCGCCGACGCGCCGGTGGAGCGCATCCTGGTCACCGGCGGCGCCACCCGCGGCGTCGTCCTCGCCGGCGGCCAGGAGGTGAGCGCCCCCGTCGTCGTCTCCAACGCCGACGCCCGGCACACCTTCCACGACCTGGTGGGCCTGGAGCACCTGCCGAAGGCCTACGGCCGGCGGCTGCGCTCGCTCAAGGAGTCCATGTCGATGTTCGTGGTGTACGCGGCCACCACTCTGGACATCGCGGCGGCCGGCGGGGCCCACGAGACGTTCGTCTACGAAACCGCCGACCACGACGCCGCCTTCGCCGGCTTCCACCGCGGCGAGGCCCCGGCCAGCGTGGTCGTGGTGCCCACCCTCCTCGACCCGAGCCTCGGCCCGCCCGGGGAGCACCTGGTCACCTCCACGGCCCTGGCGCCCTACGACGCGCCCGAGCCGTGGGCGGAGCTGAAGCCGAAGCTGGAGGCGAAGTACCTCGACCTCGTCGAGCGGATCTACCCCGGGTTCAAGGACGGGCTGACCTTCGTCTCCAGCTCCACCCCGCTGACCCTGGAGCGGTTCACGGGCAACCACCGCGGCGCCGCGTACGGCTGGGAGAACACCCCGGCGCAGGCCGGCAGCAAGCGGCTGACCTACCACACCCCGATCGAGGGGCTCTACCTCGCCGGGCACTGGGCGCAGGCCGCCAGCGCGCTGCGCGTGATCGTCTCCGGCAGCCACGCCGCCCAGCAGATCCTGCGGTCGCAGGGCGCCGTGGACGTCGGCCCGGAGCTGTGACCCCCACCCCACGACACCCCACGCCGGTCCCCGCACGCCGGGCCCGGCCCCGCACGCCGCGACGGGTCCCACGCCATGACCCGCCCCCGCACCCCACGCCGGTCCCCCGGTCCCCGCACGCCATGAGCGCCGGGACGCCGTGACCGGCCCGCACGACACGGCCGGACCCGCAGTAACGGCCCGACGCGGTGACCGGCCCCGGGCGCCGTGTGCCCGGATCCGTCGCCGCACGAGCGATCCATCCACCTCATCCCTCTCCTGGAGGACACCGATGTCCCGTCCCGCGCTCCTGGACACCCGGAAAGACCAGAACTGCGACGGCTCGCTCGACGAGACGTACTACGAGATGGCCCGCCGCTACATCGAGGAGGTCTGGGACAAGAACAACGCCGAGACCGAGCGGGAGCTGCTGGCCGAGGACTGGCGCGACCACATGCCGCTGCCGGGCTGCCCGCAGGGCCCGGCCGGCCACCGCGCCGCCGTGCAGCTGATGCACGACGCCTTCCCGGACCTGCGGTTCTCGCTCGACGACGTGACCGTCATGGGCGACAAGGTCATCGACCGCTGGACCGCCACCGGCACCTTCCGCGGCGAGCTGTACGGGTTCCCCGGCACCGGCCGCCGGATGGTCATGACCGGCCTGGACTTCCACATCGTGCGTGACGGCCGGTTCGCCGAGCTGTGGCACGAGGAGAGCACGGCCTCGATGCTGGAGCAGTGCGGCATGGCGCCCGGGCCGGGAAGCGGGCCCGGCACCATCCTCCGGCTGACCGCCGGCAACATCCTCCACGTCGCCCGGCACCGGATCCGCAACCGCTGACCGCCGACCACCCGCGAAGCGAGGCACGCACCATGACTGCGACGACGAGCGGCCGGCTCCGCCAGGCCCCGGGCCCCCGGGGCTACCCGGTGGTCGGCTGCGGCCCCGACCTGGTCCGCGATCTGGTGGGGACCTTCACCGGGGCCTGGCGGGAGCACGGCGACATCGTCCGCTTCCGGCTGCCGGGCCGGCGCAACCTCTTCCTGATCGTGCATCCGGACCACATCAAGCACGTCCTGGACGACCGGCAGCCGAACTACCCCAAGGACCCGCTGTCGGTCGGCAAGTTCGAACCCTGGGTCGGCCAGGGCCTGTTCACCAGCAACGGCGACTTCCACTTCCGTCAGCGCCGGCTGGCCCAGCCCGCCTTCAAGGGCGCCCGGATCGCCGGGTTCGGCCCGGCGATGGTGGAGGCCACCGGCGACCTGGTCCGCGACTGGCACGGCCGGGCGTCCCGCGAGGAGACCTTCGACATCACGCCGGAGATGTTCCGCCTCGCGCTGACCATCGTCATGCGGACGCTGTTCAGCACCGACGTCAGCGGCCGCGCCGGCGAGCTGGCCCGTGCCGTCCGGGTCTGCAACGCCTACACCAACGTGCGGCTCCAGCGCTTCGTGGAGCTGCCGCAGTGGCTGCCCAGCCAGGCGCGGACCCGCTTCCTGGCGGCACGCTCGACGCTCGACGCCTTCGTGTACGGGCTGATCGCCGAGCGGCGCCGGGACCCGGAGCCGCCGGACGACCTGCTGACGCGCTTCCTGCGCGCGGAGGACGAGCAGACCGGCGGCCGGATGTCGGACAAGCAGCTGCGCGACGAGGTCGTCACGATGTTCCTCGGCGGCTACGAGACCACCGCGCTGTCGCTGGTGTGGGCGTTCTCGCTGCTGTCGCGGCATCCCGAGGCCGAGCGCCGGGCGCGCGCGGAGATCGCCGAGGTGTGCGGGGACCGGGAGCCGGCCGCGTCCGACCTGCCCAGGTTGCGCTACCTGCGCGCCTTCTACCAGGAGGTGCTGCGGCTCTACCCCTCGGTGTGGACGCTGTCGCGCAGCCCGCTGGAGGACGACGAGATCGGCGGCTACCACGTCCCGGCCGGCTCCCAGGTCTTCATCAGCCCCTACCTGATGCACCGCCACCCCGGGTTCTGGGAGAACCCCGAGGGGTTCCGGCCGGAGCGGTTCGTCGGGAGCGCGACCGGTGGCGCCCCGCTCTACGCCTACGTGCCGTTCTCCCGCGGGCCCCGGCTCTGCCCGGGCTCGTCGGTCGCGGTCCTGGAGGCGCCGCTGGTGATCGCGCGCATCCTCCAGGACTACCGGCTCACCCTGGCCGGCGGCCACGTCTGCGAGCCGACGTCCAACGTGTTCCTGTATCCGAAGGGCGGGATGCCGATGCGGCTGAGCCGGGCGGCGGCCGGGAAGGGGTGCGCATGACCGGGCGCCGCGACCGTACTGGGGTGCGGGGCGCGGGGCCGCGGCGCCCGCCGGGCCCGCGGGGACTGCCGCTGCTGGGCTCCGCGCTGGACTTCCGGCGCAACCCGCTGGAGACCTTCGTCCGGGCCTGGCGCGACCACGGCGACCTGGTGCGCTTCCGGGGGCCGGTGCCGGTGGTGCTGGTCACCCACCCCGACGACCTCCGGCACATCCTGGCCGACAACTTCGAGAACTATCCGCACCCGGACGACTTCAACCGCAAGGTGGGGGTCTCGGTGGGCCAGGGCCTGGTCACCACGGAGGGGGAGGTGTGGCGGGCCCAGCGGCGCACCGTCGCGCCCACGTTCCGCCGGGAACCGCTGGAGCGGTTCGCGGAGGTGATGACCGACAGCACACGGCGGATGCTGGACCGCTGGGAGCAGGTGGCCGCGGCCGGCGAGCCGATGGACGTCAGGACCGAGACGCAGAGCCTGACGCTGGAGATCCTGGCCCGCTGCCTGTTCCGGGCGGACTGGTCCCGCGACGCGCTGACGCTCGGCCGGGCCGTCGCCACCCAGCTGGAGCACATCAACGCCAAGCTGATCGCGGTCGCCGACATCCCGGAGCGGATCCCGACCCCGCGCAACCGCCGGTTCCTGGCGGCCCGCAGGGTGCTGGACGACACGGTGTACCGGCTGATCGCCGAACGCCGGACGCTGCCGGCCGGCGACGAGGCCCAGGACCTGCTGTCGATGCTGATGCACACGCCGGACCCGGAGACGGGCCGGCTGATGACCGACGAGCAGCTGCGCGACCAGGTGATGACGCTGTTCATCGCCGGCCACGAGACGGTGGCCGCCACCCTGTCGTGGATCTGCCACCTGCTCTCCACCCGGCCGGCGGAGACCGAGCGGGCCCGGGCGGAGGTGCGGGCGGTCCTGGGCGACCGGCCGCCCACGATGGAGGACCTGCCGCAGCTGAGGTACCTCAAGCTGTTCATCCAGGAGGCACTGCGGCTCTACCCGCCGCTGTGGCAGGTGGCCCGGATGCCGCTGCGCGACGACGTGCTGAGCGGGTACCACATTCCGGCGGGCTCGTTCCTGCTGCTCAGCACCTACATCACGCACCGCAATCCGGAGTTCTGGGACAACCCCGAGGGGTTCGACCCCGAGCGGTTCACCCGGGAACGCTCGGCGGGGCGGCCGCGGTACGCCTATGTGCCGTACGCGGGCGGCCCGCGCAACTGCGTCGGCATGGCCTTCGCCAACATGGAGCTGACGATCGTGCTCGCCTCGCTGCTCCAGCGGTTCCACCTGGACATGGTGCCGGGGCACCCGGTGGTGATGCAGCCGGACATCTCGCTCCGCGCCAGGCACGGCATCCTGATGACGCCGCGCCCGGTGCGGGAGACCGCGGAGCCGGCCGTCGCGGTGCCCGGTGCCGTACCGTCCGGTCACGTCCCGCAGGACATGACCGCCGGGGAGGCGGCGAGCGGCTGCCCGGTCGCGCACGGCGGCGGGCCCGGCCGGGACACGCGGAGGCCGGCCGAGGGAGCTGCGGCGGCACCGGAGACGGAGCGGCCGGCGGCGCAGGAGGGGTGTCCCGTCGCACGGGGGGCCCGTCAGGCCCGGCCGCTCCCGGCCCGGGCGCCGGACGGTGAGCAGCCGCGCCGGTAGCCGTCCACGGCAGCGTCGCGCCGGGCCGCCCAGAGCGGCCCGGCGCGACGCGCTCTCGGCCCGGTGTGCGGCGGCGGTTGTTCCGAGGTGTCCGGCATAGGGCCACCGCGACTTGTCGAATTCGGTCGATAAACGGTGTTCACGGTCGCTGCGGCCTGCGGAGGTGACGATTCCGTAGCATTCGGGGAGGGCTTGCGTATTGCGTAATCGTTGACACTGCGCGTCGGGTGCACAGTATTATTAACACCTGTAGCGACAGGGGCGCGGTAATTGAATCGCGCGGCCTGCGCCACCGTAACGGGGGGTAAATTGAAGAATCGTGATCTGAGAGCGTTGATCGACGATTGCCTGGCGGGGGGCCAGGAGAGCTGGAACCGGATCGTCGATCGTTACACGCCGCTGATATGGGCCATCGCCCGGGGGCACCGGCTGTCCCCGGCGGACTGTGAGGACGTCTGCCAGACGACGTGGATGCGGGTTATCCAGCACCTGGGGAAGCTGCGGGACCCGGACAAACTGGCGAACTGGATCTCGGTGTCGGCCCGCCGGGAGAGCCTCAAGCACATCCAGAAGGCCGGGCGCAGCACGCCCACCGAGGACCCCGAGGTCTTCGACCGGCCGCAGCCGCCGGCCGGCCAGCCGGAGGAGCGCGTGCTGGAGAAGGAGGCGCGCGACGAGGTGCTGCTCGCCTACTGCTCGCTCTCGCCCAAGTGTCAGGCGCTGCTCGGGCTCCTGGTCACCGACCCGCCGATGACGTACGACGAGATCGGCGCCGCGCTGGGGATGGCCCGCGGCTCCATCGGCCCGATCCGCGGGCGGTGCCTGAAGCACCTGCAGCGCGCGCTGGAGCGTGAGGCCGACCGCTCGCAGCAGGCGAGGGTCCTGTTCGCGTCCCTCAAGGAGGCGGGGCTGCGGGCGTACGCCCTGGAGGGCGGCGCGGCGCTGCGGTCATCGGCCGCGGGCGGCCGGGGGACGGCCGGCTGACCCCGCCTCCTCACCGCCCACCACGGCCCCGCCCTCCGGCCCGGCCTGACGGGCGATGAACGGAAAAAGCGCCTTCGCCTTCTCGGGGGCACGGCGCGGCGGTTGCCCGACCGCGTCACCCAGCCTGGTGAGCGCAGCGTTTCCGGAGTTCCCGGTCTCTTCCACCTCGGTCACTTCCCATTGTTTTTCACGAACCGCAAAAAGCGGGGTGGATAAAGGTTCCACGAACGACAATACCGCAGAGTAGGGTCGTTCGTGGAGCCTTCTTTTTCCACCCCGTACCGTTTTTCCTTCGCGCAACTAGGCGGCAGCCGGCGCGGCGACCAGCCGGTCGATGCGCCGCGCCTGGCCGGCCGGGTGGCACACCGCCCCCGGGAGGGTGGCGCGGACGAAGCCGCTCAGCGCCCGGCCGGGGCCGGCCTCCACGAACGTGTCGGTCCCCGACGCCGCGATCGCGCGGAGGGTGTCGGCCCAGCGCACCGCACCCGCCAGTTGGCGGCGCAGCACCCGGCGGGCCTCGGCGCCGTCGCGGACCGGGCCCGCGGTGACCGCCGACAGCACCGGTACCCGGGGCTCGCGGAACTCCACCCGGTCCAGCTCGGCGCCGAACTCCTCCTCCACCGCGGCCATCAGCCGGCAGTGGAACGGCGCGCCCACGCCGAGCGCCACCGTCCGCTCGGCGCCCAGCGCCCGGGCGACCGCCACCACCTCACGCACCGCGTCCCGCTCCCCGGACACCACGTGCTGCGCCGGGTCGTTGTAGTTGGCGACCTCGACCACGGCGCCGGTACGCCCGGCCACCTCGGCGCAGATCCGCTCCACCTGCTCGGCGGCGGGGCCGATCACGGCCGCCATCGCCCCCGGGGTGCGCTCGTTGACCTGCGCCATCAGCTCGCCGCGCCGGCGCACCAGGCGCAGCGCGTCCCGCCAGTCCAGCACCCCGGCGGCGACCAGCGCCGCGTACTCGCCCAGGCTGTGCCCGGCGACGACCGACGGGGTGATGCCGTGGCCGTGCAGCACGTGCAGCACGGCGACGCTGGTGAGGAAGACCGCGGGCTGGGTGATCTCGGTGGGCACCAGGTCCTCGGCGGTGCCCTCCCAGCACAGCCGGGACAGGCCGAAGCCGAGGATGTCGTCGGCGGGCCGGTAGTAGCGGTCGGCCAGCTCCGGGTGGCGGGCGACGAGGTCCTTGCCCATGCCCGGCCGCTGGGACCCCTGGCCGGGGAAGAGGAAGGCGATGTTCTGCACGGGAACTCCCTTGGGTCCACGGGTTGGTCGGTGGTCGGAGCGGCGGAGGGCCGGCGCGTGGTCCGCGCCGGCCCTCCGCCGTGCCGGGGTGCCGTCACCACGGGGTGAGCAGCTTCCCCCGGTGGTGGGCGAGCGGTCCGGCCCCGTCCGCGCAGCCGGTGCCGGTGACCTCGCCGATGACGACGGTGTGGTCACCGGCGACGACCCGCTGGGTCACCCGGCAGTCCAGGTGGGCCAGCGTCCCGTCGAGCACCGGTGTGCCCGCGGGGCCGAGCCGGTGCGGCACCGCCGCGAAGCCCGCGTGGCCGCGGGGGCGGTCCGGCGCGGCGAACCGGGCGGCCAGCGCGGACTGGTCCCGGCCCAGCACATTGACGGTGAACAGTCCCCGCTCGCCGATCACCCGGGCGGTCCGCGACCGGTGCCCCAGGCAGATCAGCAGCATCGGCGGATCGAGCGAGACGGAGGCGAGCGAGGAGACCGTGGTGCCGTACGGGCCCTCCGGTCCGTACGCGGTGACCACCGTGACCCCGGTCAGGAACCGCCCCATGGCCTGCCGGAACTCCCCGGCCGTCACCACCGGTGCCGCCGTCGGGGCGGTGTCCGGGGCGGTGGGCGGCGCGGCGGTTGTTCGGGCCGTCATGGCCCTCCTCTCTCAGGCCGCGGGGGCGGGCGCGGTCCAGTCCACGACCGCGCCCGCGTAGATCCACTTGGTGGACTCGACGCCGATCAGCATCAGCCGGTCGCCCGGCCGCACCCGGCCCGAGCGCCAGGCGTCGTCGAGGAACAGCGGCACCGCCGCGCAGCCCACGGCGCCCATGGTGGAGAGGCTGTCGAAGACCTTGCCGTCCAGCGCCTTCCACTCGGCGGTGTCCAGACCCAGCTCCAGCAGGGAATCCAGCATCCAGCCCACGTTCCCCTCCGGGACCAGGCACAGGTCGATCGAGCCGACGTCCACGCCGCTGCGCCGCAGCGTGGCGCCGATCGCCTCGGTGACCATCACCGGGGTGAAGTCCCCGGCGCCGACCACGTCGACCTTGAGGTCCACCAGCCGCTTGGCCTCCAGCTGCCGGTGGATCGGGGCGTGCGTACCGCCGCCCACCGACTGGATGCCGGGCCTGCGGTCACCGCCGATGGCCTCCATGGCGGCGCCGAGCAGGCCGCCCCGGCCGCCCTCCTCGGCGCGGAGCACGACGGCGCCCGCGCCGTCCCCGAACATGTAGACCGGCATCCGGTCCCGCATGCGGATCGCGTGCGGGTCCTTGCCGAGGAACACCGGCGCCAGGACCGGGGAGATCGCCTCGCTGCCGATCACCAGCGCGGTCCGGTACACCCCGGCCGCCAGGTACATCCGGGCCACGTCCAGCCCCTGGACGACCCCGGCCCCGCCGGAGCGGATCTCCAGCGTGGCGCAGCGGGCCAGGCCCAGGCGCTCCTGCACCAGGTTGACCAGTGGCGGCAGCGGGTAGTCGGGGGTGCCGGTGGCCAGGACGATCAGGTCGATGTCCCCGGCCTCCACCCCGGCGGACGCCAGCGCCCGGACGGCGGCCTTGCAGGCCATGTCCGAGTTGTTCTCCCGGTGTTCGCCGGTCGCCGGGTCGATCATCCAGAACCGGCGCTCGATGGACAGCCCCTCGCGCACCTCGTCGGGCAGCGGCCCGACGAGACGGGCGATCTCCTCGGTCGGGATCGGGTCACCGGGCTGGTAGCCCCCGGTGCCGATGATCTGTATCGCGGTCATCCGGTGCGGCCCCCTCAGGCCGTGGTGAGCGCGGCGCGGTGCTCGACCAGTCCGACCAGGTTCTCCACCGTGAACAGGCCCATGACCTTGGTGGCTTCGAGCTTCCCGGCGAGCGCCGCGGTGTCGATCTGCGGCATGACCTTCTTGAGCTGTGCCAGACCCGCGGCCGAGACGATCTCGTTCTCGTCGCCGAACTCCTCGTCCGGGATGCCGCCCTGGACGTAGGCGGCCAGCTCGGCGGCCTGGATCTTGATGCCGAGGGAGCGCTCCAGGCGGAAGAGGATGTCCAGCAGGTCGATCGACTCCGCGCCGAGGGCGTCGAGCAGGGTCGCGTCGGGCACGACCTCCTCCGGCTCGGCGCCCAGGGCCTCGATGACGGCCTCGGTGACGGCGGCCTCGATGGTGCTGCGGTCCATGGATGGTCCTTTCGGTGGTGGGTCGGTGGGAGTCGCGCGCCGGCGGGGGTGTGCGGCGCGGCGTCGTCGTGAGTTCTGATCCGGGGGCGGGCCGGCGGGATACACCGCGCCCGCGCAGGCGCCGGCGGTCAGGGGCGGCCCAGGCCGAGCGCGGTCATCGCGCCGCCGTCCACGTTGACCAGCGAGCCGGTCATGTAGGAGGACTCCGGGCCGCACAGGAAGCGCACCACGTCCGCGATCTGCTGCACCCGGCCGAAGTCCCGCAGCGGGATCTGTTTCCTGATGGAGCGGCCCGTGGCCCCCTCGGTGAGCCCCGCCACCAGGTCGGTGGGCGCGAAGCCGGGCAGCACGGCGTTGACCCGGACGCCGAAGCGCGCGGACTCCATGGCGCAGCAGCGGGTGAAGGCGTTCACCGCGCCCTTGGACGCCGCGTAGTTGGACTCGCCGATCCAGCCGCGCTCACCCATCACCGACGAGACGTTGACGATGACGCCCGCGCCCTTGCTCATGAAGTGCGGCAGCACGGCCTTGGTGCAGTGGAAGACCCCGCCGAAGTTGACCTTCATGACGTGCAGCCAGTCGTCCATGGCCATGGTGTAGACGAGCCCGTCGTGCGCCACCCCGGCGTTGTTGACCAGGATGTCGATACCGCCCAGGTCCTCCACGGCCCGCCGCACCAGCTCCTCGGCCGCCGCCGGGTCGGCGACATCGCCCCGCACGGCGATCGCGCGGCCCCCGGCCGCCTGGATCTCCGCGGCCAGCTCCTCGGCCGGGCCCCGGGAGCCGCGGTAGTTGATCGCCACGGCGGCGCCGTCGGCGGCGAGGGCACGGCAGACCGCCGCGCCGATGCCCCGGGAACCCCCGGTGACGAGGGCGACCTGACCTTGCAGCTTCATCGGGACTCTCCCCGGGTGTCGGTGGTGCTACGGGGTTCGCCGGCGCCGCAGCGCACGGCGAGGCAGACATGGCTGCCGCCCAGCGAGGAGCTGTTCAGCAGGACCGGGCGGTCGCCGCCGGACCGCCCCTGGTGCAGGGCGAGCGCCAGCGTCAGCGCGCCGCCCACGCCCATCGGCTCGCCGAGCACCGACCTGGGCGCGTACAGCTCCGGCTCCGGCGACAGCCCGAACAGCCGGTGCACGGCGGCGCTCTCGGCGGTGTCCGCGGCGGTCAGGCCGGCCGCGGCCAGCCACACCGCGCGCACGTCGGCGGGGACCAGACCGGCGTCGTCCAGCGCCGCGCGCATCGCCCGTTCCACACCCCGGCCGCGCGCGTCCCACAGCCGCGCCCGACTGGCGTCCGACGCCATGCCGTACCCGAGGACCTCGCCCAGGACGGTGGCACCGCGCCGCAGCGCGGCCGAACGGCGCTCCAGCACGACGGCCACACCGCCCTCGGCGAGGGTGAACCGGCCGTCCGCCGGGGCGCCCTCCGGGCGGGCGGACGCCGCGCCCAGGGCCGCGTAGGCCCGCCCGACCTGCTCGGTCAGCGTGTCGGCGACGGTGCACACCAGGACGTCGGCGTGCCCGGCGGCCAGCAGGTCGGCAGCGTAGGCGAGCACCGCGGCGCCGGTGGCGTGGCCGACCGACAGCGTGGACGTGGGGCCGCGCAGGCCCAGGTGCATGGCGATCTGGCCGGCCGCCTGGTTGTAGACGGTGTTGGGGAAGACCGCCGGGTCGGCCGCGGCCGGGCCCTCGGCCAGCAGCGGCTCGGTGAACCTCTGCATCGCCTCCATCGGCCCGGTGCCGGTGCCGAAGACGACACCGACCGCCTCGGCCTCGGCGCCGCCCGCGGCGATCCCGGCCCCGGCGAGCGCGTCGGCGGTGGCGGCGATCCCGAACTGGGCCAGCCGGTCCATCCGGCGCCGCTGCCGCCTGGTCAGATACCGGTCCGGATCGAAGTCCACCGCGCTCAGCCGCAGCCCGTCCGCGCACCGCACCGGGGCACGTCCCGCGCGGTACGCCTCCCACAGCTCGGCGGGGGTGCGGCCGGCCGGGCTGACCAGCCCGACACCGGTGATGACCACCCGGTCGGCGTCCGGGGCGGGCGGCAGGTGCCCGGCCCCGTGGGCGGTCAGCACCAGCGAGGCGTTCGCCCCGCCGAAGGCGAAGTTGTTGGAGAGCGCCGCGCGGCCCGCCAGCGGCCGGGCCGCACCGGGGATGTAGTCCAGCGGGCAGTCGGGGTCGGGCGTGGTGTACCCGGCGGTGGGCGGCGCCAGCCGCTCCGCCAGGGCGTACGCGGTGACGATCGCCTCGGCGGCCCCGGCCGCGCCCAGCATGTGGCCGGTCATCGACTTGGTCGAGGAGACCGGGGTGCGGGCCGCCTCCGCCTCCCCCAGGGCCAGCCGGAGCGCGCTGCTCTCGGCCGGGTCGTTCCTGGAGGTACCGGTGCCGTGCCCGTTGACGTAGTCCACCTGCTCCGGGGCGACGCCGGAGAGCCGCAGCGCCGCGCCGATGGCACGCGCCGCGCCCCGCCCCTCCGGCTGCGGGGCCGTGGCGTGGTACCCGTCCGCGGACAGCCCGTACCCGGCGATGTCCGCGATGCCGCGCAGCCCGTGCGCGCGGGCGAAGTCCGAGCGGACCAGCACCACCATGCCGCTGCCCTCGCCCAGGGAGAGGCCCCGGCGCCCGGCGTCGTAGGGCCGGGCGGGCTCCGGCGACAGCGACTCCAGCGCGTTGAACCCGGCGAAGCAGACGTCGGAGAAGGCGTCGCTGCCCCCGGCCAGCACCGCGTCGGCGCGGCCCCGGCGCAGCAGGTCGGCGGCGAGCCCCAGCGCGCCTGCGCCGGAGGCGCAGGCGGTGTTCACCGCCAGGACCGGGCCGCGCAGCCGGAACGCCGCCCCGACCGTCTCGGCCAGCGCCTGCGGGGTCACCAGCAGGGCCAGCCGCGGGTCCGGCTCCGTACCGTCCCGCACCGCGCGCAGCCACTCCCGCGCGGAGAGCAGCCCGGCGTTGCAGGTCCCCAGCACGACGCCGAACCGCTCCGGCGGCACCAGCCCCGCCGGCAGCGCCGCCATCGCCTCCTCGGCCGCCACCAGGGCCAGGTCGACCACCCGCTCCCGGAACGCCTCCGGACGCCGGTAGCCGCGGCGCGGCCGCACCGGGTCGGTCACCTCCCCGCCCAGCTCGGTGCCGAGCCCGTCCATCGGCAGGGCCTTGACGGGGCCGATGCCGACCCGCCCGTTGCGGACGCCGTCCCACAGGTGGCGGGCCGTGGGGCCGAGCGCGGAGATCGCTCCCGCCCCGACCACGGTCACCCCGCCGGATGTCGCTGTCATGTCCGAATCCCCCTTCACGCCTGCCGGCCGGGCGCGCTCAGCACGAGCGCCGCCTGTTGTCCTTCCAGGCCGCGGCCGATCGCCACGGCGTGCCGCACCCTCGCCTCGCGGGCCGAGCCGGCCACCCAGTCCATCCCCGCGCACTGCGGATCGAGGTCGTCCAGGCCGAGCGTGGGTGGCAGCGCCCCGGAGTCGATCGCCATCGCGCAGACCGCCGCGTTGAGCGCGCCCGCCCCCGCCACCAGGTGGCCCGCCGCGGGCTTCACGCTGCCCGCCGCCGTGCCCCCGTCCGCACCGAACACACGGGTCAGCGCCCGCGCCTCGGTCACATCGCCGAGCCGTGTGGCGCAGCCGTGCGCGGCCACGTAGTCCACCTCCCCGGCCGCCACCCGCGCCTGGCGCAGCGCCGTGCGCACCGCCGCCGCCAGCGGCTCTCCCGCCGGGTGCGGGGTGACCAGCTCCGGGTCCTGCGCGGCGCCGAAACCCCGCACCTGCGCGAGGATCCGCGCACCGCGCCGCGAGGCGGCCTCCCACTCCTCCAGGACCAGGAAGGCGGCGCCGTCGCCGAGCACGGACCCGCTGCGCTCCCGGTCGTACGGGCGGAAGGCGGCGGCGCCGGCCGCGTTGCGGGTGGTGAGCACGCCCAGGCCGTCCATCTTGGTCATCACCCACCAGGACGCGGCGTCGTCGAAACCGCCGGCGACCGCCACGTCGGACTCACCGCCGGCGATGGAGCGGAAGGCACGGCCCAGGGCGGTGAGCCCGGCGTCGGCGGTGCCGTGGTAGTAGCAGTTGGCGCCCTTGAAGCCGTGCGCGTGCGACAGGTGGAACAGCGACGCCGACTGCAGTCCCTCCACGAAGTACAGCGGGTAGAACGCCGAGGAGGCGCGCTCGCCGAGCTGCCGCAGGTCCGCCGTGCCGTCCTCGCGCCGCGCCGCCAGCGAGCCGTTCAGCAGGTGTTCCGGGCGGGAGATCTCCTTGTTGCCGCCGACGAACATCCCGGCGCGCTCCGGGTCGTACCCGGCCTCCGCCAGGTCGAGCGCGGCGTCCTCGACGGCCAGCGCGGCGCCGGCGATCGCCAGCTGGTCGTTGCGCGTGGTCATCCGCAGCGCCTTGCGCGGGGCGTACCGCTCGGCCCGGAAGTCCGGCAGCTCGGCGGCGAGCCGGGTGGCCAGCGACGCCGGGTCGTACGCCGTGACGGGACCGATGGCGCTGCGCCCGTCGAGCAGCCCCCGCCAGGTCTCCGCCCGCCCCTCGCCGAGCCCGGTGAGCACCCCGACGCCGGTGACGGCGACCCGCCGCACCGGGCCGGCCGTGCGCGCGGTGCCGCCGCCGGGGCGGCCACCGCCGTGGACCACGTTCATGCGGCCACCTCCACCGCTGCCAGGCGCAGTTCGCGCACCGTGGTGACGTCCCGCGGCCCGACGGAGGCCACCGCCCGCACGGTCACCGCGTCCCCGGCGTCCTCGGTGACGGTCGCCGTGAACACCAGCCGGTCGCCCGGGCACGCGAAGTGCCGGTAACGGACGCGGCGCACCCGGACCGGCTTCCAGCGGGTGCCCGGCGGCGGCTCGGGGGCGGCCAGCCGGGCGGCCCCGACCAGGTCGTCCAGGATCAGCACCCCCGGGAGCACCGGGAAGCGCGGGAAGTGGGTGGCGAAGACCCCCAGGGTGTGCGTGACATGGCGGGCGGCGACGGCGCGCCGGCCCGGTTCCACCTCGATGACCTCGTCGAACGCCGTCATGCCGGACTCCCTTCCGGTCGCGGGTCGCGGACCACGAAGCAGGCGTTGGTGCCGCCGAACGCGAAGGCGTTGACCAGGGCGGCGCGCACCGGGCGGCGGACCGCCGTGTTCGGCACGTAGTCCAGGCCCAGCTTGGGGTCCGGGTGGTCCAGGTTGATCGTCGGCGGCACCACGCCCTCCCGGAGGGCCCCGAGCGCCGCGATCAGGTTGACCCCGGCCGCCGCCGACGTCAGGTGCCCGGTCATGGACTTGGGCGAGGAGACGCAGAGCCGCTCGGCGTGCGTGCCGAAGAGCTTCCTGATGGCCGTGGTCTCGCTGGCGTCGTTGCCGGGCGTGGAGGTGCCGTGCGCCGCGATGTAGTCGATGCCGTCCGGGCCGAGGCCCGACTCGGCGACCGCGTCCCGCATCGCGGCGAGCGCGCCACCGCCGTCCGGCGGCGAATCGGTGATCCGGTAGGCGTTCAGCGATGAGCCGTAGCCGACGACCTCCGCGTGGATCCGGGCGCCCCGGGCCACCGCGCTGTCCCACTCCTCCAGGGTCACCACGACCGCGCCCTCACCCAGCACGAAGCCCGAGCGGTCCGCGTCGAAGGGGCGCGAGGCCCGCTCCGGCTCGTCGTTCCAGCGGTCGGTGACCGCGCCGAGCAGCGCGAACCCCAGCACGTCCATCCAGGTGGTCAGCGCGTCGAACCCGCCGGCCAGCACCTGGACGCACTCACCGTCCTGGACCCGCCGGTAGGCCTCGCCGATCGCGTGCGCGGCGCCCGCACAGGCCGTCGAGACGCTGACCACCGGGCCCCGGCAGTCACCCGCGCGGGCGACCGCCGCGACCCCGACGTTCTGGTTGCGCAGCAGCACGTCCCCGGGGGCCTGGCGGTACAGGTCGCGGAAGCCGCTGGTGCTCAGCTGGTGCGACATGTCGACCAGCTCCTGGAGACCGGGCCGGCCGACGGTGCCGGCGACCACCGCGCCCCGGTCGTACGGGTCCGCGGCGTGCCAGCCACCGCCCGCGTCGGCCACCGCCTCACGCGCCGCCGCCAGCGCGAACAGCGCGGCCCGGGACAGGTGGCGGCGCTCCCGGGCGCTCCCCGCCGCCTCCGGGTCGAACCCCTCGACCTGGCCCGCGATCCGCACCGGGAACGTCGAGGCGTCGAACGTCTCCAGGGCGCGCACACCGCTGCGCCCGGCCACCAGCCCCTGCCAGGTGTCCGCCGCGGTGGTGCCCAGCGGGGTGACCGCGCCGACGCCGGTGACCGCGACCCGTCTGCGGCCCGCCCGCGCGCTCACCGGGCGCCACCCGCCACCGGCTCGCGGGTGAGCCGGGCCAGCATCCGGCGGGTCTCCTCGGGATCCTCCAGGTCCTCGGCCGGCAGCAGCGCGCACATCACGGCGTCGGCCTCCATCACCAGGCGCCCGTTCACCGAGGCGGTGCCGGAGAGGACCGCGGTCTCGTCGCCCATCGACTCCACCGCCCCGTCCAGTACCAGCACGTCCCCGGGCCGGACCGGGCCGTGGAAGGCGACACCGTCCACGGAGAGCAGCGCGGCCCGCCGCCGCACGTCGGTGGTGGCGATGATCAGCCAGGTGCCGGCCTGGCACAGCGCCTCCAGGACCAGCGGCTCGGGCATTTCGGGCCCGTCGCCCTCGTCCCGCCAGAAGTCCTCCCACCAGGAGGTCAGTTTGCGGGCCCGGATGGTGCGCCCGGGGGTCCAGGCGTCGATTCGGTCGATCAGATGGAAACGCATCGTCATCCTTCGGCTGGTTCGTCTGATACGGCTGACGCGCCGGGGGCGTCCAGCACCAGCACGGCGTGGGCCACGGCGTACTCGCCGCTGTGCGAGAGCGAGACCTCCACCGAGGAGGCCCCGGCCCGCTCGGCCCGCGCCCCCGCCCCGCCGGACAGCCGGACCAGCGGGCGGCCGAGCGGGGTGTGCACCACCTCGACGTCGTGCCACCGCGTGCCGGGGCCCAGCCCGGTGCCGAGCGCCTTCAGCACCGCCTCCTTGGCCGCGAACCGCGCCGCGAGATGGGCCGTCCGGTTCCGCTTGCCCGCGCAGTAGGCGCGCTCGCGCCCGGTGAAGATGTCCCGTTCCGCCTCGGGGTTCTCCCGCAGCAGCCGCTCCACCCGGTCCACCCGCACCAGGTCCACCCCGACCGCGATCCGTTGCGCCACCGTTCCTCCGCCGTCGTCGTCCGCCCCGCCGTCCGGCCGTTTCGTCACAGCCGTCCGGGGTCCGGGCACTGCACACGAGATCCGGCACGGGGCACGCGGGATACACCGCGGGGCGGAGCGCCACCCGGCGGTGCGGGCGGCCGGGTGCCGCCCGGCGGGCGGCGAGGGGAAGCCGCCGGCCCGGCGGTCGCGGGGGCGGGCAGGGCGCGGGTCTTCCCTTCCGCTGGGCCCCCGGTGCCCCGCCCGCCCCCGACACGCGTCAGCGCGCGAGCGGGCCCGTCGAGGCCGCGTGAGGTGGGGAGAGAGCGAGACCAGCAACGGGCGCGACGGTCGGGGGTGGGCCGCCTGCCGGCCAGAGCCGGGGGAGTACCCGACGGAGGTCAGCAACCGTACCGAGGTGCGGTGTGACCATGCCCCCCGCCCCGGTCCGACGCCGGGCGAAGGCGTCCGTCGTTCCCCGGGGCACACACCACGAGGGCCCCCGCCAGGGGTGGGGGCCGCCGCTTGTCCTTACCCCTGGAGCCGACCAGGAGTAGCGTTGTGCGTGGTGAGATCAGAACGGGAGCACCAGCATGCCCTTGGATCCCGAAGAGCACATCGGCGCACGAATCACCGACTATCGGAAGCTGCGTCAGATGACGCAGACAGCCCTTGCCCAGCGCGCTTTTCTCTCCCGCGGGTGCATTGCGAAAGTGGAGAGGGGCCTGGCGCCGGCCACCCCGAGTGTGGTCGCCGCGGTTGCGCGGGTCCTGCAGGTCGATGTCGCCGCGCTGACTGGCCAGCCGTACACCCCCGAGCTGGAGCAGGACCGCCTCGACCGGCTCATCAGGCCGCTGTCGGACGCCCTCGACATGTATGACCTCGGACCCGACCCGGAGGTCGTACCCCGCCCGCTCGAACAGATGGAGCAGGACGTGCGCTCCCTCCCATTCCCCGGGACGGTGACTGCCTGACCGACGCCCGGACGTTGCTCACCGCGCTGCGCCGGGCCGGGCGACCCGTCCCCGGGACCGGCGGCACCTCCCGCCGCCGGTCCCCCAGACCCCCGCTCCGGCCGCTCCCGACGGTGAGGACGGCCGGCCGGAGCGGGCCTGCAAGCACACGACGGCGCAGCGAGGGGAAGGACCCCAGCGCCGACATCACAGGAGGTGTACGTGTTACTGACAGGCAAGCACAAGGGCGACCCGGCCCCGATCAAGCCCTGGACGCCCCCTGCCGCCGCCCCCCGCCGGACGGCACCCCGCCCCCCGAAGCAGAAGTGAGGACGGCACTGTGACTCACTGGCCGCAGCGCCAGGCCGCGCTCCTGGACGCCCTCGCGGCGTCCGGGGCGCTGCCCTCCGACTGGCGCCCCGCGTTCGAGGCAGTGCCCCGGCACCAGTTCATCCCCCAGGAGGTGTGGAGGCAGGAGGCCAGTTGCGTCCCGGTCGAGGCCGGAGACGAGTGGTGGTCGCTGGTCTACAGCGACACCCCGATCGTCACGCAACTGGACGACGGCCGCCCCGGCGGGCCAGGGATCGCCACCTCCTCCAACTCCAAGCCGTCGCTGGTGGCCCGGATGCTCGGTGCGCTCGACGTCACCGAGGGGCACCGTGTGCTGGAGATCGGCACCGGGACCGGTTGGAACGCCGCGCTGCTGTCCGCCCGGCTGGGCAGCCGGCGCGTGACGACCGTCGAGGTGGACCAGGACGTGGCCGCCGAGGCCGAGAAGGCGATCCGCTCGGCGGGGTACAGCCCCCGCGTGGTCCATGCGGACGGGGAGCAGGGATTCGCCGACGACGCCCCCTACAACCGTGTCATCGCCACATGTTCGGTCCGCCGCGTCCCGCCCGCCTGGATCGAGCAGACCGCCCCCGGCGGGTTCATCCTCGCGCCTCTCGGCCTGGACTTCTGGTCCGGCGCGCTCCTGCGCCTGCGGGTGGCCGACGGCACCGCCCAGGGCCGGGCCGTCGGCGGCGTGCAGTTCATGCCGATGCGGTCCCACCGCCCTGCCCAGGACGCCCCGGTGGACGACTCGACCGCGCGGCCGAGCCCCGGGGCTCTGGTGCCCGAGACTCTGGCGAGCCTCGGTTTCGCCTTGTACGCCAGCGCGCGCCTTCCCGGTATCGCGATGACCCAGGGCCAACACGACGGCGTCCCGCAGGTCTGGCTGTGGGACCGGCAGGGGTCGGCGGCAACCGTGACCGACCGCGAGGTATGGCAGTACGGTCCGCGGGACCTGTGGGACGAGGTCACCGAGGTGCATGCCGTCTACATCCGGGCCGGCGCCCCCGCGGCCGAGGAGTTCGGCGTGACAGTGGACTCCGGTGGCCAGCGCCTGTGGCTGCGGTCACCGGAGCATCCGGTCGTCTGAGAAGGTCCCGGCCCCGCCCGTGCGCTCTGCGTGGCGCCGGGCGGGGCCTCTCTCCGCCCGGAAAACCTCCTCGCGCCCGCCCGCGGAACACCCCCGCCTGCGCGGGGACCACCCTTCGTGGCCTGCGGTATCACGCCGACTTTGCAAGTCCTTGCTTCTCCCCGATCCCACCGCCACAGGTGCATGGTGCCAGAGCACGAGCCGCGCACGAGGGCGGACTCGGCGATCGGGACAACGCTGCGGCGCGCGAGGCTCACGGTCGGCCCGCCGAGCCGTCGGCGCGTAGCGGCAAGCACGGGCTACGGCCGCCATTCCCCGCGGTAGGCGGGGTGCTGGTCGTATGCCTGGGCGAGGACCCGCAGGGCGTAGGCCAGGCCGACCCGGCGGGAGTCCGAAGGATCCATGGCCTGGTAGTCGCGTGCCAGTTGCTCGGTCAGGTCGAGCATGGGGAGATGGCTGTCGAGAAGGGCCTCGCCGCCCAGGGTGTCGGCCACGTAGGCGTAGGCGTGGTTGTCGTCCGTGATGCGTGCGACGAGGAAGTCCGGAAGATCGTCCATGCGGTCATCCTCGCGGGCACGGCGCTTCAGCGGCCATGCGGCCATGCGGCCATGCGGCCGTGCGGCCATCGGTCATGCGACTACGCCGCTATGCGACTACGCCGCCCTGCGGCTTCCGGGCGACCACGGCGGCGAGGCGGAGCGCGAAGCGCGGCCCGCCGCACGGGTCAGCGGCTCCCGGCCTCGGTGGCGAAGTCCGGCAGGTCGGTGGAGAGCAGTTCCTCCGCGCCGCCGTCGAGGCGCTTCTGCATCTCGGCGGCACGCGGCAGCATGGTCTGTTCGTACGCACGGACCGCGTCGTCGACCTTGTCGTGGTTCGCCAGGGCGAGAGCGAGGTCGCAGGCGTCGAGCATGGCGAGGTTCACGCCGACGCCGAGCGGCGGCATCAGGTGTGCGGCGTCTCCCAGCAGGGTGACGGTCGGGTTGTGCTGCCAGGTGTGCGGCACCGGCAGCGCGTAGATGGGCCGGTCGACGTACCGGCCGTCGTTGTCGGTGAGCATCCGGCGGAACCGGGGGGACCAGTCCGTGAACCGGTCGAGGAGGCGGGCGCGGATCTTGTCGGTCTGCTCGATGGTCAGACCTGCGCGCGTGATCCAGTCGGCGGCCTCGCGCTGGATGATGTAGACGCGGATGTGGCCGCCGCCGTTGCGCTGGGCGAACAGGCAGCGGTCTCCGTCGGCCGCCGCGGCGCTGCCCTGACCGACGAACGCGGCGATGTCGGGGTGGGCGTTCTCGACGTCGTGGAACCACGCTTCCAGGAAGCTGACGCCGCTGTACCGCGGCGTGGCGTCGGAGAGGGCGCGGCGGACCGTGGACCAGGCGCCGTCGGCGCCGATGACGAGGTCGGCCTCGGTGACGGTGCCGTCGGCGAAGCGCAGTCGCCGAGGCCCGGCGGCTGGCCCCTCCACGGCGCGCAGGGTGTGGCCCCAGCGCACGGTGCCGGGTTCCAGAGAGGCCAGGAGGAGGTCGCGCAGCACCCCGCGATCGATCTCGGGCTTGAAGCGTTCGCCTTCCTCCGGCGTGTGGTGGAAGAGCACGGTGCCCGCCGGGTCCAGCTGGCGCATCTCCTGTCCTTCGGGGCGGGAGAGGCGGTGGAAGTCGTCCAGCAGTCCGGCCTCGCGCAGGGCCAGTTGGCCGTTGTCCTCGTGCAGGTCCAGGGTGCCGCCCTGGTCACGCGCGCCGGGGCCGGGGTCGCGGTCGTGGACGGTGACGGGGAGGCCGTGACGTTGCAGGACCCGCGCGCAGGTCAGGCCGCCGGGACCGGCGCCGATGATCGCGATGCGCGGCGTGGGGGTGGTGGGCATGGTGAGGCTCCGTTGTGGTGGGACGGCGGGGTGAACTGTGGGGTGGAGCGGCGGAGTCCGGCCGACGGTCGGCCGGCCACGGGCCGGGTCCCCGGCCCCGGGTCGGGCAGGGAGGCGGCGCGGTCACCGGCATGACGGATCGCCCCTTCCGGGCTCGGAGATGCCGGGAGACGGCGGACGGGACGCGCCCCGCTCCACGCCACCAGAAGAGCACACTCGTTCAATAAGTGCAACGGATACACTTTTTGAGTCGGGCAACCCACGGGTATGGTGGCTCCATGACCAGCACCGAGGCCGGTACGGCGAAGGCGCCCATGGGCCGCCGGGAGCGCAAGAAGGCCGCGACCCGCCAGGCCATCGCGGACGCCGCGCTGCGCCTGTTCCTGGAACGCGGCTACGACGACGTCGGCATCCGGGAGATCGCGGACGCCGCCGACGTGTCCACCACCACGTTGTTCAAGCACTTCCCGGTCAAGGAAGCACTCGTCTTCGACGAGGACGCGGACCAGGAGTCCCGGCTGCTCGCGGCCGTGCGGGAACGTCCCGCCGGGCAGTCCGTGCCCGCGGCGCTACGGGAGCACGCGCTGCGTCACCGCATGGCCGCCGCGAACGGCGACGCCCGCTTCGCCGCCTTCTCCGACCTGGTCGAGCGCACCCCGGCCCTGCGGGACTACGCCCAGAACATGTGGCTGCGTCACACCGCCGCCCTGGCGGCGGTCATCGCCGAGGACCGCGGACTGCCCGAGGACGATCCCGCCTGCGCCGCGCTGGCGCACTTCGCCCTCGAAGCGCCCCGCGTCGCCCAGGGCCATGCCGACCCCCGGGCGGCGGTCACCCGCGCCTTCGAACTCCTCGAACACGGGTGGCACGCCATCGGCACCTGAACGGGCGGCCGCCGGGTGACCCCGGTCCGGCGTCACGGCACAGCGTCACGGCGCCCGGCGTCACGGCATGGTTCCGGACGCGGCCGGGCCCGCCCGTACGCACTAACGGGCACGGGCACGGGCACGGGCACGGACACGGGCACGGGACGGCGGCGTCCGGCCGGGAAGCCGGCTGTGCGACGGGGGCTCGTCGGTCCGCGTCGCCCGTGCCGGACCCCCGGGCCGCCCCCACGTGCGCCGTCACCGTGTGGCCCGGACCCCGGGGCCGATGCGGTCAGGGCCGGTCGTGCCAGGCGAACGCCGAGATGCGCCAGCCCTCCGGGGTGCGGACGAACTGGATGGTCTTGGTCCCGCCGCCCTCGAACGGCTCACCGTCAAGGACCCCGGACTTGCGGTACTCGCCGAACCGCGACGCGATGCCGTCGGCGATCTCGGTCCGCTCGGAGGTCTCCCACTCGGAGAACTCGACCAGCCGGCCGTCGTTCAGCAGCCGCCGGCGGGGCTCGATGAATTCCTCCACGGTGTAGACCCTGAATTCCGGGCCGGTCACGACGATCACGCCGCCCGGGAGGACCAGCCGGCGGAGCCGGGCCACATCGGCCTCCTTGCCGCCGCGGTTGTCGAAGGCCCCGAAGAACTCGGCGGTCACCCTGTCTATCTCGATCTTGGACATGGGCGCGACGGTAACACCGGGGGATGCCGGACCTCGTCGGCCCCGGCAGCGCGATGCGTCCGCGCCCGTCCGGGCCCGAGGGGGTCAGGTGAGGGCGAGGAGGCCGACGGCGACGGCGGCGGTGCCCAGGCCGACCAGCTGGCCGCGGTGGATCCGCTCGGCCAGCACGCCGCGGGCGAGCAGCACGGTGCCGGCCGGGTACAGGGCGGTGATCACGGCGACGACGGCCAGGTCGCCGCTGCGGGCGGCGAGCAGGAAGAGCAGGTTGGCCAGGGAGTCCAGTACGCCGGCCGTCGCGGACATCGCGTACGCGGGTTTCTCCGTGCCCAGCCGGCGGTACATCAGCCCGGCCGCGGCGAGGGTGACCGCCGAGGACACGGCCCGGCCGGTGATCAGCGGGCCGACGCCGCTGTCGGAGGGCGCCTGGTGGAGGAAGACCAGTTGCAGGGCGATGGCGGCCCCGGCGCCGAGGGCCATCAGCAGCGCGGTTCGCGACGGGCGGGTGCCGCCGGCGCCGTGTCCGGCGCTGACCAGCACCACCGCCGCCAGTGCCAGGGGCAGGCCGATCAGCCCGGCCGGACCCAGGTCCTCACCCTGCAGCAGCCCGACGGCCACCGGCAGCATGGCCGAGACCAGCGCCGTGACCGGCGACAGCACGTTCATCGGCCCGATCGCCAGGGTGCGGTAGAGCAGCGCGAACGCGGCAGCCGACGCCACGCCGGACGCCGCGCCCCAGCCGAGGGTCGCGGAGCCGAAGGAGGCGCCGAGGAAGGGCCACAGCAGCAGTTCGACGGTGAGTGAGGCCGGGGCGGCGATCATCACGGTGCGCAGGACGTGGGCCTTGCGGGCGCCGAGACCGCCGAGGAAGTCGGCGCATCCGTAGGCCAGGGAACTGCCCAGGGCCAGCAGCAGAGCGATCACGGGTACATCCCTTACTATCAATGGAACGACCACACCGTACAGCGCACCGACCGGAAGTCGTCAACAGAACGACCATGTGGTGCATTGCACTGACCCATCTGTGGAGGGTGAAGCGATGGCCGAGACCGAGGCGGCACTGCGGACGCTCGCGCACAACGTCCGCGCGGCCCGGACCCGCGCCGGGCTCTCCCTGGACGAACTCGGCCGCCGCGCCAAGGTCAGCAAGGGCGCACTGGTCGGCCTGGAGAAGGCCCAGGGCAACCCCAACTTCGCCACCCTGGTGCGGCTCGCCGACACCCTGGGCGTCTCGGTGTCCGCGCTGCTGGAAGGGCCGTCCGAAGGCCGCGTCCGCGTGGTGTCCGCCGACGCCGTCATGCCCCTGTGGACCGGCGCCGAGGGCGGCGAGGCCCGGCTCATGCTGACCACCTCGGGGCCGTCCCCGGTCGAGGTCTGGCGCTGGCGGCTGGAACCGGGCGAGGAGTACCCCAGCCACCCGCACCAGGCCGGCGTGGTGGAGACCGTCAGCGTCACCGCCGGACGGATGGTGCTCGTCGTGGACGGCACCGAGCACCCCGTCGAGGCCGGGCAGACCGCCACGTTCGACGGCGACGCCCCCCACACCTACCGCGGCTCTGGCACCGGGACCTGCCACCTGATCATGACCGTCCACCTGCCCCCCGGCCCGGCGTAGCGCCGGCGCGGGCCGGGGCGAAGCCGTGCAGGCATCGGTGGATGATCAACGCTGCGGACCTGGTCGGCGCGCGCCTGCTCAAGGTGACGACGCGGTGGACCGCCTCGCGGAGCACCGCATCCGCCCTCCGCCGCCCGCCCCGACGGCCGACCGTGCTGACCGGCGTCCGGGTATTGGCGAGGCGTCAGAGCAGTCCTTCCAGGTCCGTGACGGCCCGGTCGATCTCCGGGAGCGCCAGCATGGCCAGCCGGGCCGCGCGTGCCCTGGCGCCGACGGCCGGATCGGCGAGCACCTCCCGTACGGCCGTGGCGATGCCCTCCGGCGTCCGGTCGGTGACCTCCCGGCCGAGCCCGAGTTCCTGGACGCGGCACGCGTTGCCCAACTGGTCGCCGAACTGCGGGATCACGGCCATGGGGGTGGCCGTGCGCAGCGCCTCCCGGATGCTGTTGAAGCCGCCGTGGGTGAGGAACAGGTCGACGGACTCCAGGAGCAGCGGCTGCGGCACCCGGTCGGTGACGTGCACGTGCCGGGGGAGGCCGTCGGCCTCCACCGGGATGCCCGAGGTGGAGACGATGACGGTGCACTCCTCCAGCCGCGACGCCGCGGTGATCATCGAGCGCAGCGTCCGGACGGAGTCCGGCATCGGCAGGTGCATCGCGTCGCCTCCGGCCGCCGCCTCCCGGAGCATCGGCAGCGCGGTGCCGAGGGCGGCGAGAACCAGGGGGCGGTCGGTGGGCAGGTCCGCGATCCACCGGGGCAGGACCGAGCCGCGGTCCACGGCCACGCTCTGCCGGTAGGACCAGGAGGGCGGCAGGTGCCGGGCGAACGAGAAGGCCGCCGGCACACAGTCGATGCGCCCGTGCGGAACGATGGACAGGGGGTCCCCCAGGACGGGCAGCCCCAGCTCCGCACGCAGACCGTTGAGGCCGGGCAGCACCTCGGCGGGGTCGATCAGGTTGGTGCTGCCGGAGGGGGTGGGCAGCTGCGGGACCCCCAGCTCCTCGGAGATCAGGCAGGAGGCGAGGTCCGCGCCGTCGCGCAGGATGAGCCCGGGGCGGAACTCGCGGGCCACCGGTAGGAGACACTCCCGCAGCTTCCCGGCCATCGGGCCGGCCATGGCCAGGGGCAGGATGCGCTCCATGACCTCCCGTGTCACCTCGCCGTCCGGGCCGCGGCGGCCCGCCTGTTCGAGCACCTGGGGGGTGATGAAGGTGTGCAGGTGGAACTCGCCCATGGCCGGGGTCACCCGGACGTCGTCCTTCCCGAAGACGGAGGCGATCTCCGGGGTGGTGGCCACGAGCACCTCGTGACCGGCCGCCGCGAGGGCTCGCGCCAGGGGTAACTGGGCGCGGCCGTGGGAGGGGCTGCCGAGGGTGGTGAACAGTACGCGCACGTCAGGCCTTTCTGCCGGGGACCGGAGGGAGGGACAGGGGAGCGGCGTGGCCGGCGCCCCCGCCGGAGCGGCCGACGCCCTCCCCGGACGGCCCGGTCCCGCCGGGCCGTCCGGGACGCCCGCCACAGCCGCTCGGCCTTGCCCGCGCCGGCCTCCGCGCACGTCAGCCGGCGGCCGAGGGAGACGGGGCGGGTCCGGTGGTCGGCACGGCGTGACCGGGTTCCGGTGACAGCGGCGTTGCGGAGGGCCAAGGGACCACCGGTTCCTCTCGTGAGGGCGTCGGTGCGGGCGCCCCGCGGGGTGACGTCGCCGTGGGGACCGTGCCTCACCCGGGCCCGGCGTGGCGGGTGGGCGGGCGCCGGCAGTGACGGCCCTGCCCGCACGCTACGTTGACCGCCGCGGCCGTTGTCAACGCTCCATGGGATCGGCCGACCGGTTCCGGACAGGCCGCCCGGTACCGGGGGACCGGGCCCGCCGGCGATGCGGCGGCACGCCGGCGTCCGGACGGCCGGCGACCCGGCTCGACGTCCGCACGGCTCGGCGAGCCCCGTACTGCGGCGGGGGGAGGGTCGGGCCGGCGGTGCGGCCTGCCGGGTCCGGGAACGCGTCCGCGTCCGCCTTCCGGCTCCCGCACCGCCGCCTGTCCCGTTCGCCTCCCGGGGACGCCCTCCCGGGGCGCCCCCGGCCGCCCGGCCCGGGTCAGCCCTCCCGGGACCGGCCGCACGCGGCAGCGGGGTCGTCGCCGTCCCCCTCCGCGGTCGGCGTTCCGTAGCGCCGGTGCAGGTAGAGGAGTGGCGCGCGGGAGCCGTCGGCGCACGGCAGGCGGACACCGGTCACCCCGGCGATGATCAGCGTGTGATCGGCGACCTCCACCTCGCCGGTCCTACGACACGTCAGGATGGCGGCGCTGCCCTCCAGCTCCGGTCCCGCGCCGTGCGGGGACGGCCGGTGGCCCACCCCGGCGAAGCCCTCGGCACCGGGGGCGCGGCGCCGGGTGAAGTGCTCGGCGAGGGCGCGCTGCCCGGTGGTGAGGATGTTCACGGTGAAGTGGCCGGTCTCCTGGATGACGGCCATGGTGCGGCTGCCCCGCTTCAGGGAGACCAGCAGGGTGGGCGGGTCGAGCGACACCGACAGCAGCGAGTTGGCCGTCATGCCGTGCGGGCCCCGGGAGCCCTGGGTGGTGACGATTGCGACCCCGGTCGCCCAGTGGCGCATCGCGTCGCGGAACGTGCCGGGTTCCGACCGGTCCTCGGTAACGCCGCAGTCTTCCGGGGTGAGCGCGGTCACCACGCGGGCTCCGAGGGCGCCGCGGACACCAGGGCGGGGAAGTGCGGTACGACCTCTTCGGCGAGCTGCGCCACCACCTCCGCCGCCGGGCGCCTGCCGTGCTGGACACCGAGCGCGGCGTGGTTCACCCCGGCGTCCCGCCAGCGGCCGAGCAGGTCCAGGAGCCCCTGCGTGCCCGTCCGCAGGACGAAACCGCCACGCAGCGGGGGTGGGCGGGCGACCGGGGTCTTCGTCCAGGTCGATCCACTCGTTGGTCGCGACCGGGCGGAACCCCCCTCCGGGGACCAGCGCCCGCCACGCCTCGATCTTGCGTCCGAGGGTCCGCGGGCCCTCGGGGGCGGAGGTGTTCCCCGGGTAGACCAGCCACCCGTCCGCGTGCTCGGCGATCCAGTCCGGGGACTGCTGCGAGGAGCCGGTGACCAGGAGCGGAACGCGGCCGTGCACCGGCCTGGGCAGCAACTCGGCCCCGCCGGCGCCGGCCGGCCGCTCCCCGTCCAGCAGTCGGCGGAACGCCCCGACGGCCTCCCGGTAGCGGGCGCCGCGCGCCGCGTGGTCGAGGCCGTACGCCGGGAACTCCACCGGACGGTCCCCGGACGCCATGCCGAGGACCAGCCGGCCCCCGCTCAGGTGGTCCACGGAGGCCGCCTGTTTGGCGAGGTCGATGGGGTGCCGCAGCGGGAAGATCACGCTGCCCGCGGCGAGGCTGATCCGGGAGGTGTGGGCCGCGAGCCAGGTGAGGGCAGTCCAGGGGTCGTACACCTGTCCGACGTCGCCGAACCCGGGGTCGGCCAGCGGTACGTCCCGGACCCAGGCGGCCGCGAACCCCTGGCGGTCGGCCTGCCGGACGATCTCCGTCTGCCCGCGCAGGCCCGCCATGTCTCCGGCGTAGGGCCACAGGGGCAGGAACAGCCCCACGGTCAGCTCGCCCGGGGCGAACATGCGTCCATAACCGGGATGGCTGCCCCAGGACGCCTGTAACGCTGCGCTCATCGATACCGCCCATCAGTCTGGTTGGAACGTTCGATCCAAAGCATAGGGCACAGTGGATCGAACGTTCCAACCAGTAGACTGGCGGTCATGGCAGCCCCCGCACCGATCGACCGTACGTCCGGCGCCGACACCCGGCTCCGGATCATCCAGGCCACGGCCGCACTGCTTCAGCAGCAGGGGTACGAGAGCACCTCGGTCAAGCGCATCGCCACCGCCGCACAGGCATCACCCAGCTCCGTCTACCACTTCTTTCCCGGGGGCAAGCAGGAGCTCGCCATCGAGGCGATGCGCCACGGCGCACGGGAGTTCGGCGAGCTGCTCGCGCAGGGGCTCGCTTCCTCGGCCGATCCGGCCGAGGCCGCTGCGGCCTGCGCGCTGCTGCTCGCCGACGATCTCAAGCGGTCGGACTGGAGCGACGGCTGTCCGGTGGCGGTGACCGCCCTGGAGACCGTCGGTCGTGTCCCCGGCCTTCAGGAAGCGGCGACCGAGTCCCTCACGGGATGGCGGGACCTCGTCATGGCCAAGCTGGTCGGGAGCGGCATCGCCTCGGACGCGGCCCGCTCCCTCGCGGGGACGGTCATCAGCATGCTGGAGGGCGCCGAACTGCTCAGCCGGGTGACCAGGGACGACACCCCCCTCCGCGACGCGGCCGTGCACCTCGCCCAGCTCGTCGGGGCGGCGCCCCGGAGCTGACTTCCGCTTCCCGCGGCAGAGTTGACCGGGCGTCGCCCATGGTGGGCGGGGGACCGGTCAGCCGGTCGGGCGGTCGGTGCGGTGGACGCAGCGCATGCGGTCGTCGATGTTGTCGGGTTCCGGGTATGTCTCGGTGCGGCGGTGGTATCCCGCCTTCTCCGGCATCCGCCAGGAGGCGAGGTCGGCGGAGTGGACGGGGACGACGATGTTCCTCGCGTGCGGGCGATCGGCCCGGGTGGCCGTGGAGACCGCCCGGATGATGCACGTTGAGCCCTCGGCCGGTCAGCTGGGCGTCACCGATCAGTGGTCGAGGGCCCGGCGGCGGTGGCGGGCTGTGTACGGGCCGCAGCCGGCCGAATCCGTCCGCGCCGGAGCCGTCTTCGAGCCGGCCACCTCGGCGAACGCGGCGCGGGCGATCCGCGGGGTCACGACCCCGGCGACGCCGGTGCGGCCCGCGATGGAGGCGTCGAGGCGACGCCATGCCGGAGGGAGGCGGGTCGGACCGTTCTGGCGGCGGTGGTCGCGGCGCGCCGGTAGCCCGCTGGGGGCGGGATCCGCGCACGGGTCCCGCCCGCCGCCGCGCGATCGCCGCTCTCCGGCCCGGCCGCCGGGCCCCGGCCGCCCTGGCCCCAGTCCCCGGCCCAGGCCGGGGGCGCAGTCGAGGCCGGGCGTCAGGTGGGGCGGGGGGCCCGGGTGGAGCCGGGGCGCGGGCGTCGGCGGGTGCCCGCTCCGCCCCCAACCCCCGCACAGGGAGGGCGCGTGAGTCGGCAAAGGCCCCTTGCCGTCGTGGAGCCCGTGCGGAGCATCCCTTCCGTCCCGCGTTCTCGGACCGCTGCGGCCGTCAGTGATAACCGGACAGATACCTGCTTCCGAGCGTGACGGCGGCCAGCACCGCCAGAACGACGGCTGCGATGAGCAGTTTCCGCTCCAGGGACCTGGCGCGCCTCCGGAGATGGTCCAGCTCCGCCGCGCGGTCCCACCGTTGCCGCTCCGCCTCCCAACGGATCACGCCAGCATTCCGGTGATCGTCCCGGCGGCTACCGCGGCGGCTGTCTGCGTACCCACGGATCCGGCGGACCGGGCGGCGAGCGCGGCGAGCCGACGCAGCCGTCCGTGCCCCACCCCGCCGGTGGCCTGGATCTCCTCCTCGGCCAGGGCGGCTTCCCGGGAGAGTTCGCCCGCCTCACGCCGCAACAGCGCAAGCGCCTCGACCAGTTCGGGCGTGGCTTCGAAGAACCGCTCCGCCCGGTGGGTCGCCCGGGCGTCAGGACCGGTCGCTGCCGCGCCCCCGGTCATCCGCCCGATGGAGATGCCGCCCGGGAGGGGGACGACGGGGGAGGGCACGGCACCCCCGTCGGCGGGCCGACCGATCTGCCTGCCGGAATCCTCGGCCTCCGCGCGCGGCCCGGCCGCAATCGCTCCACCGGTAAACTCCCCGATGACCAGGCCGCCCGGTGACTCCGCGGTCGGCGGGGCCGCACCGGTGTCCGTGTCGGGGTTCGCGCCCGTGGCCCTGTCGTGCTCGCTCACGTTCCCGCTCACACTGCCTCCCTCTGCTCTGTGTTCTCGGCCGGCGCGACACCTCGCCGCGCCTTCAGACACGGGCTCTCGGCTGGCGCCGTGCGCCGACGGTCCTCGCGCCCGCGTTGCGTGCTCGGGCGCCTCGGCCGGCCGCCACGGCGCCCCCGCTCATTGCTCCGATGAAGATGTTGCCGTTGCCCACGTGGACGGCTTGCTGCTCCAGTTGCCCGGTGTCGTAGCCCTTCTCGCGCAGTGTTCGGAGGGTGCCGTTCGTGATGCGCTCCAGAAGCGCCGTGAGATAGCGGTTGACGTCCATCTCCAGAACGGGTGACTCCTTGTACGCGGCTGCGAGTTCGCGTACCGAGCCCGAAGCCCCCCGAGACGGAGTGTCCCAGCCGCTCCGGCGGTCCAGACGTCGCCTCACCGAGGCCCTCAGGTTCCCGGGTGAGCTCGCGAGCGAGAAGAGGGCGGCGAGTCCGGAAGCCGGAGCGGTGAGCAGGGCTCGCGCCACCGACGACACCGGAAGGTCAGGGCCCTGATCGGCGATCGCGTCGACGAGCCCGAATTCCGGCTGCAGAGGATCCATGACGTAGAAGAACGTCTCCAGCGTCAGTGACCTGCCCTGGACGCAGGCCCGTACCAGAGCAGTGACGGTGATCTGTTGTTCCCACGCGGAGATCCGGGCCCGCAGGTAATACCGCCGGGCCTCGCCACCTTCTTCGACCGCCTCGCGGAGGTGCCTCTCAGCAGACTCCGGCCCGTGATCGACCAAGGCCCTCGGCGGCTTCGCCGGCAGGTAGACGAGGTCGTCGATCTGGACTTCTCTGAGACGGTCAACTGTCGGGCGGCGGGGTGCGGTGTCCTTGCGGAGTTCCTCCAACTCCTCCCGGACGAGACGCAGCACATCGGCGGAGGTGACCGGTTCGGGAACGACGCCCGGCTTGCGCCTCAGATCCGTCACCATGGGCACGGGGGTCGAAGCGGCCCGGCCCAGCCCGGTGAACCCCCGGTCCACGTCGTACAGGACGATCTTCGAGTCCTGTTCCCTCTTGATGACCTCCCCGATGCCCTGGAGCCATGCGGGCCCCGTCAGCCTCTCCGGACGCCGTTGCCCGAAGGTGTCGGTGTGGAACTGATCCCGCATCATCCGCTCGATGGTGCGACGGTGTACCCACACGGGGACGGCCAGCAGCAAGGGGAATGCCACCGCCACCCAGTGGGCGGGGTCCTCCCGGACACCGAGGAATGCCGTCACCCAGTACGAGGTCAGCAGGTACGCGGGGCCGATCACGGTGAACAGGAACCCGACGGGCTGTCCCGATGCCCCGCCGCCGGCCTCGTACACACTCTTTCTCCGCCCCGAAACGCTTCCTGCCAGCCACAGCAGCAGGGAGACGCAGGTGTAGTTGAACACCCAGTGGTTCGGGGCCACGTCACACTGGAAATCACCCCAGAACCATTGGGAGGGGAGCGGGAAGATGTACAGGTACGAGGCCGTGTCCGGCTCCCCGCCCGCCTTGTCGCAGCTGAACGGCTCATCGACGAGAAGGAGATCTGTCAGGGCGAAGAGCACCCACAGCACGGCGACGTGGACAGCTGCCGTCCGCTCAAGTCTTCGGGATCGCCTCGCGTGGGCCAGTACCGCGAAGACGTCAACACCGGATGCCGGCGCAAGCGCTCTTTCGTCGTGGGTGACGAGCAGGTTCTCGACCTGACGCCGGAAGCGGGCGGAGAGGTAGGTCCCCGCGCAGAGGAGACGGGTGGTCTCGGTGTCGGAACGGCGGCCGGGGGAGCGCCCCGGCTCGTCGGGAGGACGCGGGGCGGGAGGTAAGGGATCAGGAACCACCAAGGTGACGCGCTCCCTGTCTGAGGACCAGTCCTCTCGTGGGTAGTCACAGGCTGCCAACGATAGGTTACGGGTGCTGCAGGAAGTGCCGGTTCACTGATCCTTCGCCCACCTCATGACCTCCCCGATCAGCCGTGTTCCGCCCTCCTGGCGAGCGACTGGGAACCGAGTCGAACTCGCGGGCAGGGACGCCCTGCCAGGAAAACGATGCCTTGCCGGACGCCGCGTCCTCTCCCGTCGGATCCCCACTCGCCCGGCCCCTCCCGGGGAAGGGGCGGCGGGGGCCGCGGCGACACCCGGCCGGCGGGCCCGGCGCGGCTCCGGGCGCGGGGCCCGCCGGCCGGGACGGGCGCGGTGCCAGCCCGTCACCGCACCGTCCCTGTCACCTCGGCGGAGGTCCGGCGGACGTACCGCTTCCGCGCCCCGAGCCGCGAGGCAGCACCCGCACACATGGTCTGAACCGGTCCCTCCGGCGCCGGCGCCGCCCGGCCACGGCCCGGCACTGCCGCGCCCGAAGAAGGACCAGCTCGGGCGACGATGTCCGAACTGGAGTGTCAGACGTCCGCGATACCGGTTCCGTGGCCGTCGGGTGAGGGGGCACCGCCGTCCCGGGCGAAGACGATCCGGCCGTCGAGCACGGTCAGGTCGACGGGCAGATCGGGGATGTCGTGCGGGTCGGTGGCCCGCAGGTCTCCGCCGAGGACGCACAGATCGGCCACCTTGCCCGGCTCGATGGTGCCCTTCCAGTCCTCGGCGAAGTCCTGCCGGGCCGGGTTGGCCGTGTAGGCGCGCAGGGCCGTCTCCAGCGACACGCGCTGCTCCGGGCCGCTCACCCGGCCCGTGGCCTTGGACTCACGCAGCAGCATGGCGGCCACGCCGCGGCGCCAGTCGGGCGCGGTGATCGGCGCGTCGGAGCCGACGCAGACGGCGATGCCGGCCTCGACCGCGGACCGCACGGGCCACTGGTAGGCCGACCGCTCGTCGCCCACCATCTCGTCCATGAGGTCCGCGATGGTCCACTTGATGGCCGGGTTCATGTTGATGCCGTAGCCGTGCGCGGCCAGCTTCGCCAGGCTCGGCCCCGAGGCGAAGTCGCCGTGGATGACGTAGTGCCGGGCGTCCGGACGCGGGTGCGCCCGCTGGACGGCGGCGAAGGCGTCCACCACGGCGTCGATCGCCCGGTCGCCGGTCACGTGCACCCCCGCCTGGTATCCGGCGGTGTGGGCGACCCGGATCATCTCGGTGAGCTCGGCCTGCTGCAGCCCGAGGTCGGCGCCGTGCACGCACAGGCCTCCGTGGCCGCCGCCCGGGTACGGGTCGTACATCCACGCGGTCTCGTTCGGCGGCACCCCGTCGGCGAACATCTTGACGCCGATGACGGCCAGCCGCCGGGCGTCCACGTCGTCGGGCACGGCGAGTCCCTTCAGCCCGGCGGTCACGTCGGCGGCCGAGCCGCCCATGGGCGCGGGCAGCAGCAGCACCCGTACCCGGGAGCCCAGTTCGCCCGCGCGGGCGAGCTCGACATAGGCGTCCAGCGTCGCGGTGTGCAGGCCGCCGCCGAGGATCTCGGCGCCGCCGGGGCCGAGTCCCGGCTCGGTGTAGCTGGTGATGCCGAGGGCGTGCAGCGCGGTCACGGCCGAGCGGATGGCGTGCTTGCGCTGGGCCACGGTCGCGGGCGGTATCAGTGCCTGGACGAGGGACTGCGCCGTCTCCTTGAGGATGCCGGTGGGCCGGCCCGCGCCGTCGGTCTCGATCACGCCGCCGTCCGGGGCGGCGGTGCCCGGCGCGATCCCGGCGAGTTCCAGGGCCCGGGAGTTGACCCAGACCATGTGCCCGGAGAAGTCCGTCAGGCAGACCGGGTGGTCCGGGGCGGCGGCGTCCAGGTCGTCCCGGTGCGGGCGCCGGCCCTGGTCGGCCAGGCACTCCGCGAGGTAGCCGACGTCCCAGCCGAGGCCGGTGATCCACTGCCCCTCGGGCAGGCCGGCCGCGGCCTCGCGCACGGCCGCGGCGATGTCGGCGATCGATTCCACGGCGGGGTGGCCGAGGTCGAGCGCGAACGGCGGCCGGGTCAGCGCCCAGGCCGCGGCGTGCAGGTGGGAGTCGTTGATCCCGGGCAGCACGGTGCGGCCGGCCAGGTCGATGACCTGGGTGCCGGGCCCGGCGAGAGCCGTGATCTCGGCGTCGTCGCCCACCGCGAGGATCCGTCCGTTCCGTACGGCGACGGCCCGGGCCACGGAGAACGCGGCGTCGACGGTCAGCACGTCACCGCCGGTCAGGATGAGGTCGGCTGTCTCCGGCATGGGTGGCCTTTCTGGCTGGTGAACGGGGAGGGGGAAGGCCGGCGGAGCTTCCGGCTCCGCCGGTCACGCGGGTCACGCGGGTGGAGCGGGCTCCCGGGCGGCCGGCGGCGGTCCGGGGTCGCCGGCGGCGGACCCGCGGCCACCCGGTCACCCGGTCACTCGGCAACCCGGCCACCCGGCCACCCGGGCGGCCGGAAGGCGGACGCCCGAGTGGCCGGTCGCCCGGGCCCACGGGCGGAGCGGACGCCGGCCGGCGTCCGCGTAATCGGGGGCCGCCGCCGGCCCGGCGGCCACAGGGGGTCGGGACCGTCGCGCAACCGGTGGCCGCGGAATGGGGGACCGCCGCCGGCCCGGTGGCCGTGGGGTCAGAGCCTGAGGACGCGCCGCAGCCAGGACCGGCGGGCCGCCAGCGCGGCCCGGGTCACCTCGTGGTCCGGGGCGAAGACGTCGAAGCCGTGGAACGCCCCCTGCCAGATGTGCAGTTCGGCCTGCCCGCCGGCCGCCCAGATGCGGGAGGCATAGGCCACGTCCTCGTCCCGGAACAGCTCGGCGCTGCCCGCCTCCACGAACGCCGGCGGCAGGCCCGACAGGTCGGCCGCCCGCGCGGGTGCCGCGTAGACCGACACGTCGGCCGCGGGGTCGCCCGCGCGCTCGCCGAGCAGCGCCCGCCAGGCGAGGATGTTCGTCTCCCGCCGCCAGGTGCCGGACGCGGCGTACTGGTGACTGGAAACCGTGGTGTTGCGGTCGTCGAGCATCGGGCACAGCAGCAGCTGCCCGGCCGGGGCCGGTCCGCCGCGGTCCCGTGCCAGCAGTGCGACCCCGGCCGACAGGCCGCCCCCGGCGCTGCCGCCCATCACCACCACGCGCTCCGGATCGACACCGAGTTCGCCGGCGTGCTCCAGCATCCACCGCAGGCCGGCGTAGCAGTCCTCCACCGGCGCCGGGTCGGGGTGCTCGGGGGCGAGGCGGTACTCGACGTTGACCGCGACGACCCCGAGCTGCTCCACCAGGTCCGCGAGCCGGGCGGTGTCCTGGTGGCGGTGTCCGCTGATCATGCCGCCGCCGTGGATGTTGTACAGCCCCGGGACCACCGCCGGTCCCGGGTGCCGCGGGCGCAGGACGGTCACGTCGAGGCCGGGGGCCCCTGCGGGGCCGGGCACCGTCCGCTCCTCCGCGTCGATCGCGCGGCCGCCGATGACGTCCGCGACCGGCGGCAGCGGGAACGCCGCCGCGGAGTCGCGCAGCGCCGCCACGGTCGGCGGACGCGCAGCGGACGCGTCGTCGCGGGACATCGCGTCGAGCACCGCGCCGAGCGCCGGGTCGTAGGGGACAGGGGTGACGCGCATCGGTTCTCCCTGGGGGACGAGCGGGTGGGGCCGGCCGGTGGTCATCGCGGTGCGGCGAAGGCGAGCGCTCGCGCGGGATTGTCCACCATGATCATGCGCAGCGCCTCCTCGCTCACGCCGAGGCGGCGCAGGGCGGGCAGGAAGTGCCGGGGGATGTAGTCGTACCCCTGGCCGCCGTACTTCTTCAGCTGGATCTTCTGGCACACGTCGTGGCCGAGCAGGATCTGGTGCGCGTACCCCCGCTCGACCAGGTCGGCGATGCCCCGGGCCACCTTGTGGTCGCTGGTGAGGAAGAGGTGGCCCCAGGGGCTTCCCGGGGAGGTCAGGAAGTCGAACTCCACGAAGACCCCGCGGGCCAGGACGCGTTCGCCGAACGCGGGATCGGCCAGCACCTCGCCGGCGTGGCCCAGGACGATGTTCGACGCGGGCACGCCCTCCTCCGCGAGGATGTCCAGGACGCGGAACTTGTCCTCGCCCACCCCGCCGACGTGGAAGGTGACCGGCGCGCCCGTGATCCGGCCGGCGCGCCCGCTCGCCCGTACGCTCTTCAGCTCGCCGTCGGTCAGCGGCGCCGACTCCGCGCCCACCTCGCCGATGACGCCCGAGCGGATGCCGGTGCCGTCGGCTCCCAGCACGATGTCGCGGACGATGGCGTCGGCGAGGTCGTCGACGCTGCGTTCGCCCATGTCCTCGGGGTGGAAGGCCGGCGTGTACCAGCCCGCGCCCATCACCACGTGCAGTCCGGCGGCCCGGGAGAGGCGGAGCAGGGCCTCGGGGTCGCGGCCCAGGCCGGGCGGGGAGACCTCGACCAGGGTGCCGCCCCCGGCGCGGGTGAAGGCGAGCACCTCGGCGAGCATCTCGTCGAAGTCGCCCAGCTGGTCGTTGTCCGCGTTCGGACGCCCGTGCCGGGTGCGGGCGAGGTTGGCGAGGGTGAGGGGCTCGGCGGCCTCGGGGGAGTCCTCGCCGGGCCGGTGGAACCGCGGTGACCGCCGCAGATCGACGAAGACGTGCTCGTGCATGAGCGTCGTGCCGAGCGCCGACGGGTCCACCGGTCCCGCGACGGTCAGGACCCGGCCGGAGAGGTCCGGTATCTCGAAGGGGTAGCGGCTCATGCGTCGGCCTTCCGGTTCGCGAGGGTGAGCAGCCGGCGGGGGTTGCGCACCGTGACGGCCTCGACGAGGGCGTCGTCGGCGCCGGCCATCCGCAGGTAGGGGACGAACTGCCGGAGGAGGAAGGCGTATCCGCCACCGCCGTACGCGAGCAGCCGGTCCTTGGTGTGCACGTCCTGCGACAGCAGGAGGCGCTCGGCGTACCCGCGGCGGCCCAGCTCCAGCACCGCGGCGGCGACGTCCTGGTCGTCGCTGACGCTGTGCACCGTGGGGAGCCGGCCGAGCTGGTCGAACTGCACGAACACCCCGCGGGCGAGGAGCGGTTCGAGGTCGTCGGGGCGGGGGGCGAGCGGGTCGCAGTGCCCGACGGCCACGCGGGTGAGGTCCGCGCCCTCCTCGGCGAGCAGGTCGAGCACCCGCTGCTGGGTGCCGGGGTCCTCGCTCCGGCGGAGCGTGACCGCCGCGCCGGTGGCCGCCGAGGCGCGGGCCGCCGCGGCCAGGAGCGCGCGCCCGGCGGACTCCCGGGGGTCGAGCGCCGCCAGCGCGCCGATGATGCCCGCCCGGATGCCGTCCACGCCCTCGGTGATGTCGCGGACGATCTCCTCGGTGAGCCGCCCGGCGTCCACGCCGGCCGGTGACCCGGCCCGCGCGGGGTGGTGCCGGCCCGCGCCCATCACGATGTGGAGCCCGGTCGCCGCGGCGATCCGGCGCAGGGCGGCCGGGCTGCGGCCCAGGCCGGTGGTGGTGACGTCCACCAGGGTGGCGCCGCCGGCCTCCCGGAAGGCGCGGGCCTCCGTGGTGGCGAGCTCCTCGTCGTCCAGCAGCCAGTTGTCCCGGTTGGGCGCGCCCCGGGCGATGTCGCCGAGGAGGTCCATCGTCAGGGGGGCCTGGTAGAGGCGGAGCGGGCTGCCGGGTCCGGGGCGGGTGCGCCCCACGGCCGCCCAGCTCGCGGCCGAGTCGCCGGGCGGGGCGACGTCGCTCAGGAGGTGTTCGTGGGGGAGGACCGGGCCCAGGGCGTCCGGCGGGACCTCACCGGTCACGGTGACGACGGTGCCCGCGGACACCTGGGCGGCACTCCGCGCACCGGCCGTGCCCGCCGTCGTGTCGGTAGTGGACATGTGGGCCACCGTAACAGATGAGATATGGCATCGTATACGATTCTGCGGCGGCTTCCGCCGGACCGGTCCGGGGCCGGGGAGCGCGCGACCGGCCCGGCGTGCGGGCGGTCGCGCCGTACCGCCCGTCCGGTGTCCGCCGGCGCTACGGCGCGGTCTGCGACTGCCGCAGCGCGTCGGCGGTGGCGACCTTGTGCGCGCACGCGGCCCGCTCGATCTCCCCGGCCGGCGCGCGCGTCGCGATCAGCTCCAGCAGCCGTTCGTGCTCCGCGACGGAGCGGCGTGCCCGCCCGGGGACGTGGGAGAAGGTCGAGCGGCGCATGTGGTCCAGGCGGGCCCACTCGGCCTCCAGGAGGGAGACCAGGTGCGCGTCCGGGCAGTGCGCGTAGAGCGAGAAGTGGAACTCCCGGTTGAGCGCGGTGAAGGACGCGGGGGCGAAGTCCTCCAGCGCCGTCGTCATGCGGTCGTTGATCGTCCGCGCGTGTGCGAGGTCCGCCTCCGTCATGTGCGGCGCGGAGATCGCGGTGGCGTACCCCTCCAGGCGGGCGAGCACCTGGAGGGCGTGCTCCACCTGGGCGGCGTCGAAGACCGCCACCCGCGCGCCGATGTTGCGGACGACCTCGACGAGCCCGTCGGACTGGAGCCGGCGCAGCGCCTCGCGCAGCGGGATGGTGCTGACCCCCGTCTCCCGCGCGAGCTGGCTCAGGACCAGGCGGTACCCCGGCCCGTACGTCCCGTCGAGGATGCGCGAACGCAGCAGTTCGTAGCTGACCTCGGCCTTCGACCCCTTGGTGCGGGCCTGTTTCTGCGTGACGCTCATGCCTGATCCCTTGTCCGGGGCCGGGCGGCCGCGGCGCGGTCCCGGCCGTGTGCTCGTGCGCTCACCCTGTGAGGGCTTCCAGGACTGTACGGCGGAACGCGGCACCGGCGAGGACCTCGTGGTGGTCACCGGGCACCGTGACCAGCCGCGCCCCGTCGGTGGCGGCGGCCACCCGCTCGATGCCGCGGGTCATCATGTCCTGCTCGCCGACGACCAGGACCGGCGGCGCGCCCCCGGCCCAGGAGCGCGGCGCGAAGGGGGTGTCGCGCAGCCCCTCCACGCACCGGGCCAGGCCCGCCGCCCGGGTGCCCTGCGCCCGCACCATGCCCGCGATCATCGAGGTGAGGGGATCGGCCGGCTCGGTGCCGTCCGCGACCGCGCGGTGCAGCGCCGCCACGTCCACCGCCTCGAACGGCTCGGCGGGGGCGAGTCCGCCGAGCACGGCGCGGCGCAGCCGGCCGGGCGCGGCGGCCGGCAGGTCCCAGGTGAGCCTCGCGCCCATCGAGTACCCCACCGCGTCGAAGGTCGTCGCGCCCGCCTCGTCCAGTACGGCGACCAGGTCGGAGAGGTGTCCGGGCACCCCGGCCTCGGCGGCCGTCGAGGGGGCCGGGGTGCCGCCGTGGCCGCGCAGGTCGGGCACGAGCACCGTGCGCCCGGTTCCGGCCAGGGCGGTGGCGATCCCGGTGTCGATCCAGTCGCGCCGGCCGTCCGAGCCGAAGCCGTGCACGAGCAGGACGGGCGGCTCCGCAGAACCGGCGGCCCGGGCGGCGCCCGCGAAGGTGGTCTCCACGGGCCCCGCAGGGGTGAAGGCCCGGACGGTCAGACCGGTTGCGCTGCGCATCTGCCACACACCTCTCACATCGAATTTCGTATACGATCCGCCACCCTACCCGCCGGGCACGGAATCTCCACCGCCGCGGCGCGAGCGATCGGGGTCGGAATCAGCCCTTGTGTTGTGCACGATATCGTATACGATCGCTGTTCCGGGCAGGTCCCGGCCGGCCGGCGGGCCGCGGTCACGCGCTCCGCACCCGCCGACCGGACCGTCCGTGACCGCTCCTCCGCGACGCGCGTTCGACGTCGCCCACGCCCAGGGAGAACCTTCGTGCCGCATCCGCTGGGAACCCAGCCCTCGAAGATCATCGCCGTCCACCTCAACTACCGCTGCCGGGCCGGGGAACGCGGACGCGTGCCCGACCACCCGTCCTACTTCCTCAAGCCCCCCTCGTCCCTCTCCGGCACCGGCGACGACCTCGTCCGTCCCCGCGGCTGCGAGCTGATGTCCTTCGAGGGCGAGATCGCCCTGGTCGTCGGCCGGCGTGCCCACCGGGTCGCACCGGAGCGGGGCTGGGAGCACATCGCCTGGGTAACGGCGGCCAACGACGCCGGCGCCTACGACCTGCGCCACGCCGACCGCGGCTCCAACCTGCGCTCCAAGGGCGCCGACGGCTTCACCCCCGTCGGTCCCCGGCTGCTGGACGCCCGCGCGCTCGACCCCGCCGCGCTGCGGCTGCGCACCTGGGTCAACGGCGAGGTGGTCCAGGACGCGGACACCTCCACCCTGCTGTTCCCCTTCGGCGACCTGGTCGCCGACCTCTCACGCCTGGTCACACTGGAACCCGGCGACGTCATCCTCACCGGCACCCCGGCCGGCGCCTCGGTCGTCTCGCCCGGCGACGTCGTCGAGGTCGAGGTCACCGGCCCCGACGGGCACTCCACCGGCCGGTTGCGCAACACGGTGACCGACGCCGCCCACGACCTGGCGGAGTGGGGCGCCATGCCCCGTACCGACGCCGCACTGCGCGCCGACGCCTGGGGCGCGGCCCGCCCGCGGGAACCCGAACTCGACCCCGCTCTCGCCGAGGCGCTGCGCGGCGTGGCCACCGCCACCCTCAGCTCCCAGCTGCGCAAGCGCGGCCTGCACCACATGACGATCGACGGCGTGCGCCCCACCGATCCCACCGCCACGATGGTCGGCACCGCGCACACCCTGCGGTACCTGCCGCTGCGCGAGGACCTCTTCGAGCGGTTCGGCGGCGGGATGAACGCCCAGAAGCGCGCCGTGGAAGAACTGCGCCCCGGCCAGGTGCTCGTCATGGACGCCCGCCGCGATCCCACGGCCGGCACCATCGGCGACATCCTCGCCCTGCGGGCGAAGGTCCGGGGCGCCGCCGGCGTCGTCACCGACGGCGCGCTGCGGGACAGCGCCGCCGTGGCCGGCCTCGGCCTGCCGACCTACTACGCCGCCGAGCACCCGGCCGTCCTCGGCCGCCGCCACGTCCCCTGGGACACCGGCGTGCCCATCGCGTGCGGCGGCGCGCTCGTCCAGCCCGGCGACATCCTCGTCGGCGACGCCGACGGCGTCGTGGTCGTCCCCCCGGACCTGGCCGAGCAGCTCGTCGCCGACAGCACCGAACAGGAGGCACAGGAGCGGTTCATCGCCGAGCGGGTCTCGGCCGGCGAACCCATTCAGGGCCTGTACCCCCTCGGCCCCGCCTGGCGCGAGGCCTACGCCACGTGGCGCGGCACCCGGCCGTGACCACGCCCGCACCCCTTCACCCGCAGCGTCATCCACGGATCCACCCACGGAGCACCCCATGAAGTTCCGCACCGACCCGTCCACCATCCGCGGGTCCATCGCCCCCGTCATCACGCCCTTCACCGAGGAGGGCGCCGTCGACCACGACAGCCTCCGCGGCCTCGTCCGCTGGCAGCTGGAGTCCGGCTCGCACGGCATCTCGCTGGGCGGCTCCACCGGTGAACCGTCCGCGCAGACCACCGCCGAGCGCATCGCCGCCCTGCGCACCGTCGCGGACGAGATCGGCGACCGCGTGCCGTTCCTGCCCGGCACCGGCTCCCACAAGCTGGACGAGACGCTGGAGATCACCTCCGCCGCCCGCGACGCGGGCGCGGACGCCGCCCTGGTGATCACCCCGTACTACGCGCGGCCCACCCAGGAGGCGCTGTACCGGTGGTACGCCACGGTGGCCCGCGAGTTCCCCGACCTGCCGATCGTCGCCTACAACGTGCCCTCCCGCACCGCCGTGGACATCGCGCCGGACACCGTCCGGCGCCTGTTCACCGACTTCGACAACTTCGTCGGCGTCAAGGAGACCACCAAGGACTTCGAGCACTTCTCCCGCATCCTGCACGCCTGCGGCCGTGAGCTGCTGGTCTGGTCCGGCATCGAGCTGCTGTGCCTGCCGCTGCTCGCGCTCGGCGGCGCCGGCTTCGTCTCCGCCGTCGCCAACCTCGCGCCCACCGCCGTGGCCCGGATGTACGAGCTGTGGGAGGCCGGCGACTTCGAGGCCGCCCGGGACCTGCACTACCGGCTGCACCCGCTCGTGGACCTGCTGTTCGTCGAGACCAACCCCGCGCCCGCCAAGTGGGTGCTGGAGCAGCAGGGCCGGATCGCCTCGGGGCACGTCCGCCCGCCGCTGACGCCGCCCACCGAGGACGGCCTGGCCCGCATCCGCGCCCTGCTCGCCGAGGGCGGCGACCTCACCCGGCAGATCTGACCCGAGCGGATCCGACACCTTGCGAACGGAAGGGACCACCATGTCCACCAGCCTCACCGAGGGTCGCCCGGACGACCTGCCGGACCGCATCCGGCACTGGATCGGCGGCGAACTGCTCGACAGCGCCGACGGCCGGACCTTCCCCGTCTGCGACCCCGTCTCCAACGCCCCCTACACCCGGGCCGCCGCCGGCGGCCCCGCCGATGTGGACCGCGCCGTGGCCGCGGCCCGGGCGGCCTTCCCCGCGTGGTCCGCGGTGGGCAACCGGGAGCGCGCCCGGATCCTCTACCGGATCGCCGACGCCGTCGAGGCGCGCGAGGAGCGCCTGGCCGCGCTGGAGACCTTCGACTCCGGGCTGCCCGTCACCCAGGCCCGCGGCCAGGCGCGGCGGGCGGCGGAGAACTTCCGCTACTTCGGCGACGTGATCGTCGCGCTCGGCGAGGAGGCCTTCCGCGCCGGTGACCAGCAGATCAACTACGTCGTCCGCACCCCCGTCGGCGTCGCGGGACTGATCACGCCCTGGAACACGCCGTTCATGCTGGAGAGCTGGAAGCTGGCCCCCGCGCTGGCCTCCGGCTGCACCGTCGTCCTCAAGCCCGCCGAGTGGACCCCGCTGTCCGCCAGCCTGTGGCCCGAGATCCTCGACGAGGCCGGGGTGCCCTCCGGCGTCGTCAACATCGTCCACGGCATCGGTGAGGAGGCGGGGCAGGCCCTCGTGGACCACCCGCAGGTGCCGCTGATCTCCTTCACCGGCTCCACGGACACCGGCCGGCACATCGTCCGCAGCTCCGCCACGCACCTGAAGACCACCTCCATGGAGCTGGGCGGAAAGTCCCCGGTGGTGCTCTTCGCCGACGCCGACCTGGACGCGGCGCTGGACTCGGTCGTCTTCGGCGTCTTCTCGCTCAACGGCGAGCGCTGCACCGCCGGCTCCCGCGTCCTGGTGGAACGCCCGGTGTACGAGGAGTTCACCCGGCGCCTGGCCGAGCGCGCCGAACGCGTGAAGGTGGGGCTGCCGGCCGACCCCGCCACCGAGGTCGGCGCACTGGTGCACGCCGAGCACTACGCCCGCGTACGGGAGTACGTGGAGATCGGCCGCCGGGAGGCCAGGCTCGTGGCCGGCGGCGAACGCCCCGCGCACCTGCCCGAGGGCAACTACCTCCAGCCCACCGTCTTCGCCGACGTGCCGCGCGACGCCCGGATCTTCCAGGAGGAGATCTTCGGGCCCGTCGTGGCCGTCGCGCCCTTCGACGACGAGGCCGAGGCCGTGGAACTGGCCAACGCCACCGAGTACGGCCTCGCGGCCTACGTGTGGACCTCCGACCTCAAGCGCGGCCACCGCGTCGCGCACGCCGTCGAGTCCGGCATGGTCTGGATCAACTCCCACAACGTGCGTGACCTGCGCACTCCCTTCGGCGGGGTGAAGTCCTCCGGCCTCGGCCGGGAGGGCGGCGCGCATAGTATCGATTTCTACACCGAGTCGAAAATCGTCCACGTGATGCTCGGCGAGCCCCACACCCCCCGCTTCGGCGCGTCCTGACCGTCAAGGAGTCCGCACCCATGAGCACCCCTTCGAGCACCCCTCCCGACGTCGTCCGTTCCGCCTACGCCCAGCTCGTCGTCACCGACCTGGACCGGGCGCGCTGGTTCTGGGGCGAGATGCTCGGCTTCCACGTCCAGTACGAGGACGAGTCCCTGCTCTGCCTGCGCGGGACCGACGAACTCACCCACCACTCCCTCGTGCTGCGCCGGGGGGAGACCGCGGCCCTGGACCACATCTCCTACCGGGTCCGCACGCCCGAGGACGTCGACCGTGCCGAGGAGTACTTCCGGGCCCTCGGCCGGCCGGTGCGCCGCGTGCCCAAGGGCGCCGGGACGCCGGGCGTCGGCGACGCCGTCCGGGTCGTCGACCCGCTCGGCTTCCCGGTGGAGTTCTTCCACGACATCGAGCGCGCCGAGCGCCTCATCCAGCGCTACGACCTGCGCCGCGGCGCCGAGATCGCACGCCTGGACCACTTCAACATCTGCACCCCCGACATACCGGCCGCCTACGCCCACTACGAGGCCCTCGGCTTCGGCTGCTCGGAGACCATCGAGGGCGACGAGCACGAGCTGTACGCGGCGTGGATGTACCGCAAGCAGACCGTGCACGACGTCGCCTTCACCGGCGGTGCCGGGCCCCGGCTGCACCACGTGGGCGTCGCCACCCACGAGTCCCACCAGGTCCTGCGGACCGCCGACCTCTTCGGCTCGCTGCGCAAGGAGCACCACATCGAGCGCGGCCCCGGCCGGCACGGCGTGTCCAACGCGTTCTACCTGTACCTGCGGGACCCCGACGGCCACCGGGTGGAGATCTACACCTCCGACTACTACACCGGTGACCCCGACCACGAGACGTACCGGTGGAACGTCCGCGACGACCGCCGCCGCGACTTCTGGGGCAACGCGGTGATCGAGTCCTGGTACAAGGAGGCGTCGCCGGTCCTGGACCTCGACGGACGCCTCCAGCCCGTCACCGAGGCCGTCCTGGACGAGACCGCCGTGCAGGTCGGCGCGGACGGGCTGGGCATCGTGGAGCCCGGCGGGGAGGCACCCTGACCCGCCCCCGGTGACGGCCCCGGCCGTCACCGGAACCACCACGGCCGAGGGCCGGACCGTCGCGGTCCGGCCCTCGGCCGTGTGCGGTGCGCTGAGCCTGCGGTGCCCTCGGCCGGGTGCGGTGCCCGGGGAGGTCGCCTGTCCCCTCTGGGTGCGGCGGGGGAGGAGGCGCCGGGGCGGGGTCGCGGCGCTGCCACCGGTGTGTCCGGACAGGACGGCGGAGGGGCGGGCCGGGTGGCGGCCGCGGCCCGGACGGGGCGGCGCGGGGGCGTGGGGAAGCCGCGCCAGGAGCGCCGGGGCGGCGGTCCTGGCGCGGCTCGCGCGAGGGGATCAGCGGGGGGGGGGTGTCGTGGGGGTGGGGGGGGGGCTCCGTCGGGACGGGCGGTGCCGGCGGCCGGGGGCCGGCGGGGACCGGCGGAGCCGGGGCAGGACGGCGGTCCACACCAGCACGCACGCCAGGGCCGTGGCGACCGCCATGGTGAGCGCCATGGTCAGGTCCGCCGCCCCGCCGAGGGCGACGAGGGGCGCCACGACCGGTCCGACGGCGAAGCTCGACATGCCGAGCAGCGCGGCCGCGGTCCCGGCCCGCTCGCCGTGGCCGCCGAGGGCCAGGGCCGAACTGTTGGGGGCGATCGCGCCGTAGCAGAACAGCACCAGGGCGAGCACCACGAGCACCGCGGCCAGACCCGTCCCGGTGATCACCACCCCGAGCAGACCCAGCGCCGCGACGGCGGTCGCCGTGGTGCCGGCGACGTACATGCGGGCGGGCCCGGCCCGGCGTACCAGGCCGCGGTTGCCCAGTGACCCCAGCATCGCGACGACCGCGTTCGCCGCGAAGACCGCGCTGAACGCCTGCGGACCGAGGCCGAAGCCGTCCTGGAGGACGAAGCTGATGGACGCCAGGTACGTGAAGAAGGCCGTGCCGGTGCAGGCCCCCACCAGCAGGTAGCAGACGAAGAGGCGGTCGCGCAGCACCGTGCCGAAGCGGCGGCCGGTCTCGGCGAACCCGCCCCGGTGCCGCAGCGGTGGCGGGAGCGTCTCGGGCAGCGCGGTGGCCGAGACGACGAACAGGACGGTGCCCACGCCGGCGAGGACCACGAAGAGGCCCCGCCAGTCCAGTACCGCGGCGAGCTGCCCGCCCGCCACCGGCGCCAGGACCGGCGCCAGCGCCCCGACGAGCCCGAGCAGGCTCAGCAGGCGGGCCAGCGCGACGCCCGAGGCGATGTCCCGGGCGGCGGCCAGGGCGATGACGACCCCGGCGGACCCGGCGACGCCCTGCAGGAACCGCGTCAGCAGCAGGATCTCGATGGTCGGGGCGAGGGCGCACAGCAGGGAGAAGAGGGTGAAGAGCGCCACGCCCCACAGCAGGGGCCGCCGTCTGCCCAGCCGGTCGCTGAGCGGGCCCGTGACGAGCTGGCCGAGCGCGAGCCCGAGCATGCACACCGACATGGACGCCTGGGCGAGACTGTCGTTGGTCCGCAGGTCCTCGGCGAGCTGGGGCAGCAGGGGCATGGAGAGGTCCATCGACAGCGGGCCGAACACCTCCAGCGACCCCAGGACGACCGCGGCGCGGCGCGCGCTCATCACGCGCGCCCCGTCCCCGGCGGACGCCTCCTGTCGGGCAGGTGCCCCGCGCCCGGCGGGCACGCTCACCGCGACCGGCCGTCGGTGCGCAGGACCCGCCGCAGCCACGACTCCCGGGTGGCGACGGCGGCCCGGGACACCTCGGTGTCCGCGGAGAAGCCGGTGAAGCCGTGGTAGGCGCCCGACCAGACGTGCAGTTCGGCCTGCCCGCCGGCGGCCCAGATCCGGGTGGCGTACTCGACCGCCTCGTCGCGGAACACCTCGGCCGCGCCGACCGAGACGAAGGCGGGCGGCAGCCCGGACAGGTCGTCGGCCCGGGCGGGCGCCGCGTAGGGCGACACCGCGCCGGTGCCGCGGTCGGTGCCCAGCAGCGCGGTCCAGGCGGTCTCGTTGTGCGCGCGGTCCCAGATGCCGATGCCGTCGTACTGCCGGCTGGAGACGGTGGCGTTCCGGTCGTCGAGCATCGGGCAGTCCAGCAGCTGTCCGGCGAGGGCGGGCCCGCCGCGGTCCCGGGCCATCAGGGCGACCGCGGCGCCGAGGCCGCCGCCCGCGCTCGCCCCGCCGACCAGGATGCGGCCGGGGTCCACGCCCAGGGCGGTCGCGTTCCCGGCGAACCAGAGCAGTCCCGCGTAGCAGTCCTCCGCGGCGGCCGGGGCCGGGTGTTCGGGGGCGAGCCGGTACTCGACGCTGACGCCCACGGCGCCGAGCGCCAGGACGTCCTCGGCCAGGCCGGCGATGCCGAAGAACCGGTTGCCGAGCACCATGCCGCCGCCGTGGATGCTGTAGATCCCCGGCGCGTCGCGGTCGGCGCCGCGCGGGCGCAGCACCGTCAGCTCCACGTCCGGTGCGCCGGGCGGGCCCGCCGCGGTGACGTGCTCGACGTCCACCGGGAGGTTTCCGATCGCCTCCTCGACCGGGGGGACGAGGGTGGCGAAGTGCGCGCGGTTGGCGAGGATCGTGTCCGCCCGCAGCGGGACCGGCTCGATCAGCGCGCGGCAGGCGGCGAGATCCGCTTCGAGCTGCGGGTCGTAGGGGACGGGCCGCGGACGCGGCAGGCCCGTCACCGTGCGTCCCCGGGGCCGGGTGGGGTGGCAGTGGTCACGTCAGGGGCCTTCCGGGTCGACGATGCCTCGGTCGGTCCAGAACGGCTCCACCAGGGCCCGCAGTTCGTCGGCCCCGACCCGCTCCAGCAGGTCCAGGGCGCCGATGTTCTGCCGGACCTGTTCCAGCCGGGTGGCGCCGACCAGCGTCGTGGTGGTGGCCGGGTGGGTGAGGGTGAAGGCGATCGCGAGCTGGGCGGGGGTGGTGCCGAGCTCCTCGGCGAGCCGGGTGATGCCCGGGACGGTCGCCACGATCGCGTCGCGGATGGAGCCGGGGTCGCGGCCGATCTCCCGGTCCGGGGAGGTGCGGCCGGCCAGGATGCCGCCCTCCAGGACGTCGGAGGCCTGCATGCTGAAACCCGAGGCGAACAGCTCGGCGAACGGCGCCCCGTCGGGGATCGCGCGCCGCGCCAGGCTGTACTTCAGCTGTGCGATCTGCGGACCGGGCACGCCCCGTTCGGCGGCGATCCGGCGGAGCGCGCGGATGTTCCCGGCCGACCAGTTGTTCACGCCCCAGGCGCGGATCAGCCCGGCCTCGAAGAGGGCGGCCAGGTCGCCCACGAGGTCCTCCAGGGCGACGTCGTCGCGCCGCAGGTCGCCGAGGATCACCAGGTCGGCGTGGTCGAGCCCGGTCCGCAGGAACGCGTTGTGCAGCTGCGGGGCGAACCCTTCGGGGCCGAAGCCCTCGATCCACAGCTTCACCGACGCCAGGTACGCGTCCCGGGGGACCCCGGTCGCGCGCATGATGGCGCCCCACAGCACGTCGGTGAAGACCGGGGGAGCGCCGGGCAGGCCGTAGACGCCGACGTCGAACAGGTTGACGCCCTCGTCGAGCGCGTGGCGGACCATGGTGACGGCGTCCGCGAAGTCCATCCGGTCGAAGGTGTGCCACGAACCGAGGGAGAGGACCGACGCCTGGAGCCCGCTGGTGCCGATGGGGCGCCGGGGGAGCACGGTGGAGGTCACGGGTGGTTCCTTTCTCGGGCCCGCTCAGGCGAGCCGGGGATCGATGACGGCCTTGATCTCCTCGTGCCGGCTCATCGCGGCGATGCGGGAGGAGGCCCCGGACAGGCCGACGGGCTCGCCGAACAGCCGGTCCCAGGGCATGCGGGCGGAGAAGGAGGTGAAGAAGCTGATCGCGTCGTGGTAGTCGGCGATGTCGCCGTTGAGCGAGCCGACGATGGTGAGTTCCTTGCCCATCACGGTGCCCAGCGCCAGCGGGTCGGCGGTCGGCCCGGTGCTGCCCACGATGACGATCCGGCCTCGCCGGGCCGCCATCTCCACCGCCTCGCGGCCCACCGACGGGGCGCCGGCGAAGTCCAGGACCAGGTCGGCGCCGTGTCCGCCGGTGAGTTCCCGCACCCGGGTGACGACGGCCTCGGAGCCCGCGGCGATGTCCACCGTCGCGTCGGCGCCGAACGCGCCGGCCAGCGCGAGCCGTTGCGGGGGCGCGCCGACGGTGATCACACTGCCCGCGCCGCCGAGGTGGGCCACCGCGGTCGCGAAGAGGCCGAGCGCGCCCGACCCCTGGACGACGACGCGGGAGCCGGGGCGCACCCCGCCGGCCCGGGAGAACGCCCTGAGCACGGTCTTCGCCGCACAGCCGGCCATCGCGGCCCAGGTGTCGGGGATCTCCCGCGGCAGCAGCAGCTTGGCCGCGCCCGGGACCACGTAGACGTACTCGCACAGACCGGCCGTGGCGTACGGGGGCACGTCGGAGCGCTGGAGGAACCCGTAGCCCCGGTCGGAGCAGGCCACCGGCTCGCGCAGCACCGTGCAGCCGTGGCATGCGCCGCAGGTCGATTCCGACCAGCCGATGCGGTCCCCGACGGACAGCTCGCGGCCCAGGGCGTCGCGGGTGTTCTCGCCGAGCGCGACGATCTCGCCGACCATCTCGTGGCCGAGCACCATCGGCAGCATGCCCGGGAAGCTCATCTTTCCCGACCAGATCTCGATGTCGGTGCCGCACAGGGTCGTGCGGAGGATGCGCACCAGGGCGGCCCCGGGCTCCGGCACGGCCGGCAGCGGCAGCTCGACGAGGTCCAGGTCGGCGCCGTGCCGGGTCAGGACGGCGGCGCGGGTCGAGGAGGGAACGTCCATCACAACTCCTTCGGATCGAGCGGATCATTGGCTCGACGATGCGTTAGTCTACGACCGTTGACTCAAATGTCGAGCCCCTGAGAGCGACGAGGAGCACCCGTGCGCACAGCTGACGGCCACGCCCGCAATGCACCGGCCGACCTGATCCTGAGAGGTGGTCCCGTCCACACCCTGGCGCCGGGCGGCCGGGGGGCGGGGGCGACCGCCGTCGCCTTGCGCGACGGGCTCGTCGCCCGCGTCGGGGACGACTCCGAGGTGCTGGCGCTCGCCGGCCCCGCGACCGAGGTCGTCGACCTCGCCGGCCGCGCCGTCCTGCCCGGCATCAACGACAGCCACCTGCACGCCACCTGGCTGGGCGCCCTGTGGCCCGACACCCTCTTCGGCGAGCAGGCGGCTCCCGGCCCGCCCCCCGAACGTCCGCTCCTGGACGACGGCCGGCGCCGCCGGGCGATCCTGCGGGCCGGGGACCTCCTCGCCTCGCTCGGCATCACCAGCTACACCGAGCCCGGCCTCGGCCCCGGCGAGGACCACGGGAGGACCGGCGCCTTCGGCACCTCGGTCGCCGAGCAGTACCGCGCGCTCGCCGCCGAGGGGCTGCTGCGGGCCAGGGTCACCGTTCTGTGGCTCTACGGCGAGCTGGACGGCCCCAGCGACCTGGAGAACTACCTGGCCGGCCTCGCCGCGACCGATGGCGCCACGAGCGACGCGCGGTGGCTCCGGTTCGCCGGCGTCAAGATATTCGCCGACGGCATCCCGCCGATGCGGTCGGCCTACACCCACCACTGCTACGCCGACGGCGTCCGGCCCTCCCTGCTGGTCGGGGGCGCCGACGACGCCGAGCGCGAGGCGAACCTGGCCCGGATGATCCTCGCCGCGCACCGCGCGGGCCGCCAGGTGGGCGTGCACGCCACGGGGGACCGCTCGATCGACATCATGCTCGACGCGGTGGAGCGGGCGCGGCGCGAGCACGACGTGGACCTGGGCCACTACGTCATCCACGGTGACCTGGTGACCGGGCCGCAACTGCGCCGGATGGCCGCGCTCGGGGTCGGCCTGAACACCCAGCCGGAGATCGCGCTGCGCACCCGCGCGCTGGTGGACGACGCGCTGGGCCCGGGCCCGGCGGCGGCGGCCTGGCCGCTGCGGGAGGCGTTCGACGCGGGCGTGCCGCTGTGCCTGTCCTCCGACGCGCCCGTGCTCTCCCCGGACTGGCGGCGCCAGATCGCCGCGGCCGACGCGTGGATGGGGCCCGCCGACGATCCGCGCGCGCGGATGGAGCGGCTGCTGCGCTGCTACACGGTGGAGCCTGCCCGCCAGGACCACGCCGCTTCCTGGAAGGGCACGCTCGCCCCGGGCATGGCGGCCGACCTGTGCGTCCTGGAGGCCGACCCGCTGGCCCTCACCCCCGCCGAACTGCCGGACGTCACCGTGGAAATGACGGTGGTGGACGGCAGGATCGTCCACGACCGCGCGGCGAGCCCCCGCACGACGGAGCCGGTCTGACCCCACCCCCCGGGCGGCGGGTGGGCGCGGGCGTCCGCCGCCGCGCCCGGTCGCCCGGGGCGTACGCGCGCCCGCGGCCGAGCCGGGTGGGGCGGAGCGGGCGGCGGCCCGACGTCCGCCCCCTTCGCGGCGCCCGGGCGGGGGAGTGACGTGCACCGGAACGGCTCCTCCCGGACGGCCGATGACCGATGACCGATGACCGGGGCCCGTCCGCACCGGCCATCGGCCGGGCGGTCGCTCTCCCTCCCCCCCTTCTCCTTCCTTCTTCTTGTTGCCTGCTCGCCCGGCCGCCCGCACCGGCGTCCTGGCCGCCCGCACCGGCCTGCCCGGTCCGGCGCCGTCCCCGGCGCGGGGCCGGGCCACCGGCGTGCCGCGAGGCCCGTCCGCCACCTCGGGCCGGACCTCCGGGGCCCGGTCCGGGCAGGCCGGTGCCCCGCCCCCGCAGGTGCACGGTCCACGCGCCGCCGAAACGGGCGGGTCCCGGTCCGCCGGGGCGTGGCGCCCGGCGGGCCGGGACCCGTGCCGTCGGTCGGGGGGGCCTCAGGGCCCGGTGGCGTCCTCGGTCAGGTGAGGAGCTGGCCGCCGTCCACCGGCAGGCTGGTGCCGGTGATGTGCGCGGCGCCGTCACCCGCGAGGAAGACCGTGGCCGCGGCGACATCGTCCACCGCGGCCAGCCGCCTGAGCGGGATGCGGTCCTCCCAGGCCTTGCGCTGCGGGGAGCCCTCCGGCATGCCGAGGGCCAGCATCTCGGTCAGCACCGGCCCGGGGGCCACCGCGTTGACGCGGATGCCGTGCGCGGCCAGTTCGATCGCGGCCCAGCGGGTGAGCGCGTCGACGGCCGCCTTGCTGCTCTCGTAGCCGCCCATGCCCGGCGTGGGCTGCCGGCCGCCGATCGAGGAGATGTTGACGACCGTCCCGGCCACCCCGGCGCCGATCATCCGGCGGGCCACCTCCTGGGTCATCAGGAAGGTGCCCACCACGTTGGTGCGCAGGATGGTGTCCAGGTCGCTCCCGGCCAGGTCCAGCAGCGAGCCGTGCACGGTGAGCAGGCCCGCGTTGTTCACCAGCACCTCGACCGGCCCCAGCTCGGCCTGCACCGCGTCCAGCTCGCGGGCGATCGCGTCCGGATCGGTGATGTCGAGGACCCGGCCGCGGACGCCGAGGGCCCGTGCGGTCTCCGTGACGCGCGGCGCGTCCCGGTCGGCGATCACCACGGTGTCGCCCGCCGCCGTGAACGCCGCGGCCACGGCCCGGCCGATCCCGCCGGCTCCGCCGGTGACCAGCACGGTGCGTGTGCGCATGAGAACCACTCCCCTCGCGCCGAGACCTTTGTCACGGCATCCGCTTTATAGTATACAAGCGTAGACGAAAAAGCCGAGGCTTCGGGAGGAGCTTTGAGCGCTGAACAGTCCCTTCCCCAACGCAGGTTGGGGCCCGGCGGCCCCGACGTACCGGTGCTGTCGCTGGGGTCCTGGAACACCTGGGACCGGATGGAATTCGACGACGCGGTGTCGCTGATCGCGCGGGCCGCCGAACTCGGCTGTGCCTTCTTCGACGTCGCGCACTACAACATGGGCCCGCACGCGGAGAACGCGAGTACCGACCTGATCTTCGGCCGTGCCGTACGGGAGGCGGGCCTGGCCCGCGCCGACTGGCTGTACTGCGGCAAGCTCTGGCTCTGGGACTACCCCGCCACCGGGTTCACGCAGCAGATGGAGACGTCGCTGGAGCGTGTCGGCGTCGAGCGCGCCGACATGGTCGTGGTCGGCGACTACATCGGTGAGCTGGACGTGGAGCGGGTGGTCACCGACGTCGCCGAGCAGATCGAGGCGGGCCGGTTCACCACCTGGGGCGTCAACAACTGGCGCTACCGCGACCTGCGGGCGGCGATCGACATCGCCCGTGAGCGGGACCTGGTCCCGCCCTCCTTCGCACAGCTCAAGTACGGCCTGGTCCGCAGGTCGATGGCCGAGGGCCGCTACTACGCCCCCCTGTTCGAGTCGGGCGAGCTGGCCCTCCAGGCGTCCGACGTCTTCGAGGGCGGCATCCTGGTCGGCAAGCTCCGCCCGGACCGCAAGATCGGCGCCGACGTCGGCGGCATCCGGAAGCGCATCACCGCCTCCTACGGCGAGGTGCGGCGCCTGGCCGACTCCTTCGGCGCCACCCCCGCGCAGCTGGGCATCGCGTTCTGCCTGGCCAACCCGGCGACGGCGAACGTGCTAATTGGCGTCTCCCGCGCGGCCCAGCTGGAGGACAACGCGGGCGCCGTCGCGCTGCTCGAACGGGTCGGCGCCCCGGAACTGCGCCGCGCCGTGGCCGGCCTGTGGCTCGACCGCGAGGTCGCCGCGGACGGCACCTGGTGACCGTCCGCGGCGCCGGCCGGCGCCCACGGTCCCGCCCAACCGTCGTACCCCACCACCTGAGGAGAACCCGATGACCACATCCGGCACCCCCGTCACCACCACCCCCGCCGCCACCCCGGACCGCATCGTCGACATCGCGATCGGCTACATGGGGGCGAAGCAGCTGTTCGCCGCGGCCCGCACCGGCCTGTTCCGCGCTCTCGCCGAGCAGGAGCGCGACGTGCCCCAGCTCGCCGCGGCGACCGGACTCAGCGAGCAGATGACCCGCATCCTGGCCGACGCCATGAACGCGCTGGGACTGCTGGAGCGCCACGACGGCCGCTACCGGCTCGCCCCGGACTCCGCCGCCCACCTGACCGGCGAGGGCGACCTCGACCTGCACCCCTTCCTCGGCTTCCTCAACGAGATCAGCTACGGCCACTGGCTCCAGTTCGACACCACCGTCGACACCACCAAGCCCGGCGAGCTGGAGATGGACGAGTCCCGCTGGAAGACGTTCATGGCCGGCGTCATGCGCTACAACGCGCTGCACGCCGCCATGCTGGCCCGCTCCTTCGACTTCGCGCCCTACCGGGACCTGCTCGACCTCGGGGGGCTCTCGCCGGACTTCGCCATCGGCGCCCTGCGGGCCAACCCCGAGCTGTCGGCGCGCTTCGTCTTCGACCCCGCCTCCACGGAGTCCCTCACCCAGGCGCTCGACGCCGCGGGGCTCGCGGACCGCGCCCGGATCGAGCCCGCGCCGACCGACACCGCGCGGCCGGCGGGCGACCACGACCTGGTCATGGTCAACCACGTGATCCACCGCTTCACCGCGGAGCAGAACCGCGCCATCCTCGGCAGCGCCCGCGCCGCCGCACGCCCCGGTGCCACGCTGCTGCTGCTGGACTTCCTGCTGGACGACAACGACCGCCAGCGTCCGATCGACGCGCTGCACGCCGGCGAGTACTTCGTCATCGACGGCACGGTCGTCTATCCCGAGTCCGAGGTCACCGCGTGGCTGGAGGCGTCCGGCTGGCGCCGGCGCGAGGTGATCGAGCTGCCGGGCAGCCCGCGCGTGGTCGTCGCAGAAGCGGTCTGACCTGCACGAACGCCGTCGGCGGCACCATGGCCCCGTCGCCCGCCGATCAGGCGTGACGGGGCCATTGTTTTTTTGGCCGACGTCCGTAGACTAACGGCCACGACACACGAGGTGGCGGGCGGGAGAACACTTCCGCGCACCCACTCCCCATCTGTGCGCCGAGCGCTGCGACGGCGAGAGGGCGGGCGGTTTCCTCTCCCCGGATCGATCCGGCACCAGCGCCCCTCTTACGCGAGAGAAGACTCCATGAAGAAAATCTGGAGAGCCACATGCGCCGCGGTCGCCGCCTTCGCGATGGCCGCCTGTACCAACTCGGTCACCTCGACCGGTGGCACCACGGACGAGGATATCAAGATAGGCACCCTCCTCGACGTCACCTCCTGGGACCCGGCCCAGGCGGACATCGGCTTCGACGGTCCCTACCTGTCGGCCCTCTACGACCCGCTGATCGCCCTGGACAAGAACTCCCGGCCGGTGCCCGGCCTGGCCAGGTCCTGGCGGTTCTCCACGGACCACCTGACCCTCACCATGAACCTGCGCACCGGGGTGAAGTTCAGCGACGGTGAGGTCTTCGACGCCGCGGCCGCGGTGCAGAACCTCCGGCACCTCAAGGACGGCGTCCGCTCCGGCCAGGCCTACGCCAACGTCACCGCCATCCGGGAGGTGGACGCCGACACCATCGCCCTCGACCTGAAGAAGAAGGACGACGCCCTCCTCTACTACATGGGCGTGGGCCGCAGCTGGATGGCCTCGCCCGCCGCGATCGAGGCCAAGACGCTCGCCACCCGGCCCGTCGGCTCGGGCCCGTACACCTACGACGAGGGCAAGTCGACGCCGGGCTCGGAGTACGTCTTCACCAAGAAGTCCGGGCACTGGGACGACAAGACCTACCCCTTCGGCACCGTCCACGTGCTGCCGATCGCGGACCCGACCGCCAGCTTCAACGCCATGCTCTCCGGCCAGCTGGACGTCGCCTACGCCAACGCCGCGGACATCCCCCGGGCCAAGGACAAGGGCTGGAACGTCGCCTCCGACGTCGCGACCTGGGTGGGCATCCAGTTCACCGACCGCACCGGCAAGGAGCTCAAGCCCCTGGGCGACATCAGGGTGCGGCGGGCCATCAACCACGCCTTCGACGGCGCGGCCATGCTGAAGTCGGTGGGCCAGGGCGCCGGTGTGGCGACCACCCAGGTCTTCCCCGCCGGCCGCCCGGCCTACGACGAGGCACTCAACGACCGGTACGCCTTCGACATGGACAAGGCCAAGCGGCTCATGGCCGAGGCCGGCTACCCCGACGGCTTCGAGGTGACGATGCCGATGTCGTCGATCTTCCAGCCCTGGCAGCCCTCGGTGCAGCAGACCCTCGGCAAGCTCGGCATCAAGGTGACCTGGAAGAACCTGTCGCCGGCGGACTACCAGAAGAACGCCGCCACCTACCCCATGTTCGTCGCGGTCCTGGCGCTGGACTCCAACCCGGCGGCCTCGGTGGACGGCCGGATCACCTCCCGGCAGTGGTTCAACCCCAACCCCTCGACGAAGGACTTCCCCGAGGTCGACGAGTTGATCGGCAAGATCGAGAAGGCCGACGGCGAGGCCCAGGTGACCCTGATCCGGCAGCTCAACGAGAAGATCACCGACCTGGCCTGGCAGGACGTCTGGTACCAGGCCGACAACACGTACTTCAGCGTCAAGGGCGTCAAGGTCACCCCGATCACCGGGATGATGTTCCCCACCCTGCGGTTCGTCCAGCGCGGCTAGTTCCCGTTCCGGCGGTGGCCGCCCGGCCCGCGGGCGGCCCCGCCCCCAGAGGGGTCCCTACATGCTCAGATTCACGATCCGGCGGCTGATGTCGGGAGTGGTCCTCCTGCTCGTCGTCACCTCCGCCACCTTCTTCCTCGCCCACCTGGCCATCGGCGACCCCACCGCCGGCCTGCTCGGAAACAACGCCACCCCCGCCCAGCGGGCGGCGCTGCACGAACGCCTCGGCCTGGACCGCCCGCTGATCACCCAGTACTGGGACTGGTTCTCCCACGCCATCCGCGGTGACTTCGGCACCTCCTGGCGCAACTTCCAGCCGGTCTCGGACCAGATCGCCCTGCGCGTCCCGGTCACCCTGTCGGTCGTGCTCGCCGCCATGTTCCTCGCGGCCGTCGCCGGACTGGGCATCGGCATCGTCACCGGGCTGCGTCCGGACGGGATCCTCGCCCGCGTCCTCAAGCTCGCCTCGGTCGTCCTCTTCGCCCTCCCGGGCTTCTGGGTGAGCCTGGTGCTCGTCATGACGTTCGCCGTGCGGCTCAAATGGTTCCCCGCGGTGGGCTACGTCCCCCTCACCCAGTCACCCTCCGCATGGCTGAGCTCCATCACCCTGCCGGCGGTCGCCCTGGCCCTCGCCGCGATCGTGATGATCGCCGAACAGCTGCGCAACGGCTTCCTGGAGGTGTCCCGGCAGGACTTCGTCCGCACCCTGCGGGCCCGCGGACTCTCCTCCCGCCGGATCACCCTGCACGTGCTGCGCAACGCCTCCCCCGCCGCGCTCACCGTGCTCGCGGTGATGTCCGTCGGACTGCTCGGCGGCGCGATCGTCGTGGAGATCATCTTCAACCTCCCCGGCATCGGCAGCCTCACCCAGTCGGCCTCCCAGATCGGCGACATCCCGGTCCTGCTCGGCCTGACCGCCGTCACGGTCGTCTTCGTCGTCCTCATCAACTTCCTGCTCGACCTCGTGCTCGGCTGGATCAACCCGAAGGTGCGCGAGATATGACAGACCTCGCCATGCCCGCCCCGGGCGCCCCCCTCCAGGCCCAGCAGCGCCTGTGGTCGCGCTACCTGCGCCGTCCGCTGGGCGTCACCGCCCTCGCGGTGTTCCTCCTGGTGGTCCTCGCGGGCCTCCTCGCACCCCTGCTGGCACCGTACGATCCCCATCTCGTCGACTACGACCTCACCCAGGCGCCGCCCAGCGCGGAGCACTGGATGGGCGGCGACTCCGCCGGCCGGGACATCTTCAGCCGGCTGCTGTACGGCGCGCGCACGACCGTCTACGGGGCCGCCGTCGCCTGTGTGGTCGGCATCGGCATCGGTGTGCCCGCGGGCGTGGCCGCCGGGTACTTCGGCGGTGTGACCGACCGGATCTGCTCGTGGGTCAGCGACGGCGTGCAGGCCGTGCCCGGCATGATCGTCCTCCTCATCGTCGCCGCGGGCACCGGTGCCGACTTCACCGTGCTGATGGTGACGGTGGGCGCGTTCATGGCCCCCGGCTACTACCGCATCTCCCGCTCCAGGGCGCTGGCCGTGCGCAAGGAGCCGTACATCGACGCGGCCCGCGTCGCCGGTCTCACCCACACCAAGATCCTGCGTGCGCACATGTTCCGGGCCGTCCGGGCGCCCGTCATCATCCAGTCGGCGCTCACCGCGGGCATCGCGATGGGCATGCAGACCGGTCTGCAGTTCCTCGGGGTGGGCACCGCGTCGGCTCCCGACTGGGGACAGATGATGAACGACGGGTTCCGCACCATGGGGACCCACCCGCTCATCCTCCTGTGGCCCTCGGTCGCGCTGGGCGTCACCATGGCCGCCCTCGCCTTCATGGGATCCGTCCTCGCCGACCTGGTGAGCGTGCGGACCGAACCGGCACCCCGGCGCCGGCGCCGCACCGCGACCACCGGCACGGGGCGGCGGACCGCGCCCACCGGCGAGCCGGCGCCGCCCGCGGCGGCCTCCGCGCTGCGGATCGAGAACCTCCGGGTTTCCTACGCCACCGCGCAGGGCGACAAGGAGGTGGTGCACGGCGTGAGCCTGGACGTCGCCCCCGGTGAGGTCCTCGGCATCGTCGGCGAGTCCGGGTCGGGCAAGTCCCAGACCATGTTCTCCGCACTGGACCTGCTGCCGGCGAACGGCCGTGCCACGGCGGACGGCATCTGGATCGGCGGCCTGCCGGTCGGCCACCTCCCGCCGGCCAGGCGCCACGCCCTGCTCGGCACCCGGGTCGGATACGTCCCCCAGGAGCCGATGAGCAACCTCGACCCCTGCTACACCATCGGCCACCAACTGGTGGAACCCCTGCGGGCGGTGCACGGGATGACCAAGGCGCAGGCACGGGCGCGCGCCCACGAGGTCCTCGTGCGGGTCGGGATCACCGACGCCGACCGGGTGATGGCCTCCTACCCGCACCAGGTCTCCGGCGGCATGGCCCAGCGCGTCCTGATCGCGGGGGCGGTCGCCGGCAAGCCGGAGCTGGTGGTGGCGGACGAGCCGACCACGGCCCTGGACGTCACGGTGCAGGCCGAGGTGCTGGAGCTGCTGCGCGAACTGCAGCGCGAGTACCACATGGCGCTGGTCATCGTCACCCACAACTTCGGCGTGGTCGCCGACATCTGCGACCGGGTCGCGGTCATGCGGGACGGCCGGGTGGTCGAGTCCGGTCCGGTCGAGCAGATCTTCGACCGCCCCGCCGACCCCTACACCGCGGAGCTGATCCGCGCCTCGCAGGACGACACCGACAGCCGCGACGACCTGGACGCGGCCTGGCACGAGGCCGGACGGAAGGTGCACACATGACATCGGAGGGTGCGGGCATGAAGGCGGACGCGAAGGACGGCACACCGCTGCTGCGCGTGGCCGACGTGGTCGTGGACTACCGCCGCGGACGCACCACGTTCCGCGCACTCAAGGGCGTGTCCATGACCATCGGGGCGGGCGAGTGCGTGGGGCTGGTCGGGGAGAGCGGCTCGGGCAAGTCCACGCTCGGCAAGGCCGTCCTGGGCCTGGCCCAGGTCACCTCGGGCAGCATCCACTTCGACGGCCGCGACATCACCAACCTCAAGGGGGCCGCCAGGCGCCGTCTGGCGGCCGACCTCCAGGTGGTCTTCCAGGACCCCTACGGGTCCCTCGACCCGGCGATGACCGTCGGGCAGATCCTCGCCGAGCCCCTCACCGCCGCCGGCACCGGCCGCGCCGAGGCGCGGGCGACGGTGGCCGAGATGCTCGACCACGTCCGGCTGCCCGCGGACGCCGTGAACCGATGTCCCGGTGAGTTCTCGGGCGGTCAGCGCCAGCGGATCGCCATCGCCCGTGCGCTGGTGCGCCGCCCGCGCCTGATCATCTGCGACGAGCCCGTCAGCGCCCTGGACCTGACCACACAGGCGGCGGTGATCGACCTGTTCATCGACATCCAGCGGGAGACCGGCGTGTCGTACCTCTTCGTCTCGCACGACCTGAACGTGGTGCGGCGGATCTGCCACCGGGTCTCGGTGATGTACCGGGGGGAGTGCGTCGAGACCGGCCCGAACGAGAAGGTCACCCGGGATCCGGACCACCCCTACACCCGGCAGTTGCTCCTCGCCTCACCGGTGGCCGACCCGGCCCGGCAGGCCGAGCGCAGGCGCCACCGGCTGGAGCTTCGTGCGCCCGCCGGAACGCCGGTATCGTAAGGAAGACTATGCCGAAGGTTATCGATCATGATCAGCGGCGGCGGGAAATCGTCGCGGTGGCGAAGAAGCTCATCATCCAGGGCGGTTTCGAGGCGGCGACCATGCGCAGCATCGTCGCGGAGGCGGGCTTCGCCAACGGTGCGCTCAAGCGCTACTTCCCCAACAAGGACGCCATCGTGGCCGCCACGTTCCAGAGCGTGCTCGCCGAGATGAACGAGAAGATGAGCGCCGGCGACCCGGTGACCGACCCCAGGGAGGCGCTGCGGCACGACGTCGAGGCGACGCTGCCGCTGGACCGCTACCGCATCGACTCCGCACGCGTGCTGCTGGCGCTGTGGGAGCACTCCGTGGCCAACGAGGAGCTGGCGGCGCTGTACCGCGAGCACCTCCACGACTGGCGCCGCAGGCTCGCCGAGCGGATCGCCGCCGCGCGCGGCAAGGGCGAGAGCGTGGACGCTCCGGCGGTGGCCGAACGGGCGGGGGAGGTCATGAGCGTGACCATCGGCGCCAACGTCACCTCGCTGATGTTCCCGGACGGTGCGCTGATCCCGGAGTACCGCGCCTACGTCGACCGGTTGATGCGCGACCTCGACGACTGACCGGCCGGCGGGACGTGTCCCGGGGGCGCCGCCGTGTGGCCGCGCCCCCGTCGAGGCGTCCCCTTTTTGCAACGGCGCCCCGCACCACGGCGCCTCTGCACCACGGCGCCCGCGCACGATGGTGCCGCACCACGGCGCCCCCCTCCCCATCACGGCGCCCCCCATCACGACGGCGCCCCCCATCACGACGGCGCCCCCATCACGACGGCGCCCCCCATCACGACAGCGCCCCCGCACCACCACGCCCCCGCATCACGACGGTGCCCGCGCAACACCGCGCCCGCGCATCACGACGGTGCCCCCTCACGACGGCGCACCGCCCGCCCCCGGCCGTGACCGGACCCGTCCGCCCGGGACCTGACGACGACTCGGAAGGAATCCGCCATGCATGTGCGAGGCCGGCTGTTCATCAAAGGCGAGTGGACCGCCGCCGCCGACGGGGCCGAGTTCACCACCACCGACCCCGCCACCGGAGCGGTCCTCGGCACCTGCGCCGAGGCCGGGCAGCAGGACGCCGACGCCGCGGTCGACGCGGCACGGGCGGCGCTGGAGGACCCGGCGTGGGCCCAACTGCCCGCGGCGGAACGCGCCCGGCTGCTGTGGCGGGTCGCCGAACTCATCGAGCGGGACGCGGCGGAACTGGCCGAGCTGGAGACCCGCGACCAGGGGCAGCCGCTGGCCGTGGCCCGCCAGGTCAGTGTCGCCGGGGCGGCGGAGCACTTCCGCTACTACGCGGGCTGGGTCACGAAGATCCAGGGCGCGGTCAGCCCGGTGTCCCACCCCGGCACCCTGCACTTCACCCGGCGGGAGCCGGTCGGGGTCTGTGCGCTGATCACCCCGTGGAACTTCCCGCTGATGATCGCGGCGTGGAAGCTCGCACCCGCTCTGGCCTGTGGCAACACGGTGATCGTGAAGCCCGCCGAACAGACCCCGCTGAGCACGGTGCACCTGGTGCGGCTGTGCCAGGAGGCCGGGTTCCCGCCGGGCGTGGTCAACCTGCTCACCGGCGGCCCCGCGACCGGTCGCGCGCTGGTCGCGCACCCGCGGGTGGACAAGGTCTCCTTCACCGGTTCCACCGAGGTGGGCCAGGAGATCGTCCGGACCTCCGCGCACGACCTGAAACGGGTCACCCTGGAACTGGGCGGCAAGGCGCCCAGCATCATCGCCCGCGACGCCGACCTGGACGCCGCCGTGGAGGGCAACGTGCGCGGCGCGCTGCTCAACAGCGGTCAGGTCTGCGCCGCCTACGCGCGCTTCTACGTGGACCGCCGCCGGGCCGAGGAGTTCACCGACAAGCTCGCGGCCGCCGTCGACGCGCTGCGCCTGGGCCCCGGCCTGTCCCCGGACACCCAGCTGGGCCCCCTGGTCAGCGACGACCACCTGCGGCGGGTGGACTCCCTGGTCCGGGAGGGGGTCGCCGAGGGGGCCCAACTGGTCACCGGGGGCGCCCGCGCGGACGGGCCCCTGGAGACCGGCAACTTCTACCGGCCCACCGTCCTGTCGGGCGTGCGCGACGGGATGACCATCGCCCGGCAGGAGGTCTTCGGGCCGGTGCTGCCCGTGCTCACCTACGAGGACGAGGACGAACTCGCGGCCCGGGCCAACGACACCCGATACGGGCTGGCCGCCGCGGTGTGGACCCGGGACCTGGCGACCGCCCACCGGCTGGCCGCCCGCGTCCGCGCGGGCTCCGTCTTCGTCAACATGCCCGCCATACCCGACCCCGCCGCGCCCTGGGGAGGCTTCGGGGCCAGCGGCTGGGGCCGTGAGATGGGCTCCCACGCGCTGGACGTGTTCACCGAGACCAAGGGCGTGTGGATCCACCATGGCTGACCACCGCACGGCCGACCACCCCGCAGACCCGGAGGAGAACGAGATGAACGACCGCACCGACGCCCACGACGCCGTCCGGGCCGCCGTGGAGGCGTACGTGGCGGCGGTCCGCGCCGCGGATCCCGAGGCCGTCCGGGCCGCCTTCCGTCCGGACGCACGTATGTGGGGCTACCTGGGCGAGGAGCTGGTCTCCGCGCCGATCGAGGCCTTCTGCGAGGTGGTCGCCGCCGACTCCGGGGCCGACCGGTGGGCCCGGGGATACACGTACACGATCCGCTCGGTCGAGGTGAACGGTCCGGTGGCGGTCGCGGTGCTCGACGAGTCCGGCTACCAGGGCCACGACTTCACCAATCACTTCTCCCTGGTGCGGGAGGACGGCGAGTGGCGGATCGCCACCAAGACCTTCGTCCGCCACGACGCACCCTGACCCGCACCCCCGGCGGCCGGCGGCGACGCAACCGCACGCCGGCCACGAGGTGCCGCCCTCCGGGGCCCGGCCGGCCGGGCCCCGGCACCGTCTCCTGCGCGACGGAGGCCGCCCGGGGACTCCGGTGCCGGACGCGCTCCCGTGCGTCGCCCGCCGGGTCTCGGAAGCCCTGGCCGGCCGCCGTGACGCGCCCGCGCCCGGCACCTCGCCCGTCGCCGGACGCACGGCGCCCCCCCGGTCCGCCGGGCCGGCGGACGGAGGGGCGCCGAGGAGGGCGGCCGGGTCACAGGTGGTACGCGTACTCCGTGAACTCCCAGTCGGTGACGTGCCGGTGGAAGCGCGCGACCTCGTCGCGCTTGTAGGCGAGGTACGCGGTGGTGAAGTCCTTGCCGAGCACCTCGGTCAGCGCCGTGTCCGCCTCCAGCGCGTCCAGCGCGGCGGGCAGGGTCGCCGGCAGCACGGCGGACCGGGTGGCGTCGTAGCCGTAGCCCTCCAGCGGGGCGGGGGGCTCCTCGCCGGCCAGGACGCCGAGCAGCGCCGCCGCGAGGGTCCCGGCGATCAGCAGGTACGGATTGGCGCCGGCGTCCCCCAGGCGCAGCTCGAAGCGGGAGCCCGCGCCGCGCTCGGGCGGCACGCGGACCATGGCGCTGCGGTTGTCCAGGCCCCAGTCCACCAGCCAGGGCGCGAGGGTGTCGGGACCGAAGCGCTTGTAGGAGTTGACCGTGGGGTTGGCCAGCGCGGTGAGCGCGGGGGCGTGGGCGAGGACCCCGGCGACGGCGTGCCGCGCCGTGGCGGACAGGCCGTGCGGTGCCGCCGGGTCGTCGAACACGTTGCCGCCCCGCTCGTCCAGGCAGGACAGGTGGAGGTGGAACCCCGAACCGCCGGCGTCGTTGAAGGGCTTGGCCATGAAGGTGGCCAGGCGCCCCTCCAGGCGGGCCAGTTCCTTGACCGCCGCCTTGAAGCGGAAGGCGCGGTCGGCGGCCGTCATCGCGTCGGCGTGGGTCAGGTTGATCTCGAACTGGGCGCCGTCGTACTCGTGGTTGCCGCTGCTGACGCCGATGTCCAGGTCGCGCAGCAGGCGCAGGGTGCGCAGCAGGTGGTTGTCGGGGTCGGCACGCAGGCCGGCGGTGTAGACCACGCCCTGCGCGTCGCTGTAGCGGCGCCAGCCCCGGGCGAGGCCGGGCGCGGCGTCGCACAGGAAGTACTCCAGCTCCGGGCCGATCACCGGGCGCAGGCCGTGCTCGCGGCACCGGGCGACCACGGCCCGCAGCAGGTCCCGGGGGGACTCCGGCGCGGGCCGGCCGGTGGCCGGGTCCACGACGTCGCCGAGGCAGGTGGCGACACCGGCCTCCCACGGCAGCGGGGTCAGGGTGGTGAGGTCGGGGGCCACGCGGATGTCGGGCAGGCCGGCGTCCAGACCGCCGGAGACGGCGACCGTGTCGCCCTGCGGGCTGGTGTGGTAGACGGCGCGGCAGAAGGCCAGCCCGTGCTCACAGGCGGCCGGCAGGTGGTCGAGCAGGACGTCCCGGGCCCGTTCGGTGCCGATGAGGTCGGGATAGGTCACCCGGACCACGTCGATCCCCTCGGCGGCCAGGCGCTCCAGGTGACGGCGGACGGATGGGTTGCCGGATGCGCTCACCGGTGTCTCCTCGGGAAAAGGGGCGCCGCCCAGGGCGGAGCGCGCTGGGGGAGAAGAGGGAGGGAGGGGGCCTCGACCGTCGTACGCGGGAGGCAGCTCGCTCGTTCGGACACACGGTAGGGAGGGCGGGGCGCTCCCGCAAGGGCCCGGGCGCATCAACTTATCCATTCGGATAGGTATTGACCCGGGACGCTCGGCTTCCTATCTTGTTTGGCACCAAACGATTTCGGTCGGCGCCGCCCGTCCCCGGCGCCCGCTCCCGCCGCGGCCCTGCCGCCCCTTCACCGGATCGTCCGGTTCCCCCCTCCGCGCCCTTCCCGTCCGTGACGCCCCGTCCGTCGAGGACCGGGCGGTGGGACGCACCCAGGTCCCGCCGCCCGAACCGCCCGCCCGCTCCGCGTAAGGAACCCGAAGTGACCCGTGTCCGTGGATACTTCCACCCCAAGACGGCGACCGGTGCCTCGTCGCTGATCCCCGCCCCGCCCTGGCGCTACTCCGGCGACCTGCTCACCGTGGAGTACCGCACCGACCCCGCCCGGGTCCGGGAACTGCTGCCCGAGCCGCTGGAACTCGCCGAGGAGGACCCCGGCGCGGTGGCCCTGATCTGGGCCGACTGGCAGTCCTGCGCCGACGGCGGGCGGGAACTGCTCGACCCGGTGCGCGCCCAGTACAAGGAGGCGTTCGCGGTCGTCCGCTGCCGGTACCGCGGGCGCACCTACACCCGCTGCGTCCACATCTGGGTGGACAAGGACTTCGCGCTCGCCCGCGGCCTGCACCAGGGCTACCCGAAGAAGCTGGGGTCGATCCACCAGACCCGGCCCCACCCCTACGGGCCCGCCCCGCGCATCGAGGCCGGTGCCCGCTTCGGCGCCACCCTCGCCGCCGGGGACCGGCGCCTGGCCCAGGCCGTCGTCACCCTGCGCGAGCCGTCAAAGACGGCCGGCTTCGTCAACGCCCACCCGATGGCCCACCACCGCTGGCTCCCCTCCATCGAGAAGGGCGGCGGCCTCGCCCTGGACGAACTGGTCGAGTCCGGCGCCGCCTCCGTCGAGGGCGGGCAGCCCTGGACCGGGGACGCCGAACTGGAACTGTTCGAGGCGCCCACCGAGGAACTGGCCCGGCTGGAGGTCCGCGAACCGATCGCCGCCTACTACCGGCAGGTCGGCGTGGTCTGGGACGGCGGCCGCCTGCTCGAAACCGGCACGTCCGGCGCCGAATGACCCCCGCACCCCACGCCCGGAGAGCGCACACCATGAGCCAGCACCTGTTCACCGTCGCCGGAGTCGAGGTCGACACCCGGCACCACATCGGGGGAGCGCGCGTCGCCTCCGCCGAGACCTTCACCGACGTCTCACCGATCGACGGCGGCGTCCTCGGGGAGATCTCCCGCGGCACCCCGGCGGAGGCCGGGGCGGCCGTCGCCGCCGCCAAGGACGCCTTCCCCGGCTGGGCCGCCACACCGCGCGCCGAACGCGCCCGCCTCCTGCGGGCGATCGCCGACGGCATCGACCGGCGCGCCGAGGAGCTGGCCGTCGTCGAGACCGCCGACAACGGCGCCCTGCTGCGGTCCCACCGCCGCGGCGTCATGCCCCGCGTCGCCCACAACTTCCGCTTCTTCGCCGACCGGCTGCTGGCGCTGGACCACGAGGACTTCACCACCCGCGGCCACACCAACCACGTCACCTGGGACCCGGCCGGCCCCTGCGTCCTGATCACACCGTGGAACGCCCCGCTGATGCTGGCCACCTGGAAGGTCGCCCCCGCGCTCGCGGCCGGCAACACGGTGGTCCTCAAGCCCGCCGAGTGGACCCCGCTGACCGCCTCGCTGCTCGCCGACATCGCCGCCGAGGCGGGCCTGCCGGCCGGCGTCCTCAACGTCGTCCAGGGCTACGGCTCCGAGATCGGCGACGCCCTCACCGCCCACCCGGACGTGCGCCGGATCAGCTTCACCGGCTCCGTGCCCACCGCGCGGCACATCGCGGCCTCGGCCGCCGCGCACCTCACCCCGCTCAGCCTCGAACTCGGCGGCAAGTCACCGCTGCTGGTCTTCGCCGACGCCGACCTCGACCTCGCCGCGGACCTCGCCGTCGAGCAGTACGACAACGCCGGCCAGGTGTGCCTGGCGGCCACCCGGCTCCTGGTGGAGGAGAGCGTCGCCGAGGAGTTCACCCGCAGGTTCCTCGCCCGCGCCTCCCGGCTGCGCCAGGGCGACCCGCGCGACGAGGCCACCGACATCGGTCCCACCATCCACCCCCGCCAGCTGGAGCGGGTCGACGGCTTCGTCCGCCGGGCGCTGGCCGACGGCGCCCGGGCCCTGATCGGCGGCCACCGGCGCGGGGACCGGTACTACGCGCCGACCCTCCTCACCGACGTGCGCCAGGACTCCGAGATCGTCCAGGAGGAGGTCTTCGGCCCCGTGCTCACCCTGCAGACGTTCGGCGACGAGGACGAGGCCGTGCGCCTGGCCAACGACACCGCCTACGGACTGGCCGCCACCGTCGCCACCGGCGACCCGGACCGCGCCGAACGCGTCACCGCACGCCTGGTGGCGGGCACCGTCTGGGTCAACTGCTTCTTCGTCCGCGACCTGCGGGCGCCGTTCGGCGGATCGCGCCGCTCGGGCATCGGCCGGGAGGGCGGCACCTGGAGCTTCGACTTCTACTGCGACCTCAAGAACACCGTCACCGCGCCGCGGGAGGGGCAGGACCATGGGTGAGATCGTGGGGGCGGGCCTGCTCGCCCACGTCCCGACCATCGTGCTGCCCGAGACGACCCGCCGGCAGCTGAACGAGGGCAAGGAGATCAGCCTCGTCACCGGCCTGCGGCAACTGCGCCGGGAGGTGTTCGAGCGCGACGACTACGACACCGTGGTCGTCCTGGACTCCCACTGGGCCACCACCGTCGAGTTCGTCGTCACCGCCCAGGCCCGCAGGGCCGGCCTGTTCACCTCCGAGGAACTGCCGCGCGGCATGTGCCGCATGCCCTACGACTTCCCCGGCGACCCCGAACTCGCCCGCAACGTCGCCTCGTTCGCCGACCGGCACGGCACCTGGATCACCCCCATCGACGACCCGTACCTGCCGGTGTACTACGCCACCACCAACCTGTGGAAGTACCTCGGCGAGGGCCTGCCCGACAAACGCTGGGTGAGCATCGGCGTCTGCCAGACCGGCGACATGGAGGACCACCTGCGCCTCGGCCGCGCCCTGGCCGACGGCATCGCGGCCACCCCCGGCCGCCGGGTGCTGCTGATCGCCTCCGGGGCGCTGTCGCACACCTTCTGGCCGCTGCGCGAACTGCGCGACCACGAGGCCAGCGACCCGGCGCACATCTTCACCCCCGAGGCGCGGGCGGCCGACGAGGAACGCATCGCCTGGTTCAAGGAGGGCCGCCACGACCGGGTCCTGGACACCATGGACGCGTTCGGGCGGTTCAAGCCCGAGGCGAAGTTCTTCCACTACCTGATGATGGCCGGGGCCCTCGGCGAGCACGCGTGCACCGCGCGCGGCCGCCAGTACGGCGAGTACGAGAACTCCGTCGGCACCGGCCAGGTCCTGCTCTGGTTCGACCGCCCCGCCGACGGCTGGACCGGCCCCGGCCGGTCCGCCCCCGGCCGCCGCCCCCGCCGACTCCCACGACCCCGCCTGACCAACCGGTCGGCACCGCCACCGAAGCCCCGCAAGACAAGCCGTAGCCAGAGAGGCCCCACCATGCCCGAGTACCGCCGCGTCCTGCTCGACGGCGCGACCGTGGAGACGGTCCGCGACGGCGACGAACTGATCGCCGCGGACGGCCGGCGCGTCGGCGTCGAGGACGCCCACCACCTGCCGCCCGTCGTCCCGTCCAAGGTGATCGCGGTGCACCTCAACCACCGCAGCCGGGTGGAGGAGTTCCGGATCGGCCTGCCCGACACCCCCACCTACTTCCACAAGCCGACCTCGGCGCTCAACGCCCACCGCGGAGCGGTCGTCCGGCCCGAGGGCTGCTCCTGGCTCAACTACGAGGGAGAGGTCGCCATCGTCATCGGCAGGACCGCCCGCAACATCGCCCCGGACCGCGCGGGCGACTACATCGCGGGGTACACCGTCGCCAACGACTTCGGCCTGCACGACTTCCGGGACACCGACGCCGGGTCCATGCTCCGGGTGAAGGGCTCCGACACCCTCTGCCCGCTCGGCCCCGGCCTGGTCACCGACTGGGACTTCCGGGGCAAGCGGCTGCGGACCCTGGTCAACGGAGCCGTCGTCCAGGACGGCTCCACCGACGAGATGACCTGGGACATGCACTACCTGGTCGCCGACATCGCCCGCACCATCACCCTGTACCCCGGCGACGTCCTGCTGTCCGGCACCCCGGCCAACTCCCGGCCGGTCGCGCCGGGCGACGTCGTCGAGGTCGAGGTCGAGGGCCTGGGCCGGCTCACCAACCACGTCGTCACCGGGCCCGCACCCGTCCGCACCGACGTCGGCGCCCAGCCCACCGAGTCCGAGGAGGTGCTGTCCACCGCGCTCGGCGGGGACTGGGAGTTCCGTGGCATCAGGCCGCCCCGGCGCTGACCTGCGGCCCCGCCGGTAGGCTCGGCACCATGACCGACCCCGCCGAGCCCGCCGGCGCCCGTGGCGCCCGCAAGCCCGTGACCAACTACGGGTCGGGCCGGGGCGCCCTGCTGGACGCCGCGGTGCGCGTGGTGGCCCGCGGCGGGCTGCGGGGGCTGACCTACCGAGCCGTCGCCGAGGAGGCCGGGGTCACCCACGGGCTCGTCGTCCACCACTTCGGATCCCGCGACGCCCTCATCGAAGAGGCCGTGGACCACGCCTTCCGCTCCTCGCTCGACGTCAGCTCCCTCGACACCGGCGCGGAGCGGGCGGCCGACTTCGCGGCCGGTCTGGGCGCCATGGTCGAGGCCGGGCCGGACCTCCAGGCCTTCCAGTACGAACTGCTCCTGGAGTCCCGCCGGAGGCCGGAGCTGATGCCCCGGCTGCGCGCCCTGTACGACGAGTACGTCGCCACCGCCCGGCGCGACCTGTCCCGGATCCTGAACCGGCCGGTCGACCGGGGGCTGTCCCGGCTGGTCTTCGCCGCGCTGGAGGGCCTGGTGCTGCACCAGCTCGTCTTCGGCGAGCGCGAGGTGACCGAGGAGGCGCTGGCGGAGCTGCGGGCGCTGCTGGAACGACTGGTGGACGAGGACGAGGACGAGGGCGCGGGCGCGGGCGGGGAGCCGGGCGAGGGCTAGCACGGGAACCGCGGCCGCGGCACCCGCGCCCGCGCCCGCGCGGTGGGGTCCGGTGTCCGCGACCCTGGCCCGCGCGGCGGGGTCCGGTGTACGCGGCCCGGGCCCGTTCCCGCGCGCGCTCCGGACGTACGGACGACCGGACGACCGGGGCGAACAGACGCCACGGACGAACAGATGCCCGGACGAACAGATGCCCGGACGGCGGGACGGCCGCCGACCGGCCCACCGCACCCCCCCGCGGGAAGCGGGCCGGGAAACGGTCGCACCCGCACGGCCCCCGGCGGACCGCCGCCTCACATCCCTACCTTCACGACCCCTCCCTCACGAAACGAGGACGCACGGTGGACCTCACCCACGACGACTGGAAACGCCGCGCCGCGACACTCCGGTTCCACGGCTCGCACCTGATCGACGGCCGCTCCCACGAGGGGAACGGCACCTTCACCGTCGTGTCGCCGAGGGACGGCAGGGCCCTGGCGGACGTCGCCGACGCCGGCGCGACCGAGGTCGACCTGGCCGTCGCGGCGGCCCGCCGCGCCTTCGACGAGGGGCCCTGGCCCCGGCTCGCGCCCGCCGAACGCGGCCGGACGCTGCTCCGCCTCGCCGACCTGATCGAACAGCGGCGGACGGACCTCGCCCTCACCGTCAGCCTGGAGATGGGCAAGCTCGTCACCGACGCCTACCACATCGAACTGCGCGCCCTGATCGCCACGTTCCGCTGGTACGGGGAGCTGGCCGGCAAACTCACCGACGAGTCCCCGCACACCGCGCCCGAGGCCCTCGCCCTCGTCACCCGCGAACCGACCGGCGTCGTGGGCGCCATCGTGCCCTGGAACTTCCCGCTGACCCTCGCCGGCTGGAAGGTCGCGCCCGCCCTCGCCGCCGGCTGCACCGTCGTCCTCAAGCCGTCGGAGAAGTCCCCCCTGTCGGCCCTGCTCCTGGCCCGGTTGGCCACCGAGGCGGGGCTGCCGCCCGGCGTCCTCAACGTGGTGGCCGGCGACGGACCGGTCGCCGGCCGGGCCCTCGGCCTCCACCCCGGCGTCGATGTCCTCGCCTTCACCGGCTCCACCGCGGTGGGCCGCCACTATCTGCGCTACGCCGCCGACTCCAACCTCAAGCGCGTCTGGCTGGAACTGGGCGGGAAGTCCCCCAACATCATCCTGCCCGACGCCCCCGACCTGGAGCAGGCCGCCGCCACCGCGGCCTGGGGCGTCTTCTTCAACCAGGGCGAGATGTGCACCGCACCCTCCCGGCTGCTGGTGCACTCCTCCATCGCCGAACGCGTCACCGAGGCGGTGGTCGAACGGGCCCGCGCCCTGCGGGTCGGCGATCCGCTCGACCCGGCGTCCGAGATGGGGGCGCTGGCCGGCCACGACCACCTCGACCGGGTGCTCGGCCACGTCCGCGCCGCCGTGGACGACGGCGCCCGGCTGCGCACCGGGGGACAGCCCCTGCAGACCGGAACCGGTGGCGCCTACCTGCGGCCCACGGTGTTCGACCGGGTGGCCCCCGACACGGCGCTGGCCCGGGAGGAGGTCTTCGGACCGGTGCTGTCCGTCCTCACCTTCGACGACCTCGACGAGGCGGTGGCCCTCGCCAACGCCACCGACTACGGCCTCGCCGCCGGCCTGTGGACCTCCGACCTGTCCACCGCCCACCGGGTCTCGCGCGCCCTGCGGGCCGGCACCGTCTGGGTCAACTGCTACGAGGAGGGCGACCTCACGGTGCCCTTCGGCGGCATGAAGCAGTCGGGCAACGGCCGGGACAAGTCCGCCCACGCCCTGGAGAAGTACACCGAACTCAAGACCACCTGGATCCGGCTGTGACCCGCCCCGCACGCCCGCTCGTGGCGATCCCGGCCCGCTTCTCCGCCTCCGCCTCCGCGCTGCGCCACGCGGCCGAGGTCACCGCGCGGGCCCTGGCCGAGGCCGTCTGGCGGGCCGGCGGCGAGCCCGTCACCCTGCACCCGCACGCACCCGGCGGCCGGCGCGACCCGGCCGGGACCGCCGAGCGCCTCGCTCGCTTCGACGCCCTCCTGCTCCCCGGCGGGGGAGACCTCTCGCCGTACCGCTACGGCGCCGAGCGGGTCCACGAGTCCGTCTACGACGTGGACGACGAGCAGGACGCCTTCGACCTCGAAGCCGCGGCTCAGGCGCTGCGGTCGGGGATGCCGCTGCTGGCGGTCTGCCGCGGTCTGCACGTGGTCAACACCGTGCTCGGCGGCACCCTCCACCAGGACATGGGCGGGCCGGGCCGCGAGCACCGGCACATCCGGCACCCGGTCCGCCTCGCCCCCGGCTCCGCCGTGGCCTCCCTCGTGGGGGCCGGCACGGTCCGGGCGTCCTGCTACCACCACCAGCACATCGATCGGCTCGGCACCTCGCTCGTCGTCACCGGGCGGGCCGCGGACGGCACGGTGGAGGCGGTGGAGGCACCCGGGGCCGGCGGCTGGTTCCTCGGCGTGCAGTGGCACCCCGAGGACGACGCGGCGCACGACGCCGCCCAGCAGAGCCTGTTCGGCGCGCTGGTCCGCGCGGCGCGGGGGGAGGACCGCTGAACGGGGCGGGGGCGCGGTGGTTCAGTCCCGGGACGGCCGCCGGCCGCTGCGCCGGGGCGCGGGCCGTGCCCCGTCCAGCAGTGCACGGCGGCGGGCCTCGCCGTGCCGTTCCACCTGGAGCACCACCCGGCGCAGCCCGTCCGCGAGGGTGCGGCACTCCTCGTCGGTCAGCGGGGTCGTCACGAACGCCTCCTCCGCGTTGACCTCGGGGAAGACCCGCCGCATGAACTCCTCGCCCTCCGGCGTCAGGCGCAGCAGCACCAGCCGGCCGTCGGTGGGATGGCCGGTGCGGGCGAGCAGCCCGCGCGACTCCAGGGTGCGGGCGACGCCGGTCAGCGTCCCCTTGGAGATGCCCGCCTCCTCGGCGACGTGCCGGGTCTCCGGCTCCTCCCAGATCCAGACCACCCACAGCACGACGAACGCGGTCCAGGTCAGGTCCGAGCTGCGCAGGACGGAGTTCTCCAGGTGGTGGCGGACGATGGCGGCGGCCCGGTGGATGTTGGCGACGGCCGCCATCTGCTCCCGCCGCAGGGGGATGTCCCCGAGCTGGGTCCTGGCGCGCCGCTCCGTCTCGGTGATGGATCGCTGGCCCGGCACGCGTGCCCCCTGGTTCTCCGTGCGGAACCGGCCGCCCCGCGGGCTCACCCGGTCGTACGGAACCCCAGTGTACGAGCCGGTCGCCCCCGCTCCGGCGGCGCGCCCGGCACCGGCCCTCACCGACCCTGCCGCCCTTCCGCCGGCCCGGCCCGCCGGCCGACCGGGCGGCACCTGCCGGCCCCTCGGCTCCGCGGTTCGCCGGCGGCCGGAAGGCACCGCGGCAGGTGGCCGCCGGTCCCGGCCCGTACCCGTACGCGTGGCCCGTGCCCCGCCGGATCGGTGGGGACGGGCCGTGTCGCTTCGATGCTGTGGCGCGGTCACGTCACGGCCGCGCCCAGGGCGAGGAAGGCGCAGATGGCCACGAACAGGATGCCCATCAGCGGGGCGACGAAGCGCAGGTACCGGTCGTAGCGGACCTTGGCCAGGGCCAGCCCGCCCATGACGACGGCCGAGGTGGGGGTGATCAGGTTGATCCAGCCGGAGGCCGACTGGTACGCGGTGACCACCGTGGCCCGGCCCACGCCGGCGAAGTCGGCCAGCGGGGCGAGGATCGGCATGGCCAGCGCCGCGTGCCCGGAGGAGGAGGGGATGAGGAACGCCAGCGGGAGGTTGACCAGGAACACCACCACGCCGAAGGCACCGGAGGAGGTGCCCGAAACCGCGTCCTGGAGGCTGTTGAGGATGGTGTCGGTGACCGCGGCGTTGTTCATCAGGACGGTCACGCCGCGGGCCAGCATGACGATCAGGGCTGCCCCGATGAAGTCGCCGGCGCCGGCCACGATGCCGTCCGTGGTGCCCCTCTCGCCCAGACCGCCGATCAGGCCGACGGCGACGGAGCCGAGGACGAACAGCGCCGCCAGTTCGGGGAAGTACCAGCCGAGCGTCGGCAGCCAGGTGATGTGCAGGTCCGACCACGGGATCACGGCGAAGATCATGAACAGGAAGGTCGACGCGAAGACCCCGAGGACGATCCGCTGCCGGACGGTCAGGTGGGCCTCGTCGGCCCCGGACGCCGCCAGAGCCTTGTCCTCCTCGTCGGGAGGGGCCAGGGAACGGCCCGGGTCGCGGACGACACGCGCGCCGTAGCGCAGGATGTACGCGGCGGCCAGCGCGGTGAGGCAGACCCACATCAGCAGCCGCAGGACGATCCCGTCACCGGTCCCGATGCCGGCGCTGTCGGAGGCCACGCCGGTCGCGAAGGGGTTCACGGTGGAGGCGAGCGTGCCCACCCCGGCCCCCACCATGATGACGGTCGCGCCGACCATGCGGTCGTATCCGAGCTTGAGCATGAGCGGGATGACCAGCCCGTAGAAGCCGAGGGTCTCCTCCGCCATGCCGTAGGTGGTGCCGCCGAGCGAGAAGACGGCCAGCAGGACGGTCAGCAGGACCGCGCGGTGGTGCCGCAGCCGGTCCGCCAGCCGGGCGACGCCCGAGGTGAGGGCCCCGGTCCGCAGGGTGACGGTGATGAAGGCGCCGACGGCCAGGACGAACAGGAACACCCCGGCCGCGCCGGCGAAGTCCCCGCTGCCGCCCGGGGCGGTCAGCCCCGAGTCGGTCCCGGTCACCCCGTACAGGCCGTTGACGGGCGCGAGGAAGAGGTCCTTGAGCCGGTCCCCGAAGCCGGGCGTCAGCTCGACCGAGTGATAGCTGCCGGGGACCGGGCTGCCGTCCTCGGTGTCGTACCGCCCCGGGGGGATGACGAAGGTCAGCGCCCACACCGCGACGGTGACGACCGCCAGGACGGTGAAGGCCGAGGGGAAGCTGAAGCGCCTCCTGGGACGCCGGGGGCGGCGGGGGGTCGTCGGTGACCGGGGCGGACAGCGGGGTGTGCGTGGTCATGTCGGGTCCAGTGGCGAGTGGGGGGCCGGCTTCCGGGCAGCGGCCGCGGGGGGGTGACGATGGTCCCGGCGGTGCCGTCGAGGATCGCCTGGGCGTCCTGGAGGGCGCCGATGGCCGCCATGTCGCCGGTGAGTTCCACGAACCGGCAGGCCGCCTCCACCTTCGGCCCCATCGAACCGGCCGGGAAGTCGTGGCCGCGCAGCTCCGCGGGGGTGGTGTGGGTGATGGGGGCCGCGTGGGGCGTGCCGTGGTCGCGTTCCACGTGGGGCACGTCCGTCAGCAGCAGCAGCGCGTCCGCCTCCAGCGCCTCGGCCAGCAGGGCGGCGGTGAGGTCCTTGTCCACGACGGCCTCGACGCCGGAGAGGTGCCCGGTGTCGTCACGGATCACCGGCACCCCGCCGCCCCCGGCGCACACGGCCACCGCGCCGGAGGCCAGCAGCAGCCGGATCAGGCGGGTCTCCACCACGCGCTGCGGGCGGGGCGAGGGCACCACCCGCCGCCAGTGGTCCCCGTCCCGCTTGACCGTCCAGCCGCGCTCGGCGGCCAGCTGTTCGGCCTCGGCCCGGCCGTAGACCGGGCCGACGAACTTCGTGGGGTCGGCGAAGGCCGGGTCGGTCGCCGAGACCAGGGTCTGGTTGAGCAGCGCGCAGATCTGGCGGCCGGGCAGGGCGTTCTGCAGCGACTGCAGCAGCCAGTAACCGATCATCCCCTGCGTCTCGGCGCCCAGTACGTCGAACGGGTAGGGCGAGGACAGGGAGCGGTCCGCGGCGCTCTCCAGCGCCAGCACCCCGACCTGCGGGCCGTTCCCGTGGGTGATCACGACCTCGTGCCGGTGGGCGATCGGGGCCAGGGCGCGTACGGCGGCGCGGACGTTGGCCAGTTGCGTGGCGGCGTCCGGGCGCTCGCCGCGGCGCAGGAGCGCGTTCCCTCCCAGGGCGATGACGATCCGCACGGTGATCAGGCCCCCAGTGTGGCGACGAGGACGGCCTTGATGGTGTGCAGCCGGTTCTCCGCCTGGTCGAAGACGATGGAGTGCGCGGACTCGAACACCTCGTCGGTGACCTCCAACGCCGTCATCCCGGTGCGCGCCAGGATCCGGGCGCCGACCGTGGTGGCGCTGTCGTGGAAGGCGGGCAGGCAGTGCAGGAACTTCACCCGCGGATTGCCGGTGGCCTTCAGCACCTCCATCGTCACCTGGTAGGGCCTGAGCAGGGCGATCCGCTCCTCCCACATCTCCTCCGGCTCGCCCATGGACAGCCACACGTCGGTGTACACGAAGTCCACCCCGCTCACGCCCTCCGCCACGTCGTCGGTGAAGGTCAGGCGCGCCCCGGTGGCGGCGGCGATGCGCCGGGCCTCCGCGACCACGTCCGGCGCGTTCCGCAGGCCGGCGGGACCGACCATCCGCACGTCCATCCCGAGCATGGCCGCGGCCACCAGGAGGGAGTTGCCCACGTTGTTGCGGGCGTCGCCGAGATAGGCGAACGACACCTCGCGCAGCGGCTTGTCGGTGTGCTCCCACATGGTCAGCACGTCGGCGAGGGACTGCGTGGGGTGCCACTGGTCGGTCAGCCCGTTCCACACCGGGACGCCCGCGTACTCGGCCAGCTCCTCCACCAGGCGCTGGTCGCTGCCCCGGTACTCGATGCCGTCGTAGAAGCGGCCGAGCACCCGGGCGCTGTCCTTGATCGACTCCTTGTGCCCCAGCTGCGAGCCGGCCGGGTCGAGGTAGGTGACGTGGGCGCCCTGCTGGTGGGCGGCGACCTCGAAGGCGCACCGGGTGCGGGTGGAGGTCTTCTCGAACACCACCGCGATGTTGCGGCCGCGCAGGTGCTGCCGCTCGGTACCGGCGGCCCGGTCGGCCTTCAGCCGGGCGGAGAGGTCGAGCAGGTGACGGAACTCCTCGCAGGTGAAGTCCAGTTCCTTCAGGAAGGACCGGTCACGCAGGTCGGTGGTCATCTCGGTGACTCCTTCGCGGGGCCTCGGCCCCGCTGGGTACGGATACGGCAGGACAGGGGAGAACGGGGAGGGGCAGGGGAACACAGGGCACGAGGGGCGGCGGGCGCTCTGCCGGCGTCAGACGGCCTCGCGTTCGACCGGGCAGCTCATGCAGCGCGGTCCGCCGCGCCCGCGGCCCAGCTCGCTCCCGCGGATGGTGACGACCTCGATGCCGTGGTGGCGCAGGAAGGTGTTGGTCGTGACGTTGCGCTCGTAGGCGACCACCACGCCGGGCTCGACGGCCAGGACGTTGCAGCCGTCGTCCCACTGCTCGCGCTCGGCGGAGTGCACGTCCTGGGTGGCGGTGAGCACCCTGATGGAATCCAGGCCGAGGGCGTCCGCGATCACCTCGTACATCTCCTCCGGCGGGTGCGCCCGGGTCACCAGGCCGGTGCCGTCGGGGCCGGGCTCGATGGTGGTGGACGGCAGCGCGCCCAGCCCGGCGTAGGCGGTGAAGGTGTCCCCGCTGACCATGGTCATCACCGTGTCCAGGTGCATGAAGCTACGGCTCCGGGGGAGGCCGAGCGCCACCACGCGGCGGGCCGATCCCGCGGCGAACAGGCGCAGCGCGAGGGACTCCACCGCCTGGGGAGAGGTGCGCTCGCCCATGCCGACCAGGACGGCGCCGTTGCCGATGACCAGGACGTCGCCGCCCTCGATGGTGGCGGGGTAGGCGGCCTGCCCGTCGGCCCACCGGTGGAACTCGCCCTTCTCGAACAGCGGGTGGTGCCGGTAGATGGCCTCGAAGTGGACGGTCTCCCGGCGCCGTGCGCGTTTCGCCATCGGGTTGACGCTCACCCCGTCGTACACCCAGCAGGAGGTGTCCCGGGTGAACAGGTGGTTGGGCAGCGGAGCCAGCACGAAGTCGTCGGGCGCCATGGTGCCCAGCCGGACACCGGGCATGCCGCCGGCCCGGTGGGTCAGTTCGCGCCTGGTGATCCCGCCGATCAGACAGCGGGTCAGCTCCTCGGGGGAGAGGGAGTCGAAGTGGGCCCGCAGCCGGTCGGTGGCCAGCGGCCCGAACTCACGCTCGTCGAAGACCCGGTCGTGGACGAGCGTCCTCGCCGCGGGGCGGGCGAGGGTCTCGGTGAGGAGGTCCGCGAGGAGGTGGACCCGGACACCGCGGTCGCGGAGCGTGTCGGCGAAGGCGTCGTGCTCCTCCCGGGCGCGCTTGACCCACAGCACGTCGTCGAAGAGCAGACCGTCCTTGTTGGACGGCGTGAGCCGCTTCAGCTCCAGGTCGGGACGGTGCAGGATCACCTGCTTGAGCCGGCCGGTCTCGGAGTCGACGTGGAAGGACATGGAGGCTCCCGGGGCAGAGGGCGGAAGGCTCCGCACCCCGCGCGGCGCCGGGCCGGCCGGCGGCGGGGGGTGCGGTGCGGTACACCCGGAACTCTGCCTGCGGCCCGGTGCCACGACGGGCGACGGAAGGTCCCGGCCGCACCGCCGACCGGGGTACCGCCGCGGTGCCCGGTCGGCCGGGACCCAGGGCCGAACGGCCCTGCGCGGCCCGCCCGGCCCCGGCGGCCGGCACCGCGGGGCGTGCGTGCCGTACGGCGCCCGTGAGGCCGGGCGGGTGGAGATGAGGGGCCGCGCCTCGCCGGTGCAGTGGTCGTCGATGTGATGCGATGCGGATGCCGGATGGAGCGGGCCGGCGGTCAGCCGCGCGGGTCGAGCGCCTTGTCGTAGGGCACGACCCAGAAGAACGCGCCGGTGTCGTCGTAGGCGTACAGCAGCCCTGTGCTGCCGGACACCAGCCGCTCCCCGTCGTGCCGGCGGACCCGCACGAGCGCCGTGGAGCCGTCCGGTGCGGTGACTTCGGCCCGACCGGACCGGGTGTCCACCCATCCGGCGCGGATGGTGCAGGTCAGCCCGACGAGGTCGTGCCGGGTCGGCGCGGGTCTTCGGGGAAGAGCTTCGCCAGCGGACGGACCAGCGCCCGCGTCAGCCACCACGCGCCCAGCAGGGAAGCGGGCGGCACGGCCAGGCCCAGCACGTCGAGAAGGGCCGCCGGCATTCCGGTACGCGCGAGGGCGAGCGCCCCGGTGAGGGCGAGGACCCAGGACAGGACGACCAGCAGCGAGGCCGACACCGACACGGGGACCCCGCCGAGGCTCAGCGCGTCGGTGTCCACGTCCCCGTCGAAGCTGCCGGAGTCCGCGGCGCCGACCAGCACCAGCAGCCAGAAGACGAGCACCACGACCAGGGCCGAGGTGAACAGCGCCACGGGGAACCTGGACGTGGCGTACCAGAACTCCACCATGGTCAGCCCCTCCTCGGCTGCGCACGGCCACGCCGCCGTGCCTTCCGGATCCCGGCACCGGTCCCGTCCGACGGCTCCGGTCCGGACATGCTGGCAGCAGGGCACGGCCGTTCGCATTGCCGTCCTCCGGCAATATTGACGCCTCCTTGATGCCGGTGGCCGCCCCTCGGCGGGCGTTCGCCCCATGCCACCATGGGCCTCCGCGCGTCAAGCACGCGGTCCCGGCGCGTGGGAAGGAGGAGCGCCATGGCGGAGCAGGACATACCCGAGCGGTATCTGGAGGGGTACACCCAGATCCTGGCCAGTGCCTGCGAAACCGGCAGGAGACTGACCCGGAACGAGCTGGAGGCGCTGCGCGGCCGGGGGGAACGGGCCGCGGAGGCCGGCATCGGACTGCGCGCCCTGGTACGGGCCCACCTCTCCGCCGCCCAGAGGATTCACCCCGCGACCCGCGGCACCGACGCGGAGCATCTGCTCGCCGCCGTGGAGCAGGCCGTGGACGCCTTCGCCGAGGGCTACGAACGGGCGCAGCGCCTCGCGATCCGGCAGGAGGAGGCAGCGCGCCGCGAGTTCATCGACGACCTGCTCCACGGCCGCAGCGACCTGGGCCGGCTTGCCGAGCGGGCCGAGCGCTTCGAACTGCCAGGCGCTGTGAGCGTTGTGCCGGTCCGCGTGGTGAGATGTGGGCCGAATGACCACTCCGTCAGCAGGGAGCGTCTCGCCCGATGACCGTACAGCCCCCACGCCTTGCGCCCAGCGGTCCCCAAGCCGTCCCGGCCATGGATGGCTCGCCGTTCAAGCCGTCCCTCGTCAGAGCGGTGTTCCGGGACGTGACCGCGATGCACATCTCCCGGTCGGCCGCGTGGGCCGCCGCGTCGGTGACGCGCACCGTGCTGGCGGAAATCATCGGCGGCGCGAGGAGAGCGGCGGCGGAGGAGGGCCGGAAGAAGCTGATACCCCGGGACCTGCTCTCGGCGATCGACCGGAACGTCGAGCTCGAAGTGGGGCACAAGTGGTACGACCACAGCCCGACGTTCCGTGGCCTGACCGGTGACCTGTACGACGCCGAAGGGGTCATCGTGCCGTCCCGCAAGCGCGGCAGGTCGCGCAAACCGAGTGCTGTGGTGGGCGCCCACAGGTTCGAGGCCGGGGTGAAGAAGCTGCTGCGGAGCCAGGGGGTGACGGCCGTCCCGGTGATGGTCCGCGACCTGGACGGAATCGCGAGCGTGTTCCTGACGGACCTCGCCCGGGACGCGGCCGTGGTCGTCCGCGAGAGTGGGGTCGGGCGCTTCGGTACGGTCACCGCGGTGATGCCGGACGAACCGGCCCCGCCCCCGTCGCTCGACGGTTCCCTCCAGGCTCTGTCCACCCGCAGGGGGGACAGGCGGACCATCGGCGGGGACGACATCCTGGCCGCCGCGACGATGCAGTTGTTCGGCGGCGATCTCAGGCAGCGGGCCCTCACCGAGGCACGCGGGGTGGTACGGAACCCCTCGGCCGGCTGAGCCGCCGCGTGCCGACGCGCCGCGGCACCCTCGTCCGCTCCCGCGGACCGACCGGCCGGGAGGCGTGAGCCCCGTCGGGTGGACGGCGGCCCGGCGGAGGGGGCGCCGTGCTCACCCGGCATGTGCCGACGCTCCTCCCGCTCGACGGGCGCTCCGAAGGAGGTGCAGGGCGCGCGCTATCGTCAGCCCATGCCACTGACTCCCGACGACGAAATCCGCAGCCGTGACGAACTGGTCTCCTTCGTCCGAGAGTTGCGCGAGGACTATCTCCGCAGGGGACACGAATGGGAGAACCAGAGCCTCGACCGCTTCCTTGAGGCCCTCGCGGCATGGATGCGCGACTCGCCGGGCTGGTACCGGAACGTCGGCAAGGAGCTCCCGGAAGGCGGGGACTGGACCTTCCTGGCCCGAGCGCTTCAGGCCGCCACCGTCTACGAGTGAAGCGTCCGCGTCGAACGGCCGGGCTGCGTGGCGCCAGACGAACCGCCCGAGGGCTCGCCGTGGGTGGCAACGCGCCGCAAGCCGCTGGACCGCGATCCGGTGGTGGCCTCCCGGGCCCCGGGCACTCGAACCCGTGTCCTGTGAGGAGACCGGCCTCTCCCTCCGGGAGGCGCTGTCCCGGCCGGAGCTGGTGAGGTGGCCCGGTCCGGCCGGGCCTCCGAGGTGCGTCGCGACCCGCCGCATCGGTGACGCACCGTGTCGCTTCTGTTGCCTTATGTGCATGGTCGGGATAGCTTGCGATCACGGATGCCGTTCTGTGGCGACATGTCGATCGATGCGTGGAGTAGCCGTGGCCAAGATCATCACCTTGCGGGCGCCGGAGTCCCTGGGCCTGCACGACATGTCCCAGCAGGACATCGACGCGTACGTCGAGGATGTGGCCTCCCGGGCACTGGAGAGCCTCCCGGAGGGCGTCAAGCCGGTCGGTGTCAGTGCGGTCGCGATCGAGGCGCTCCGTCCGGCCATCGACGCGGAGCGCGGGGGGCTGTGGGCCGAGTGGTCCCGTGCCTGCTGCGCGCAGCGAGCCGACATCGAGGACTTCGAACCTCCGGTGCTGGACGAGTTCAGCGCACCCGGGAGCGACGTGCACCGGGAGGCCGGCCGCACCCACGTGGAGTCACTGCTCCGTACCGCGGCCCTTGAGTATCCGGAGATGCACGGTGAAGCCGGCGGGCAGTGAGCGCCGCGCCCGCCATGACCGCCATCCCCCTCACACTGCACCGCGATCGCTTCGACGCCGGGCGGGTACGAGCCCTCCGCCGCGGTGACCACCTGCTCGTGATGGACCGGGTCTCGGGCCGCTGGGTGACGGTCGACGCTCCGACGGGGCAACTCCTGCCGCTCGTGGCGTCTGCGCCGCACCGGCTGCCCGAACAGGTCCGCGGGCCGGTCGGCGAACTGAGGGCACTCCTCCTCGAACGGGGGATCGGGGTCCTCGGTTCCGAGCGCCGGTTCGAACAGCTCAACACGGTGATCCTCAAACTGACCAACGCCTGCAACTACGCCTGCTCCTACTGCTACGACTACGAGACGTTCGAACGAGCCGTCGTGCTCTCCCGGGACACAGCGGTCAGCGCCCTGACCCAGGCACTCGATCTCGCCGAGCGCGACCTGTGGGTGATCCTCCACGGGGGCGAGCCCATGCTCGTCTGGCAACTGGTCGAGGAGCTCGTGACGACCGGCCGGCTGCTCGCCGCCGAGCGGGGCAAGCGGGTGCGGTTCGCGGGCCAGTCGAACCTGTCCCGTCTCAACGACGACATCGTGGAGTTCTCCCTCCGCCACGGCATCGCCTGGGGCGTGTCCATCGACGGGGGACCGGACCTGCACGACCACTTCCGGGTCGACCACCAGGGACGTGGCACCTACGTCCACTTCGCCAGGGCCCTGGAGCGGTACCCGTCCTTCGTGCGCGGGTGCGGCGTCATGAGCACCATCACCGCCGCCAACCAGGGCAGACTGTCGGAGCTGGCCCGGCACTTCCGGGACCTCGGCATGGCGTCCTGGGACTGGAGCCTGTTCCAGCCGATCGGCCGCGGGAGGGACCAGCAGGCGACGTTCGCCCTCGACCCCGAAGTGCTGGTCACCGCGTGGGGCGAACTCTTCGACGCCGTCGAGGCCGGGGAGTTCGACGGCTTCCCCGTGCTCCCCGTCAAGAAGTACCTGGACAACTTCATCGCCGGGCCGGGCGGCAACATGTGCATGCGCCCGGAGTGCGGTGCCGGCCGTGACCTGCTGTCCATCTCCTCCGACGGCTCGGTGGAGGCGTGCGACTGCATCGACCCCACCGGCCCGCTGGCGGGACTGGGATCCGTCGGGGAAGGACTGTCCGCCGCCCGCGACAGCGAGGTCGCCGCCCGCATCCGGAGCCGCGACCTCAGCGGCACCGAGTGCGCGAAGTGCATCTGGTACGGCGTCTGCGGAGGCACCTGCCTGGCACACGCCCCCGCGCTCGACGCGGTCTGGCCGGAAGCCTGCGCGGTGGCCCTGTGCGCCTTCGACAGGATCTCGTACTCCCTGGCGAACTCCCCCCGGCTCCTCGACTACCAGCGGTCGCTGGGCTAGACGATGCCCGGTATGGCCGAGGCGCTGCGCCTGCTCTCCTACGATCCGCTCGCCAGCCGGGTGTTCTGCCGGCGCACACCCGCCGGGCTCCGGAGCCTCGCCGACTGGGTGTGCGAGCGGGACCCCTACGGCGAGCTGCCCAGGCTCCGCGCCGCACTGCGTCTGGTGGAGCCGCACGACGACGACCCGCGCGCCCACATCGGTCACCAGCTCTGGTGCGCCTGGCGTCAGGCGTGCTGGACGGCGGGCGTGGCGCGGCCGCTCCCGGCGGTGGTGGCGTCGGGACGGCAGTGGCTGGACGAGACCCGCGGTCACCCCACCGTCCTGGTCGCCCCCATGACCATGACCACGGCGGACGCGCTCCACACCGTCTCGGCGGTGTTCGCCGACCGCCGGGTGGTCGCGCTGGGCGAGGGCACCGTTCCCCGGTACGGCGCGCGGCTGTCCGTGGTGAACGGCGACGTCGGGTCGATCCGGCAGGTCCTCCGGCACCTCGCGGCCGGCGGGGTGCTCGGCACCTACGCCGACTTCGTCTACGCCGGCCGTGACGCCCGCCCGACCACTCTCTTCGGACGCACCCGTCCCGTCTCGGCGGGCTTCGTCGCGGTCGCGTCCCGCCCCGGCACCATGCTGCTGCCCACCGTCATGAGGCGGACGGACGACGAGCGCATCGCCATGGAGTTCGACGAGCCGCTCCTGGTCCGGGGCCTGCCCCGGGAGGCCCGCGCCGCGCGGGAGAGCATGCTCGGACTGATCGCGGAAATCCTGGAAGGGCTGATCCGCCGCAACCCGCGGCAGTGGCTCCTCCTGCCGACCCTCAGCTTCGACTCACCGCAGCTCGCCCGGGCCTGACCCCTCGGTACGCGGGCGACCGCCCCCGGGCCCGGCACCGCACGGGAACCGCCCCGGCCCGGATGCCGTTGAGCGGCCCGCCGCCGCGTGTCCCCCGTACGGCTGCCTGCCTCGCGGGATTCCCGGGCGCCGCCGACCGGGCGACCGGCCGCCACGACGCCCCGGGCGCCCCCTTTTCGATGTGACCCACGCCACATGGTGATCCTGTCAGTAATCGGCGCGCTGTCCCGCTCAATCCACCGGGAGCAAGCGAACCGACAGGAGTGACACATGAAGCACCGCATCGTCGTCCTCGGCGCCGGCTATGCCGGGGCCTACACGGCCGGAACCCTGGCCCGCCGGCTGTCCCCGGCGGACACCGGGATCACCGTGGTCAACGCCGAGCCGCACTTCGTCCAGCGGCTGCGGCTGCACCAGCTCGCGGCCGGCGAGGAGATCGCGGCTCCACCGCTCGCCGAGGTCTTCGCAGGCACCGGGATACGGCTCCGCCAGGCACGGGTCACCGCCATCGACCCCGAGCGCCGGACCGTCGCCCTGGCCGACGCCGACGGCGGCGGCGAACTGGCCTACGACACACTCGTCTACGCGCTCGGCAGCCGCGTCGCCGACCACGGCGTCCCCGGCGTGGCCGAGCACGCCTTCGACGTCGCCGGCCGGCCCTCCGCGCTGCGCCTGCGCGAGCGCCTGGACGACCTGGGCAGGCGGGGCCGGGGCAGGCAGGTGCTGGTCGTCGGCGACGGACTGACCGGCATCGAGACCGCCACCGAGATCGCCGACATGCGGCCCGGCCTGTCGGTGACGCTGGTGGCCCGCGGTGAGCTGGGCGCCTCGCTGTCCGCCGGAGCCCGCGGCCACCTGCGCCGGGCCTGCGACCGGCTGGGCGTCACCGTCCTGGAGCACACCGAGGTCGCGGCCGTCGAGGCGGGGCGGGTGCGGTGCGCCGACGGCACCGCCCTGGCCTCCGACGCGACCGTGTGGACGGCCGGGTTCGCGGTCGGCCCCATCGCCGCCGCCGGCGGGCTGGACGTCACCGAGGACGGTCGGATCCTCGTCGACCGCACCATGCGGTCGGCCTCGCACCCCGACGTCTACGCCGTCGGCGACAGCGTCCACGCCATCGGCGACAACGGCCGGCCGCTGCCGATGTCCTGCGCCTCGGCCGGCTACACCGGCAGGCCACACGGAGGCGATCGTGGCACGGCTGACCGGCCGCGAGGTCCCGAACGCCAAGCTGGAGTACGTGGGCAACCACATCAGCCTGGGGCGGCGGGACGGGATCCTGCAGATGGTCGACGGGGAAGGGCGGGCGAAGCCCACGTACATGGGAGGACGGAAGGCCGCGCGGATCAAGGCGGGCATCGTCAGGATGTCGCTGTGGGGCACCGCGCACCCGACCTTCGGCGTACCCAAGCGCAAGCACCGCCTGGCCGCGCCACAGGCCGCGGCCGGGACGGCGGCCGCGTGACCCCCTAGGGTGCCCCGCGTGAACAGCATCGCGACCGATCGCTTCGACGCCGGCCGCTTCGAGGCCAGCCGGAACCGGCTGGCCTCGCTGGCGTACCGGCTGCTCGGCTCCGCCACCGACGCCGAGGACGCCGTGCAGGACGCGTTCCTGCACTGGCAGGCCGCCGACCGGCGGCGGATCAAGGTGCCCGAGGCATGGCTGACCAAGGTCGTCACCAACCTGTGCCTCGACCGGCTCCGCTCGGCACAGGCCCGCCGGGAACGCGCCGCCGGTGACTGGCTGCCCGAACCGCTCCTCGACGGCGACCCGATGCTCGGCCCGGCCGACACCTTCGAGCAGCGTGAATCGGTGTCCCTGGCCATGCTGACGCTCATGGAACGCCTCTCTCCCGTCGAGCGGGCCGTCTACGTGCTGCGCGAGGCGTTCTCCTACAGCCACGCCGAGATCGCCGGGATCCTCGGCATCACCGAGTCCGCGAGCCAGCAGCACCTGCACCGGGCCCGGCGCCGCGTCACCACCGCCCGCCGCGGCGGCGGCGAGACCGACCCGGCGTCCGCCCGCAGGATCGTGGAGGAATTCCTCGCCGCCGCCACCTCCGGCCGCACCGAGCAGCTGGTGGCACTGCTCACCGACGACGCGATCGCCATCTCCGACGGAGCCGGCGGCCTGGCCGAGAAGCTGCTGCGGTTCGACACCCCGCAGCGCATCGCCGCCGTCGTGCGGGCCGGCCTCAAGCCCACGCCCGCGAAACGGCGACTGGCCGGCGGCACGCCCGCCATCCACTACGCGGTCGTCAACGGGGCCCCCGCGATGCTCTTCGTCGTCGGTGACCAGGTCATGGGCTCCGCGACGTTCGACGTCGTCGACGGCCGGATCGCCACCGTGCGGGGCATCGCCGCCCCCGCCCGCCTCGCCCGCCTCGCCGAAGCCTGGCGACACCACGCGCCGGAGGCGCCGCTCATCGACCGGTGGTGACCCGGCGCGGCCGCCGGCGGGCGCGGCGACCGCGTCGAGGAGAGCCGTGCTCCCGGCCCGCGCCGCCCCGGCCACGGACCGGCCGGCTCCCACGCGCGCCTTTCCCGGGCCGGCCGCGTGGTGCCGGCTCCGCCCGCGTCCGTTTTCGGGGGGCGGGCCGCGCCCGCGGCCGCTCGGAGGTGGCCGGAGGCTCCGGCCGGCACCTGCCTGGCGGCGCGCTTCACCCGCGCCCGGCTCGACCCCGACCTGGCCAGGGCCGACGTCCCCGCACTCGCCGTACCGACCGGAATCGGGTTCACCGTCGCGCCGCCCATCGGCGAACCGGCCCTTCCCGCCGACGCCGAGGCCGTCGAGGCCGCCGTCCTGACCGGCTCACTCATCGCCGCCGTCTGCGCCGGGGTGCTGCCCGGGCGCCGCAACGGGATCCACCGGCGGCTGTACGAGGAGGAGAACCGGGACGAGGACGCCGACGGCATCCCGGTACCACCCAGGCCCCGCGCCGCCGCCCCGGACCCGGGTGACGACTGACGGCATGACGTACCTCACGTCACCGGCGTTCGGCGGCCCAGGCCGGCGCCGCCGGTCTGCGTCCGGCCTCGGGCGGTGTCGGCGCGAGAACATGAACGCCGCACGGCGCCTTCGGCCCGGGGACCTGCACCGATCGGGTCGTCGGTTGCCTCCGCGGCAAGGTCCTCACATGAAACTCACACGAAGGCCCGCTCCTGCGGAGGCACGAACGTTGCGGAAGCCCCGGCGCACCGTCGAGCCGGCCGTTCGTTCACCACCTCTGTCGCCGGTCGGGCGGGCAACTCCCGCAGCCACGCGCACCACGGGCATCCGCTTTCGGGCTCTCAGCGGGCAGCCCGGCCGTGGCCGTCGGTCGCCTGCCGGACGGCCCGAGCACGTGATGGACAGGCATGGGCGACGGGCTGCCGCGTGCGTGTCACCAGGAGGCCGGGATCGCCTTCGGGCGGCGGAAGAAGAGGCCCTCGTGCCAGCGGATCTCCCCGGGCTCCACGGTCAGGCGGAGTCCGGGCCGGCCGGCCACCGCGCGCACCATCGCGTCGATCAGGCAGCGGGCCAGACGGTTCCCCGGGCAAAAGTTGGGGCCGTGGCCGAAGCCGAGGTGTCCCGGGCCCCGGCGTTCCGGGATGAAACTGTCGGGGTCGTCGAAGGCGTCCGGGTCGTGGTTGGCGGCCTCCAGCGAGACCATCGCCACCTCTCCCGCCCGGATCCGCACGCCGTCGATGTCCGCGTCCTCGGTGGCCATCCGTTTGGCGGCCCCGGTCGACAGCGGTGTGTGGCGCAGGAGTTCCTCCACGGTGTCCGGGACCAGCGCGGGATCGCGGTGCAGCCGGGCGACGGTGTCCGGGTGCCGCAGCAGGGTGATCACGGCGCCGCACAGGAACCCCGAGGACGTGGGGTACCCGGCGATCAGCAGCAGCGCGGCGATCTCCGACAGCGCGGCGTCGCCGAGCGGGCCGGCCTTGGCCGGGGCTTCGGCGAGCCGCTTGAGCAGGTGGTCACCGGGCCCGTCGGCCAGTCGGCGGGCGTGGGCGGTGAAGAACCGGTGGATGTCGATGAGGCCCCCGCGCTGCTCCTCGGCGGTGGCGCCGCAGAACTGGAGGGCAAGATCGGTGCGGTCACGGAGGAACGCCACCTCCTCGGCGCCGAGTTCACCGAGCAGGACGCGGGAGGTCATCGCCGCCGCCAGGGGCAGTGCGAAGTCCGCCGCGAGATCGACGGGACCCCCGTGCTCGTCGAGGTCGCGCAGCAGTGTGTCGGCCCGGTCGCGGAGCCACTTCCCGTGGCGCCGGGCCGCGCGTGGCCCGAGGCCTTCGGTGAAGACGGAGCGCAGGCCCGCTTCGCGCAGTACCGACACCCCGTCGCCGGTGGTGCCGGGGGCACGCAGTTCCACGGGCTCCTGGCGGGGCGCGCCGGGGGCCATCGCGGCGGTCGAGCTGAATCGCGGGTCCTCCAGCAGTCGCTTGGCGGTGGCGTACCGGGTGACGAGCCACAGCCGGTCTCCGGTGTACTCGGAGACGACGGGGCAAGCCGGTGCGTCGGCTTCGCGCAGCCGTTGATGGTGCGGGGAGAGTTGCTGGCTCCAGTCGTGGAAGGGGAAGGTGAGGGGGTCCTGTGCGGTGGCCACGGTGAGACGCTCCTTAACATACGGGGGTGGTCCGCTCCTGGTTGGCGGAGTGCGGGTCCGCCGGGACCGGTGCCGGGTGCGGTCGGGTCAGTACTGCGCCGCGTGGTCCTTGAGGAGGATGAAGCCCTGGTTGGCAGCGGCGTGCAGGGGGCCGGCCCCGGTGTAGAGGAGATCGGCGAAGCCCACCGGCGCGTGATAGCTGACCAGTGACGAGGAGACGCCGAGGATGCTCGGGGTGTCCATGAAGAAGGGCAGTTCGTCGATGAGGTACTCCAGGGCCAGGTCGGCGGCGTCGCTGCTCGCGCCCCCCGGCCTCGCGCCGCCGTCCTCGCCGGAACCGGCCGCGGTCCCGGGTTCGCCCGCCGTCCCGGACCCGGCTGCCGCCATGGGAACGGCGCGGGCGGACACCTCCCGGCAGACGGCACGGGTGTGTTCGTCGGTGGTCAGCGCGTCCCGGACGCGCAGGTGCAGTCGCTGGTAGGCGTCGGAATGGACGAGGTCGGACAGCAGGTGGGTGTGCTGGTCCTCCTCGGGGATCCCGCTGCGCTCGAAGGCGCGGCGGATGCGCCTGCGGACACAGGACACCTCTGTCCGCGCCTTCTTGTGCGCCGCCCGGTCGGGATAGCCCTGGGCGCGGTAGTTGGACGCCAGGGAGCGGTCGGGGACGATGACGTCCACCCGCTGGAAGGTGGCATGCGCCCACCGGAACATACGGGTGAGGGTGGGGATGCCGAAGTAGCCGTTGCCCGGACTCACCCCGATCAGCAGGTGGTCGGCGTCGCGCAAGAGCCGACGGCAGTTGGGCGTGTAGGGAAGCGGGGTGTGGCCGCCGGCTGCTGCGGCCGCGGATAACGGCGGGGACGCAGTCGCGGGCGTGGAGGCTGCCACGGGTGCGGAGGGGTGTATCACCATGGGCGTGGCCGGCGTGAGGGAGTGCGGCACAAGGGAACCCTTCGGATCGCTGCGGATGGGGCTCTGCTCGGTGCGGACGTCCGTGGCCGGCGCCGCTCCGTCGGGAGACGGCGCACGGCCGGGACGCGGAACCTGTCCTTCTCGGGCCGTTCCGGGCGCGGAAGATCCGCCCAGGCACCGGAAGAGGGCGGCGGGCTCCAGTTCGTCCGCAAGCCCGTCGTGCGCTGTTCAGCGGGGACCGGTCACCTGAGTGCGGCCTTGGTGCAGCAGCGGGGTACGCGCACCCGGACGTCAGCCGGGTCCACGCACCGCGGAACGACGACCGGGCGGCGAGTACTCGCCCCGTTCGAGAGCGCGCGAGCGAAGCCGTCCTCGGGCCCGGATGTCACCACCGGCTTCGGAAGGGGCGTACGGCACAGGCGGGTGACCAGCTCCGTACCCCGCGTGGTGCGCCCTGGATACGTCACCGCAGTGCCTCTCCCTCGCTCGCCGCATGGTCCGTGCGCCACCGCAGAACTCGTCGATCAAAGAAGCAACCCGCTCACCGGAGTCTAACTCCGGTCAACGGAGCCTGGCAACGGAGACCGGGATGCGACAAGGTACGGGTCATGTCCACACCGCACAGGAACCGACGGAGCGATTACGCGGAGGCCACCCGGCTGGCCATTGTCGAGGCCGCGCGGCAGCTCTTCTCGCACAAGGGCTACTTCGCGACCACGGTCGAGGAGATCGCCGCCGAAGCCCGGGTCGCCCCGACGACCGTCTACGCCGTCGGAGGCGGCAAACAGGGTCTGCTGCGCACCCTGGTGGACATCTGGAGCCAGGCCCCCGTCGTCGCCGCGTCGATGGACGAGCTGGATTCCCTCACCGATCCGGACGCGCTGCTGCGGCAGCTGTCCGCCGTGACGAGGTCCATGCGGGAGAGCTTCGGCGACATCATGCGCATCCTGATCGCGACGGCGCCCCACAACGAGGGCGCGGCCGAAGGGCTGGCGATCGGGACCCGGCGCTATCGGGACGCACTCGCCACCGTCGCCGCCCATCTGCGCACAATCGGCGGCACCCACCCGGAGATGACGGTGGACCAGGCAACCGACATCCTGTGGTTCTACTTCGGGTACAGCGGATACTTCACGCTGGTCGACCAGAACGGATGGTCCTACGACCAGGCCGAATCCTGGCTCGCCCACCAGGCCACCATGGCATTGCGAGCCCCCCGCCCGTGCGCGGAAAGCTCGGGCTGACCGCCCTTCCCGCCTGCGCGGGGGCCTGCGGGACGGCCGGGGTGACGTGTCCGGCACATGGGCGCCCGGCCGCTCCAGGGGCAGGGCACCGAGAGCAGAGCAGCGTCGAGGGCGGCCTCCGGACTCCAGCGGCGAAGCGACGGGAGGGGACGTCCTGATCCTCGACGGGATCGTCCTGGGCGGAGCGGAACGTCAAGGCTTGAGCGTGTGGTGGGGGCGGTGGCCCCGGGCGGGGAGGTCGCGGGATCAGCGGATACCCGGCCTGCCTGCTGACACCGCGTGCTCCGCGGGCTTGTCCCGGTCGCGCGCGGCCCACAAGGTCCGGACGTGCGCCAGATGGTGGCGCATGTGCTCCTCGGCTGCCGCGGCGTCACCGCTCAGCATCAGGTCGAGCAGCGCCGTGTGCTCCTGCGCGGAAGCCACCAGTGCCCCGGCTTCCGCCAAGGCGGTGAGGCCGTAGAGCCGGGAGCGCTTGCGCAGATCGGCCACCGTCTCGACGAGGCGGGCATTGCCGGCAAGGCCGAGCAGTTCGAGGTGGAAGCGACGGTCCGACTCCAGGTAGCCGATGAGGTCGCCGGCGCGTGCCGCGGCCACGATCTCCTCGGCCACGGGACGCAGGTTCTCCAGCTCCTGCCGCGAGGCCGACCGGGTGACCTGGCCGATGATCGGAATCTCGATGAGGGAACGGATCTCGGTGAACTCGTCCAGGTCGCGCTCGGACAGTTCGGTGACGCGAAAGCCCTTGTTGCGCACGGCCTCGACCAGGCCTTCTCGTGCCAGATCCAGCATGGCCTCGCGTACGGGGGTCGCGGAGACGCCGTACTCGGCCGCGAGGGTGGGCGCGGAGTAGATCACCCCGGGCTTCAGGTCACCTGCGATCAGTGCCGCACGGAGGGCATTGGCCACCTGGTCACGCAGGTGCTTCTGGACCGAGATGAGTGTGCGGGGCTTCAGCTCGCTCATGGGTACCCTCCGAGGATGTCTCCTCCACTATACAATGTCACGTTGCGTACTCTCCGAACGGGAGCGCTGTGCACAGCGATCACTCTCCTGGCGCAGGCCGGCTTCTGCCCCGCGTAACCGCCGATCCCCGCGGCGGCTCCGCGACGGCGTGTGCGAGGCCGGGGCCCCGCACGCTCATCACGGCCGCCTCGGGTCCGCTCCCGTCCACCTGGACGGGGACGCCGCGGCTTGTACCACAGAGGCACCGGCCACGTTCGGTCCCGCCCGGGAGAGCCACGTAGACGGGAGCTGCCTCCACGACGGGGCTGCCGCCGGGGACCGCATGGAGACGGCCGGCTCGGTGACCCGCGGGACGGCGGTGGTCGAGGAGGAGTCGCGGTTCGCGGACGCCTCGTGCACCGCCCGGCGGGCGTCCTGGCAGGAGGCGGACGAAACGGCGCCGGATCGTCACCGCGCGGGCGGCCTCCGCACGCATCGTGCCGCCCCGCGTCCTCCGGCCCCGGGCGGCATCCCCGCCCGGGGCCGGAGGACCTCGGTTCGGTCGTGCGGTACGTGCCTGTCAGTAGCGGGTGCTGATGGTGACCCCGCTGAAGCCGTTCACCGCGTACAGGCTGATGTAGTTGGCGCCTGCCCGCGGGTTGTTGACGGTCAGGGTGTGGTCGTTGCCGGCGCCGGTGGCGCGCTGCGTGTAGCTGGTGGTGCTGGGCCAGCCGCTGCTGCTGTGGTACAGGTCCGCGTCACCCGTTCCACCGGAGGTGGTGATCTTCAGCTGGGTGGTGCCCGCCGGGACGTAGAGGTAGAGGTAGGCGTAGTTCCCGGTGGTGGCGGACTGGTTGCTCCGATGGCAGTCCTTGCCGAGCTCCCTGCTGTCCGTGCCGGTGCATTCGGTGAGGGTGCCTCCGTCACCGCTGGTGACGGTGACCGTCCTCGTTGCGGTGGAGGCCGCGCCCTTGTCGTCGGTGACGACCAGTTTCACCGTGTACGTACCGGCGGTGCTGTACGTCTTGGTGGGGTTGGTGGCCGTGGAGGTGGTGCCGTCTCCGAAGGTCCAGGAGCGTGAGGCGATGGTGCCGTCGGGGTCCGAGGACTGGTCGGTGAAGCTGACCTTGAGGTCCTGCGCGGAGCTGGTGAAGGCGGCGGTGGGGGCCTGGTTGCCGGGCGGGTTGGAGCCTCCGCCGCAGTCGCCGGCCGCGCAGCCCGCCAGCCAGGTGTACCAGTCGTTGTCGTAGCGGGTGCCGATGGTACCGGTCAGGTAGGTGCGGGCGGCGCTCCAGTTACCGGTCCGGTAGTGGCCGAGCACCGTGTCCATGTCGGCGCGGTGGTTCTCGATCATGTACCGCGTGGCGAGGTAGCCCCAGCGGTAGATGCGGGTGGTGTCATGGCTGTACGTGGTGTCGAACAGCGTGCTCAGGGCGTAGGTGCGGCGGCCGGCCTCGGTCATCGCGGCCGTGTAGGGGACGCCGCGGTAGGAGTAGGAGACGTACTCGGCGAAGCCCTCGATCCACCAGATCGTCGGCGTGGTGACGTTCGCGTTGAAGTCGCCGTGCATGTCGTAGCGGCCGTCGAGGTAGTGGGTGTACTCGTGGTTGAGGTTCCAGATCTGGAAGTCCGGGCGTAGCCACTCGGCCTCGTAGGCGATGAACCGGGGCTGGTTGCCGGCTGCCGCCGGGTCGCCCTCCAGGTACATGCCGCCGTTGTTGGTGTCGATCCCGTACATGGCGCCGGCGTAGGTCTGGTAGTCCGTGCTGGAATCGAACACCACGACCTCGATGCGGTCGTTGCCGTCGCCCGCGACGGGGCCGCTGTCCCGGACGATGTTGTGGAAGTAGGCGTCCTGGCTCCGCAGACTGTTGCAACTGGCGGACAGTTCGCCCGAGGTCATCTGCTGAGCCTTGATGGTGATGCTGGTACCGCAGTTGTAGGTCACCGGCAGTACGGCCTTCGCCAGCTGCGTCCGGAGGTCGCAGGTGCCGTAGGAGGAGCAGTTGGTTCTGTCGTAGTAGTCGGTCATCTCGGCCACGCCGACCCAGAGCGGGGCGGTGGTGCCCGTGATCGAGCTCGACTTCAGCAGGTCGGCCGCCAGCGGGCTGACCTTGCTCCGCAGGGACGGGTGCTGAAGGAACCTGCCGAGCTCACGTCCGGCGTTGGAGGTGAGGTAGGACTGGCCCGTGCCCAGCAACGGGATGTGACGGGAGGCGAAGTTGTACAAGGAGTCGATCAGGCCGGGGTCTGACTGGACGGCCGTCACGAAGGCGGGCACCTGGTGGCCGCGGAAGGTCACCGTGTAGACGTTGTTGGCCGCGTTGAGCATCCACCGGGACGAGTTCCAGGAGGAATCGTAGTCCGCCAGCAGTCGCTCGATGACGTGGATGTAGCGGGCGTTCTCCTCGGCGCTGTCGATGAGGGTGACGGCCTCGGCGAGAGTCTCACCGTTGGCGTCGCTGACGTCACGTGAGCGTGGGCTGGCGAAGAAGGCGTCGAGCCCCGAGCGGATGGCGGTCTGCAGGCTGCTGCCGTAGGGGCCCACCGTACCGGCGTTGTAGTAGTGGACGTAGTAGCCGGCGCGCAGGTAGAGCACGAGCTGCGGCATGCCGGTGCTGGAGTCGCCGGGATAGGAGGCCGACCCGTCACGCAGGGCGTAGGCGACCGTGGTCATCTGCGCCTCGCGGAAGGCGTGGTAGGCATCGCTTCCCGTCAGGTTGAACAGGGTGTTGACGCAGTCGGTGGTGGACGCCTTGATCTGCTGCACCAGCGCGCTGCCGGTGCGGGAGGTGAAGTCCGAGGCGTTGCACGCGGCCGCCGCGGTGGCCGCGCCCTTCCCGGCCGTGTTCGGTGTGGTCTCCTCCGACGTGGCGGGGACCGGCTGCTTCCCGTGTTCTCCGTAGGACTTCTTGAGCGCGTCCTTGCTCGCCGCGAGCGGTCGGAGCGCGGACGGCGTCAGGGGTGCTCCGGTGACGTGCTCGCTCTCCGTCGTGGCGGACTGAGCCGCAGGCGGAGGACCGGCGTGCCTGTCGTCCGCGGCAGCCGCCCGCGCGGCGGCCACCGGGGTTCCGGTCTGGGCGCCGGCCGGCTGGGACAGCAGGCCGGCGCCCATGACGACGGTCAGGGCCAGCGGCAGCGCCGCTCCCAGACGTCGTCGAACGAGTGACTTTCTCACTACGCCTCCCATGAGGGTTCGGCCGCGCGATGCGGGCCTGTGGGGGATGGGGAGGTCGGGGGGGGAGTGCCGCACCCGTCCGACGGACGGGTGACGACCGATGCCCGTGATTGGCATGGCCACGACCTATGACATGTACCATTGCACAGGTGACATATCGTGGGGAAGGCATCGGGGCGAACTCAGGGTTGCCAACTGGTGGGCGAGCTCCCGCTGTCCTCCGCTGATCGCACCGAGGGACCGTCGTCGTACGGCGCTGCCGGGAATGGCCCGCAGCGGCTCGTCGTCCCGGCCGTCCAGCCGGGGGAGGGAGTCCGGCACCCCGCGGGGTGTACGGGTGGGACGGCGTGGCGAACCGCGGGTCCACCGGGGCTGCGACAGCTCGACGGCCGGGTTGGCGACGACGATGGAGGTGGCCGCCGGGAGCGTCACCCGAGATCACCGGCCGGTCGCCGCTGGACGGCGCGCCGTCAAAGAACCGGCCGATCCCGGGAGTTCGAAGATGGGCTCGGTGATCACCGCGCCGGCGAGCAGCCCGCCCCGGTCCATGCCGAAGATGGTCAGGATCGGGGTCATGTCGGCCCGAGTCCGTGCTTGACGACCGTGGTGCGGCGCGGCAGCCCCTCGGTGCGGGCGGTGCGGATGTCCGGCTCCACCATCGTCTCGTCATCGAACTGCGCCTCTGTCGCGCGTGCATCGCCGCGTGCATGGGGCACTCCATGAGCGGTGGGACGGCTGTGGCGGCCTCCCGGCGGCCGCGCCCGGGGACGGCTGGAATGTGACCGGTAACATAGTAATGTGAAATTGCACTGAGCGATGCTGGTCACTCCGTTACCCACCCGTGCCCGAAAGGGGCCCGCCATGGACGAACCCGCCACCACCGGTCCGCGTACCGGCAGTCACGATCTGCCGGTCTCCGAGGAGCTCGCCGGCTTCATGTCCGGCCAGTGGGCCGCGAGTCCGCTGCCCGGCGACATCCGGCTCCCGGTCGCGCGGCTCACCCCGGCCCGCCGCGCCCGGCTCTCCGCCCGCTTCCCCGGGGAGCGGCTGATCATCCCGGCCGGTGAGCTGAAGGTCCGCTCCAACGACTGCGATCACCGCTTCCGGCCGCACTCCGCCTACGCGTGGCTGACCGGCCTGACCGGAGAGGAGCAGGCCGGACATGTGCTCGTCCTGGAGCCGGACGGCCCGCACCGGCACGAGGCCGTCCTGTACGTGCGTCCGCGCTCGCCGCGCGTCGGCGAGGAGTTCTACCGGGACCGCCGGTACGGGGAGTTCTGGGTGGGCCGCCGTCCCGACCTCGCCGAGGCCGAGCGGATGGCCGGCATCCGGTGCGTGCACCTGGACGAGTACGGCCGACTGCCGTCCGGCCGCGTCGCCTCGCAGGACTCCGCACTCGCCACCGCCCTGAGCGAGCTGCGGCTGGTCAAGGACAGCTGGGAGGTCGACCAGCTGCAACAGGCCGTGGACCACACCGCCGCAGGCTTCGAGGACGTCGTACGGGCGCTGCCGCGCGCCCTCGCCCACCCCCGCGGCGAGCGCTGGATCGAGGGGGTCTTCGGGTTGCGCGCCCGTGCCGAGGGCAACGGCACCGGGTACGAGACGATCGCCGCATCGGGGGCGCACGCGTGCGTCCTCCACTGGATCCGCAACGACGGCCCCCTGGACGCCCGGGATCTGCTGCTGCTCGACGCGGGCGTCGAGACCGACACCCTCTACACGGCGGACATCACCCGCACCCTCCCGCTCTCCGGCCGCTTCACCTCCGTCCAGCGGCAGGTGTACGACCTCGTCCTCGCCGCGCAGGAGGCGGGCATCGCCGCACTGAAGCCGGGTGCCGCCTTCCGCGACTTCCACCAGGCGTGCATGAGGGTCATCGCCGAGGGGCTCGCGGAATGGGGCGTGCTCAAGAGCGCCGAGGGCGACCTGCACCGCCGGTACACGCTGTGCAGCAGCGGGCACATGCTGGGCCTGGACGTCCACGACTGTGCCCGGGCGCGCGCGGAGGCGTACCTGGACGGGGTGCTGGAGGAGGGTCAGGTGCTCACCGTGGAGCCCGGCCTGTACCTGCAGCCGGACGACGAGACGCTCCCGCCCGAACTGCGCGGCATCGGCGTGCGCATCGAGGACGACCTGGTCATCACCGCGGACGGGGCGCGACTGATGTCGGGCGCGCTGCCGCGGACGCCGGACGGCATCGAGGAGTGGATGGGCCGGCTGACCGACGGCTGAGCCGGCGAGGGGGAGGCCTGGAGCGCACGGGACGCCGGGGCGGCGATCGTCCGGACGGACTCTCTTGGCACGGCATGTGCAATGTGAAATATTACTACGGTGCTCACGAGAAACTCCGCGGACGTCATCGTCGTCGGGGCCGGCGTGGTCGGCGCCGCATGCGCCTACTACGCGGCCCGGTCCGGCCTGAGCGTCACCGTGCTCGACCGCGGCCCCGTGGCGGGCGGCACCACCGGGGCCGGCGAGGGCAACCTGTTGGTCTCCGACAAGGAACCCGGCCCCGAACTCGACCTCGCGCTGCTGTCCACCCGGATGTGGTGCGAGCTGGCCGGGGAACTCCCGCCCGGGATCGAGTACGAACCCAAGGGCGGCCTCGTCATCGCCTCCGACGAGGCGAAACTGGCCGCCCTGCGGGTCTTCGCCGCCGCCCAGCACAAGGCCGGCGTCACCGCCGAAGAGATCGCCGGGGACCGCCTGCGTGACCTGGAGCCACACCTGGCCCCGGGCCTGGCGGGCGGCTTCCACTACCCGCAGGACGCCCAGGTCATGCCCGCGCTGGCCGCCGCCCACCTGCTGCGCGCCGCCGGCGACCGGGTACGGCTGCGGCTCGGCGAGGAGGTGACCGGCGTGCTCACCGAAGGCTCCGGCAAGATCCGGGGGGTGCGGACCGCCTCCGGACCGGTCCACGCACCCCACGTGGTCAATGCCGCCGGCACCTGGGGGGCCGAACTCGCCCGCCTCGCCGGTACCGAGCTGCCCGTCCTGCCCCGCCGGGGGTTCGTCCTCGTCACCGAGCCGCTGCCTCGGGTGGTGCGCCACAAGGTCTACGCGGCGGACTACGTCGCCGACGTGGCCAGCGGCTCCGCGGCGCTCCAGACCTCGGCGGTGGTCGAGGGCACCCCGGCCGGACCGGTCCTCATCGGCGCCAGCCGGGAGCGGGTCGGCTACGACCGCACGCTGTCGGTGGAGGTGCTGCGGCGCCTCGCCGTCCAGGCCACGGCGCTGTTCCCGGTGCTGGCCGGGGTGCGGGTCATGCGGACCTACCCCGGCTTCCGCCCCTACCTGCCGGACCATCTGCCCGCCATCGGCCCCGACCCGCGGGTCCCCGGACTGCTGCACGCCTGCGGCCACGAAGGGGCGGGGATCGGGCTGGCACCGGCGACGGGACTGATCGTGGCCCGGTCCCTGACCGGTGGCGACCAGCCGCTGGACATCACGCCGTTCCGCCCGGAGCGGTTCCAGGGCGCAGGTGGCGGGCTCTCCGGCCCGTCCGCCGCCTGAGCGGACCAGGGCCCGGGGTGGAGGCACCCACCCGGCGGGAGCCGCGCACCGAGCCCCGCCGGGAGGGGCTGACCGGGGGACGGAAACCGCCGGTGGCCCCCACCGCGCACGCATGGACACGAACCGCGCAACGCGTACACGAGAGGAGGCCCACCGTGGCCCGAACCCCCGCCGACCTCGTCGGGGCAGACCCCGATCCGCCGTTCGAGATCACCATGGACGGGCGCACCGTGACTGCGCTGCCCGGCCAGTCCGTCGCGGCCGCGCTCTGGGCCGCCGGCATCCTCGCCTGGCGCACCACCCGCAACGGCGGCCGCCCGCGGGGGGCGTTCTGCGGCATCGGGCAGTGTTACGACTGCCTCGCCACGATCAACGGCGAGCCCAACCGCCGGGCCTGCCTGGTTCCGGCCCGCCCGGGCGACGCCATCACCACCCAGGAAGGACACGGACGTGCCGGTCTCGGTGTCTGAACCGTACGACCTCGCGGTGATCGGCGCGGGCCCGGCCGGGCTCGCCGGTGCCGTCACCGCCGCCGAGCACGGCCTGACGGTCGCCCTGCTGGACGCCTCGGACCAGGTCGGCGGCCAGTTCTACCGCACCCCCGACCCGGAGCTCCGCGCCGCGCGCCCCGAGGCCCTGCACCACGACTGGGCCGCCTTCGCCGACCTGCGCGCACGCCAGAGATCCGGAAACGGCATCACCCACCTGGCCGGGCACCGCGTGTGGACGGTCACCCGCGGGGGCGGCGGGACATGGGCCGTACACGCCGTGACCGGTGCCGACGGGGCGGGGGAGCGGCCGGTGTGCGTACCGGCGCGGGCCCTTCTCGTCGCCACCGGGTCCTACGAGCGGCAGTTGCCCTTCCCCGGCTGGACCCTGCCGGGCGTCGTGGGCGCGGGCGGGGCGCAGGCGATGCTCAAGTCGGGGCTGGTCCTGCCCGGCATCGGGGCACCCTCCGCTCGGGCCGGGCGGAGAGCCCGGGGACGCATCGTCGTCGCCGGCAGCGGGCCGCTGCTGCTCGCCGTCGCCTCATCACTCGCCGCCGCCGGGGCGAAGGTCCCCGCCGTGGTGGAGGCGGCCGGCTATCTGCGGTACGCCCGCCACCCGCGCGCCCTGGCCACCAACGCGCACAAGATGGTCGAGGCGGTGGTCCACGGCTCGGCGCTGCTGCGCCACGGGGTGCGGCTGCGCGCCCGGAGCGCGGTGACCGCAGTGCACGGCACCGGCCGGGTGGAGGCGGTCACCGTCTCCCGGCTCGACCGCGACTGGCGGCCCGTGCCGGGGACCGACCGCCGGATCGCATGCGACGCGCTGGCCGTCGGACACGGGCTGACCCCGCAGATCGAACTCGCCGTGACGCTCGGCTGCGCCACCCGCACCACCGCGGACGGCACTTCCGCCCTCGTCCTGGACGGCTTCCAGGAGACCTCGGTGCCCGGCGTCTGGGCGGCGGGCGAGACCGGCGGGGTCGGCGGCGCACGACTGGCCCGTGTGGAAGGGGAGCTGGCGGCGATCGCCATCGCTGCCCGGCTCGGCGGCCGGCCGGGGCCGGCCGGGTCCGGGCGGGTGGCGCGGTTGCGCCGCGCCCGCAGCCGCATGCGCTCCTTCGCCGACGCCATGGCCGCGGCACACGCCCCCGGCTCCGGCTGGCCCACGTGGCTGGCCGGCGACACCGACGTGTGCCGCTGCGAAGAGGTGACCGCCGGCACCATCCGCGAGGCGGTCGACGACCTCGGGGCCCGCGACGCGAGGACCGTCAAACTCCTCACCCGCGCGGGCATGGGATGGTGCCAGGGCCGGATGTGCGGCTCGGCCGTGTCCTGCCTGGCGGCCGCGGGCGGAGCCGCCCCGGCGCCACCGGGCGAGCGCCGGCCGTTCGCCGAACCGGTACCGCTCGGAGTGCTCGCCTCGCTCGACCCGCCGGACGAGGACCGTCCCTGACCGCCCCGCCGACGACCCGGGGCCGGAGCACACGGTTCCGGGAGGGGGCGGGGCCGGGCAGGACCCACCGGACGGCCCCGCGTGCCCGATCGGGGCACCTATAAAATGTCACATGCCACAGAAAGGCTCATGCGCATGACCGCCACCACCTGGACCACCACCAGCCCCTGGCGCGGCATCATGGTCGCCACGGCGCTCCCCTTCCGCGACGACCTCTCCGTCGACTACGACGCCTACGCGGAGCACGTCCGCTGGCTCCTCGACAACGGTTGCGACGGCGTCGTCCCCAACGGCTCGCTCGGCGAGTACCAGACCCTGACCGCCGAGGAGCGTGCGCGTGTGGTCCGCATCGCGGTCGAGGCCGCGGGCAACCCGGCGCGGGTGATGCCCGGCGTAGCCGCGTACGGCAGCGCCGAGGCCCGTCGCTGGGCCGAGCAGGCGGCAGCGGCCGGGTGCGGCTCGGTCCTGCTGCTGCCCCCGAACGCCTACCGCGCCGACGAGGCATCGGTGCGGGCCCACTACGCCGAGGTGGCCCGGGCCGGGGTGCCCGTCGTGGCGTACAACAACCCCATCGACACCAAGGTCGACCTGACCCCGGCGGTTCTCGCCGGGCTCCACGCCGACGGGCACATCGTGGCCGTCAAGGAGTTCACCGGCGACGTCCGGCGCGCCTACGAACTCGCCGAGCTGGCCCCCGAACTCGACCTGCTCATCGGCGCCGACGACGCGCTGCTGGAGCTCGCCGTGGCCGGCGCCGTCGGTTGGATCGCCGGCTACCCCAACGCCTTCCCCGCCACCTGCGCCGAGCTGTACCACGCGGCGGTCGCCGGCGACCTCCGGACGGCCCTGCCCCTCTACCGGTCGCTGCACTCGCTGCTGCGCTGGGACTCCAAGACCGAGTTCGTCCAGTCGATCAAGCTCTCCATGGACTTGGTCGGGCGCCGCGGCGGACCGGTCCGGCCGCCGCGCACCCCGCTCACCGGTGACATCGAGGCCGTGGTACGCACGGCGACCGAGAAGGCCGTCGCCGACGGCCACCGCTGACCGCCGGCCTCCTCCCACCGCCGGGCGGCCGGCTCCCCGGCCCGCCCGACCACCCGACCGCGAAAGGATCTGCGTGCGTACACGCCATGTCTTCCACGCCGTGGACTCGCACACCGAAGGCATGCCCACCCGAGTGATCACCGGGGGCGTCGGGGTGATCCCCGGCACCACCATGGCCGAGCGACGGCTGCACTTCATCGAGCACCTCGACCACATCCGCACGCTCCTGATGTACGAGCCACGCGGCCACTCCGCGATGAGCGGCGCGATCCTCCAGCCGCCCACGCGCCCGGATGCCGACCACGGTGTGCTGTTCATCGAGGTGTCCGGGCTGCTGCCGATGTGCGGGCACGGCACCATAGGGGTGGCCACCGTCCTGGTCGAGACCGGCATGGTGCCGGTCGTCGAACCGGTCACCACGGTCCGCCTCGACACGCCGGCGGGGCTGGTGTCGGTCGACGTTCGCGTCCGGGACAGCGCAGCCACCTCCGTCACACTGACCAACGTCCCCGCGTTCTGTGCGGGCCTGGACCGCGAGGTCGAGGTCCCCGGGCTCGGCACGGTGACGTACGACCTGGCCTTCGGCGGCAATTTCTACGCCTTCGCGGAACTCGAAGCCCTCGGCCTGCCGTTCGACCGCGCCCGCAAGGACGACCTGCTGGCCGCCGGGCTCGCCATCATGGGTGCCATCAACGCCACCGACCGGCCCGTCCACCCCGAGGACCCCACCATCGGCGGCGTGAAGCACGTCCATCTGACGGCCCCCGGCTCCGACGCCGAGCACTCCCGGCACGCCATGGCCATCCACCCCGGCTGGTTCGACCGGTCCCCGTGCGGCACCGGTACCTCCGCACGCATGGCCCAGCTGCACGCGCGCGGTGAGCTGCCGCTGCACCGGGACTTCGTCAACGAGTCCTTCATCGGCACCCGGTTCACCGGCCGGCTCATCGGGGAGACGCAGGTCGGCGGCGTGCCGGCCGTCGTCCCCGCCATCACCGGACGGGCCTGGATCACCGGGACCGCCCAGTACCTCCTCGACCCGGACGACCCCTTCCCCGGAGGTTTCCTCCTGTGACCACCACCCTGCCCCCGGTTGTCTCCCGCAATCCGGCCGACCCCGGTGACATCGTCGTGCAGGTGGCGGCGCGGGGCGCCTTCGGTGCCGCCGACGCGGTCGAACGGGCCCGCGCCGCCCGTCCCGGCTGGCAGCGCGGCGGCGCGGCCGCCCGGTCGGCCGCCCTCGGGGCGATCGCCACGGCCATCGAGGCCGCCGCGGACGAACTGGCCACGCTCGCGGTACGCGAGGTCGGCAAGCCGCTCGCCGAGGCACGGGCCGAAGTGGCACGGACCGTCGCCATCTGGCGGTACTACGCCCAGTCGCCCTACGAGCCGGCCGGCGCCGTCCACGAGCCCGCCGCCGGGGCCGGACTGCTGCTGACCCGCCGCCGCCCGCACGGGGTCGCGGCTCTGGTCACCCCCTGGAACTTCCCGTTCGCCATTCCCAGCTGGAAGGCCGCCCCGGCGCTGGCGGCCGGCAACACGGTCGTCCTCAAGCCCGCGCCCGAGGCCACCGCCTGCGCCCAGCGGCTCGCCGACCTCGTCCAGCAGGTCCTTCCGGAGCGCGTCTTCACCGTCGTTCCCGGCGGCGCGGCCGAGGGAGCCGCTGTCGTCTCCGCCGCCGACGTCGTCTCGTTCACCGGCTCGACGGCAGCCGGCCAGGCGGTCGTCGGCGCGGCCACCGCGCGCGGCATCCCGGTCCAGGCCGAGATGGGCGGCCTCAACGCCGCTATCGTCCTCCCGGATGCCGACATCGGACAGGCCGCGGCCCACCTCGCCGCGGCCATCGCCGGATACGCGGGACAGAAGTGCACCGCCACCAGCCGGGTGATCGCCGTCGGCGCCGCCGCCGCCCCTCTGCGGGAGGCCTTGGGCGAAGCCCTGCGCACCCTGCCGTCGGGCGATCCGGCGGACGCCGCCACGGTGTGCGGACCACTCATCTCCGAGCAGGCCCGCCGACGGGTCACCGAGGCCTGGTCCGGGCTGTCCGTGGTCGCGGGCGGCACCGTCCCCGACCTCCCTGGCTGGTACGCGGCCCCGACCCTGGCCGAGAAGGTGCCCGCCGACCACCGGCTGCTGCGCGAGGAGGTCTTCGGGCCGGTGGCAGCCCTGCTGACAGCCGACGACCTTGCCGAGGCGGTGCGGATCGCGAACTTCGGGCCGTACGGTCTCGTCACGTCGGTGCACACCGCCGACCTGGACGCGGCGCTGTACGGACTCGACGAGCTCGACACCGGCATGATCCGGATCAACGCCCCCTCCACCGGCGTCGACTTCCACCTGCCCTTCGGGGGCACCAAGTCCTCCGGTCACGGCCCGCGCGAGCAGGGCCGCGCCGCCCTGGAGTTCTATACCGCCGGACGCACCTACACCCTGTCGCCGGGGAAAGCAATGTGACCCTGCGGGCCGGCCCCGTCCAGCCGGGTGGCGCGAAGGAAGGACAAAGCACCAGGGGGCAACCTCATGCAGCGCACCCTCGTCGCCACCGGGGAGCGCCTGCGTGACCGGGGCCCCACGCCCTGCGGGCCGCCCTGTTCCCCGACGCGGCCGGCAAGGTCTGCTCCGCGCCCGCCTGGCGAGGACGTCGGTGTCTCCGCCACCCCGGTGTGCGAGGCGCTGCTCGACCTGGCCCGGGAGGGCCTGGTCGAGCCCGTCCGTCCCAAGGACTGCGGGGATTGCCACGAGGCCGGTGCCGCGGTCACCCGGGCGGGCGGTGCCCGGGAGGAGGGCATGAGAGGTACTCCGTTTCGCTGAGGAGGTGAAGGGACGCGGCGCGCGGGCCGGTGCAGGTCGCCGTTTCCGACGGCGTGATCGCTCGACGGCATCGCCGCGGCCCTCATCAGCTACCGCCGCTCACCAACTGGGCCTGTTGCAGAAGTGCCGGACGACCGGCCTGGCGTACGTGGACGGCGTTGTTGTCAGTGGTGCCGTGCATGATCGGCGCGTCAGTTCTTCCAAGCAGATGGGGAAGCGCCATGCCGATCACGAACCAGCAGGTAGCAGGGCACATGTTCCTGCGGCAGATGTACGCGGACTCGTACTTCCCCGATCACGTCGTCGACCGGGGCAGGGCGATCCTGTTGCGGCTGTGCGAGCGGATCGAGGCTGAGCAGCCGTCGGATCTGGAGGTTCTGTATGCGCTCAGCCAGGCCGCGACGGAGGAATTCAACAGTTTGGAGGAAGAGTTCGAGGCAGCCGGGAGTGAGATCGAGACGGTTGCGCGCGAGGTGATCGCTGAGGACTTCTGGTTTGTGGCGTCGGCATACGGGTTCACGGACGCGGATGTGGAGGAGCTGATCGCCACCCGGGAATGGTGAGCGACGACCACCGGCGGACTCGCCCACCACCGCTGCCGTTCCACCGGGCCGGTCTCGTTGCGCACCCTGGTCAGGACGGCCGGATCCAGGTGGGGTGGAGGAGACCTACGAACCCACACGCCGCGCCGGACCGGACGACCTGATCCCGCCGACCTGCAACGAGATCCAGCACCTGTTCCTCGTGGGGAGGCCCGCCGGAGGGAGTCGGGAGCGTCGTTGTGCTGGATGGCTTCCGGTGGTGGACGGGCCCGGCTGCTGGTGGCGCCTGAGAGGTGTGTCCTTGCACATGCCGTAGCGGCATGTGATGTCGTCGAGACACCACAGCACGAAAGGCTCCCTCCGCGATGCACCCCTCCTTCACACCTCCCCGCCAGGTCAAGATCGGTGATGCGGCCGCGTTCGCCGGGACCACCTCGCGCGCGATTCGCCACTACCACGAGATCGGTCTGCTGCCGGAACCCGAGCGAGGCGGGGACGGCCGCCGCCGTTACGGCTACGACGACATGATCCGCTTGCTGTGGATCCGCAAGATGGCAGACGCCGGCATCAGCCTGGACGACATGCGGGCCGCCTTCGACGAGGCCCGGGACATCGAGGAGGACCTGGGCCGGCTGGAGGAAGCCCTGGCCGCCAAGGAGGCCGACGTCAAACGCCAGCGCGCCGTTGTCCAGCGCCTGCGGGCCGTGGGCAGCCCGCTCGGGCTGCTCTCCGAACCGGTGACGGACCGGCTCGGCCACCTGCCCCCGGGCGCGCTGCGCCCCTCCGACCTGGACACCCTGCTGGTCACGGAACGGGTCTTCGGCCCGCTGGGCGCCGCAGTCCAGGCAAGCGTGTTCATCGTGCTGGCCACCCACACCGACCTCAGGGCCGAGGACGACCGTCTCGACGCCGCCGAGGCCGCCCTCGACGACGGCGTTGATCCCCATGACCCCCGTGTCGAAGAACTCGCCGCACAGCGCTACGCCCACCACAAAGCCCTGGAGAAGGCCATCGAGGCGGCCGGACTGGACACGGACGAGGAGAAGCTCTTCGAGACCTACGACGCCGACCTGAAGGGCGAGGAGCCCGCACAGAAGAGCGCCTGCGAAGCGGTCACCAAGATGCCTCACGACTTCTCCCCCGCCCGGATCCGCTGCATGGAACTCGCGGCAGAACTCCTCGGCCAGGACCACTCCGCGGACAGCTGATCTCCTGTCCCACACCAACATGGCCTCGGGCCGGTCACGTTCACACACACAACCGGCCGCATCGGGCACCCGCCCCGAGCCGGAACGGAGAGTTGCATTCCCACTGGCCGTACGTGGGGAATCCGACTGGCCGCCGACACCCAGACATGAAGACCACGATCTACAGCTGGAGTATCAGGCCGGATCTGGCCCGGAAATGCCCCGGAACGGCCGGTCAGAGGTGGGATACGGGCGGGAGGAACCGGGGGTGTGGACGAATATCTTGCGGTGCAGCGGCACGGCGGTAAGGGCGCCTGGCGGGCGAGGGCCCGGGCCAGGCGCCCTTTTTCGGTCCGTCAGAAGAGGCCGAGCTTCTTGGGGGAGTAGGGGACGAGGAGGTTCTTGGTCTGCTGGCGGTACGTGGGTCGCATCACGCTGACCAGGGAAACGGACGTCCAGTGATGAGCAATGTCGAGGTTGGACAGTGAATGGTCCGGGTCTTGGCCGACGGGCCTTCCGGGAACCGGCTCGGTGGGAGTATTGACCGGAACACCCCGACTGCCCGGGGGCACGCCTCCGCGTGGTGGCACCTCTTCGTCTCGCATCACCCCCGCCTGCGCGGGGACCACGCATTACCGCGATACGAGGCAGCCCCCTCCGCCCCGGACCACCCCAGGGCACGGGCGGCGTCGAGGAACCGGTGCGCCTGCACGCGGCTGATGCCGAACTCCGCTGCGCAGTGGGATGTGTCAGAGGGGGCCCGACGCGGGCGGCCCGTGCGCGTCACGGACCCGGACGGCGAGCACCGCCAGCGGAACGCCGGACATCGTCCATCGCCTCGTGCAGCCTGGCCGTCATCTCCCGGGCACGGGCCGCGGTGAGCGGCGGCGGCGCCGGTTCGACGACACCCCGCTGGTCGCGGGTGCCCATGGGCCCACCGTTCTTGGGGCTGGCGGGCCAAACCAGGGCGTGCCGCGGGTGGGGCAGGCCGCTTGGAGGACCTGGCCGCGCAGGGCCCGCAGCAGGGTCAGGGCGTCGTGGTTGTCCGCGTCGGTGAAGGCGTTGATCGCGCCGACATCGTCCGCGCTCTCGCGCCCGGCGTGCCGGGCTGGTCCCCGTACCCGCCGTGACCGCGGTACGGGGACCAGCCGTGGCGCTGGGCTTGATCATGGTTCGGATGCCCGGGAATGGTCACAGCAGGCGGCCGGCCGGGGCCCCGCCGGGGTCGTCGGCCAGCGTGATGGCGACGGTGATGCGCTTGCCCACCGGCTCGCGGCGGACCTCGAAGCTCTGGCACACGGCCATGATGATCTCCAGGCCGTGCTGCCCGATCCGGCTCGGGTCCGCGGGGCAGACTGCGGGCAGGGTCGGGTCGGTGTCCCACACGCTGATCCGGACGGTGCCGTTGCTGACTTCCAGGTCCAGCATGCAGGGGCCGGGCGCGTACTTGTAGGCGTTGGTGACCAGCTCGCTGACGACCAGCTGCACGGTTCCCATCGCGCGGTCGGAGACCGGGATGCCGTGCACTGCCTGAACGTCGGTCATGAAGCGACGGGTCGCACTGCGGGCCTCGGCGATCGGCTCGCTGCCCTCGAAAGCGAGCGCGGACAGTACCGGGCGGCGCGCCAGTGACTGGTCCTCGTTTTTGTGCACCACCGAGCCCACACCGCCACCCTCGTCCTGTAGCCACCCCGTTATCGGGGCCCGGATACCCCGGAAAAGGCATGGCATGCACCCGTACGGCCGGTCCGGTCTACTCGCCGGTTGCGGCCGGGCCGTCGTGCTCGAACGCTTGGCGCCCTTTTCGGTCTTCTCTATGAGTGCCTGGCGGAGCTGGTCGAGGTCGGGGACTCCGGCCGACCCGATGGGGTGCCGGCCGTGAAGAAGACGACCGACTGGTCGAGCAGCGCGTGGTCACCGAGGCATAGGAGATGCGCGCCCACGGCGACACCACGGAGGCGATTGTCGCTGCCGGGTCCGTCAGCTGAAGGAGCGTCTCCTGGGCGGTCGCGCTCTGGGCCTCCAGCGCGGAGCGCACGTGGGCGGTGACGGTGGCGACGTCGGCCGCGTCGGTCAGGTCGGCCGCCCAGGTGGTCGCGACCAGGCCGGCCTCCACGATCAGGGCCTCGGTGCGGCGCCGGGCCGCACCCAGGGGCCAGCTCTGCGCGGTCCTGTTCCTGCCTTCAGGCGAGGTGCTCCGCCTCGGCAGTGGCGTGCTCGCGCCGCCGCTCCTCCAGGACGCGCCGACTCTCGCCGTCCGTCAGGCCGAGCAGCTCCTGGTCGACCCCGGCCGCGATCCGTACCCGCCACGCCCTGCGCGATTTTGCGATGTTGGCGCAGTTGTCGCAGTCGGTGCACCTTTCGTACTGCCGCCCCACTTCTCGGCGCCGGCCTCGACCGCATCGTCCATGCCTCCTGCACCGAGAACCTGGATCCGCTCGACCTGGCCGCCCGCGCCGAAGTTGCCCTCCGGCTTGTCCGCGGCGGGACCGGCTGACCACGGTCATCTCCTCGGACCCGTCAGGTGAGGCGCCAGGAGGCGATAACCGCATCTGTCCGGTCGCGCAGGGCCAGGCCCCGGACGGGCCGGGCAGCGTCGGTGCTCCCTGTCTGGCCGAGCACGATGTCCGGCCGCCGGCCCGCCCGGACCACATGCTCATTCCTTGATGAACGCGGTGATCTGAGGGGCGATCTTCCTCGGGGCCATGACGACGGCGCCGTGATTGAGGCCGGGCAGGGTGCGGTGGTCGGCCCGCGGCAGGATCTCGGTGACGGCGCGGGCGGCGCGCTGGAAGGCTGCCGGGCTCTTGCCGCCGGTCAGTACACGAGTGGGCGCGGTCACCCCCTTCCATTCCTCGGCATCGAGCGGTCTGCCCTGCTGGGTATCGCCCATGACCGCGATGTCGTAGGGCAGGGTGCGGGCCAGCTCGGTGAGGTTCGCCCACGTCTTCGGCATGAGCCTCATCAAGGACACGGCGATGCGGGGCATGCCCTGCACCCTGGTCATGAAGTAGGTGACCGCGTCGCTGTTCCGGCCTTCCGCGAGCAGCGTGGTGATCTGCCGGGCGAGGTCCTCGGGCGGTCCGTCGTCGTCCTCGGTGACCACGAACGGCGGCTCGTACAGGGCCAGACGGTCGATGCTCACCCCGGCGGCGGCCGCGCGCAGGGCGAGGACCGCGCCGGAGGACGAGCCGAACAGCGATGCCGTTCCGCCGAGGTGTTCGACCAGGGCGGCGATGTCCTCGACCTCGCGGTCGGGGGTGTAGGTCTCGGCGTCGCCGCTGGCCCCCCGTCCACGCCGGTCGTAGTTGACGACAGTGAAGTGCTGGGCGAGGAGAGCCGCGAGTTTGGTGGTGTCGGAGCGGTCGGCGAGCGCTGAGGCAACCAGGATGATGGCCGGCCCGCTTCCCGACTGCTCGAATGCGATCTCGGTGCCGTCGGTGGAGATGACCCGGGCCTCGGCAGCGGCTGACCGCTCGCGGGCTGTTGACATGTCCGTCTCTCCGGTTCACGTGAGGCCGTACGGCCTGTGGCGTATGTTGCGAACGATGAGACTCCCGAGGGACGGAGAACTCATCGGTGCTGCGGCAGCCGCCACGGACCCGCTCGCCCCGCAGCCTTCACCGACACGCTCCCGCGCTGCGTTCAACGGCCGTCGTGTACGAAGGCCCGTGCGGCAACTATCGGACGCGCCCGGCAGCGTTCGACGGCGGCCGCAACCGCACGGGTCTAGCCGGCGGGTGTCCACGGCGGGGGCGGTGTGGTGCTGATCTCGCCACACGCCCAGCACTCGAAGTCGTCGGGCACACGGTAGGTGTCAGTCCACCACGAGGCGACGGGCTCACCCCACACGGCGTTGTCCTCACCGCACCAGCCGCACACGAACGCGAAGTGCACGTTGTTGCCCTCCCCAACCGTCCTCAGGCCAGGATGCCCCGTACGGTTCTGCCCCCGCAGGCGGTCGTGGAGATGCCACCCCCGGGCCGGCCGTGGCCGCCTCGGCCTTCCCGAGAACGGGGGGCAGGACGTGCAGGCACGCCGGGTACCTGCTCGTTGGCGGCCTTGATGAGCCGGTGGAGCTGCACATCGATGCCACCTCCAACCCGCTGTTCCTCGACGACCGCGATCCGTTCCGCCCCACCAGCCCCGCCGCCGAACACCGTGTCGGTGTCCGGTGAGCGGTCCGTCGCCATCGGCGGGGACAACTCCGGAACCGTGTCCACCGGCGCCCAGAGACAGGGTCAGAGCCAGTGAGGCGGCCGTTCCTGGTGCGGCTGGCCGGCGGCCGGAAGACGCCGCCGGCCGAGCCCGATGCGACCACCCCGCCGACCGCGCCTGCCGCGGTGGCCACCCCGGCGGCCGAGCCGGGTAGAGCCAGCCGCAGTGGTGGCGGTAGTGCGTGATGCCGCGAACACATGGAACGTTTCGGTGTGGTACCGGACGGGCGTGTATTCCGGAACGTGGCCGGGAACTACATCGACGCTGCGGCCTACGGCATCACCTGGCGCCGAGCACGTGAGGCAGCGCTGCTCTCGACGAGCTGGCCCTTGAACTCGCGCGGCGGCCTTACGACCTGCGTCATGCGGGCATCTCCTTCTGGCTGGCCTCCGGTGTTGACCCGGCCGAGTGCGCGCGCCGGGCCGGCCAGAGCATCCAGGTCCTCTTCCGCTTCTACGCCACGTTCCTCGCCGATGCGCGTCATCACGCGAACCGTCTGATCGAGGACTCCATGCGGCGATGTGACGAACATGAGGACGCGCCGGCCGGCGCCTTGGGCCGGATCTGGCCCGGAAATGCCCCGGAACAGCTGGTCAGAGGTGGGATACGGATGGGAGGAACCGGGAGTAAAGGCGAATATCGACTCACGGTGCAGCGGCACGGCGGTAAGGGCGCCTGGCGGGTGAAATCCCGGATCAGGCGCCCTTTTTCGGGCCGTCAGAAGAGGCCGAGCTTCTTGGGGGAGTAGGAAACGAGGAGGTTCTTGGTCTGCTGGCGGTACGTGGGTCATATCAGCGCTGACCAGGGGAAACGGGCGTCCAGTGATGAGCAATGTCGAGGTTGGACCGTGAATGGTCCGGATCTTGGCCGACGGGCCTTCCGGGAACCGGCCCGGTGGAAGTATTGACCGGAACACCCCGACTGCCCGGGGGTACGCCTCCGCGTGGCGGCACCTGTTCGTCTACCTCGAATCACCTCCGCCTGCGCGGGGACCACCCGACTTCGCCCCGCGCGATCTTCCGCAACGGCAGACCACCAGGGAGGGACGGGATCAGCCGTCCCCCTCCCAGGGTGGTGGCCCGCCGCGGCGGGCCACCGGGTATCTGGCGCAGAGGCCCGGCGCAGTGCGGCCGGGTGCCGTCAGGTGCGCACCGGCCGGTGGTCCTCCCCGCCACCGGGGCGCCGGTAGCCCTCCCGGAGGGGCTCGCTCGGGTGGCGGCGCGGCGTCACCACTGCCACAGTTGCCAGAACCACCAGCCTCGCATGTCACCATCCTTGGCGTAGGCGCCCACCGTGAACCCCAGGATTTGGCCGTAGGCCGCTGCTTCCCAGGGGTCGAAGGTCACGTCCGGCCCGAGGCCCACCTTGGTTACGGACATGATGCCGATCTCCGCGTGCTCGGCCTGGTGGCGGGCGAGGCCCACGTGAACATGCACTCCCCAGCCGTCAGGGGGCGGGGGAATGGGAACCTTGTCGACGCGGACGTGCACGGTCTGGGTGGGATACGCCGCGTACGGCCCGCCGAATCCTTCATCGGTGTGGCTGGCGGTGATCACCCCTCCTTGTTCCCAGGTGAGTGTGGACATCGCGGACCTCCGGGAGTGTCGAGGGGGCGTTGAGGGGGGTGGTGAAGGGGATCGGCCGATCGCGGGGAAAGTCCGGTCCCTGCCCATGGAACAAGGCTCACGCGTCTCACCCGTGTGTGCCACTCGGCACCTGCCGATCTCGCCGGCGCGCGGGGAAGCAGCTGGTCACCAAGGCCCTCGGTGGGTGGGAGGGCCTTGGTGCTCACGCGGCACGCTGCCGCGTAGTGCGTCGGGCACCTCCGGGGGAGGCCGCAAGAGCGGGGAGATGTGCACCGGCCGCCGGTGGCGCAGGCCCCGGCGGTACGCGGCAGGAGCACCGGCAAGCCGGCAGCGACATCCGGACGAGACCGGGACGGCGCGCACGGCCGACCTGCCAGCCCGGGCTGATTCCCGCCCGGACGGGGTCCGCATGGCGTTCGGCGTGGTGGGTGGGCTGTTTTGCCCGGCGGGGGTCACAGGTCGGGCGGGGACGCCCCGGAGGACCTGGAGGCCCTCCGGGGTGGCCTGGCGGGCGCCTTCGGCGCGTTCACCGGCCTGGTGGCTGGTCCTGCGCGGCAAGCTGCGCGCACCGGACCAGCCATCCCCGCCCTTTGCTGTGACCCTGCCGCCATCGAACCTCCCCGCCGAGCGTCGCGGCCCGGCCGGGCCGGCCCGGCCGCGACGGCGGGCCCGCCAGCGATGTCGAGAACGCCGTGCACCAGCCGGACCCCGACCGAAGTCGTCTTCGAACACGACCCCGGCATCCACAACCGGACGCGAGGGGGTCTCCCGGTCCGCCCCGGGGCAGGTCTTCGGGCGGGGCCGACGAACGGGGCGATCACCGGCGCGCGCCGCCGCTGAGATGCCCGGTCCCGGGCCGGTGGCTGCGCGCGGAGCATGACCTCGGCCAGCTTGGACCTGACCCATCCGTCGCCGATCCGTACGGCGGTCACGGGGTGGTCCTGCGTGACCCGGGAGGCGCGGGAGGCCGGGGGATATGCGAGGGCGGCGGCGCAGGGGCGCTCCTGCGTCCCGAAGGTGAGACGCCAGACCTCCTGCCCGTCGGGCGTCCGGACGGGGTCGGAGTGGAAGTACACCAAGCGGCCGTCCGGAAGAACCACCTCAGCGGCCCGGCGCCGTGCCACGACCGTACGGGCTCCGCCCAGGCGCTGTTCCTCGGCCCGCTGGCGTCCAGGAACGCCTGGGCAACGGCCGTCGGGGTGTGGACCGCGACCTGCCGCGGCCCGGCGACGGAGGCCGCGTGGTAGGCCGCCGGGTCGTCGAGCGGCGGCCCACCCGTAGGGCCGAACGGACAGAACCTGAACGAGGGCACCGACAGCCCCGTGCCGTCGATGCGGTCAGGCGTCGAGCAGCGCGTCGGTCGCCGTCGGCCGGCCCAGGTACCGGGCGGGGCCGGGGTCGGGCACCGCGAAGGGCGCGAATCCCAGCCGGTCGTAGAACGCGCGGGCCTTCGTGTTCGCCTGCACCATGCACAAGTGGACGGCGGGCACGCCGGCGGCCCGCAGCTCCGCGAGCAGCGTGCGGATCAGGGCGCGCCCGTACCCGCGCCCCTGCCACGGCGGCAGCAGGTCGATGTGCAAATGTGCGGGATACGCGGCGAGTTCGTATCGCGGACCATGCGTTCCGGCGTGTGCAGCAGCCTGGCCATCTCCTCGGTCGGAGTGGCGGGTTCACGGGCGGGCTCCGGATAGCGCGCCGCGACCTTGGGGAGCCATTCGGTACGGAACCGCAGGGCGAACCTGTTGGTGTCGGCGGCACCCAGGACGTATCCGACCGCCCGGCCCGCGCCGTCGTCCAGGACGAAGGCGAACTCCAACTCCAGCTCCACGTAGGGGTATGCGAAGATCGAGGGCATCAGTTCGGAATCGGCGTACAGCCCGGAGGAGTCGCCGCCCTTGTGGGCTGTCCTGACGCAGATGTCGGCGAGTGCGGTCCGGTCCGACGGCCGGTAGCGGCGGACGAACGATTCGGTCATCGTCTCGGTCTTCATCCGTGTCACGATCCCGGAATGGGAGCGCTCTCGCATGGAGTTTCCGCAGGCCGTCCGGGTGCAACGGCCGTGGCCACGAGGCGGGCAGCGCCGGTTCCCCGCCAGCGGGAACCGGCGCCTCGCTCCGATGGCGGTGCTACGGGTTGACGCAGACGACGGAGCCGACCGGATGGTTGTTGCCGGTCGAAGTCGCGGTGAACCCGAAGGTGACGCTGCCGTCCGGCGGGATGGTCCGGTTGTGGTCGACGTTCCTGACCGTGACCGTGCCGTCGGAACCGGTTGTCAGCCCGCCGTTCCAGAGGCTGCTGATCCGAGTGGCCGCGCCGGGCGTCCACTTCACCGCCCAGCCGTCACGCGCTGTCGTACCGTGGTTCATGACCTCTACGGAACCCTGGAAGCCGCCGCTCCAGGAGTTGGTCACGCTGTAGACGGCCATGCACCCGGTGTGCGGGTCGGTCGGCGTGGGAGTCGGGGTCGGGGTCGGCGTGGGGGTGCCAACCGAGCCGCGGATGCCGGTCACTTCGCCGTTGCCGCCGTCGAAGACGATGTCGGAGCAGGAGAAGAAGTTCTCCTGGCTGTCCGAGCGCACCCACTGGATGAACATCACCGCGTCACCCGAACGGCCCTCGGGCAGGCTCAGATCCCAGTAGTAGTGGCCGCCGTCCGTGCCCGGCGAACCCGACTGCGGCGGGTCGGTGACGGTCTGGATGAGCTCCAGGTCGTCCCAGCCCAGTTCTGAGCTGGGCAAGTAGCCAGGCTTGGAGAGGTACACCCTGAAGGAGCCGGGGTGCGCGGCCCAGTTACTGTGCTTGACCTGGATCGTGCTTCCGGACGTCAGGTGCGTACGGGGCCAGTCGGAGCGGGCGGCGTTGTACCCGGTGAAGTTGTACGGCGACCGGTCACCGGCGCTGCACAGCTTTCCGTCCGGGACGTAACCGGGGCCGCGCCCGCCCGCGTTGGAGTCGAGTACGGCGAACCAGTTGTACAGCGAGTTCGGGCCGCTCTCGCTGAGCGCCGCCTTGCACGCCGGGTTCGTCGGGTCCAGAGAGCCGGTGCTGGTCTTGGCATCCAGCCAGCAGAGGTACGTGCGCGAGCCCGGCGTCATCGTGACACCATGCGCCTGCGCGTTGCCCTGGCCGAGTAACGTCAGGCCGATTCCACCGAGCAGGGTCGCGAGCACGGCAGCCAGGGAAGCAAGTCGTCTCTTGCGTCCAGCCATTGTTTCTCCTGTATGCGGGTGGGGAGTGTCTCCTCGTGCGGTGCGGTGCGGTGCGGTGTCGTGCGATGGTGCGCCTCGCCCTTCCGGGGTGGGACTCCGCCGGAGGGGCGAGGCGCTCTGGGGAGGCGCGCGCCGGTCGGGCGCGCGGGCGGCCGGGCGGGTCCGGCGGATCAGGGCCGGACCGGCCGCGGATCAGGTCATACGCAGGCGGTGCCGTTGAGGCTGAACCCGGACGGCGCGGCGAACTCGCCGCTGTACGTACCCTGGAAGCCGAACGTCTGACTGGCTCCGGCCGCGATTCGCGCGTTGTGCGCGAGCCCGGTCGCCGTCACGGTCCCGGAGGCCGTGGGGACGGTGGCGTTCCATGCCTGGGTGATGCGCTGTCCGGAGGGCAGGGTGAAGGACAGCGCCCAGTTGTCGACCGGGGTCGAACCGGTGTTGGCGACCGTGACTTCGGCCGTGAAGCCGCCGGTCCAGACGGTCGGCGCGTACGTCACCTTGCAGGCCGTCGCAGGGCCGGGACCCGGCTCGCCGGTGCCGGGTGCGCCGAGGTTCACCGTGGAGGAGAAGGAATGCACGGTGAGCCCGGCGCCGTTCTGCCACGGCTCGAAGCCGGCCTGGACGCTCGTCAGGTACCAGTTGTTCTGGGCCATGCCGCGCGAGACGGTCTCCCGGACGAAGTCCATGACGTCGAAGTCCCAGCTGGAGATGGCCGACGGGGCGACGAAGGAGATGACGTCGTTGGCACCGTTGCTGCCCGTCCACACCTGCCAGCCGCGCCCGCCGACGGTGGCGGTGCCGACCTGTGAGCCGATCGGCTGGACCGGGCCGACCTTGTTGAACCAGATCATGATCTCGGTCCGGTTCACCCCGTCGGTCCTGGGCGTGGGGTCCAGCCAGATGTCGTACGAGGCGTTGTACGTCGCGTCGCCGACGTAGCCGTACGAGATGCTGCTCGGCGCCGTGGCGATGCCGCTGACCTGGGCGGGGAGCTTGGTCCCCGGCGAACAGTTCGTGTAGTGGCAGCCGTTGAAGACCGAGGGGTACGCCTTCGGGGCGCCGTTGGTGGGCACGCCCCCGTCGGCCCGGGTCACCCGGAAGCCGGTGTCGGTGGCGGTGACGCACTGGGCGGCGTCGGTGCCCCAGCGGTTGTTCTGGACCACGTAACGGCCCTGGATCGTGGTCGAGCCGTACTGATCGCAGATCAGCGTGTCGGCCCGGGCCACCGGCGCGGCGGTCATGAGTGCCGCGACGTTGGCCAGGGCGGTGAGCAACGCGGCGAGCATGCCACGAGGGGCGCTGAGGCGGTGCCGTGACGCTGGCATGCGGGAGGCCTCCCTTAAAGAGTGATCGACATAGTGATCGAAGAAGTGGGTGAAGTGATGACGGGAACGTCACGGGCTTATGGGAGCGCTCCCACACCTGGCTCGGTGCACTGTAGGGGCTGAGGGTGTACCTGACAACCCGTCGCGGCGGGGTCCGTTCCGGACGTGTTCCGCGGCAAGGCGACGCCTCGGGTATCCCCTCCTGTCCGGGCCGTTGACGGCGCCGCGCCGGTGCCGCGAACATGGCCATCGCCAGTATGGGAGCGCTCCCATGCCGGCGAGCCGCTCGCCCCCATCGAGGAGCCCAGACGTGAACAGACGTAGAACGGCCCTGCTCTCCCTGACCGCCCTGATAGCCGCGGGTCTCACCGCGGTGCCCGCCGGCCCTGCCGGGGCGGACGAGGTCGAGCAGATCAGGAACGGCACCTTCGACACGACCACCGACGGCTGGTGGTCGGACAACGTCACCCTGGGGCTGTCCGACGGCAGGGTCTGCGCCGACGTGCCGGGCGGCACGGTGAACCGCTGGGACGCCGGCGTCGGCCAGAACGACCTCACGCTCGTCAAGGGGGAGTCCTACCGGTTCAGCTTCAGCGCGACGGGCACGCCCGAGGGCAACTCCGTCCGTGCCGTCGTGGGCCTGCAGGTCTCGCCGTACGACGCGTACCACGAGGTCACACCGCAGCTGAGCGTCTCCGGGAACACGTACACCTACACCTTCACCTCCCCCGTCGACACCACTCAGGGGCAGGTCGCCTTCCAGCTCGGCGGCGCCTCCGATCCCTGGCGCTTCTGTCTGGACGACGTGTCACTCCTGGGTGGGGTGCCGCCGGAGCGGTACGAGCCCGACACCGGCCCCCGGGTCAGGGTCAACCAAGTCGGCTACCTGCCCGGCGGGCCCAAGAACGCCACTCTCGTCACCGACGCGACCGTGCGGCAGCCGTGGCAGCTGAAGAACGCCTCCGGCGCCGTCATCGCCCGCGGCTGGAGCGTCCCCCGCGGCGTGGACCCCTCCTCCGGGCAGAACGTCCACTCGATCCACTTCAGCGACCACCGCACCGCAGGGACGGACCTCACCCTGGTCGCCGACGGCGAGATCAGCCGCCCCTTCGACATCGGCACCGCCGCCTACGAGAAACTCCGCTTGGACGCCGCGAAGTTCTACTACACCCAGCGCAGCGGGACCGCGATCCGCGACGACCTGCGGCCCGGGTACGGCCGCGAGGCCGGTCACGTCGACATCGCCCCCAACCAGGGCGACGGGAACGTGCCCTGCCAGCCCGGTGTCTGCGACTACACCCTCGACGTCACCGGCGGCTGGTACGACGCCGGCGACCACGGCAAGTACGTCGTCAACGGCGGCATCTCCGTCTGGCAGCTCCTCAGCACCTACGAGCGCGCCAAGTTCGCCCGCACCGGGCAGGCCGAGAAACTGGGCGACGGCTCGCTGAACATCCCCGAGAGCGGCAACAAGGTCCCCGACATCCTCGACGAGGCCCGCTGGGAGCTGGAGTTCCTGCTCAAGATGCAGGTGCCGGACGGCAGGCCGCTCGCCGGCATGGCCCACCACAAGATCCACGACGAGCAGTGGACCGGCCTGCCGCTGATGCCCTCCGCCGACCCGCAGAAGCGCGAACTGCACCCGCCGACCACCGCGGCCACCCTGAACCTCGCGGCGACCGCCGCCCAGGCGGCCCGCCTGTACAAGCCGTACGACTCCCGGTTCGCGGCCACCGCGCTCGCCGCGGCCCGCAAGGCCTGGGTCGCGGCCCTCGCCCACCCCGACGTCCTCGCTTCCGAGAGCGACGGCATCGGCGGGGGCACCTACGCCGACCGTGACACCACCGACGAGTTCTACTGGGCGGCGACCGAGCTGTACCTGACCACGGGTGCCGAGGAGTTCGAGGACCACCTCCTGAAGTCCCCGGTCCACAGCGCCGACATCTTCAAGCCGGTCAGCTTCGACTGGGCGGGCACGGCCGTCCCCGCCCGGCTCGACCTCGCCACCGTCCCGAACCGGCTGCCCGGTCGCGACAAGGTCCGCCAGTCCGTACGCGTGGGAGCCGACCGCTACCTGGCCACGCTGAAGGCCCACCCGTACGGCATGCCGTACGCCCCCGCGGGCCACAGGTACGACTGGGGCTCCACCCACCAGATGCTCAACAACGCCGTCGTCCTGGCCACCGCCTACGACATCACCGGAAGTGCGAAGTACCGCGACGGGGCCGTCCAGAGCATGGACTACATCTTTGGCCGCAACGCCCTGAACATCTCGTACGTCACCGGCTACGGCGAGGTCAGCGCGGAGAACCAGCACAGCCGCTGGTACGCCCGCCAGCTCGACCCGGAGCTGCCCCGTCCGCCCGTCGGCTCGCTGTCCGGCGGTCCGAACTCGAGCATCCAAGACCCGCTCGCTCAGAGTAAACTCCAGGGCTGCATCGGACAGTTCTGCTTCATCGACGACATCCAGTCCTGGTCGACCAACGAACTCACCATCAACTGGAACTCCGCCCTCACCTGGATGGCCTCCTTCGTGGCCGACCAGCGCTGACGGCGCTCGACAGCAGGACGAAGCCCGCGTGGCGCCACCGGCGCCGCGCGGGCGCCCTCGCCGGCCCCTGGGGCTTTGAACTGCTGCACAGCCGGGCTGTGCTGAACATCGAGCAGTGAATATGACGCCGTCGAATGCCAACCGGTGTGCGCCGGAGCTCAAGTGCGCGAAAGAGCGGCTGATTGAGTCGTGAGCGCATCGCCCGATGGTGGTGGCCGGTAGCAAGCAAGCGCAGAGGGTATTTTGCTTTTCCCTGACAGGTCATCGGTTTGATGCTGCGCCAGGCCGCTGGGGACCACTTGGGGGCCACCGATCAGAAAAGGCCCTGATCAGAGGCTGTTTCCTTGGGGGCCAAGATCGTTCCGATTCGCGGAGCGTTGTCCGGTTCATCACCCGCACCAGCACCGCGGGGCTGTTCGAGTCGCACCACAGCAGTTCACCACCCCCGATCGTGCTGGGGTGCCGCACGTGACCCGCTCCGCGCCTGGCGCGAGGGCGAGGCCGCCCGCCGGGTTCCGGCGGCGTCCGCCGCTTCAGGCCGCGTCTTCCCGGAGGGCATCACCGGCGGAAGGCGGGGCCGTCCTGCGCCGGTAGTAGGCGAGGGCGACCGCGATGAGCAGCGGCGGCCAGAACAGCATAGGGATGTAGCAGACCAGCAGGAGCGCCAACTGCCCCGATGTGCCGGTGCCCTCCGGCCCGATGTGCATGGAGTAGGACCAGAACGCCCGGTAGAGCAGGAACGCCAGCACCAGCCCGCCCAGCACGGCCGGTACCGTCGCCGCCAGCGGGTGGACCCGGCGCCCTCCCAGCAGCGGGATCCAGCCCGGAACGGTCTCCCCCCACGGCCGCACCAGGCCCAGGGTGAGCAGTGCCAGCCCTTCGGTGATCACGGCGAGGCCGACCACGTACAGCACCTGCCAGGCGTGCGGGATGGGCATCTCGGACACCGGCAGTCCAAACGCGAAGGCGAGCCGCCACAGCGCCGCGGGCAGCGTCACCAGGGGCACGGCGTGGGCCGCCAGGACGGTCCGACGCGCCACGCCGGGCAGGGCCTTCGTCGTGTACATGAGGTCATGCTGGCACAGCCGGGGAAGACGGCACGCTGCGTGGCACTTTGCTGCAGAACGGTTTATTCCCCCACGGCGACAGGTGAGGCTGACTGCCGGGGGACAGCCGACCGGGCTGAGCGGGGGGTTACATGAGTTGGGTGGTGTCCGGGACGGGCGCGGTGTCCGCGGTTGGTGCGGATCCCGGCGAGATGTTCGCGGAGCTGTGCGACGGCCACAGCGGGGTACGGAAATTCTGCGGTTTCGACCGGACACCTTTCGGGGGACGGTACGCCTACCAGATGGACGACCATCCCGGTGGGCGCGACGTACCGGGGAGAGCGTCCGCGTTGCTCGCCCGTGCCGCCGCGGGGGTGCCGCTGATGACCGCGATCAAGTCGATGACCGGGCACAACGGGGGCGCTTCCGGGGTGATGAGCGTGATCAGCGCCGTCCGGTCGATGCGGCACGGGGTGGTACCGCCCGTGGCCGGCCTGACCGAACCCCTGGCGGAGGCCGAGGGGTTCCGCCTCGTCACCGGAGCCGCCGCCCGTGAACCGGTCACCATCGCCCAGGTCGACGCCCCGGGCTTCGGCGGCATGAACGCGGTGGCCGTACCGGAGGCAGCCCGATGAGAAGTCACGCCCACCGGGGGATCGTCGTCACCGGCACCGGGGTGACCCTGCCCGGCGCCGACCGTCCCGAGGCCGTGCTCGACGGGCATGCGCGGGGCGCGGATCTGGCGGCCTGCCTCGCGGGCCTGGCCGCCGTGACGTCCGCGGAGCCGGTGGACCGGCACGTGCCGGCCGGCGGGGCCCGCGGGACGACGCGGCTGCCCGAGGTACCGCGCCACGATCTCACCGTCGCCTGGGGGTCCTGCTCCGGCGCACCGGGGGTGCCGCAGTGCGTCGCCGCGGTCGGCGCCTTCAACGCCGGCACGGCCGGCGCGGTCTACGCGACCGCGGGTGAGGACGAGCCTCACGCGGTCGCCGGCCTGGCACTGACGTCGCCGTCCGGATCCTGACCGGCCGCCCCGACATCCGAACCGGTCGCCGACAGGCCGACCGACATCCGTACACGCCGTTGGGCAAGGCGCAGCGGCGGTGTTCACCCTTCCTGGAGGTCCCATGCCGGACGCCACTTCCGTCTTCACCGTGCCGCTGACCGCCGGACAGCGGGGCCTGTGGTTCGCGCAGCTCATCGACCCCACGAATCCTCGCTACCGGGTCGCCGAAGGGACGCACATCCCGGGGGCGCTGGACGTCGGGCTGTTCCGCCGGGCGCTGGCGCGGACGGTTGCCGACATGGAGGTGTTGTGCGGCCGGGTGTCGGACACGGGCAGCGGCGGCGAGCCGGTGTTCGTCGTCGGTGAGCCGGTGGGTGAGCCGCCGCTGACGTATGTCGACCTGTCCGGCGCCGAGGACCCGGCCGCCGCCGCCGAGAATTGGCAGCGCCGGCGGCTCGACCTGCCGCTGGACGTCAGCCGGCCGGGGGCGTACGAATTCGCGCTGCTGAAGCTGGCCGACACCGAGTTCGTGTGGTTCCAGCAGTACCACCACCTGCTCCTGGACGGCGTCGGCCAGTTCCTCGTCCAGCAGCGCTGTGCCGAGGTGTACACCGCGCTGGTCGGCGGGCAGCCGGTCCCCGAGGCGGGCTTCCCGCCGCTGCGTACCCTGTCCGACTCGGAGGCCGAGTACCGCGCCTCGGCGAACCACGAGCGGGACCGGGCGTTCTGGATGGCGCGCCTGGCCGACGCCGCCGAGCCGGTGTCGCTCGGCGCCGATGTGCCGCACGCGCCGACCGAGCAGCACCGTGCCGTCGTCACCTGGACTTCCGAGCGGCTGGAGGCGGTGCAGGCCGCCGCCCAAAGACTCAGGGTGGTCTGGCCGGTGCTGCCGGTCGCCGCTCTCGCGCTCTACCTGCACCGGCAGCGCGGTGACGGTGAAGTGGTGCTCGGGCTGCCCGCCGCCGCGCGCGGCGGGGTCCTCGACGCCGTCCCCGGCATGATCTCCAACGTCCTGCCGCTGCGCGTGCACCTGGACGCGGTGGCCACGGTCGGCGAACTGGTCCGCGCCGTGTCCGCCGACCTGCGGGCCACGGTCCGGCACCAGCGTTATCGCCAGGAGGACCTGCGTCACGACCTCGGACTGCTCGGCAGTCCGCGCCGGCTGTACGGCCCGCAGATCAACCTGGTGCTCCGCAGGGCCACGCTGCACTTCGCGGGCCTCCGCGCGCTCAGCCGCAACGTGTCCACCGTCCCCACCGACGACCTCTCCCTCGCCCTGGAACGCCGTGTTGAGGACGGTGGCCTCAACCTCGTCTACGACGTGCACGCCGAGGTGTTCACCGAGCGGGAGTTCGCGGACCTGCGTGCCCGGCTGGACGCCGTGGTCGATGTCCTGATCGGCGCGGCGGCCGACCGTCCGCTCGCCACCGTCGATGTCACGACCCCGGCCGAACGCGAGGAACTCCTGCGCGGCGCGGACGACACCGTACGCGAGGTGCCGGCGACGACGCTGCCCGCCCTGTTCGAGCAGCGATTACGCGAGACCCCGGACGCCCCTGCCGTGGTGTTCGACGGCAACACGCTGACGTACGCCGAGTTCGACGAGCGGGTGAACCGGCTGGCGCACCGGCTCCTGGGCGAGGGCGTCCGTCGTGGGGACCGGGTCGCCGTCACGATGGAGCGGTCCTTCGAACTGGTCACAGCGCTGTACGCGGTGCACAAGGCCGGCGCGGCCTATGTCCCGGTCGATCCGGGCCTGCCCGCCGACCGGATCGCTTTCATGGTTGCCGACGCCCGTCCGGCGCTGCTCCTGACGACCGCCGCGCTGATCCCGGTGACGGCGTCGGTCCAGGACGTGCCGTGCCTGGCGGTCGAGGACCTGGACCTGCCGGGCGATGCCCCGGCCCACGCCCCGGTAGACGCCGAGCGGGGTGGTGCCCTGTGCGGCCTCGACACGGCCTACGTCATCTACACCTCCGGCTCGACGGGACGTCCCAAGGGCGTCGCCGTGTCCCAGCAGGCCATCGTGAACCGCCTGTTGTGGATGCGGGAGGAGTACGCGATCGGCCGTGCCGATCGGATCCTGCAGAAGACACCGGTCAGTTTCGACGTGTCGGTCTGGGAGTTCTTCCTGCCGTTGCTCGCCGGCGCGACCCTGGTGGTCGCCCCTCCCGGCGCGCACACCGATCCGGCCGCGCTGAGCAGTCTGATCGGCGCGGAGCGGATCACCGCCGTGCACTTCGTGCCGTCGATGCTGGACGCGTTCCTCACCGCCGCCCGACCGGCGGACTGTGCCGGACTGCGCCGGGTGTTCTGCAGCGGAGAGGCGCTCAACAGCCCCACCGCGGAGCGGTTCCGCACCGTGCTGGGCAGCGGGTCCGGTGTCGAACTGCACAACCTCTACGGGCCGACCGAGGCGGCCGTCGATGTGACGGCACACCAGTGCGGTCCCGACGAGCCCCCAACCGGTGTCCCGATCGGACGCCCGGTGTGGAACACGCGGGCCCTCGTACTGGACCCCGTGCTGCGGCCCGCGCCGGTCGGTGTCATGGGTGAGCTCTATCTGGCGGGTGTCCAGCTCGCCGACGGCTACCTGGGGCGCTCGGGGCTGACCGCGGAGCGGTTCGTGGCCGACCCTTGGGGCCCGCCCGGCACCCGGATGTACCGGACGGGCGACCTCGCGCGCCGGACCGCCGAGGGCGAGCTGGAGTACTGCGGCCGGGTCGATCAGCAGGTGAAGATCCGCGGCTTCCGTGTCGAACCCGGTGAGATCGAGACCGTGCTGGCGGCGTCACCCGGGGTCGCCCAGGCGGCGGTGGTCGCCCGTGACGACAACCCCGCCGCGCCCGGTGACCACCGGCTCGTCGCCTACGTGGTGCCGGCCCCCGACGCCGTCCCGGACCCCGAGGTGCTGCGCGCCCTGGCCGCCGAGGCGCTGCCCGCCTACATGGTGCCCGCCGCCTTCGTCGTACTGGACGCGCTGCCCACCACCGTCAACGGCAAGCTCGACCGGCGTGCGCTGCCCGCGCCGCGTTACGGTGCGCCTGGCACCGGCAGGGCCGCCCGCACGGTCGCCGAGGGTCTGATGTGCGGGCTGTTCGCCGAGGTGCTGGGCGTGGACCGGGTCGGGGTGGACGACGACTTCTTCGTGCTGGGCGGGCACTCCCTGCTGGCGAGCCGACTGGTCGCCCGGGTGCGCAGCCTGCTGGGCGCCGGAATCACCGTACGGGACGTGTTCGAGGCGCCCACCGCCCTGCTTCTCCTCGAACGCACCGGGTCGGCGAGCAGCCGCCCGCCGCTGCGTCCGGCGGGCGGGGACGGTCCCGCGCCGCTGTCGTCGGGGCAGCACCAGCAGTGGGTGCTGCACCGGCTGGAGGGCCCCTCCCCCACGTACAACATGGGTCTCGTGCTGGGGATCACCGGCGCGCTGGACCCGGAGGCGCTGCGGGCGGCGCTCCACGACGTGGTCGCCCGGCACGAGCCGCTGCGCACCCTCATCTCCGACGACGACTCGGGGGCGCCGCGCCAGGTGGTGCTGGCCCCGGAGAACGCACGCCCGGATCTGGACGTCGTCCCCACGGCCGAGGACGAGTTGCCCGCCGCGCTGCGGGCCGCCACCGGCCATTCCTTCGACCTGTCTGCCGAACTGCCGCTGCACTCCGTCCTGTTCACCCTGGGCGACGACGAGTACGTGCTGCTTCTGCTGCTGCACCACATCGCCGGTGACGGCCAGTCCCTGGGCCCGCTCGCCCGTGACCTCTCGCTCGCCTACACCGCCCGCCTCGACGGCCGATGTCCCGAGTGGGCGCCCCTCGCCGTCACGTACGGGGACTACTGCCACTGGCAGCGAGAGGTGCTGGGCGCCGACGATGACCCGGAGAGCCTCGCCGCCCGGCAGCTCGCGTACTGGCGTGGCGCATTGAAAGGGCTGCCCGAGGAACTGTTGCTGCCGACCGACCGCCCCCGGCCGGCGCACCCGACCTTCCGCGGCTCCACGGCCGCGATCGAGATCGACGCCGACCTCCACGGTGGACTCGTCCGGCTGGCCCGGAGCCAGGGGGCGACCCTGTTCATGGTGGTGCAGGCCGCGCTGGCCACCGTCCTGACCAAACTGGGCGGCGGTACGGACCTGCCGATCGGCAGCGTCGTGGCCGGGCGGGGCGATCAGGCGCTGGACGACCTGGTGGGCTGCTTCGTCAACACCGTGGTGCTGCGCACCGACACCTCGGGGGATCCCAGCTTCGCCGAACTGGTGGCCCGCGTACGGGAGAGCGATCTCGCCGCCTACGCCCACCAGGACCTGCCGTTCGAGCGGCTGGTGGAGGGGCTGCGGCCGGAACGGTCGGCGGCCCTCAACCCGCTGTTCCAGGTGATGCTGGTCCTCCAGGACGACGACCCGCGGCTGGAACTGCCGGGTGCGGGTGTCCGGTTGCTGCCGGCGGAGCGGGAGTACACCAAGGTGGACCTGGCCCTGGAGGTGCGTGAGCGGCGGGCCGCGGACGGTACTCCCGCCGGGCTGACCGGTCACCTCGAATACAGCACCGACCTGTACGACCGGGACACCGCGGTGGGGATCGTCGAGCGGCTGGTCCGGGTGCTGGGCGCGGTGGTCACCGATCCCGGCGGCAGGATCGGCGCCCTCGACGTGCTCGGTCCGGCCGAGCGGCACCGGCTGCTGACCGAGTGGAACGGAACCTCCCGCGACGTTCCCACGCGGACCCTGGCGCGGATCTTCGAGGACACCGCCGCCCTGGCCCCACAGGCCCTCGCGGTGCTGGCGGGCGAGGAGCGGCTGACCTACGCCGCGCTCGACGACCGGGCCGGCCGGCTGGCCCGGCTGCTGGCCGCGCGGGGTGCGGCGCCGGAGCGGCTGGTGGCGGTGGTGCTGCCGCGATCGGTGGATCTCGTGGTCACCGAACTGGCCGTCAGCAAGGCGGGAGCCGCGTTCGTGCCCGTCGATCCGGCCTTCCCGGCCGAGCGGATCGGGCACATCCTGGGCGATGCCCGGCCATTGCTCGTGGTGGCGTCGTCGGCGACCGCCGCGGCGCTGCCCGAGTCGTCCTGTCCGGTGCTGCTCGTGGAGGACCTGCTCGCCGAGGCGGACACCGCGGCCGGCCCCGCCGGCGCCGGCACGGGCGCCGACGTCAGCACGGGCGCTGGCGCCCGTGCTGCGGCGTCGGCGGACAACACCGCCTATGTCATCTACACCTCCGGTTCGACGGGCGTCCCGAAGGGCGTCGTCGTCCCCCACCGAGGTCTCGCCGGCTTCACCGCGTTCCTGCGGGACCGGTTCGCGGCCGACCGGGACAGCCGGGTGCTGCAGTTCGCCTCTCCCAGTTTCGACACCTCGATCCTGGAGCTGTGTCTGGCGTTCGGATCGGGCGGCGCGCTCGTGGTGTCCTCCGAAGGCCCGCTGATCGGTTCCACGCTCGCCGACGTGCTCACCGCGAACCGGGTGACCCACGCGCTCATCCCGCCCGCCGCGCTGTCCACCCTGCCCGAGGTGGACCTGCCCGACCTGCGTACCGTCGCCGCCGGTGGTGACGTCTGTCCGGCCGAGCTGGCCACCCGGTTCGCCGACGGCCGCCGGATGCTCAACGGCTACGGTCCGACCGAGTACACGGTCGCCACCACGTACAGCGGGCCGCTGCGTCCGGGAACGGCCCCGCCGATCGGCGGCCCGCTGTACAACACCAGGGTCTTCGTGCTCGACGACACGCTGAACCTGGTGCCACCGGGCGTACCGGGCGAGCTGTACGTCGCGGGCGAGGGGCTGGCCCGGGGATATCTCGGCGGTCCCGCGCTGACCGCGCAGCGGTTCGTGGCCGACCCGTTCGGGGCGCCGGGCGCCCGGATGTACCGCACCGGTGACCGGGTGCGCTGGAACGCCTCGGGTGAGCTGGAGTTCCTCGGCCGGACGGACGACCAGGTCAAGATCCGCGGGTTCCGCATCGAACTCGGCGAGGTGGAGGCGGTGTTGTCCGCCCATCCCGCGGTCCGGCAGTGCGTGGTCGTCGTACGTGAGGACACACCGGGCGTCAAGCGTCTGGTGGGCTACGTCGTCCCGGCCGGGCGCGGCGGTGCCGACGGCGGCATGCTGCGCACCCACGCGGCGTCGGTGCTGCCGGAGTACATGGTGCCCTCCGCCGTCATGGTGCTGGACGCACTGCCGATGAGCGACAACGGGATGAAGGTGGACCGCAGGGCGCTGCCCGCCCCCGAATTCACCACCTCCGGTGTCCGGAGCGCGCCCCGCAGTGCGAGTGAGGGCGTCCTGTGCGAGCTGTTCGCCATGGTGCTGGGGCTGCCCGCCGTGGGTGTGCACGACAGCTTCTTCGACCTCGGCGGCGACAGCATCATGTCCATCCAGCTGGTCACGCGGGCCCGCGCGGCCGGTCTGGTGTTCACACCGAAGGACGTGTTCACCCACCGCACCGTCGCGGCCCTCGCCGCCGCCGCGGAGCACGTCGGGCAGGAGGCGGCCGACGGCGCGGGCGAGGCCCGGGTCGCGGCGACCGGACCGGTGCGGCTCACGCCGGTCATGCACTGGCTGCGCGAACACGACGGACCGGTGGCCGACTTCGCCCAGTCCATGCTGCTCACCACCCCGGCGGGCCTGAGCGAGGAAGACCTGCACGCCAGGGTGCAGTCGGTCCTCGACCGGCACGAGGCCCTGCGGATGCGGCTGGTCCGCCGCCGCACCTGGCGGCCCGTCATCGACGGCCGGCCCGCGCAGAGCGCCGAGGGATGCGTGCGCCGCGTGGACGTCACCGGCGGCGGTCCCGATGAACTGCGCGCCGCACTGCGGGCCGAACACGAGCGGGCCCACAGCGAACTCGACCCCGACTCCGGAGTCATGGTGCGCGTGGTGTGGTTCGACGCGGGCCCCGGCGAGCAGGGGCGGCTCCTGCTCGTCCTGCACCACCTGGTGGTCGATGGGGTGTCCTGGCGCATTCTCGCCGCCGACCTCGCCGCGGGCCCGGCGGCCCTCGCCGGCGAGCAGTCCTCGCCGGTGCCCTTCCGGCGCTGGGCGCACGCCGTCGCCGAGGGCGCGCACGACCCGTCCGTACTGGCCGATCTGGATGCTTGGCTGGCGGTCCTGGGCGAACCCGAGGCCCCGCTCGGTGCCCGCCCGGTCGATCCCGCGGCCGACACCGCGGCGACGCAGCGCCGTGTCCGTCTCGCCCTGCCCGCGCCGCTGACCGGCGCGTTGCTGACCACGGTGCCCGCCGCGTACCTCGCCCGCACCCACGAGATGCTGCTCACCGGTCTCGCGCTGGCGGTGACCCACTGGCGCGCCCGGCACGGCGAGGGCTCCCCGGTGCTGCTGGTGGACCTCGAAGGCCACGGCCGTGACGAGGTCGAAGCCTTGGACGTCTCCCGTACCGTCGGCTGGTTTACCGTCATGTACCCGGCCCGCCTGGACCTGTCCGGGGTGGACGTCGAAGCCGTGTTCGCCGCAGGCTCGACCGGGGAGGCCGCGGTGCAGGCGGCCGCCGCGGTGCGCCGGGTCAAGCAGCATCTGAGGACGCTGCCCGCGGGTCTCGGCTACGGCCGGCTGCGCCACCTCAACCCGGAGACGGCTCCGGAGTTCGCCGGTCTCGCCACGCCCCAACTGGCGTTCAACTATCTCGGCCGGATCGCCGCCTCCACCGGAGCGGACGACTGGGTGCTCGCACCGGAACAGACCGAACTCGGCGGCGGCACCGGGGCCGACGCACCGGTGCGGCACGCCTTGGAGATCAACGCGGTCAGCGTCGAGGGCGCCGACGGTCCGGAACTGTCCGCCACGGTGAGCTGGCCGGCCGACCTGTTCAGGGAACGGGACGTCACGGAGCTGACGGAGCTGTGGCGGCAGGCACTGGAAGTCCTCCGGGACGCCGCGGGCACGGCCAGTGGCCACACCCCGAGCGACTTCCCGCTGATCGCGCTCGACCAGGCCGAGGTGGACACCCTGGTGGCCGCCGTACCGGACCTCACCGACGTACTGCCGCTGTCCCCGCTCGCCGAGTCCTTCTACTTCCACGCCGCCTACCACGAGCGCGGGGCCGACCCGTACACCCCGCAGATCTTCCTCGACCTCAGCGGTTCCCTCGACGCCGACCGCCTGCGTGCCTCGGCACAGCTGGTGCTGGACCGTCACCCCAACCTCCGTTCCGGGTTCACCGACCGGGGGCTGCGTGCCCCCGTCCAGTTCGTGCCCGGCGCCGCCGAGGTGCCCTTCCGGGTGTTCGACCTGTCGGCGGAGGACGAAGAGGCCGCGCGGCGCGAGAGCGAGCGGATCGTCGCCGCGGACCGGCGCGCGGGTTTCGTGCTCGACGAGCCGCCGCTGGTGCGGTTCACGCTGCTGGTGCTGCCCGGCGGCCGTCACCGGCTTGTCCTGACCAACCATCACATTCTGCTCGACGGCTGGTCGGTGCCGTTGCTGCTGCGGGAGATCTTCGACTGCTACGCCGCCGGTGCCGACGTCTCCGGCTTGCCGCCCGCCCCCCGGTACCGCGACTACCTGGCCTGGCTGAACGACCAGGACCGCGCCGCCGCCGCCGACAGCTGGCGCCGGGCGCTGGCGGGCGTCGAGCAACCGACCCTGGTCGCCGGGCCCGCCCGCACCACATCGCCGGAGCCGGGCCGCTCGCAGTGCCGTACGGTACGGCTGCCCGGGCTCACCGGTCTCGCCCAGCGCTGCGAAGTCACCGTCAACACCGTCCTGCAGGGCCTGTGGGCGCTGCTGCTGGCCTCGAGGACCGGCCACGACGACGTGGTGTTCGGGACCACGGTGTCCGGCAGGCCGCCGGAGGTGCCCGGCGTCGAGTCGATGGTCGGCCTGCTGATCAACACCGTCCCGGTCCGGGTCCGGACCGGCGAGGCGCGCTCGTTCGGTGAACTGCTGCGCCGTGTCCAGGCCGACCAGGCGGACCTGCTGGGCCATCACCACCTGGGTACGACCGACATCCAGCGTGCCGCGGGCACCGGTGAACTGTTCGACACCCTGCTGGTGTTCGAGAACTACCCGCTGGACCCGGAGACGACGGAGCTTCCCGGCACCGGCCTGCGGCTCACCGCGGTGAGCAGTGAGGAGCGAGGGCACTACCCGCTCGCCGTGATCGCGGTGCCGGGCGAGGAGCTGGAGCTGCAGCTCCACTTCCGGGAGGACCTGGTGTCCGCCACCGAGGTCGAGTCGGTCGCCGAGCAGCTGCGCACCATGGCCGACCGGCTCACCGCCGACCCCGGAATCGTGCCGGCCACGGCGGACCTCCTGCCCGCCGCCGAGCGTGCCGTGGTCCTCGCGGCCGGCCAGGGACGTACGCGTGAGCTGCCGGACCTGTCGATCCCCGCACGGTTCGCGGAGCAGGTGGCCGCGGCTCCGGACGCGGTGGCCCTGGTCTTCGAGGGCTGCGAGGTGACGTATGCCGAGCTGGACCGGCGTGCGAACCGGCTCGCCCGCCGGCTGCTGGCCCTCGGTGTGCGCGCCGAGGACCGGGTGGCGGTCCTGCAGCCCCGCTCGGTGGAGCTGGTGGTGTCCATTCTCGCGGTACTCAAGGCGGGCGGCGCCTATGTGCCGATCGATCCGCGCAGCCCGCTGGAGCGGCAGGCGGAGATGATGGCCGACAACGGGGTCGTCGTCCTGGTGACCGATGCCGAGGGGTACGAGGCCGCGCGGGCGGCGACCGTGGTGGTCGGCGTGGACGCGTTGCCGGAGGAGGACACGGACCCGGGCGTGCACGTCCGCCCGGACCAGCTGGCCTATGTGATGTTCACGTCCGGGTCCACCGGCAAGCCCAAGGGCGTCGGAGTGCCGCACCGGAACGTGGTCGGCTTCGCCCTCGACACGCTCTGGTCCGGGCCCGGCCAGGAACGGGCACTCCAGCACCTGGCCCACTGGTTCGACCCCTCCGTCCATGAACTGTGGGTGCCGCTGCTGTCGGGGCGTCAACTGGTGATCTCGCCGCCCGGCGAGCTGGACGTCGCCGAACTCGCCCGCACCATCGAAGAGAACGCGGTCCGGGCCCTCGCCATGCCCACGGCGGTCTTCCGGCTCGTCGCCGAGGAGCGGCCGGAGTCCCTCGCGGGAGTACGCGAACTGGTCGTCGGGGGCGAGGCGTTCCCGGCCGCCGCGGCCCGGCGCGTCCTGTTGGCCAATCCGTCACTGCTCCTGCACAACGCCTACGGCCCCACCGAGACCACCGTCACCGCCCTTGCCTCCACCATGCGCGGTGCCGCCGGGGTGCCCGACGCTGTGCCGATCGGCCGGCCGCTCGACAATCGGCGCGTCTACGTGCTGGACCGGCATCTGCGGCTGGTGCCGCGCGGGGTGACGGGTGAGCTGTATGTCTCGGGTGCCGGGCTGGCGCGGGGTTACCTGGGCAGGCCGGATCTGACCGCCGACCGCTTCGTGGCCGACCCGTTCGGGGAACCCGGTGCGCGGATGTACCGGACGGGCGACCTGGTCCGCTGGAACACCGACGGTGCCCTGGAGTTCGAGGGGCGCGCGGACGAGCAGGTCAAGGTGCGCGGCTTCCGTATCGAACTCGGCGAGATCGAGGCGTGCCTGCAGTCCCGTACCGACGTCGCGCAGGCGACCGTCGTCGTCCGCACCGACCCGCCCGGTGACAAGCGCATCGTCGCCTACTACGTGCCGGCCGCGGATGCGGAGCCGGAGGAGTCCGAGGTGCGTGCCTCGGTGGCGGCCGCACTGCCGGACTACATGGTGCCCAGCGCGTTCGTCCGCCTCGACGCCCTGCCGCTCACCCTCAACGGGAAGGTGGACAAGGCGGCGCTGCCCGCCCCCGTCCGTGGCCCGGCCCGCGGGCGTGCCGCGCGCAACGAGCGGGAGGCGACGCTCTGCCAGGTGTTCGCCGACATCCTCGGCCTCACCTTGGAGCAGGTGAGCATCGACGACGGGTTCTTCGACCTGGGCGGCCACTCCCTGCTCGCCACCCGGCTCGTCAGCCGCATCCGCACCGTACTGGGTGCCGAGGTCTCCGTCCGTACGGTGTTCGAAGCGCCGACCGTCGCGGAGCTGGCCACCGCGCTCGGCGAGGCCGGACTCGTCGGCGCACAGGGCGGGTTCACGGTCCACGGCCGGCCCGCGCTGTGTTCCGTGCCGCGCGGCGGGGTGGTTCCGGCGTCGTTCGGCCAGCGGCGGCTGTGGTTTCTCAACGCGATGGACCCGGACACCTCCCCGTACCGGATTCCCGTCGCGCTGCGGCTGAGCGGGGAACTGGACACGGCGGCGCTGTGTGCGGCGCTCGCCGACGTGATCGAACGCCACGAGGTTCTGCGGACCGTCTATCCCGCGGTCGAAGGCGAACCGCACCAGTTGGTGCTGCCCGCCGACGCGGTGGAACTCTGGCGCGAACCGATCGCGACCACCGAGGACGGACTGCCGGCCCGGCTCGCCGCCGCGTTCGATCAGCCGTTCCACCTGGAGACCGACGCTCCGCTCCGCGCACACCTGCTGCGGATCGACAACGACGGCGAGGGTGACGAGGAGCATGTGCTGATGGTGGTGCTGCACCACATCGCCTGCGACGGCTCCTCGATCGCGCCCCTGACTCACGACCTCTCCCACGCCTACACCGCCCGACGCGCCGGCACCGCACCCCACTGGGAACCGCTGCCCGTCCAGTACGCCGACTTCGCACAGTGGCAACGCCAATGGCTCGGCGAGGAGGAAGACCCCGGCTCCGTCATCTCCGCCCAGCTCGACCACTGGCAAAAGACGCTCACCGGACTGCCCGAAGAACTCCAGCTCCCCACCGACCGCCCCCGACCGGCCCACGCCGACCACCAAGGCGACTGGGTCACACTCGACATCCCCGCCACCGTCCACCGGCAACTCGCCCACCTCGCGTCCCGGCAACGCGTCAGCATGTTCATGGTCATCCATGCCGCGCTCGCCGCGTTCCTCAGCCGCATCGGCGCGGGCGACGACATCCCCATCGGCACCCCCATCGCCGGACGCACCGACGAAGCCCTCAACAACCTCATCGGCTTCTTCGTCAACACCCTCGTCCTGCGCACCGACACCTCCGGCGACCCCACCTTCACCCAACTCCTCGACCGCACCCGCCGAACCGACCTCGACGCCTACGCCCACCAGGACATCCCCTTCGAACGACTCGTCGAAGTCCTCAACCCCACCCGAACCCTCACCCGCCACCCCCTCTTCCAAATCATGCTCACCCTCCAGAACAGTGCGTGGGCGACGGTCGAGATGGACGGACTGGCTGTCGAGCCGATGGCGTTCCACACGGGTGAGCAGCAGTTCGACCTGTCGATGGAACTGCTCGAACGGTTCGACCCGGACGGTCGGCCCGACGGCATGACGGGCAAGGTGCACTACGGCACCGCCCTGTTCGACCGGGACACCGTGGAAAGGCTCACCGGCATCTTCGGACGGCTGCTCGCCCGGTACGCCGAGGCACCCCACCAGCCCATCGGCGCGGCGGAGTTGCTCGACAGCACGGAGCACGCGGCGCTGCTCGCGGACGGCCGGGGACCGGAGCGGCCGCTTCCGGAGACGTCGGTTACCGCACGGTTCGCGGAGCAGGTGGCCGCGGCTCCGGACGCGGTGGCCCTGGTCTTCGAGGGCTGCGAGGTGACGTATGCCGAGCTGGACCGGCGTGCGAACCGGCTCGCCCGCCGGCTGCTGGCCCTCGGTGTGCGCGCCGAGGACCGGGTGGCGGTCCTGCAGCGCCGCTCGGTGGAGCTGGTGGTGTCCGTTCTCGCGGTACTCAAGGCGGGCGGCGCCTATGTGCCGATCGATCCGCGCAGCCCGCTGGAGCGGCAGGCGGAGATGATGGCCGACAACGGGGTCGTCGTCCTGGTGACCGATGCCGAGGGGTACGAGGCCGCGCGGGCGGCGACCGTGGTGGTCGGCGTGGACGCGTTGCCGGAGGAGGACACGGACCCGGGCGTGCACGTCCGCCCGGACCAGCTGGCGTATGTGATGTTCACGTCCGGGTCCACCGGCAAGCCCAAGGGCGTCGGAGTGCCGCACCGGAACGTGGTCGGCTTCGCCCTCGACACGCTCTGGTCCGGGCCGGGTCAGCAGCGGGTTCTCCAGCACCTGGCCCACTCGTTCGACCCCTCGGTGTACGAGCTGTGGGTCCCGCTGCTGTCGGGGCGTCAGCTGGTGGTCTCGCCGCCCGGCGAGCTGGACGTCGCCGAACTCGCCCGCACCATCGAGGAGAACGCGGTCCGGGCCCTCGCCATGCCCACGGCGGTCTTCCGGCTCGTCGCCGAGGACCGGCCCGAATGTCTCGCAGGCGTGCACGAGCTGATGGTCGGCGGCGAGGCGCTGCCGGCCGCCGCGGCCCGGCGCGTCCTGTTGGCCAATCCGTCACTGCTCCTGCACAACGGGTACGGCCCCACCGAGACGACCGTCATGCCCCTCGCGCACACCCTGCGGTCCACCGCCGGGGTGCCCGACGCGGTGCCGATCGGCCGGCCGCTCGACAACCGGCGCGTCTACGTGCTGGACCGGCATCTGCGGCTGGTGCCGCGCGGGGTGACGGGTGAGCTGTATGTCTCGGGTGCCGGGCTGGCGCGGGGTTACCTGGGCAGGCCGGATCTGACCGCCGACCGCTTCGTGGCCGACCCGTTCGGGGAACCCGGTGCGCGGATGTACCGGACGGGCGACCTGGTCCGCTGGAACACCGACGGCGCCCTGGAGTTCGAGGGGCGCGCGGACGAGCAGGTCAAGGTGCGCGGCTTCCGTATCGAACTCGGTGAGATCGAAACGGCACTGGCGGGTCTCGCGGGGGTACGGGAGGCGGTGGCAGTGGTGCGTACCGACCCGCCCGGTGACAAGCGCATCGTCGCCTACTACGTGCCGGCCGCGGATGCGGAGCCGGAGGATTCCGAGGTGCGTGCCTCGGTGGCGGCCGCACTGCCGGACTACATGGTGCCCAGCGCGTTCGTCCGCCTCGACGCCCTGCCGCTCACCCTCAACGGGAAGGTGGACAAGGCGGCGCTGCCCGCCCCTGTCCGTGGCCCGGCCCGCGGGCGTGCCGCGCGCAACGAGCGGGAGGCGACGCTCTGCCAGGTGTTCGCCGACATCCTCGGCCTCACCTTGGAGCAGGTGAGCATCGACGACGGGTTCTTCGACCTGGGCGGCCACTCCCTGCTCGCCACCCGGCTCGTCAGCCGCATCCGCACCGTAATCGGCGTGGACGTCTCCGTCCGCACCGTGTTCGAAGCGCCGACCGTGGCAGAGCTGGCCGTCGCCCTCGACGACGCCGAACTTACGCAGGCACAAGGCTTTTCCGCGATACCCGCGCTGTGTTCCGTGCCGCGCGGCGGGATGGTTCCGGCGTCGTTCGGCCAGCGGCGGCTGTGGTTTCTCAACGCGATGGACCCGGACACCTCCCCGTACCGGATTCCCGTCGCGCTGCGGCTGAGCGGGGAACTGGACACGGCGGCACTGCGTGCGGCGCTCGCCGACGTGATCGAACGCCACGAGGTCCTGCGGACCGTCTATCCCGCGGTCGAAGGCGAACCGCACCAGTTGGTGCTGCCCGCCGACGCGGTGGAACTCTGGCGCGAACCGATCGCGACCACCGAGGACGGACTGCCGGCCCGGCTCGCCGCCGCGTTCGATCAGCCGTTCCACCTGGAGACCGACGCTCCGCTCCGCGCACACCTGCTGCGGATCGACAACGACGGCGAGGGTGACGAGGAGCATGTGCTGATGGTGGTGCTGCACCACATCGCCTGCGACGGCTCCTCGATCGCGCCCCTGACCCACGACCTCTCCCACGCCTACACCGCCCGACGCGCCGGCACCGCACCCCACTGGGAACCGCTGCCCGTCCAGTACGCCGACTTCGCACAGTGGCAACGCCAATGGCTCGGCGAGGAGGAAGACCCCGGCTCCGTCATCTCCGCCCAGCTCGACCACTGGCAAAAGACGCTCTCCGGACTGCCCGAAGAACTCCAGCTCCCCACCGACCGCCCCCCGACCGGCCCACGCCGACCACCAAGGCGACTGGGTCACACTCGACATCCCCGCCACCGTCCACCGGCAACTCGCCCACCTCGCGTCCCGGCAACGCGTCAGCATGTTCATGGTCATCCATGCCGCGCTCGCCGCGTTCCTCAGCCGCATCGGCGCGGGCAACGACATCCCCATCGGCACCCCCATCGCCGGACGCACCGACGAAGCCCTCAACAACCTCATCGGCTTCTTCGTCAACACCCTCGTCCTGCGCACCGACACCTCCGGCGACCCCACCTTCACCCAACTCCTCGACCGCACCCGCCGAACCGACCTCGACGCCTACGCCCACCAGGACATCCCCTTCGAACGACTCGTCGAAGTCCTCAACCCCACCCGAACCCTCACCCGCCACCCCCTCTTCCAAATCATGCTCACCCTCCAGAACGACGCGTCCTCCCCGGAGTTCGGCGTGACTGGACTGGACGTGACGCAGGTGCCGGTGGCCGACGGCGGCGGCGCCAAGTTCGACCTGGCCGTTTCGCTGGCCGAGCGGTTCGGCCCGGACGGTGAACACGCCGGTCTCACCGGGGCCGTCCGCTACCGCACCGCCCTGTTCGACCGGGACACCGTGCACAGGCTCACCGGCATCTTTGGACGGCTGCTCGCCCGGTACGCCGAGGCACCCCACCAGCCCATCGGCGCGGCCCAGTCGATCGACGCGGCCACCAGGCGGCGTCTGCTCGTGGACTGGAACGCCACCACGGCCCCCGCGGCTCGCGCCACGCTGCCGGAGATGCTCACCTCGCAGGCACACCTCACCCCGGAAGGGGTCGCGGTCCGGCACGGGCACACGTCCCTGACGTACGCCGAGCTGGAACTCGCGACCGACCGGCTGGCGCGTGTCCTCGTGCAGCGGGGCATCGGCCCCGACCGCGTGGTGGCGGTGGCGTTGCCGCGGTCGCTCGGGCAGTTCGTCGCGCTGCTCGCGGTGCTCAAGGCCCGCGGTGCCTACGTGCCGCTCGATCTCGATCATCCGCACGAGCGGATCCGTTACGTCATGGACGACGCCGGCGTGGCGCTGCTCCTGACCACCCCGGAGACGGGCCTCGACCTGGCGGGTGAGGACCTGCCGGTCCTCCTGGTGGACCCGGGGACCGGCGCGGCCGAGGGCACGGCGGCGGACGGCGTCGAACTGCCCGCGCCGGTTCCGCACGACGCGGCGTACGTCATCTACACCTCCGGCTCCACGGGCCGCCCCAAGGGCGTCGTCGTCGAGCACCGCTCCCTCTCCGACTACCTCGCCTGCGCCGGAGCGCGCTACGCGGGGATGCGCGACACCGTGCTCGTCACCACCACGGCCGCCTTCGACCTGACCCTCACAGGCATGTTCGTCCCGCTCACCGTGGGCGGCACCGTGCATCTGGCCGCTCTCGACGACGACCCGGCCACCGGCGCGGCGATGCGGGAGGACCCGTGCGCGCTGACCAAGGTCACCCCGAGCCATCTTCCGCTGCTCGCCGAGCTGTCCGACGGATTCAGTCCGCGGACCGAACTGCTCCTCGGTGGTGAGGCGTTGACCGGTGAGATGCTGCGCGAATGGCGAGCCGCCCATCCCGGCGTGACCGTGGTCAACTGCTACGGGCCGACCGAACTGACCGTCAACTGCGCCGATCACCGGATCGAGCCCGGGGCCCCGCTGCCCGCCGGGCCGGTGCCGATCGGACGGCCGATGGCCAACACCTCGGTCTACGTCCTGGACCGGCGTCTGCAGCCCGTGGACGTGGGCATCGCGGGCGAGCTGTACGTCTCCGGCGCCGGCCTGGCCCGCGGCTACCTGGGCCAGGCGGGGCTGACCGCCTCCCGGTTCACGGCTGATCCTTTCGGGCCCCCCGGGGCGCGGATGTACCGCACCGGTGATGTGGTGCGCTGGAACGCCGAGGGGCAGCTGGTGTTCGCCGGCCGGGTCGATGAACAGGTCAAGGTCCGCGGCTTCCGCATCGAACTCGGCGAGATCGAGACGGTGCTGACCGGGCTGGCCGGGGTACGTCAGGCGGTGACCGTGGTGCGTACCGACCGGCACGGAGACCAGCGGCTGGTGGCGTACGTGGTGCCCGACCGCGGTGCGGCCCTGGATACGGCCACGCTGCGCGCGGCGGTGGCCGCGGTGCTGCCCCACTACCAGGTGCCGTCGGCGTTCGTCACCCTGGACGAGTTGCCGTTGACCCCGAACCGCAAGGTGGACCGGGCCGCGCTGCCCGTTCCCGCGGAGCCGGAGAAGCAGGGCATCGCGCCCCGTGACGACACCGAGCGGGTCCTGTGCGAGCTGTTCGGCGAGGTGCTGGGCAGGTCGGAAGTGGGTGTGGAGGACGGCTTCTTCGACCTGGGCGGCCACTCGCTGCTGGCCACCCGGCTCCTCGGCCGGATGCACGAGGTGCTGGGCGTGAGGCTGGGCATCCGCACCCTGTTCGAGGCGCCGACCGTGGCCGAACTGGCCAGAAGGGTCCGCGGCCAGGGCGGCGGCAACAGCTTCGACGTACTCGTACCCCTGCGGGAGCACGGCAGCGGCACACCCGTGTTCTGCGTCCACCCGGCGAGCGGCTTCGCCTGGTCCTTCACCGGGCTGTTGCGCCACCTCGACGCCGATGTCCCGGTGTACGGGCTGCAGCCGCGGGGCATGGACGGCGGTGCGCTGCCCGCCTCGACGGCCGAGATCGCCGCGGACTACGTGGAGCAGCTCCGCAAGGTCCGGCCGAGCGGGCCCTACCGCCTGATCGGCTACTCCTTCGGCGGGATCGTCGTGCACGAGATGGCCGCCAGGCTGCAGGAGGCGGGGGATACCGTCGAGTTGCTCGCCGTTCTGGACACGGTGCCGCGCACGGGTGCGGAGCCGTCCTTCGCCGAGGAGGACATGCGTGACGGACTGTTCCGCGCCATGCTCGAACTCGGCGGCTACGACCTGAGCGACTTCGCCGACCGGCAGCTCGACCCCGACCAGGTCGCCGCTCTGCTCGCCGAACGCGGCGGCATGTTCGGTGACCTGGGCGCCGAGCAGCTCCTCCGGCTGAGTTCGGTCATGACCAACAACAGCCGCCTGGCGGCGACGCACACCCCGCGCGGCTTCCACGGGGACCTGCATCTGTTCGTCGGCACCGAGAGCGAACAGTGCGTTGACCCGGCCGGGTGGCGGTCGTTCGTGACCGGCGAGATCGTCGTGCACCCGGTGGCCGCGAACCACGCGGGGATGACCCGCCCGCAGGCGCTGGAGACGGTCGGCAGGGCACTCTTTCCCGCGCAGGCCGGCCTGGACGCCGGCCGGTCCGGGGCCGAAGGCGGCCAGGGCGGACGCGGTGACGGGGGAACCCGGTAGTGCCGACGGCGCCGCCCCCGGCGGGTGATGCCTGAACCCGCTCCACGGGCAGGGCGGGTGGGACGAGCGCCGCGGTGCCCGGGCCCGCTCCGGAAGCGTTCCGGCAGGGCCTCGCACCGGGTCACGTGAGATCGCGGCCCGGTGCGGCGGCCGGGCAGGTGTCCGACGACCTCGCAGGAGCGGACGACAGCCTTTCGCTCTCCCGACGCCACACGAAACGGAATATCGCGCACCGAAAGAAGGCCATATGCCTTTGGCACGTTGCTGACGGATTGCTTGGAGGCGCAGTTCAGGCGCTGATGGGAAGTTGTGCAGACGTGTACCGGCCGCCGCGGCCGATGCGTCTTGCATGGCATTCAAAAGGGATAGGAAACATTCCCGCTGTTCGTGGTTCCACTCGTCAGAAACCGAGGAAGTGATGAGTTCCAGCACTCTTGACATCGCCATGTTCGGATTGTTCTCGACCCATGCGCTGCACCTGGCCGACAAGCACGGGATATTCGCGCATCTTGTTACGTCCGGGCCATCCACTCCGCTCCAGATCGCGGAATCCCGGGGAATCGACCCGGAGACCACCGAGCGTCTTCTGATATTGCTGGCGGCCCTGTCCGTCGTCGAGCGCGACAGCGACGGAAATTACCGGATCCCGCCGGAACTGACGCCCCGGCTCGACTCCGCGAACCCGCGTTACATCGGCGCATTCGTGCACCATCTCGCGACGAGTACCATCGAGCAGATTTCGAAGCTGGACGCTTATCTGATCCATGGCAAGGAGGCGGTTGACGCGGAACTGCCTTCGCCGTTCGAGGTCATCTACCGCGACGAACAGTCCACCGCTGACTTCCTGGCGGCGATGTGGCAGATCAGCTTCGAGCCGTCGAAGGAGCTCGCCGCCCTCGCCGGCCTCGGACCGGTCAGGCACCTGATCGACGTCGGCGGCGCCGGCGGCCCCTTCGCGGTGGCCGCGCTCCAGCAGTACGACGACCTCGCCGTCACCGTCTTCGACCTCCCCGAGGTGGAGCCGCACCTGGCCCGGACGCGTGAGGCACACGGGCTGGGCGGACGGCTGCACTTCGCCGCGGGTGACTTCTTCAAGGACCCGCTGCCCGCGGCCGACTGTCTGTCCTTCGGCTACATCCTCTCCGACTGGGAGGACGAGGTCTGCGTGGACCTGCTGCGCAAGGCCCGGGCGGCGTGTGAACCCGGCGGCCGCGTCCTGGTGATGGAGCGCCTCTTCGACGAGTCCGGCGGACCACTGTCGACCGCAGTGATGAACCTGTCCATGCACGTGGAGACGCGCGGCCGGCACCGTTCCGCCACCACGTACACGGAGCTGCTGGAGAAGGCCGGATTCACCAACTGCTCGACCCACCGGTCGTCGTGGGACAAGCATCTCGTGATGGGCTGGGCGGAGTGACCGCCCCGACGGACACCTCCGGTCACGAGACGACGCGCCCCCCGCTGACGGCGTGGCACCGGGAACTCGCCCTGCTCCAGCGCCGACGCGGGCGCTCGGGACTCGACGACTCTGAGCGGGACCGGCTGGGCAGACTCCACGACACCTGCCTCGACGAGCCGCATCTCGGCGAAGAGGGGCAGATAACCTGCCTGTTGACCCGGCCGTTCAGCCGCACCCTCGCCGTACCGGAGTACTACCAGTACACCTGCATGCATGTGTACGGCTGGTTCCTGGACCGGTATCCGGGCGACCCCGTGCACGGCGTACTGCTCGCCGCTCACGCCACCGTGGCCGACCTGGCCGGGATGGAGCGGGCCGGCTGGCCGACGACGGACCGGCCGGACCACATCGCCGAGCGGATCGAGGGACTCGACGGCCTGCTGGCCGCACTGGGCGATGTCCGAATCGACCACGCCACCGGCCTCCGCGTCCGTGACGTGCTGGACCGCGCGGCAGCCGATCCGGTGCTCTCCCGGCGCCTGGAGGTCCTCGCCGAGTGCACCCGCTTCCCCCGGTCGGCCAAGCACGAGGAGCATGTGTTCCTGCGCTCCGTCCAGGTGTGCGAGATGCTGTTCTTCCTCATCAGACGGCTGGCCGTCGAGGTCACCGTGTCGCACGGCGAGTTCCCCGCTCGTTGCGCCGGACTGCTGGACCTGGCCGGGGACTGCGCGCAACTGCTCAACGAGGTCTTCCAGGTCCTGCTCACCCTCTCGCCCGAAGGGTTCATGACCTTCCGGGACGAGACCGGAGCGGCCAGCGCGGTGCAGTCGCTGAACTACCACGCGATGGAGATCGCGGTGTACGGCTACGACCCGCGCAAAGCCCCGGTCTTCGCCTCCGTGGAACACCTCACCGCCTTCAACGACGCGGGTGTCCGCGAGCACCGCTCACTGTCCACCGCGACGGCCGGGACAGCGGACGCGGCACTGGCGGCGGGCTGGCACCGGCTGGACCGCACCCTGTCCAGGTGGCGTGGCGGCCACTACCGGTTCGCCCGCACCTACCTGCCCAGCGGTACGAAGGGCTCCGGCGACACCGAGGGCGCCGCCTACGTACGGAAGTTCGTACGCAAGGACCTCTGCCTGGCGGGCATCGACCCCTTCGGCGGGCTGCCGCTCCTCTCGGGTTTCCTCTACTGCTGACGCCACGCTGTCCACCATGCCCTGTTCTCCGTGCTGAACACCCTCTGGGAAGTGGTGCGCAAGGGCCGGTTCTGCCCCGGGACCGGAGACCAGGGCATGCCCTCCTTCCTTTCCATGTGCCGTTTTCTCAGCAGCGGACCGCCTGCACCCCGCCTCGAACAACTCCTCGCCGTCGCTACGCTTCGCTCAAGCACTGCTGATTGGATGGTGCTGTGTCTGACAACTCCCATCCGCTGGCGCTGGCACGGGCCGCGCGGGCGATGACCGGTGTCGACCTCGCCCGCGCGGTTCGCGCCGCGGCTGAACGCCGGGGATATCGGTCCGGCGTTGACAAACAGCGCGTCCGAAAGTGGGAAGCCGGTGTCACGCCCGACCAGGAGAACCAGGAGTACATCGCCGAGGCGCTCGGCGTTCCCGTCGAGACGGTTGACGCGGAGGCGTGGCCGAACTGGCTTCCCGACGTCGGCGTCCTCCCCCTCGGCCCCGCCAGCACCGTGCCGGCCCTGAGAGAAGCATTGAGAGCATCGATGGACCGATCCCGCCGCACCGTCCTGTCCGCGATCTCGGGCACGGCGCTGATCACCCTGGCCGGTACGTGGGCCGCCACCGATGCGTGGCTGGGCGCCGCCGAACACGCGGATGGCAAGGCGGTCGCGGCGGGGCGAGGGGGCGGGCGGCGGCGAGGGAGGCGCCGGCGGGACCGGGCGGCCCGGCTGGTGCCCATCGTCTCCGATCGGAGACCGGTGCTTGAGCTCGGGCACCGTCCGCTCAACAGATCCCTGCATGCACGCCTCCTCGCTACCGACCGTGCCCCCATGGTGGCCAACCGCTACCACTGCGGGGGCCGGGATGCGGAACTGACCGAAACACGGCTGACAGCAGGCGCCCCTGTAGCAGTCGCCCACCCAACTCGCCGCACCACCCAGCCGACCACAGCGAGTCCTCCCGAAGCGGCTCACAGAAAGCTCTCGGGACCCTCTTGGACGGAACCGCGGCAGCGGCCAGCTCCGTGTCCCGCAACCGCCGGATCATGAACCTGGCGATGGACTACGCGGTCCGCCACGGAATCCTGCGGCAGAACCCCCTGCCCAAGGGCAAGGGCAGCCTGCGGCAGCGAGAGCTACCTCGACTGCCGCTTCAGCCGCCGCGCCCACCCGAGCCTTTCCGCTGCCGACTGCATCGGTTGTGACCTCTCCTGTCTCCAGCACGACCGTGTGCCGCCCTGCGCCCCTCACGGCCTGGCGGTAAGTCTCCCGCCAGTGGGAACGCGGGGGACGGGCGGCGTTGCCGCGGCCGGACGCCGGGGCGTTGCGGTAGGAGTCGTAGCGCTCCAGCTTGGCGACCAGGAGGGCGTAGGGACCTGATGCGGTCGATCTCCACGAACGCGTGGGAGCCGTCGGCCAGAAGCACCACGCCGTCGGGGACCAGGGAGCAGGCCGGGGGTGGGCCACTTCCACCTGCCAGTCGGTGTAGTCGGGCGCCCCGGCGTGGCGGGAGGCGATGACGGTCTCGACCAGGGTGAGAGCGTGCTCGCGCAGACCCGTCCTCGCCGCCGCGCCTTGCCCGGCGGCCCGGCCGACCCGCGGCGTCAGTTCGCCGACGGCAGCGCCTTCGGCCAGGCCTGCCAGACACCCAGGAAGAGGTCAGCCTGCAGGCCGTGCCGGTCCCGACTCCGCCCTGGCTCCCCTGTCAGGCCGCCACCTCTCACCTGTTGCTCCGCCACTTCCACCCCGCTGTCCTCACGACCGGGAAACGTCAGCGCGCTTCAGTCGTAGTCATCGACGTCAGATTCGCGGACGTGCCACAGGTTGATTTCATACTTGTCCCGTACGGGGCTGTTCTTCCATGCCTCACCGATTTGATCCGCATCCCAATTCTCTTCCACACTACGACGAAGACATGTGTTGTAGTAGGCGGCCGTTTCTTGCCGCTCGCTCCATGTGACATGACCTTCGTAGACTCCCGGCTGTGGGAGGTTCAACTGTCCAGCGAGGCCATAAGTGAATTGCTTGACGAGAAGGACGCCGACCTTGGATTCCAAGGTAATTAGTGCAGCGCCCTCTGCCTCTGCGGGCTGAGGAAACGGGGATTCCCAGACGCGGATGACGATCTCGACGTCGATGTCATGCTGGAGGCTGTGCAGATACAGTTGGTATCCGTTGCCGGCAACAACCTGGGCACGGGCTGCCTCCAACGCCTCAGTATCCGTGACGTCAGCATCAGCGTCCGCGATTTCTACCGTGCCATAGGCGGGCGTTGCACGTGTCCGATACTCAGAGATAAGGGTCATTATTCCTCGGAGTGAAAGGTCCTACGGATTGATCTTCACGTAGAATGGCTTAAAGTCGTGCTGAGTTCGACGACCGGCACGCCCTTGACGCTCTGGAGATGCACCCAGCTCTGGACGCCGGTACCGGAGGCGGCCGGCTCGGCGCCCTGCCCGCCTACATCTCCCGCGAACAAGACAGACGGCTGCGGGAGGTGGTCGCCGCTGCGGCGGCCGGGCGCAGCGGCATTGCGGTCCTGGTCGGCGGCTCAGCGGTCCGGCTGTTGCCCGCCGGGTGGCGGCTGTGGCACCCCAGCCGCCCCACCCGCTGGAGGCGGCGCTGTCCGGGCTGTCCGACGTCGCCCCCGGGACCGTGGTGTGGCTGAACGAGGCCCAGTATCTACCTGGAAGCGGGCCCGGTGGGCGAACACGCATCCGCGGGTCTGCGGGACCTGTTGCACGACACGACCCGGGGGCCCGGCGCTGGTGCTGGCCACCTTGTGGCCGGAGCACTGGGACCGGCTGACCACCCGCACAGAGCACGCCCACGCCCGTGAACTGCTAGACGGGAACAAGATCGACGTGTCGGACGCGTTCACCCCCTGGCCGCACTCGCCGGCACCCGCGGCACCGATCCCCGCCTCGCCAAGGCCACCGACCACGCCCAGAACGGCCAGATCACCCAGTACCTGGCCGGGCTCCCCGAGGTGGGCGGGTGCGCGGCAGCCTGCCGTCATGAGCACCCGTCGCCCTCTCGGTCCCGGCCGGCCGCTGCCTGACCCTGAAGTCGGCGGCGTCCCGGGTGTCGGACGGTGACACGTCCTCGTGCGGTGGCAGCTCCCCCATGAGCGCATCTTGCTGGGGCCCCGCCGCCGGGGGGCAACGGCGGATTCCGCCATGCCCGCCATCCGGCACCGACCGCGGCACGCGTGCACGGCATGCGCCGTGCACGCGTGCCGAATGCCAGGTGTGGGGGGCCTCCCAGCCGGGCGCCGGCTTCCGTTGACCAGGGGAGTGTTCGCAGTAATACACCGCCATCAGCACCTGGTTGACCGGCGGCAGTCCCCTCGGACAGCTCACCTGCAGCCTTCGCCATCGAGTTCCGGGACTGCTTTCAACAGCTACTGGAACCTTCTACACAACGGAGATGTCCTGACCATGGCCCTCTGTAGCACCCTCTTTAGGCAGAGCTGTCGCCGCGTGAGGTGAAGTCTCGGGTCGTTCTCCTACGGCAGACAAGAAACAAGGATTCAGGAGTGGAACCCTTCTGCAAGGTATGTCAAAGTACAACAGCCGCCGAGCCAACGCGACTGATGGGCAATCGGTTGTCTGATGAGGGGCTACTTTCTATCGACCCGCTCACTCCACTCTGCTGACCTCTATCGTTCCCTCCTCGCAGATGCACTCAACGCTAGGACCGCGAACAGTAACTGTTGTTGGGTTCATGGTGGGGCCCGAGCGCAACATAGACCCGGATCGCCCGTTAGCCAAACCGGTGATCGTGAGGACCATTGAGGCCGTTTGCACAGCAGCTGTACTTGGCGGTGGAGCGCTCGCGGACGCAATGAGCGGTGTCGCGCCGGTCAAGGGCAGGAGCCCACTTGCAGGGCAGGGCGCGAGTGGACTCCGCCGACCGTTGCGCTTGATGCTCCTTGCCGGATCGCTTGAGAAAGACTTCGATGCCACGTCCACCTGTGCTCAAACTCGCTGAGGTCCTTGCAGAGATTCGCATGAGCCCGTCCGCGTTTTACCGTCTTCGGGCCCGAGGTTTGGCGCCTCGGATGATCAAGCTTCCAAATGGAGAACTGCGCTGTCGCCGCGCTGACCTGGACGCTTGGTGGGAAGCATGTGAAAGGGAAACGCCTGAATGGCGATGAGCTACAAGGTTCGCTTCTGGGAAATACGGGAGCGACCCGATCGACGCAAGGGATTCGAAGTCCGTTGGACGGTCAGCGGCAGAGAAAAATCCGAGTCCTTCCTCACCAAGGGACTGGCAGAGAGCCGACGCGCCAAGTTGATAACCGCGGCTCGCGACGGCGAGCCGTTTGACACCGGGTCCGGCCTGCCAGCTTCCGAACTGCGTGCCCTGAAGCAGCGGACCACATGGTTCGAGCTGGCGCGACAGTACATCGAGCAGCGTTGGGACCGTACCCCAGGAAATACTCGCCGTACGCTTGCCGATGCTCTGGCCACCATAACCCCGGCTTTCGTTCAGCCGGGGGCCGTCTATCGATCGCCGCAGGTCCTGCGCCGCGCCCTCTATTCATGGGCATGCAACAAGAAGGCGTGGGACTCTGCCCCGCAGGAAGAGTGGCAGGAGGAACTGGAGTGGGTGGAACGGCACTCTCTTCCGGTCAGCGAATGGAGGAGCCTGACGTACTACGCCGAGGGCTTGACGCCTTGTGTCGCAAGGTAGACGGCAGCCCCGCAGCCGCGAAGACCGTGAAACGAAAGAAGGCGGCCGTCAATGACGTGTTCGGTGTCGCCGTCGAGCGAGGGTACTTCGGGCAGAACCCGCTGGCAGGGCTGCGCTGGACCGCGCCTGAGGTCGCCGACGAAGTGGACCCGGAGTGCGTACCGAATCCGGCCCAGGTCGCCCGGCTGCTCGCGGCGGTCAAGGCGCTCCCCGGCCGGGGCCCGCATCTGTACACCTTCTTCGGCTGCATGTACTACGCGGCGATGCGGCCTGCCGAGGTCATTCGCCTGCAGAAGTCCCAGTGCCACCTTCCCCCTACCGGTTGGGGGTTGCTGAACCTCAAGGGCGGTGTCGTGACCGCGGGCAAGGAGTGGACCGACGACGGCGCCGTCCACGAGATCCACTCCTTGAAACGGCGTGCGGCCAAGGCGACACGACCGGTTCCGATTCCGCCGGTCCTCGTCCGCATGCTCCGCGAACACATAGAACGTTTCGGTGTGGCACCGGACGGGCGTGTATTCCGGAACGCGGCTGGGAACTACATCGACGCTGCGGCCTACGGCATCACCTGGCGCCGAGCACGTGAGGCAGCGCTCACTCTCGACGAGCTGGCCCTTGAACTCGCGCGGCGGCCTTACGACCTGCGTCACGCGGGCATCTCCTTCTGGCTGGCCTCCGGTGTTGACCCGGCCGAGTGTGCGCGCCGGGCCGGCCAGAGCATCCAGGTCCTCTTCCGCTTCTACGCCACGTTCCTCGCCGATGCGCGTCATCACGCGAACCGTCTGATCGAGGACTCCATGCGGCGATGGGACGAGCATGAGGACGCGCCGGCCGGCGCCTTGGGCCGGATCTGGCCCGGAAATGCCCCGGAACAGCTGGTCAGAGGTGGGATACGGGTGGGAGGAATCGGGAGTGCAGGCGAATATCGACTCACGGTGCAGCGGCACGGCGGTAAGGGCGCCTGGCGGGTGAAATCCCGGATCAGGCGCCCTTTTTCGGGCCGTCAGAAGAGGCCGAGCTTCTTGGGGGAGTAGGAGACGAGGAGGTTCTTGGTCTGCTGGTAGTGGTCCAGCATCATCCGGTGGTTCTCCCGGCCGATGCCGGACTGCTTGTAGCCGCCGAAGGCCGCGTGCGCGGGGTAGGCGTGGTAGCAGTTGGTCCAGACGCGGCCGGCCTGGATGGCGCGGCCGGCGCGGTAGGCGGTGGTGCCGTTGCGGGTCCACACCCCGGCGCCCAGACCGTAGAGGGTGTCGTTGGCGATGGCGATGGCGTCGTCGAAGTCCTCGAAGGGGGTGACCGCGACCACCGGACCGAAGATCTCCTCCTGGAAGACCCGCATCCGGTTCTCGCCCTCCAGGATGGTCGGCTGGACGTAGTAGCCGCCCGCCAGGTCGCCGTCGAGTTCGGCGCGGGCGCCGCCGGTGAGGACCTGGGCGCCCTCCTTCCGGCCGATGTCCAGGTAGGACAGGATCTTCTCCAGCTGGTCGTTGGACGCCTGGGCCCCGACCATGGTGGACAGGTCCAGCGGGTGCCCCTGGACGATCTTCTCGGTACGGGCCACCGCCGCGTCCATGAAGTCCCGGTAGTGGCCGCCCTGGACCAGCGCGCGGGACGGACAGGTGCACACCTCGCCCTGGTTGAGGGCGAACATGGTGAAGCCCTCCAGCGCCTTGTCGAGGAAGTCGTCGTCGGCGGACGAGACGTCGTCGAAGAAGATGTTCGGGCTCTTCCCGCCCAGCTCCAGGGTCACCGGCTTCAGGTTCTCGCTGGCGTACTGCATGATCAGGCGCCCGGTGGTGGTCTCGCCGGTGAACGCGATCTTCGCCACCCGGGGGCTGGAGGCCAGAGGCTTGCCGGCCTCGACGCCGAAGCCGTTGACCACGTTGACCACGCCCGGCGGCAGCAGGTCGGCGACGATCTCCAGCCAGACGTGGATCGAGGCCGGGGTCTGCTCGGCGGGCTTGAGCACCACCGCGTTGCCGGCCGCCAGCGCCGGTGCCAGCTTCCAGGTGGCCATCAGGATGGGGAAGTTCCACGGGATGATCTGCGCCACCACGCCCAGCGGCTCGTGGAAGTGGTACGCGACCGTGTCCTCGTCCAGTTCGGAGAGGCTGCCCTCCTGGGCGCGCAGTGCGCCCGCGAAGTAGCGGAAGTGGTCGATGGCGAGCGGGATGTCGGCCGCCAGGGTCTCCCGTACCGGCTTGCCGTTCTCCCAGGACTCGGCCACCGCGAGCGCTTCGAGGTTGGCCTCCATCCGGTCGGCGATCCGGTTGAGGACGTTCGCCCGCTCGGCGGGCGCGGTGCGGCCCCAGGCCGGGGCGGCGGCGTGAGCGGCGTCCAGGGCCCGCTCGACGTCCTCCGCGGTGCCCCGGGCCACCTCGGTGAACGGGCGCCCGGTGACCGGGGTGGGGTTCTCGAAGTAACCGCCCCGTACGGGCGGGACGTAGCTGCCGCCGATCCAGTGGTCATAGCGTGACCGGTAGCTGATGACCGAACCTTCGCTGCCGGGCTCCGCGTAGCGGGTCATACGGCCTCCCTCGTCCGTCGATGCGCGTACCTGCCGCGCCCGCCGTCGGCGGTGCGGGCTTGCGGCGGGGCGAGGTTAGCCACGGGGACGTTGCGTGGACGTTGCGCGGTTCGCACGGGTGTGCCGGAGCCGGCGCACCGGCGCGTCCGGCACCCGCGCCGGTGCGGCCCCGGCGCCCGGGCGGGGCCGGGTCGGGGGCGAGGGTGTGCGGGTACCGGGCGCCCCCGGCGGCGGCCCGGCCGGGGCTCAGGCCCGGGTGCCCGGGGCCGGGAGGGGGCGGCGGCCCTCGCGGTGGGGGACCAGGGCCGGCGGTGCCGGTGCCGGGCACGGGCGCGTGGGCGGGGCCGGGGGCCGTGACGGGCAGCGGGCGGGCGGCCGGGGCGGGGAGGCGCCGAGTCCGTAGGCGGCCCGCAGCCGTTCGGTGCGCCGCAGCACGGCCTGTCTGCCGGGCGCGTCGCGGGACAGCACGGCGAGCAGCGTCTCGTACACCTCCAGGTCGTGCTCGCCCCAGGGCGTGTCCGCCCACCGCCGCAGCAGCCCGCCGTCCCGGCAGTCCAGCACCGCCCGTCGCAGCGCGTCCTCCAGCGTGCGCCCGATACGCCGCACCCCGGGGGCCTCGGACAGCGGCAGCAGCGGCCCGCGGTAGGTACGTACCGCCGCGTGCACATCCCCGGCGGCGAGCTGGTCGGCCACCGCCCGGACATCGGTCAGCACCGGGCCGCACAGCCGGTACGGACGGGACACCAGCAGCGGTCCCACCAGCCGCCGCAGCCGGGAGAGCTCGGCGCGCAGGGTGACCGGGGACCGCAGGTCGGCGCGCTCCCCGTACAGCTCCACCGCCAGGCGCTCACCGGTCAACCCCTCCGGGTGCGCGGCGAGCAGGACCATGATCTCGCTGTGCCGCGGTCCCAGGCGCGTCCGGCGGCCGTCCACCACCAGCAGCGCCTGGTCCTGGCCCAGGGCGGTCAGCGCGACCCGCGGCACCGCCCCGTACGGGCGGGCCGCCGACAGCTCGGCCTCGGCGGCGCGTGCCGTCGCCCGCACCAGGGCGAGGCTGTGCGGGGCCGCGAGGTGGTCACCGCCGGTGAGGTCCACCGCGCCCAGGACCCGGCCGGTGTGCGGATCGCGCACCGGCGCGGCGGCGCAGCTCCACGGCTGTACCCGGCGGTTGTAGTGCTCGGTGGCGAAGATCTGCACCGCGTGCCCGACCGTGAGGGCGGTGCCGGGCGCGTTGGTGCCGGCGTGGCGTTCGTCCCAGCGGGCCCCGGCCACGAAGTTCATGCGCTCGGCCCGGCGCCGCAGCCCGGTGTGCCCCTCCACCCACAGCAGCCGGCCCTGGTCGTCGCAGACGGAGAACAGGTGTACGGCGTCCTCGGCGATGCCGCCGAGCAGTTCCCGAACGACCGGCATCGCGCGGGCCAGCGGGTGGGCGCGGCGGTACTCCTCCAGTTCGGTGCCGGTGAGGTCGATCGGGACGGTGGACTCCAGGGGGACCCGGGCGTGCGCGGAGCGCCGCCAGGACTCGGCCACCACCGGACGTACCGTGGCCGCGACCGAGCCGTCGGCCACGAACGCCTCGTGGGCGCGGCGCACCGCCCGGGAGCGTTCCGCCGGGTCGGTGCCCGGTGCCATCGCCAGCCACGGATTGACCACACGGCCTCGCTTCGTAGTCTTCGTCGTACGGACTGCCGGCCGGGGCCGGGGCGGACGCGGACCCGCGGGCGGCGGGGGGGTCGGACGGACAGGGGGGACGGAGGGGCGACGCCCGGCGAGCCCGCGGGACCGGCCCGAGCGGCTCCGGAGCCTCCGGTGGCCGCCGCGGCGCTCCCGGTCGGGTACGCGTTCACCCTGGCCACCCCGGTCCTTCCGGACGGGTGCCCGTGCACCCCAGGCCACCCCGACGCTCCCTTCGGTGGTCCCGATGTTCCCTCGATGGTCCCGACCGTTCCCTCCGCGCGTGGACCGGGTCGCCGCCGGACGGGCGCCGGACGGCGGCGCGGCCGAGGGCGCCGGTTCCGGCCCCGCCCTCGTGGTGGTGGCCGGTGCGACGTCCACATTTTCCTTCCCCGGGGGTGTCCCGCAACAGGGGTGAGCCACTCGAACGCGAAAACCCGGGGTGGCGGTGCGGGGCGGGCGCCGGGACCCGGCGGGCGGTGGGGCCCGGGCCGGTGGCCGGGCGGCCCGGTCAGGGGCGGGGCCGGCGGCCGGGTGTCGCGTGCGGCGGCCGGGACCGCCGGTGGCGGAGCGGTCGGAGGCGGCCCGTGGTGGCCGGCGGCGCGCGACGGTGACGCGCGGCCGGGGGGACGGCGGGCGCGGACGACCGGGCGCGCCATCGGGGGAGAACGTCGGCTCCGCCGGCGGGCGGTGTGCCCCGGGCTCGGCGGCGGAGGGAGCAGGTCGGGCGGGTCCGGTGGCCCGGGAGCGGGCAGGCGGTGGGCGGTCCGCGGCGGCCGGATCCCTGTGGTGCCGGTGCGGTCCGGGTGGCCCGAGGGCGGGACTCAGGGGCCGCCCCGGGTGCTCCGTGGCTGCCGGGTGCGGACGGGGGCGCCGCCGGGGCCCGTACCGGCTGAGGGAGCGTCAACCTCCGTGACCGGCACGGCGACCGTACTCGTGCGGCGCGCGCCGGCGGCCGTCGGGCGTGCGGCGGGGTGTCATCCGCACCCCGCCGTCGGGCCGCGCGGCCCGGGTGCAACGATGAGGGCGTCATGGAGGCACGGCGCACGGCACAGGTGGTACTGCGGGCTCTTCGGGCCGCGGTGTTCGCGGCGGTCTGTGTGCTGCCCGCGGCCCTGGGCCATGCCGTGATGTCCGGTTCCGCCGTGCCGTGGTGGACCGTCGCCGCGGGCTTCGCGGTGACCGGCGGCGGCGCCTGGGCCCTGGCCGGGCGGGAGCGCGGACCGCTGGCGGTCATCGCCGTCACGGTGGGCGCGCAGGTCCTCCTGCACAACGCCTTCTCCCTGGCCCAGCGCGCCGTCGCCCCCGGCCCGGCCCCCGGTCCCGCCGCACGGCCGGCCACGGGCGGGCACGGCACGATCTGCGGCGCGCTGCCGCCGGGCGCGCACCCGGTGGGCGGCCACCACCACGCCGGGGCCCTCGGGGGTGGGGAGACCGGGCCGATGACGGCCGAGGCGGGTCTGCGGCTGCCGGGTGTGGAGGGCATGCACCACGGCCACGGCGGGCTGGGCATGTGGTCCGTCCACGTCGTGGTCGCCCTGCTGTGCGGGATCTGGCTCTCCGGCGGGGAACAGGCCGTCCACCGGCTCGGCCGCACCCTGGCGGTCCGGCTCCTCGCCCCGCTGACCGGTCTCTTCGGCGGCCCGACGGTGACCGCCACGGTCCACCGGGTGCGCCTCGCCCGGCACCGTGCGGGGCAGCGGATGCGCCGTCTGCTGCTGGTCCACTCCATCGTCACGCGGGGCCCGCCGCGGCCGGCGGCCGTCCGGTAGGACGGCCGCCCCGCCGGATCGGCTTCGATGACGTCACCGGAGTGCCGCCCCGCGGCCTCCGGCCCCAGGAAGGACCGCAGGCGATGACCCCTGCCCGCATTCCGGCCGTGCCACCGCGGTGGCCGGCCCCCGTACCCCCGTCCGCCCCGCCGCCCGCGTCACGGCTCGCGCAACCGGCCGGTGAGCCGGCGCAGTCGCCGCGCCGCCTGTTCCCAGGCCCGGCAGTCGGCACACTCCCGCAGATGGGCGTCGAGCACGCCGACCGGGACCGCCGGCGGCAGGGCCTCGCCGTCGATCCGAGCGGAGATCGCGGTACGAAAGTCAGAACATTCCACGCCCCTATGGTCGCCCCTCGAACGGTTTCGGATTCAACCGGAGGTGGCGGTGCCTGACCGCGACGACGAGGAGCTGACCTCCTGGGCACTGGCGGCGGGACGCGGTGACGCCGAGGCGGTGGACCGCTTCATCCGGGCCACCCGCACCGATGTGCGGCGGTACGTCTCCCGGCTGAGCGCCGACCCGCAGGCGGCCGACGACCTGGTCCAGGAGACCTATCTGCGCGCGCTGGGCGGATTGCCGCGCTTCGAGGCCCGGTCGTCGGCGCGCACCTGGCTGCTGTCCATCGCCCGCCGCGTGGTGGTGGACCGGCTGCGCCGCAACGCCGCCCGGCCCCGGCTGTCGGACACCGACGACTGGCAGTCGGCGGCCGAGCGCACCCAGGCCCGCGCGCTGCCCGGCCCCGGCTTCGACGAGGGCGTGGCGCTCTCCCAGCTGCTGGCCGCGCTGCCCTACCCGCGGCGTGAGGCGTTCGTCCTCACCCAGTTGCTGGACCTGCCGTACGCCGAGGCCGCCGAGGTCATGGGCTGCCCGGTGGGCACGGTCCGGTCCCGGGTCGCCCGGGCCCGGGAGGCGCTGATCGAGCAACTCGCCTCGGCGGAGCGGGACGCGGCCGGCCCGCCCCGGGAGGGTACGGAGGGCCGTGCGCCGGATGCCGGGCCGGAGCCGCCACAGGGTGCCGGGTCGGAGCCGCCGGGTGTCGCCACGCGGGGCCCGGCACCGGCCGGGGCGGATGCCGCTCCGGCCGCCGGTACCGCACCGCCGCGTCCGGCCCCCCGCCGGAGCGCGGGGGAGGCGCCGGCCGGGAAGGTGCCCGCGCTCGCGGGTGCCGCCGGACCGGCGGAGTGAACGGCGGCCCCCGCCGGCTCCCGGAGGAGCCGGCGGGGGCCGTGTCCGTACCGCGCCCGGTGGCTGCCGGGCGTCCGGTGTGCCCGGGGCGCGGTCCGTCGTGCGGGGGAGACCGCTGCCGCGTTCCCCGGCGGGTGGCGGGGTGTGCATCGCCGGGTGGTCCGGGCTCTGGCGGTACGGCGCGGGATGGCCCCCGGTGGTCCGGGCGGACGGGGGGTGGCAGTCCCGCACCGCGGAGGGTTCGGGGAGGGGCGGGAGGGCCTCGGGGGTGCGGGGCCGCCAGGGGGCGGTGGCGCGTCGCGGGGGCGCGGACGGTGCCGGGCGCACCCGGCGCGCCCGGCGCGGGGCCGGCGGGGGCACGGGCCGGGCGGGACGCCGTCCGGTGACGGACCGTCCGGGTCAGAGGTCGCCGGGACGGACCACCACCGCCTCCACCCGCACCGGGCCGGCGTCCCGGAAGCGCAGGACGAAGGGCATCCGGTCGCCCACCCGCACCGACGGCGGATCGTCCACCATCACGTCCACGCCGGCCGTGGACATCCGCAGCGTCCCGCCGGCCGGCAGCCGTACCGACGGCACCATCCGCATGGTCCCCGCCCCGTCGCGGACCTCCACCCGGCTGAGCATGGCCCGGCCGGCGGCGGGCGAGGACACCTCGACCAGTTCGTCGTCCGCGCCGCCCCGGTTGCGGATGTCGAAGAAGGCGGCGGTGGTGTCCGGGTTGGCGGGCAGCAGCACCCGGGCCCGGGTCACCACCGGTTCGGACGGGCTGCCCGCCGCTCCGGAACCGGCCCAGGCACTCAGCCCGGCCAGGGTCAGGGCGCTCGCCGCGACCGGGACGAGGGCGGCACGGGCGGCGGTCGGTACACGCATCATCGCTCCCGGACGGAGTCGGCCCGCAGCGGCGTGCGGCGGCCACCGGCCACCGGACGGCGCGCGGGGGACGGCTGCCAGTGACGCAGCCGCAGGCTGTTGACCACCACGACGACCGAACTCACCGACATCGCCGCCGCGGCCACCATCGGATTGAGCCGGCCGACCGCCGCGAGCGGCAGGGTGACGAGGTTGTAGCCGAAGGCCCACAGGAGGTTGGCGCGCACCGTGCCCAGGGTGCGCCGGGCCAGCCGCACCGCGTCGGCCACCGCCGCCATGTCCTCCCGGACCAGCGTCACGTCGGCCGCCCCGATGGCCGCGTCGGTACCACCGCCCATGGCGATCCCCAGGTCGGCGCCGGCCAGGGCGGCGGCGTCGTTGACCCCGTCGCCGATGACGGCGACCCGGTGGCCGCGGGCGCGCAGGGCCCGGACCAGCTCCGCCTTGTCCTCGGGGCGGGTCCGGGCGTGCACCTCGGTGATGCCCAGCTGCCGTGCGACGACGTCGGCCGCCGCCGCGCTGTCGCCGGTGGCCAGCACCGGACGCACGCCCAGCCGCCGCAGGTGGTCCACCGCGCGGTAGCTGCTCGCCCGCAGGGTGTCGCCGAGCGCGAACACCGCCTCGGGGCGGCCGTCCACGCGCAGCACGACCGCCGTCCGTCCGGCGTCCTCGGCCGCTCGTACGGCGTCGGCGAGCGGCCGAGGCAGCGGCCCGGCGCCGGTCCGGGGCGCTTCGGGCGTTCCGGCCGCCCGGGCCGTTCCGGTGGCCTCGGCCGGTCCTGCGGTTCCGGCGGTTCCGGGCGTGCCCGCCGGTCCTGCCGTTCCGTCCGGTCCTGTCGTACCGGCGGTTCCTGCCGTTCCGGCTCCGGCGCCGGTGTCCGCGACGGCCGGGCCACCGGGGGCCGTGCCGGTGTTCCCGCCGGTGCTTCCGCCGGTGACGCCGTGGGAGGCGCCGGCGGGGACCGGTGTGCGGGTGGTCACGCCCGGGGCGTCACCGGCCTCGGAGGTGCCGGGCGATGCCGTGCCGACCGCCGCGGATGCGACCGCCTGCGGCGCGTCGGCCGCCCCGGACGGTGTCCTCAGCGGTGTGCCGTCCGGGCCGTCCGGGCCGGCGGCCCCCGCGCCGACGGGATGTGACGAGCCGTTCCGCCCGTTCACGCGATGGTGTGCGGTCCCGCCGCCCTGCCCGCTCCCACCGTCCGGTCCGGCCCCGCCTTCCCGGGCGGTCGCGCCGTGCGGCCCGCTCCCGTCGTCCGTCCGGCCCCGGTCGTCCGTCCGGCCGGGCGGGGCCGGAGCCCCGGGGCCCGGGCCGCTCGCCGGCTCGGGGGAGGGGGAAGCCCCCGGCCCGTCCGTGCCCCGACCGCCCGGCGTGGTGACCGCGTCCGGGCGGGTCAGTTCCACCAGGTGGCCGGCCACCCGGCCGCGGACCCCGAGCCCCGTGGTCGCGGTGAACTCCCGTACCACCGGCAGCGGCACCCCGTCGCCGGCGGCACGGGCGTACCCGGTGACCGCGCGGCCCACCGGATGTTCGGACCCCTGTTCCACCGCTCCGGCCAGCCGTACCGCCTCCGCCGCGGGGAGCCCTTCGGGGCGGACCGTGACGGCGTGCACCGCCATCGCGCCGTCCGTCAGCGTGCCGGTCTTGTCCAGCACCACGGTGTCCACCCGCCGCAGGGCCTCCAGCGCCCGCGGGCCGCGGACCAGGATCCCGAGCTGGGCGCCGCGGCCGGTGGCGGCCAGCAGCGCGGTCGGCGTGGCCAGCCCCAGCGCGCACGGGCAGGCGACCACCAGGACGGCCACCGCCGTGGTGACCGCCGCCTGCGGATCGGCCCCCGCCCCGAGCCAGAACCCGAGCACGGTGACCGCGACCGCCAGCACCGCGGGTACGAACACCCCGGCCACCGCGTCCGCCAGTCGCTGCACCCGGGCCTTGCCCGCCTGCGCCTCCTCCACCAGCCGCGTGATCCGGGCCAGTTGGGTACGGGCGCCGACCGCCTCCGCCCGTACCTCCAGCACGCCGCCGTGGTTGACGGCGCCGCCCACCACCGGCGACCCCGGGCCCACCTCCACCGGCGCGCTCTCGCCGGTGACCAGCGACAGGTCCAGCGCCGAACTCCCCGCGGTCACCACCCCGTCGGTGGCCACCCGCTCCCCGGGGCGCACCACGAAGCGGTCGCCCACCCGCAGCCGCGCCACCGGGACGGTGCGCTCGGTGCCGTCCGCGTCCCGCACCACCACGTCCTTGGCCGCCAGGTCCGCCAGCGCGCGCAGCGCGGAGCCGGTGCCGTGCCGGGCGCGGGCCTCCAGCAGCCGTCCCAGCAGGACGAACAGCGGCACCCCCACCGCGGCTTCCAGGTACACGTGCGCGACGTCGCCGGAGGCCGACGGCAGGAAGGTGAACGGCATCGTCATGCCCGGCTCGCCGGCCCCGCCGAGGAACAGTGCGTACGCCGACCACCCGAAGGACGCCACCACCCCCAGCGACACCAGGGTGTCCATCGTCGCCGCCCCGTGCCGCAGGCCGCGCAGCGCCCGGTGGTGGAACGGCCACGAGCCCCAGGCCGCCACCGGCGCCGCGAGGGCGAAGCACAGCCACTGCCAGTTGCGGAACTGCAGCGCCGGCACCATCGACAGGACCAGCACCGGCACCGACAGCAGTGCGGTGACGAGCAGCCGGACGGTGCCGGCCGAGGCGGGCGCGGACACGTCCTCGGGTGCTCCCGGGTCCGCGGTGGGCGGCGTGGCGGTGAAGCCCGCGCCCTCCACCACGGCCACCAGCTCCTCGACCGCGACCCGGTGCGGATGGTTCACCCGGGCGCGCCCGGTCGCCAGGTTGACGGTGGCGCGCACCCCTTCGATCCGGCCCAGCCGCTTCTCCACCCGGGCCACGCAGGCGGCGCAGGTCATGCCGCCCACCAGCAGTTCGGTGGTGACCGTCCGGTCGTCGGCGGTGGTCGCCCTCACCGGCTCGCCCCCATGCCGTGCATGCCGCCCATCCCACCGCCGGATCGGCCGCCGGAGCCGCCGCCCCCGTCCTCGCGGTGCAGCCCGGGGGCCACTGGGCCGACGGCGGCCCCCACGGCGTAGGCCACGCCGAACACCGCGGCGAGCAGCAGGAGGAATCCCGTCAGGACGACGGCCGGACTGGGCTGACGTGGGGTCATCACCGCTCCAGAACTCTCGGCGAGGGAGGGCAGGAGCGGTCATCCTGACACGCTGCGGGCCCTCTTCCGCGGTCCACCGAGGGGGTGTGACACGTGAGGATTCTCCCGCCCGGGCGGAGGAACCAGCCGCCCCCGCGGAACGACTTCCTGGTGTTTCCCGGCACCCGTCCACCCGGGCCCGCCCCGCCTTGCGGCCGCGGACGGCGGGCCCGGTCCCCGGCGGTCGGCGGGCCCGCGCAAGCCGGCCGCGGGAGAGTCCGCCCGCCCGTCCCCGGGGCCGTCGGGCCGCCGCGCGGTGACACCCGCCGGTCGCGCCCCGGCACGTGGAGCGCGATCCGCTGCCGGTGCCGCGGACGGGGCCGGTACCGACCCGTCGGTCCGGGCGACGGGCCAGCGGACGGAAGTCGAACCCGACCGTACCGACGGCGAACCGGGGCCGGACGGACGGCGAACCGGGGACCGGGCCCCGCACGCGCCAGGTCTTTCGGAGGCCGGGCGCCGGCCCCGACGGCGTGCACGGTGGGCCGGCGCCCGGAGTCCGGCTCCGGCCGGTGGCCTCGCGGTCCGCGGAGTTCCGAACGGGATGCCGCGGGAGACTCGCGGGGACTCCCTGACCGGGAGAGTTCCGGAGTGTTTAATTCCGTATTCTCCCGGTGAAGTTCATTCGCGTCCCGGCCTGCTTCACATCACGCCGGAGTGTCCGGTCCGCGGCGCCTCCGGAGCGAATCGGTGGATACTTCCCCGGTGCGCCCGGCATGGCCATGGATCGTGAATGCCGCGCTCCTTAGGGTGATGGGGTGGCGGTGGAGGAACCGTTCGGCAGTGGCCGCGGAACCCTATTCCCGATCGGGCGAACTGGTGTTCCAGCGCTGATGTGTCCGAGGAATGGACGCGACTCCGTGCGGTGTGCCGGGCTCGGTGTCCGGGGGCCGATCCGCGGCACGGGCAACCCGTTCCCCGTGACATTGCCATGACGGGCATATGACGGTTTCTTTTCCTTGCTCCGGCGCTTCCCCGGCGCTTCCCGGCACCGGAGGCGCGGGGACAGGACCCGGCGGTGCCCGCCCGGCCGGGCGCCCTGGGAGGGTGTCCGGCGGTGGTCCGCGGGGGGCGCCGGGACGGTGCCGGAACGACGCCCGGGCGCCCCGGCCACCCCGTTGCCGGAAGACGTCCGGTGGCTGCCGTTGACGGTGCGGAAGGCGCCGTCTGCCAGGGATTTGTGGCAGCAACCTGCTGAGTGGGCCGGCCCGTGTGTGACCGCTCCCACGGCTCGCGCCGGCGCCCGAGGGGGCGCGCGGCGGGCGCGCCGCGCCGTGTGTTCCCGGCGGGCGCGGGGGCGTGGGAAACGGTGGCGGCGGGTGCGGCCGAGGGGACGTGTGGACGTTTTGTGCGGGAAGTGGAGCCGGTGCCCGCCATACCTGGCCTTTACCTGCCCGTGCCCGGCGGCTTTCCGTTCGAAGGGGAGTGCCGGACCACTGCGAATCTCTTCGCGAAGGTGATGAAACTCGACCCTTCGGAAGTCTCGGTCAGGGAGGTTGAATATCTCACCACACCGGTTCGGTGGGTTACCATGGGTCGCGTCGGATCAGTAATGCGCGATGCCGCCGTCGCCTGGGAAGGCCGTGCGGTTTTCGTGTGGGACAACGGGGGATTTGACGGGTGACTCCAGCACTGTGTGCATTATCTGTGGCTGAAGCTGATTCGCTCTCAACGTTATTCGGGTGGTCGTCGGCGGTGTCGTGCCGCGCCGACGGCGGTCGGGTAATTGCTGAGCCTCCCTCATGTATCGCCGGCCGGAGAAATGGCCGGCGGTATCTGAATGTGCGGAGCGGCCATATTTTCTGAAGAGTGAAGGAGGCACCCCGATGCGGCTTGAGGTCGGTCCCTTTGTCGAGCGGCACGGCCAGTTCGCCGCCATCGACGCGGCCATCGAGAACAGCCGGGCCCGGGAGGGGCAGCTGCTGATCTTCGAAGGTGCCCTGGGCCTCGGCAAGACGGCGCTGCTCAACGAGGCCAAGAAACGCGCCCTGACCGCGGGCTTCACCCTGCTGCACGCCCGCGGCAGCGAGTTCGAGGCGGGCTTCCCCTACGGTGTCGTGCGGCAGCTCTTCGAACCCTGGCTCGCCACCGCCGACGAGGCGGAGCGGAAGGCCGTGCTCTCCGGCCCGGCCAAGCTGGCCGCACCGCTGTTCGAGTACGGCACCGGGGGAGTGGTCACCGGCGCCGGCCCCGAGCAGCGCCAGGCCGTGCTGCACGGCCTCTACTGGATGTGTGTCCACCTCGCCCGCCGCGCCCCGCTGTTACTGCTCCTGGACGACCTGCACTGGGCCGACGTCTCCTCGCTCCAGTTCCTCACCTACATGGAAGGGCGACTGGACGGCCACGCGATCCTGATGTGCGCGGCGACCGAGTCCGTGGACGACGGGCAGCGCGCCGACATCAACCAGGCCCTGCTGTCCTCCGCCTCGGCCCGGCTGGTCGCGGTGGGCCCGCTGAGCGAGGACGGCGTACGCGCCTTCGCCGCCGGTGCCCTGCCGGGGGTGCGGCTCGACGAGACCCTGGTGCGCGTCTGCTACGCCGCCACCGGCGGCAACCCGTTCTTCCTGCGGGAACTGCTGGCGGAGGTACGCGAGGAGGAACTCGGCGACCCCCTGTCCCTGGCCCGCGTCGGCCCGCGCAACATCGCCCGCGTGGTCCTGCGCAGACTCCAGCAGCTGCCGCAGCCGCTGGCCGAGCACACCACCCGGCTCGCCCGCGCCCTGGCCGTGCTCGACGCCCCCGGGGAGCCCGCCCTGGGACACGCCGCCCACGCCGCGCACGCCGCGCACGTCGCCGGGCTGGACGCGGTGGAGGCCGCCGAAGCGGTCAGCACCCTCATGGACCTGGGCATCGTGCACCCCCTGCCCCCGCTGCGGTTCGCCCAGCCGGTGGTGCGCACCGCCATCTACGAGCACCTGCCGCTGCCTTCGCGCCACCGCGCGCACGCCCGCGCGGCCAAGGCCCTGCACGCGGCCGGAGCCACCGGCGCCCAGGTCGTCCCGCTGCTGGTGCCGCTGCCGCCCTCCGGCGACGAGTGGACCGCCACGGTCCTCGCCGACGCCGGACGCGAGGCGCTGGAGGCGGGCGACCCGGCCGCCGCCGCCCGGCTGCTGCGCCGGGCCCTGGACGAGCCGGCGCCGGCCGCCCTGCTGCCCGCGCTGCTGGCCCGGCTCGGCGCGGCCGAACTGCGGCTGCGTGACCCCGAGGCGACGGCCCGGCTCGGCGAGGCCCTGGAGCTCACCGAGGACCCCCTGGACCGCGCCGCCATCGTCATCGACATGAGCACCGCGCTCACCGCCGCCGCCCGCTACGAGGACGCCCTGGCACTGCTGCAGCAGGCCCACGCCGCGGTGCGGGGCCGCAGCCGCGAGGTGGAACTGCGGCTGCACTCCGAGATCGTCAAGGTCGCCCAGCTCACCCCGCGCACCAGACCGCTCGCCGCTCGGGAGCTCAGCCGCCTGGACCGCACCGTGGTGGGGGAACAGGGAGCGACCGCCGCGCTGGTCGGCGCCCAGCAGGCGTTCGAGGCGCTGATCGGCGGGGAGCGCGCCCCGGACGTGCTGCGGACCGCCGAAGCGGCCCTGCTGCACGGACCGCTGACGGCACCGCCGGACGGCGGGGCGCAGGCGAGCTGGCTCATCGCCCTCGTCCTCGCCTGCTGCGACCGGCTGCCGGAGGCCGACCGGCTGCTGGACGAGGCGCTGCGCGACGCGGAGGAGCAGAGCATGCTGCTGGCCACCGCCGACCTGCGCGCCCTGCACGCCTGGCTGCGGTTCCAGCGCGGCATGCTCGCCGAGGCCGAGACCGACGGCTCACTGGCGCTCGGCTCGACCGAGGAGGCCGGGACGCCGCCCACCGGCATGCCCTTCGCGGCCGGCGCGCTGATCGACTCGCTCGTCGCCCAGGGACAGATACGCACCGCCGCCCGGGTGGTGGACCGGTGCGGCCTGGACAGCGACATCTCCCGGCAACCCACGTTCCTGCCCCTGGTGATGGCCCGCGGCCGGCTGCGCATCGCCCAGGGCGACGCGGAGGCCGGCGTGCGCGACCTGCTGGGCTCGGCCGAGGCGCTCACCGAGTGGGGCACCGACTGTCCGGCGCTGAGCCCCACCGCCACCGCCGCGGCCACCCTGGCCCGGATGGGCCGCACCCGGGAGGCCCGGCCCCTGGCCGAGGAGACCCTGGCCACGGCCCGCCGCTTCGGCACCCCCCGCACCGTCGCCGGAGCCCTGGTGGCCACCGGCCTCGCCGAGGAGGGACGGGCCCGGCTGCGGCACCTGGAGGAGGCCGTCGCGCTGCTGGAGGACAGCCCCGCGGCGCTGGAGCGCTGCCTGGCGCTCACCGAGTACGGGGCCGCGCTGCGCCGCGCGGACCGCGCCGAGCAGGCCCGGCCGCTGCTGCGCAGGGCGGGCGAGATCGCCGACGCCACCGGGGCCGCCGCACTCGCCAAACGCATCCGAGGCGAACTCGCCGCCATGGGGGTGCGGGCCCGGGTACCCGCCCGCACCGGAGTCTCCGGGCTCACCCCCCGGGAACGGTCGGTGTCCGCCCTGGCTGCCGAGGGCAAGCGCAACCAGGAGATAGCGCGGATGCTGTTCGTCACCGTCAAAACGGTGGAATGGCACCTGGGACAGGCGTACCGGAAGCTCGGCATCGCCTCCCGGGGTGAGCTGAGGGACGCCCTGGCCAGGGTCTGACGGAGGAAAAGGCTGGGGTTGCTGCTGGGGCGGAACCCGAGGTCCCCGGCGCCCCGGGCCCCCCAGAATCGCAGCGGGCCCCCGGCGCTTCGTCGGGGGCCGCGCCGCATGCGCGACCGCTACGCGTCACCGGCACCGGTCCCCGCCGCGACCGCGGGGAACACCGGCCGCCGGCCCGCCGCCCGCCGCGCCCGGCGCCGTACCCGCCCCCTCCGTCGCGGACGGGTGCGGACCCCATCCGGCCGACCGGCCCGACCCCAGGAGGACCCATGCCCGACGAGGCCAAGCGCAAGCAGCTGGTGCTCGACTACTTCGACCGCGTCAACGCCAAGGACGTCGACGCGGTCTGTCAGATGTTCACCGCCGACGCCCGGATCGAGGACCCGGTGGGCACCGAGCCCGTGGTGGGCGCGGAGGCCGTACGGGCCTACTTCCGGCGGGTCATCGAGGAGTTCGGCACCCAGGACACCCCCGGCACGCTCACCGGCTCCCAGGACGAGGCGCACGTCGCGGCATCCCTGAAGGCCACCATCCGCAACCCCCAGGACCCCGAGGGCGGCCGGCTCGCGGTCAACGTCACCTCGGTGTTCCGGTTCACCGCGGACGGACTGATCGCCGAGATGCGCGCCTACTGGGGGGCGACCGACGTGGCGCCCGCCGAGTGCGACTGACACCCGGTACGTCCACGGCCGCACCGTGATGCTGGGGTCGTGCTGGGGGTGCGCCCCAGGGTCCGCGCCCCCACCACCCCCCAGAATCGAGGTCACGATCCGGTGGTGCCCCCACGGTGCGGGCAGCCGGACCGGCCGGCCTTCATCACGGTCGCGGTCCACGGAAGCAGGAACGCCCGGAAGGCGGCGCGAAGGGGCGCGTGCGGCGGTCGCCGCGTCCGCCGCCACCGAGCCAGGTCATCTCGTCATCGGGGGAACGCATGAGGACGCACGAGACAGCCATGCCCATCGCCGTGGTGGGCATGGCCTGCCGGCTCCCCGGCGCGGCCGGGCCCGAGCAGTTCTGGACCGACGTCCTCCTCCCCGGGCGGGACGCGGTCGGCGCCGCCCCCGAGGGCCGCTGGTCCCACGAGGGCGGCACCCCCCGGCCCGGGCACCCCGACCGGGCCGGCTGGCTGGACCGGGTGGACACCTTCGACGCCGGGTTCTTCGGCACGACGCCGCGCGAGGCGGCCGCGATGGACCCCCAGCAGCGCCTGATGCTCGAACTCGCCTGGGAAGCCGTCGAGCACGCCCGGATCAGCCCCGACACCCTCCGCGACGGCCGGACCGGGGTGTTCACCGCCGCCCTGTGGAACGACTACGCGGAACTCACCGGAGCCCCGGCCGACGGCGGCGGACACGCCTTCACCGCCGCCCAGCGCGCGATGCTGGCCGGCCGCGTCTCGTACGCGCTGCGGCTGCGCGGGCCGAGCCTGACCGTGGACACCGGACAGTCCTCGTCCCTGGTCGCGGTCCACCTGGCCTGCGAGAGCCTGCGCCGCGGGGAGTCCTCCGGCGCCCTGGTCGGCGGCGTCAACCTCATCCTCACCCCGGGACCCACCGCCGCCGCGCGGGCGGCCGGGGTGCTCTCCGACGACGGCGCCTGCCGCCCCCTGGACGCCCGGGCCGACGGCTACGTACGGGGCGAGGGCGGCGCCGTGCTGCTGCTCAAGCCGCTGGCCGCCGCGGAGGCCGACGGCGACGTGGTGCACGCGGTGATCCTCGGCAGCGCCGTCAACCACGACGGCGGCGGCGACACCCTGACCACACCGCACCGCGCCGCCCAGGAGGACGTGCTGCGGCAGGCCCACCGCAACGCCGGCACCGACCCCGCCCGGACGCAGTACGTGGAGCTGCACGGCACCGGCACCCCGGCCGGCGACCCCGTCGAGGCCCACGCCCTGGGCGCGGTGTACGGCCCGGGGCGGGACGCCGGCCGGCCACTGCGGGTCGGCTCGGTCAAGACCAACATCGGCCACCTGGAGGCCGCGGCCGGCATCGTCGGCCTGCTCAAGACCGTACTCGGCCTCCGCGACCGGGAACTGCCGCCCAGCCTGCACTTCGAGCGGGCCCACCCGGACATCCCGCTGGAGCGCCTGGGGCTGTGCGTCCAGCGCGAACGCGGACCGTGGCCCGGCACCGACGAGCCGCTGCTCGCCGGGGTCAGCGCCTTCGCGCTGGCCGGCACCAACTGCCACGTGGTGGTCGGCGAACCACCGCGCGACCGGACCCCCGACGCGCCCGCACCGGCCCCCGCGGACGGCGCCGGCCGCGCCCCCTCCGCCCAGGACACCGCGCCGGCCGCCGCCGGCGCCACCCCGGTGCCCTGGATCCTCTCCGCCCGCTCCGCCGCGGCGCTTCGGGCCCAGGCGGAGCGGCTGCTGCGGCACGCCGAGGCCCGCCCCGGGGACACCCCGCGCGACATCGCCCGCTCGCTGGCCACCACCCGCGCCGCGCTGGAGCACCGCGCCGTGCTGCTCGGCGCCGACCGGGCCGCGCTCCTGGACGACCTGGCCGCCCTGGCCCGCGGCGACCGCCCCGCCGGCGTCGTCCTGGGCACCGCCCCACGCCCGGTGCGACCGGTTTTCGTCTTCCCCGGCCAGGGCGCCCAGTGGGTGGGCATGGCCCGGGAACTGATGGCTTCCGCCCCGGTCTTCGCCCGCGCGATGGAGCGGTGCGGCCGGGCCCTGGCCCCGCACGTGGACTGGGACCTCGCCACCGAACTGGACGGCCCGCTGGACCGGCTGGAGGTCATCCAGCCGGTGCTGTGGGCGGTGATGGTCGCGCTCGCCGAACTGTGGCGCTCCTACGGCGTGGAGCCGGCCGCGGTGGTCGGCCACTCGATGGGCGAGGTCGCCGCCGCCGTCGTCTGCGGCGGGCTGTCCACCGAGGACGGGGCACAGGTGATGGCCCACCGCAGCCGGCTGATGGGCGCACACCTGGCCGGCACCGGGGGCATGGCCGCCTTCGAACTGCCGCGGGCCGAGGCCGAGGCCCGGCTCGCCGCGTACGGCGGACGGCTGTCGGTGGCCGTCGTCAACGGCCCGCTGTCCACGGTGGTGGGCGGCGACACCGACGCCCTGGACGACATGATCGCCCGGTGCAAGGCGGACGGCGTCCGGGCCGGGCGGCTGCTGGTCGACTACGCCTCGCACGGCCCGGCGGTCGACCCGGTCCTGGAGTGGTACCGGGACGGCCTGACCGATCTGGCCCCGCGGCCCTCCCGGGTGCCGTACTACTCCACCATCACGGGCGAGCCGATCGACACCACCGGGCTCGACGCCGACTACTGGGTACGCAACGAGCGCGACGTGGTGGAGTTCGAGCGGATCACCCGCCGGTTGCTGGCCGACGGGTACACCGCCTTCGTCGAGATCAGCGTCCACCCCGTGCTCACCATGAACATCCTGGCCACGGCCGAGGAGGCGGACGCCGCCGACGGCCTGCTGGCGGTCGGCACCATCCAGCGGGACGAGGGCGGCCCGGACCGCTTCCTGCGGTCCGTCGCCACGGCGTTCGCCGGCGGCGTGCCGGTGGACTTCGGCCCGGCGTACGCCGGCGGCCGCCGCGTCGACCTGCCCACCTACGCCTTCCAGCGCGCCTCCCACTGGGCGGCCCCGGCGGCACCGCGCCCGGCCGGCCCGCCCGCCGGCGACCCGGCCGCGGCACCGGGGGACACCCCGCGGCCCGCCACCGCGGACCCGCACGGTGCCACCGTGCCGGACGACCCCCGGCCCCCGCTGGTGCGGCGGCTGGCCACCGCCTCGGCCGCCGAACGCGACCGGGCGCTGCTGGACCTGGTCCGCGACCGGGCGGCGGCCGTCGTCGGCCACGGCTCCGGGCGCGACATCGCCCCGGACACGTCGTTCGTCGAGGCCGGGCTCAGCTCCCTCACCGCGGTGCAGTTCCGCGACCAACTGAACGCCGAGACCGGGCTGCGGCTGCCGACCACCCTCCTGTACCGGCACCCGACCCCGGCCGGACTCGCCCGGCAGCTGCACGACCTGCTCTTCCCTCCGGAGGCCGAGGCCAACGCCCCGTCGCTGTGGGACCTGTGGGAGCGGCTGGAGAGCACCGCGCTCGCCGGCGGACCGTCCGACCAGGACCGCGCCTGGCTGGCCGAACGGCTCCGCGGGCTGCTCGCCAAGCTCGGCCCGGTGCCCGCCGGCCCACCCGGTGCGAGCGGTGCCACGGCCGGCGACGAGGAGATCGCCGCCGCCTCCGACGACGAGATGTTCGCCCTCATCGACAAGGAACTCAGGGCTCTCCTGACCAGCCGGTCCGCCCGCCTTCGCCCGCCACCCCCCTCCGCCCCCATCACGTCAGCCCCACCCCTTCGCGCCGGGAGCCCGAGCCCCATGACCTCGAACGAAGCCAAGCTCCGCGATTACCTCAAGCTGGTCACCACCGACCTGCGGCAGACGAAAGCGCGCCTGCAGTCCATCGAGGACCGGCACCACGAGCCGATCGCCATCGTGGGCATGTCCTGCCGCTTCGCCGGCGGCATCGGCTCCGCCGAGGAGCTGTGGGAGCTGGTCGCCGGCGGCCGGGACGCCGTCCGGCCACTGCCCACCGACCGGGGATGGGACCTGGAGGCGCTGTACGACCCGGCGATGGACGGCCCCGGCACCAGCTACGTGCGGGCCGGCGGATTCCTCTCCGGGGCGGGCGAGTTCGACGCCGAGTTCTTCGGCATCTCGCCGCGCGAGGCGCTGGCCATGGACCCCCAGCAGCGGCTGCTGCTGGAGACCTCCTGGGAGGCCGTCGAGCGGGCCGGGATCAACCCCGCCTCGCTGCGCGGCACCGACGCCGGGGTGTTCGTCGGCGGACTCCCGCAGGACTACGCGCCCCGCGTCGGCGACCCGGCCACCGAGGACGTCGAGGGCTACCTCATGGTCGGCACCACCACCAGCGTGATGTCCGGCCGCATCGCCTACACCCTCGGGCTCAACGGCCCCGCCCTGTCGGTGGACACCGCCTGCTCCTCGTCGCTGGTCGCCCTGCACCTGGCCGTGCGGTCGCTGCGCCGGGGCGAGTGCGCGATGGCCCTGGTGGGCGGCGTCACCGTGATGTCCAGCCCCAACTGGCTGGTTGACCTCAGCCGCCAGCGCGGCCTGGCGGCCGACGGCCGCAGCAAGGCGTTCGCCGAGGGCGCCGACGGCTTCTCCGCCGGCGAGGGCGTCGCCGTCCTGGTCGTGGAGCGCCTGTCCGACGCGCGCCGCAACGGACACACCGTCCTGGCCGTGGTGCGCGGCTCGGCGGTCAACCAGGACGGCGCCAGCAACGGCCTGACCGCCCCCAACGACCTCGCCCAGGAGCAGGTCATCCGCACCGCGCTGGCCGACGCCCGGCTCGGCGCCGCCGACGTGGACGCGGTCGAGGCGCACGGCACCGGCACCCGGCTCGGCGACCCCATCGAGGCGCACGCGCTGCTCGCCACCTACGGCCGGCGCCCGTCCGACGCCCCCCTCTGGCTCGGCTCGCTGAAGTCCAACATCGGCCACACCCAGGCGGCGGCCGGCCTCGCGGGCGTCATCAAGATGGTGATGTCGATGCGGAACGGGGTGCTGCCGAAGACCCTCCACGCCGACGAGCCGTCCTCGCACATCGACTGGTCGTCCGGCGCGGTGTCGCTGCTCACCGAGGCCCGGCCGTGGCCGGAGAAGGACGGGCCGTGGCGCGCCGGGGTCTCCTCGTTCGGGATCAGCGGCACCAACGCCCACGTGATCCTTGAGCAGGCGCCGGAGCCGGAGCCGGAGCAGGAGCCGGCGGAGGCGGCGGCCGGCCCGGCCGCGGACACCCGCCCGGCCGGCGCCGCCGCCGGCGTGGTGCCGTGGGTGGTGACCGCCCGGAGCGCCGCCGCGCTGCGCGCCCAGGCCGGCCGGCTGCGGGACCACCTCGCCGAGCGCCCCGGGCTCGACCCCCGGGACGTCGCCGGCTCGCTCACCACCACCCGCGCCGCGCTGGAGCACCGGGCGGTCGTCGTCGGCGCCGACCGGGAGACGCTGCTGGCCGGCCTCGACGCCGTCAGCGGCGGCGAGGCGTCGCCCGCCGTCGTCACCGGCACCGCCCTCAAGGGCACCCGTACGGTGTTCGTCTTCCCCGGCCAGGGCGCCCAGTGGACGGGCATGGCCCGCGAGCTGTGGGAGTCGGCCCCGGTGTTCGCCGCCTCCATGGAGCGGTGCGCCGCCGCCCTGGAACCGTTCACCGACTGGTCGCTGGGCGCGGTGGTGCGGGGCGAGGAGGGCGCCCCGGGCCTGGACCGGGTGGACGTGGTGCAGCCGGTCTCCTGGGCCGTGATGGTCTCCCTCGCCGAGCTGTGGCGCTCCTTCGGCGTGGAACCCGCCGCGGTGGCCGGCCACTCGCAGGGCGAGATCGCCGCCGCCACGGTGGCCGGCGCCCTCTCCCTGACCGACGCCGCCCGGGTGGTGGCGCTCCGGTCGCGGGTCATCGGCGCCCGGCTGGCCGGCCGGGGCGGCATGGTCTCACTGGCCCTGCCGCGCGCCGAGGCCGAGGCGCGGATCGCCGGGTACGCCGGGCGCCTGGCGGTCGCCGCGGTCAACGGCGCCTCCTCCACCGTCGTCGCCGGCGAGCCCGGCGCGCTGGACGAACTGGTCGCCGGCTGCGAGGCGGACGGCGTCCGCGCCCGCCGCGTCCCGGTGGACTACGCCTCGCACTCCCCGCAGGTGGAGTCCATCCGCGAGGAACTGCTGGAGGTCCTGGACGGCATCACCCCCCGCTCCTGCACGGTGCCCTTCTACTCCACGGTGGACCCCGGACCGATCGACACCGCCGGCCTGGACGCCGCGTACTGGGTCCGCAACCTGCGCGGCACCGTCGAGTTCGAGCAGGTCACCCGGCGGCTCCTGGACGACGGGCACGGCCTGTTCGTCGAGTGCAGCGCGCACCCGGTGCTCGCCCTGGCGATCGGCGAGACCGCCGACGCCGCCGGCGCCCCGGCCGCCACGGTCGGCTCGCTCCGCCGCGACGAGGGCGGCTACGACCGGTTCCTGACCTCGGTCGGCGAGGCGTACGCGGTCGGCGCCCCGGTGGCCTGGGACCGGCTGTTCGCCGGCACGGCCCGGGTGGACCTGCCCACATACGCCTTCCAGCGCCGCCACTACTGGCTGACCCCGACCGCCGGCCGCGGCGACGCCGCCGCCGTCGGCCTCGGCCCGGCCGGGCACCCGCTGCTCGGCGCCGCCGTCACCCTCGCCGGCGGCGGCGAGGTGCTGCTCACCGGCCGCATCGGCCTGCACACCCACCCCTGGCTCGCCGACCACGCGGTCTCCGGCACCGTGCTGCTGCCCGGCACCGCCTTCGTGGAACTCGCCCTGCGGGCCGGCGAGGAGGCCGGCTGCGGCCGGCTGGAGGACCTCACCCTGCAGGCCCCGCTGACCCTGCCCGGCCACGGCGGCGTGCAGATACAGGTGCGGGTCGGCGAGGAGGACGGCGACGGGCGGCGCCCGGTGAGCATCCACGCCAGGCCGGAACCCGCCGCCGGCGGACCCGCGGCCGACGACGACGGCACCCCGGACGGCGGATGGGTCCGCCACGCCTCCGGCACCCTGGCCCCCGCCGCGCCCGCCGCCCCCGGCGCCGACCTGACGGTGTGGCCGCCCGCCGGAGCCGAACCGGTCGCCCTGGACGACCTCTACGGCCGGCTGGCCGGCACCGGCTACGAGTACGGCCCGGCCTTCCAGGGCCTGCGGGCCGCCTGGCGGCGCGGCGCCGACCTGTTCGCCGAGGTCGAGCTGGAATCGGCCGACGGCGCCGGCCGGTTCGGACTGCACCCGGCCCTCCTCGACGCGGCCGTGCACCCGGCGCTGCTCGACTCCCTCGACGCCCCCGACCGGCCGGTCCGGCTGCCCTTCGCCTGGAGCGGCGTCACCCGGCACGCCACCGGGGCCGCCGCCGCCCGGGTACGGATGACCACCACCGGCCCCGGCACGGTCGCACTGGACCTCGCCGACCTCACCGGTGCCCCGGTCGCCACCGTCGAATCCCTCACCCTGCGCCCGGTACCGGCCGGGGTGCCTGCCGCCGCGCCCGCCGCGCGGGCCGACGCGCTGTACCGGGTGTCCTGGGTGCCGCTGCCCGACCCGGGGGCGGCCGCGGCGGCGGACCCGCGGCCCCTGGTGCTGCCGGCCGCGGACGCCGACGCCCTGGCCGCCGTCACCGGCACCCCGGACGCCGTGGTGGCCCCGCTGCCGGCCGGCGCGGACCTGCGCGCCGCGCTCGGCCGGGCCCTCGCCCTGGTCCAGGCGTGGCTGGCCGACGAGCGGTTCACCGACTCCCGGCTGGTGCTGGTCACCCGCACCCACGACGCCGCCCACGCCGCCGTGGCGGGCCTGGTCCGCTCGGCCCGGACGGAGAACCCGGGCCGCTTCGTGCTGGTGGAGACCGACAGCCCCGAGGGCCCGGACGCCGCCCGGCTGGCCGCCGCGCTCGCCACCGGGGAACCCCACCTGGCCTGGCGGGACGGGGCCTGGTCGGTCCCCCGGCTGGCCCGCGCCGACCTCACCCCCGAGGCCGGCCGGCGGCCCCTCGACCCGGACGGCACCGTCCTGATCACCGGGGGCACCGGCACCCTGGGCGCCCTCTTCGCCCGCCACCTGGTCACCGCGCACGGCGTCCGCCGGCTGCTGCTCACCAGCCGCCGCGGCCCGGACGCGCCGGGCGCCGCGGAGCTCGTCGCCGAACTGGCCGGGCTGGGCGCCACCGCCACCGTCGTCGCCTGCGACGCCGCGGACCGCGACGCGCTCGCCGCCACCCTCGCGGACATCCCCGCCGCACACCCGCTCACCGCCGTGCTGCACGCGGCCGGGACGCTCGACGACGGCATCGTCCCCACCCTCACCGGCGAGCGGCTGGAGACGGTGCTGCGGCCCAAGACCGACGCGGCCGACCACCTGCACGAACTGACCCGCCACCTGGACCTGGCCGCCTTCGTGCTGTTCTCCTCGGTCGCCGGGGTGCTCGGCACCGCCGGCCAGGCCAACTACGCCGCCGCCAACGCCTACCTGGACGCCCTCGCCGCCCGCCGCCGGGCGGCCGGGCTGCCCGCGCTCTCCCTCGCCTGGGGCTACTGGGCCGAGGCCAGCGGCATGACCGGCCACCTGGACGGCGGCGATGTGCGCCGGCTGGCCCGTACCGGCGTCGCCGCCATGTCCTCGGAGGCCGGCCTGGCGCTCTTCGACGCCGCCCTCACCGGCGCCACCGACCAGGCCGCGCTGGTCCCGGTCCGGCTGGACCCGCGCGCCCTCACCGCCGCCGCTGGCGAGGACGGCGTACCGCACCTGCTGCGCGGCCTGGTCCGCACCCCGCGGCGCCGGGCCGCCCGCGCCACCACCGCCGGGACCCCGGCCGCCGGCGGCTCCGGCCTCGCCGGACGCCTGGCCGGGCTCTCCGAGGCCGACGCGCTGCGGCTCCTCACCGACCTGGTGCGCGAACACGCCGGCGCCGTCCTCGGCCACGGCTCCGGCGGCGCGATCAGCGCCGCCCGATCCTTCCGCGAGCACGGCTTCGACTCGCTGGCCGCCGTCGAGCTGCGCAACCGGCTCACCACCGCCACCGGCGTCAAGCTCCCGGCCACCGTCGTCTTCGACCACCCCTCCGCCGCCGACCTCGCCCGCCACCTGCACGGCAAGCTGGTCGCCCGGCGCTCCGCCGCGGCCGCCGCCCCGGTCGCCCGGGCCGCCGCCTCCGACGAGCCGATCGCCATCGTCGGCATGGCCTGCCGCTTCCCCGGTGACGTCCGCGGCCCCGAGGACCTGTGGCGCCTGGTCACCGAGGGCGCCGACGCCATCTCCGCCTTCCCCGCCGACCGCGGCTGGGACCTGGCGAACCTGGTGGACGCCGAGGGACGACGCGCCGGCACCTCCTACGTCGGCGAGGGCGGCTTCCTCTACGACGCGGCCGACTTCGACGCCGGCTTCTTCGGCATCTCGCCGCGTGAGGCCCTGGCCATGGACCCCCAGCAGCGACTGCTGCTGGAGACCTCCTGGGAGGTCTTCGAACGCGCCGGGATCGACCCGGCCACCCTGCGCGGCAGCAGCACCGGCGTCTTCGCGGGCGTCATGTACCACGACTACGCCACCCGCGTCAGCCACTACCCCGAGGGCGTCGAGGGCTACCTGACCATCGGCAACGCGGGCAGTGTGGTCTCCGGCCGGCTCGCCTACACCTACGGCCTGGAGGGCCCGGCGGTCACCGTGGACACCGCCTGCTCCTCCTCGCTGGTCGCCCTGCACCTGGCGGTGGAGTCGCTGCGCCGCGGGGAGTGCTCGCTGGCGCTCGCCGGCGGCGTCACGGTGCTCTCCACGCCGAGCGTGTTCACCGAGTTCAGCCGCCAGCAGGGCCTGGCCGCCGACGGCCGCTGCAAGTCCTTCGCCGCGGCGGCCGACGGAACCGGCTGGTCCGAGGGCGTCGGTCTGCTGCTGGTGGAGCGGCTGTCCGACGCGCGCCGCAACGGCCACCGGGTGCTGGCGGTGGTGCGCGGCTCGGCGGTGAACCAGGACGGGGCCAGCAACGGCCTGACCGCCCCCAACGGCCCCTCCCAGGAGCGGGTGATCCGGCAGGCCCTGGCCAACGCCGGTCTGTCGGCGGCCGAGGTGGACGCGGTGGAGGCGCACGGCACCGGCACCACCCTGGGCGACCCGATCGAGGCCCAGGCCCTGCTGGCCACCTACGGGCAGGACCGCGGCGGCGACCCGCTGTGGCTGGGCTCCATCAAGTCCAACATGGGACACGCGCAGGCGGCGGCCGGCGTGGGCGGGGTCATCAAGATGGTGATGGCGCTGCGGGCGGGGGTGCTGCCGAGGACGCTGCACGTGGACGAGCCGTCGCCGCACATCGACTGGTCCTCGGGTGCGGTGGAGTTGCTGACCGAGGCCCGTGACTGGCCGGAAACCGGCCGCCCGCGTCGCGCCGCGGTGTCGTCGTTCGGCGTCAGCGGCACCAACGCGCACGTGGTCCTGGAACAGGTGCCGACCCCCGCCGCCGAACCCACCGGAACTCCCGCCGGGGACGGACCGGCCCCCGCCCCGCGCCCGCTGCCCTGGCTGCTCTCGGCGCGGAGCGAGAGGGCGCTGCGCGCCCAGGCGGCGCGCCTCCGGCAGTTCGCCGAGGCGGACCCGGGCCTCGACCCCGCCGACATCGGCTGGTCGCTCGCCACCACCCGCTGGGGCCTGGAGCACCGCGCCGCCGTCATCGGTGACAGCCGCGACGCGCTGCTGAGCGGCCTGGCCGCCCTGGAGCGGGACACCACCGGCACCACCGGACCCGGCAGCGCCACCCTGATACGCGGCCGGGCGGCCGAGGAGCCGCCGCACACCGTGTTCGTGTTCCCGGGGCAGGGGGCGCAGTGGGTGGGGATGGCGCGGGAGTTGATGGAGGCCGCGCCGGTGTTCGCGGAGTCGATGGAGCGGTGCGGGCGGGCGCTGGCGCCGTTCGTCGACTGGGACTTCGCCGCGGAGTTGGCGGGTTCGTTGGTGCGGGTGGATGTGGTGCAGCCGCTGTCGTGGGCGGTGATGGTGTCGCTGGCGGAGTTGTGGCGTTCGTACGGTGTGGAGCCGGCGGCGGTGGTGGGGCATTCGCAGGGGGAGATCGCGGCGGCGGTGGTGGCCGGTGCGCTGTCGTTGGAGGACGGGGCGCGGGTGGTGGCGTTGCGGTCGAGGGTGATCGGTGAGCGGCTGGCCGGCCGTGGCGGGATGGTGTCGCTGGGCCTGTCCCGTGCGGAGACCCTGCGGCGCATAGAGCCGTTCGGGGGGCGGGTGTCGGTGGCGGCGGTCAACGGAGCCTCCTCCACCGTCGTCGCGGGCGAACCCGCAGCCCTGGACGAGCTGGTGGCCGCCTGTGAGGCGGAGGAGATCCGGGCGCGGCGTATTCCGGTGGACTACGCCTCGCACTCCCCGCAGGTGGAGTCCATCCGTGAGGAGTTGCTGAAGGTTCTGGACGGGGATCAGTCCGTCGGCCTCCCGGGTGCCGTTCTACTCCACCGTGGACGCGGAGCCGATCGACACCACCGAGCTCGACGCCGCCTATTGGGTCCGCAACCTGCGGCAGGAGGTGCGGTTCGAGGCGGCGGTGGAGCGGTTGCTGGCGGACGGTTTCGGGTTGTTCGTGGAGTGCAGCGCCCACCCGGTGCTGACCATGGCGATCGGCGAGACCGCGGAGAGCACCGGCACCGGGATCACCGCCGTCGGCTCGCTCCGCCGCGACGACGGCGGCCCGGACCGCTTCCTCGCCTCGCTCGCCGAGGCCCAGGTCAACGGCGCCCGGATCGACTGGACGGCGGCCTTCCCCGGCGCCCGCACCGTCGAACTGCCCACCTACGCCTTCCAGCGCGAGCGCTACTGGCTGGAGGAGGCCGGCACCGCCCCGGACCCGTCCGGGACACCCCCACGACGAGGTCGAGGCCCGGTTCTGGGAGGCGGTGGAGCGCGAGGACCTGACGGAACTCGCCGCCACCCTCGGCGTGGACGGCGACCGGGAACAGCTGGGCGCGGTGCTGCCCGCCCTCTCCTCCTGGCGGCGGCAGCGGCGCGAGCGGTCGGTCATCGACTCCTGGCGCTACACCGTCGGGTGGAAGCCGGTCTCCGGCACCGCCGTACCCGTGCTGACCGGCCCGTGGCTGCTGGTGGTCCCGGCCGCCGACACCGGCACCGAACTGACCGTCTCCCTCACCCGGGTCCTGGGCGAACGCGGCGCCCGGGTGGTGCCGCTGACCGTCGGGGCCGCCGACACCGACCGGACCCGGCTCACCGAACGGCTGCGCACCGCGCTCGCCGATCACCCCGCCCCGGGCGGCGTGCTCTCCCTGTGGGGACTGGACGAGACGCCGCACGGCACCCGCGCCGTCCTGCCGACCGGGGTGGCGGGCACCCTCGCCCTGCTCCAGGCACTCGGCGAGCTGGAGGTGACCGCGCCGCTGTGGAGCGTCACCCGCGGAGCGTGTCCACCGGCCCCGCCGACCCGCCCGCCGGCCTGGCACAATCCCAGATCTGGGGCCTGGGCCGGGTCGCGGCCCTGGAGCACCCGCAGCGCTGGGGCGGCCTGATCGACCTGCCGGACACGGCGGACGGGGTCAGTGCCGTAGACGAGCGGGTGCTGCGGCGCCTGTGCGGCGTCCTGTCCGACCCGCGCGGCGAGGACCAGCTCGCCCTGCGTACCACCGGCACCCTCGCCCGGCGCATGGTGCGCGCGCCGCTCGGCGACGCCCGGCCGGCCCGCGACTGGCGCCCGGACGGCGGCACCGTACTCATCACCGGCGGCACCGGCGCGCTGGGCGCCTGCTTCGCGCGCTGGCTGGCCCGTAACGGGGCCAAGGAACTGGTCCTCACCAGCCGCCGCGGCCGCCGGGCACCCGGCGCCGCGGAGCTGGAGGCCGAGCTCGCCGCACTCGGCGCGCACGCCACCGTCGTCGGCTGCGACATCGCCGACCGGGACGCGGTCGCCGCGCTCATCGAGCGGCTGAAGTCCGAGGGGCGACCGGTCCGTTCGGTGATGCACGCCGCCGTCGTCGCCGACCTCGCCCCGCTCGCCACTGCCGGCCCCGAGCACTTCGAGAACGTGTACGCGGCCAAGGTCGGCGGCGCCATGCACCTGCACGACCTGCTCGCCGGCGAGGAACTGGACGCCTTCGTCCTCTTCTCCTCCATCGCCGGCTTCTGGGGCAGCGGCGACCACGCCGCGTACGCCGCCGCCAACGCCCACCAGGACGCGCTCGCCGAGCAGCGGCGCGCCCAGGGGCTGCCCGCCACCTCCATCGCCTGGGGCATCTGGGACGCCTTCCACGACTGGGACGAGCACGCCGCCGAACAGCGCAAGGAACTCAGCGAACGCGTCGGTGCCCAGGGCCTGCCGATGCTGGAGCCGGAGACGGCCTGCGACGCGCTGCGCCAGGCACTGGACCACGAGGAGACCTTCGTGGCCGTCGCCGACATCGACTGGGACCGCTTCACCACCGTCTTCACCTCCTACCGGCCCAGCACCCTGCTCGACGAGATACCCGAGGCCCGGAGCCTGCTGGACGCCGCGGCGGCCGAGAACCCGGACGGCCGGGACACCTCGGCGCTGCGCCGCAAGCTGGCCGAGCTGGACGAGGAGGAGCGGGTCACCGAACTCGCCGAGGTGGTCAAGGCTCAGGCCGCCGCCGTCCTCGGGCACGGGTCCGGGGCCCGGATCGACGCCGGGCGCGCCTTCCGCGACCTCGGCTTCGACTCGCTCACCGCCGTGGACCTGCGCAACCGCCTCAACACCGCGACCGGCCTGAAGCTGACCGCCACGGTCATCTTCGACCACCCCACCCCCACCGACCTCGCCCGCCACCTGGCCGGCCGGCTCTTCCCCCGGCGGGCCGGCGCGCGGCACCGGCGACCCGGCCACCGCCGCCGCCCCGCGCCCCCGTGCCGGGCGTGGTGGCCGACCGGGACGACCCCGTCGTCATCGTCTCCATGGCCTGCCGCTACCCCCGGCGGGGTCGGCAGCCCCGAGGAGCTGTGGCGGCTGGTCCTGGGCGAGGTGGACGCCATCTCGACGTTCCCCCACCGACCGGGGCTGGGACCTCGCCGGGCTCTACGACCCCGATCCGGAACGGGAGGGCACCGTCTACTCCCGGGAAGGCGGCTTCCTGCACACCGCGGGCGAGTTCGACGCCGCGTTCTTCGGCATCTCGCCGCGCGAGGCGCTGGCGATGGACCCGCAGCAGCGGCTGATGCTGGAGACCGCGTGGGAGGCGCTGGAGCGGGCCGGCATCGACCCGCACACCCTCAAGGGCAGCATGACCGGCACCTTCGTCGGCGCCAACCCGTCCGACTACCGCGCCGGAGTGGGCCGGGTGCCCGACGGCTACGAGGGCCACCTGCTCACCGGCGGCCACAACAGCGTCGTCTCCGGCCGCATCGCCTACACCTTCGGCCTGGAGGGCCCGGCGGTCACCGTGGACACCGCCTGCTCCTCCTCCCTCGTCGCCCTCCACCTGGCGGCCGCCGCGGTCCGCAACGGCGAGTGCTCCATGGCGCTGGCCGGCGGCGTCACCGTGATGTCCACCCCCGCAGCCGCTGATCGGCTTCAGCCGCCAGCGCGGCCTCAACCGCGACGGCCGCTGCCGCGTCTTCGCCGCCGACGCCGCCGGCATCGGCATGGCGGAGGGCGCGGGCATGGTCCTGGTCGAGCGGCTGTCGGACGCGCGCCGCAACGGCCACCCGGTGCTCGCCGTCATCCGCGGCTCCGCGGTCAACCAGGACGGCGCCAGCAACGGCCTCAGCGCGCCCAACGGCCCCTCCCAGGAACGGGTCATCCGGCAGGCGCTGGCCAACGCGGGCCTGACCGCGGCCGACGTGGACGCCGTCGAGGGCGCACGGCACCGGCACCACGCTGGGCGACCCCATCGAGGCGCAGGCACTGCTCGCCACCTACGGGCAGGAGCGCGGCGGTGACGAGCCGCTGTGGCTGGGCTCGTTCAAGTCCAACATCGGCCACACCCAGGCCGCCGCCGGCATCGCCGGCGTCATCAAGACGGTCCTCGCCCTCGGCGCCGGCGTGCTCCCAAGACGCTGCACGCCGAGGCCGACCCCCGAGGTGGACTGGGACTCCGGCGCCGTACGGCTGCTGACCGAGGCGCGCCCGTGGCCGGAGACCGGCGCACCGCGCCGGGCCGCGGTCTCCGCGTTCGGCATCAGCGGCACCAACGCGCACCTCATCCTGGAGCAGCCCGCCACCGCGCCGGACACGGCGGACGGTGACCCGGCCGGACCGGACCGGGAAACCACCGGACCCGCCGGCGGCTCCCTGGGCGGACTCGTCCCCTGGGTGGTCTCGGCCCGCGGCCCGAGGCACTGCGCGGACAGGCCGAACGGCTGCGGGAGTTCGCCCAGGCGCACCCCGAGGCCACCGACACCGAGATCGCCGTCTCACTGGGTGCGCACCCGGGCGGGGTTGGAGCGGCGTGCGGTGGTGCTGGGTGCGGATCGTGGTGAGTTGCTGGCGGGGTTGGAGGCGTTGGCCGGTGGGGTGTCCTCGCCGGGTGTGGTGACGGGTCAGGTGGTGTCGGGGCGTCGGGCGTTGGTGTTCGGTGGTCAGGGAGTCAGCGGTTGGGGGATGGGGCGGGGGTTGTATGAGGCGTATCCGGTGTTCGCGGGGGGTGTGGGATGAGGTGATGGCGGAGTTCTCGGCGGGGTCGGGGGTTTCGCCGGTGGGTGTGGTGTGGGGTGGAGACGCGGGGGTGTTGGAGCGGACGGAGTTCGCGCAGCCGGCGTTGTTCGCGTTCCAGGTGGCGTTGTTCCGGCTGGTGGAGTCGTGGGGTGTGCGGCCGGATGTGGTGGCGGGTCATTCGGTGGGGGAGATCGCTGCGGCGCATGTGGCGGGGGTGTTGTCGCTTGCGGATGCGTGTCGTCTGGTGGCGGCGCGTGGGCGGTTGATGCAGGGCTGCCGGCGGGTGGGGGCGATGGTGGCGATCGCGGCGCCGGAGGCGGAGGTGGCCGAGGCGCTGCTCGATGGGGTGGTGATCGCGGCGGTGAACGGTCCGTCGGCGGTGGTGGTCTCCGGGGTGGAGGAGGCGGTCCTTGAGGTGGGGGGAGGTGTTTGCCGGGCGGGGTGTCGGACGCGGCGGTTGCGGGTGTCGCATGCGTTCCATTCGCCGTTGATGGAGCCGGTGGTGGAGGAGTTCCGGGGTGTGGTGTCGGGGTTGTCGTTCGGGTCGGCGTCGGTGGGTGTGGTGACGTCGGGTGGTGGTGTGGGGGTGATTGGGCTGATCCGGAGTACTGGGTGCGGCATGTGTGTGAGCCGGTGCGGTTCTTGGACGCGGTGCGGGCTCTGGAGGCGGAGGGGGTGGGGTTCTTCCTGGAGATCGGGGCGGACGGCACGCTGACGGCGCTGGCTCAGGAGTGTCTGGCCGATGTGGGTGGGGCGGTGTTGGTGCCGGTGGTGCGCAAGGACCGGCCGGAGGCCCGTACCGCCGTCGAAGCCCTCGCCCGGCTGCACGCGCACGGCGTGACCGTGCCCTGGGCCGAACTGCTGCCGCCCGCCCGCACCGTGCAGCTGCCGACCTACGCCTTCCAGCGCGAGCACTACTGGCTGCGCTCCGCCGGAGGCCACGGCGACCTGGCGTCCGCCGGCCTCGGCTCGGCGGACCACCCGCTGCTCGGCGCCGCCGTCACCCTCGCCGACGGCCACGGGCTGGTGCTCACCGGCAGCCTCTCCACCACCACCCACCCCTGGCTGGCCGACCACCAGGTCGGCGGCGCGGTCCTGCTGCCCGGCACCGCCTTCGTGGAGCTGGCCCTGCGGGCCGGCGAGGAGGCCGGCTGCGACCGGATCGAGGAACTCACCCTCCAGGCCCCGCTGCTGCTGCCCGCCTCGGCCGCGGTCCAGGTGCAGGTGGTGGTCGCCGAACCGGACGGAACGGGAGCCAGGGAGGTACGCGTCTACGGGCGCCCCGACGACGGCACCGGCCACGACGCGCCCTGGACCTGCCACGCGGTGGGCACCCTCGCCCCCGGCACGGCCGGCGCCGGCGAGACACCCGGCACGCCCGCACCGCTCGCCGCCTGGCCGCCGCCGGGCGCCGAACCGCTGGACGTGACCGGCTTCTACGACCGGCTCGCCGACGCCGGGTACGGCTACGGCCCCGCCTTCCAGGGGCTGCGGGCCGCCTGGCGGCGCGACGGCGAGGTGTACGCCGAGGTGGCGCTGCCGGACCCGGCCACGGACCGGTACGGTCTGCACCCGGCGCTGCTCGACGCCGCCCTGCACGGCGCGCTGCTCGGCCTGCTGGACGGCTCGGCCGACCAGGTACGCCTGCCGTTCTCCTGGAGCGGGGTGCGGCTGTACGCGTCCGGCGCGCACACCGTCCGGGCCCGGCTGGCCACCGTCGAGGGCGACACCCTCGCCCTCGACCTGGCCGACCCCGCCGGCGGCCCGGTCGCCTCGGTGGCCGCGCTCGCCACCCGGCCGGTCTCCGCCGCCCAGCTGAACGCGGCCCGTGGCGCTGCCGACTCGCTGCACCGGGTCGAGTGGACCCCGGCCGGCGCCGTACCGGCCGCCGCACCCGCCCCGCGGTGGGCGGTGGCCGGCCCCGACGACCTCGGCGTCGCGGACGCCCTGCGGGGGGCCGGGGCGGACCCGGCCACCTTCGCCGACCTCGCCGCGCTGCGCGCCGCCGCCGCGGACGGTGCCGCGGTCCCCGACACGGTCGTCATCAGCGTCGCCGGCACCACCCCGGCGGGGACCGGCGACCACCCGGCGGACGGCGGCGCCCCGGTCGCGGCAGCCGCCCACCGGGCCGCCGCCCGGCTCCTGGCCGGCGTCCGGGAATGGCTGGCCGACGACGGCCCGGCCCGCTCCCGGCTGGTCCTCGTCACCTCCGGAGCCGTCGCCACCGGACCCGGCGAGGACGTGCCCGACCTCGCCGCGGCACCCCTGTGGGGCCTGCTGCGCTCCGCGGAGACGGAGCACCCCGGCAGGTTCGCGCTGATCGACCTGGACGGCGAGGCCGCCTCCCGGGCGGCCCTGCCGGCCGCCGTCGGCCACGGCGAACCCCAGCTGGCCGTCCGCGCGGGCACCGTCCTGGTACCCCGGCTGGCCCGCGCCACGGTTACCCCGGCCACGCCGGACGGCACGGACGCAGCGGGGCGGACCGCCACGGCCCGCCGTATCGACCCGGACGGCACGGTGCTCGTCACCGGCGGCACCGGCACCCTCGGCGGCCTGGTCGCCGAACACCTGGTGACCGCGCACGGCGCCCGCCACCTGCTGCTGCTCAGCCGGCAGGGCCCGGCCGCGGACGGCGCGGCGGACCTCACCGCACGGCTGCGCGCCGCCGGCGCCGAGGTGTCCGTCGTCGCCTGCGACACCGCCGACCGGCAGGCCCTGGCCGAGGTGCTCCGCGGCATCCCCGCCTACCACCCGCTGACCGCGGTGATCCACACCGCCGGGGTGATCGACGACGGCGTCGTCACCTCGCTCGACGGGGGCCGGCTGGCCCGGGTGCTGCGCCCCAAGGTGGACGCGGCGGAGAACCTCCACCGGCTCACCGCCGGCACCGGCCTCGCCGCCTTCGTGCTCTTCTCCTCGGTCAGCGGCCTCCTCGGCGGCGCCGGCCAGGCGAACTACGCGGCCGCCAACACCTTCCTGGACGCCCTGGCCCACCACCGCCGCGCCACCGGCGAGCACGCCGTCTCGCTCGCCTGGGGCCTGTGGGAGCGGACCAGCGGCATGACCGGCGCCATGGGCCGCGGCGACCTGGCCCGCGGCGGCCGGGCGGGCATCACCGCGATGTCCACCGAGCACAGCCTGGCGCTGTTCGACGCGGCCCTCGCCGGGGACGAGGCACTGCTCGCCCCGGTCCGCCTCGACCTGGCGGGCCTGCGGGCGCGCGCCGCCACCGAACCGGTGCCACCGATGCTGCGCGGCCTGGTCCGCACCGCACGGCGCACCCGGCCCGGCACCGGGGGCACCGCACCCGGCGGCGCCACCGCCGAGCCCTGGTCCCGGCGGATCGCCCAGCTCCCCGCCGAGGAGCGCGAGCAGACCCTGCTGGACCTGGTCCGCGACCACGTGGCCACCGTGCTCGGACACGGCACACCGCACGCGGTGGACCCCGACACCGGCTTCCTGGAGCAGGGCCTGGACTCGCTGATGGCCGTGGAGCTGCGCAACCGGCTCACCGCCGAGCTCGACCTGCGGCTGCCCGCCACGCTCGTCTTCGACTACCCCAGCCCGCTCGCCCTCGCCCGGCACGCCCTGGCCGAACTGCTGCCGGACCCGGTCACCGCACCCGGACCCGACGGGCCCGAGCTGGACGAGGCGCGGATCCGGCACGCCTTCGCGGCCATCCCGCTGGAGAAGCTCACCGAACTCGGCGTCATGGACGACCTGCTGCGGCTCGCCGGACTCACCGGCCGGACCGCGGCCGTCCCGGACGCCGCCCCGCACCACCCGGCCGACGGCCCCGACGCCGCGCTCGACCGCATCGACGACATGGACGTGGAGGCCCTCCTCCGCAAGGCCCAGGAGAACGAACTGTGAACAAGGAAACGTCCACGGACCAGCTCGTCGGTGCGCTGCGCAGCTCGCTGAAGGAGATCGAGCGGCTGCGCCACGAGAAGGCGGAGGCCGCGGCGCGCGCCACCGAACCGATCGCCATCGTGGGCATGGCCTGCCGCTACCCCGGGGACGTCCGCGGCCCCGAGGACCTGTGGCAGCTGGTCGCCGACGGGCGGGACGCGGTCTCCCCGTTCCCCACCGACCGCGGCTGGGACCTGGACCGGCTCTTCGACCCGGACCCGGACGCCGCCGGCAAGAGCTACGTCGACCAGGGCGGCTTCCTGGAGGGCGCCGACCGCTTCGACGCCGCCTTCTTCGGCATCTCGCCGCGCGAGGCGCTCGCCATGGACCCCCAGCAGCGGGTCCTGCTGGAGACCGCGTGGGAGGCCGTCGAACGCGGCGGGATCGACCCGACCACCCTCAAGGGCAGTGCCACCGGCGTCTACGCCGGGATCATGTACCACGACTACGGTGCCGCCCTCGGCGACGTCCCCCGGGACGTCGAGGGGTTCGTCGGCATCGGCAACGCCGGCAGCGTGCTCTCCGGCCGGATCGCCTACACCCTCGGCCTGGAGGGCCCGGCCGTCACCCTGGACACCGCCTGCTCCTCGTCCCTGGTCGCCGTCCACCTGGCGGTCCAGTCGCTGCGCCGCGGGGAGTGCACGCTGGCCCTGGCCGGCGGGGTGACGGTGCTGGCCACGCCCGAGGTCTACGTCGAGTTCAGCCGGCAGCGCGGCCTGGCCCACGACGGCCGGTGCAAGTCCTTCGCCGCGGCCGCCGACGGCACCGGCTGGTCCGAGGGCTCGGGCATGCTGCTGCTGGAGCGGCTCTCCGACGCCCGCCGCAACGGGCGCCGCGTCCTGGGCGTCATCCGGGGCACCGCGGTCAACCAGGACGGCGCCTCCAGCGGGCTGACCGCCCCCAACGGCCCGGCCCAGCAGCGGGTCATCCGGCAGGCGCTGGCCGACGCCGGCCTGACCGCGGCCGAGGTGGACGCCGTCGAGGCGCACGGCACGGGCACCACCCTGGGCGACCCCATCGAGGCGCACGCCCTGCTCGCCACCTACGGCAGGGACCGGGCACCCGGCCGCCCGCTGTGGCTGGGCTCGCTCAAGTCGAACCTGGGCCACACCCAGGCCGCGGCCGGCGTCGGCGGCGTCATCAAGATGGTGATGGCGATGCGCGAGGGCGTGCTGCCCAGGACCCTCCACGTGGACGAGCCCACCCCCAAGGTGGACTGGTCGCCGGGCGGGGTGGAACTCCTCACCGAGGCCCGCCCGTGGACCCCTGCCGACGGCGCGCCGCGCCGCGCCGCGGTGTCCTCCTTCGGCGTCAGCGGCACCAATGTGCACGTCGTCATCGAGCAGGCCCCCCACCAGGACGCCGAGGCGGCGGGGGAGCCCACCGGGGAACCGGCCACCAGCGGCACCACCGCGACGCCCGCCGGCGCGCCCTCCCCGGTGACCCCCTGGGTGATCTCCGCCCGCAGCCCGGGGGCGCTGCGCGGCCAGGCCGCCCGGCTGCGGGACTTCGCCCGGACCCACCCCGACGTCACCGACACCGAGATCGCCGTCTCGCTGCTGACCACCCGCACCGCCTTCGACCACCGTGCGGTGGCCGTCGCCGCCGACCGCGACGGCCTGCTGGACGCGCTGGACGCGCTCGCCGACGGCACCGGGACCCCGGCCGCGGTGCAGGGCACCGTCCGGCCCGGCAGGCGCCCGGTGGCGCTGGTGTTCGGTGGTCAGGGGAGTCAGCGGTTGGGGATGGGGCGGGGGAGTTGTACGAGGCGTTTCCGGTGTTCGCGGGGGGTGTGGGATGAGGTGATGGGGGAGTTCTCGCGGGTTGCGGGGGGTTTCGCCGGTGGATGTGGTGTGGGGCGCGGATGCGGGGGTGTTGGAGCGGACGGAGTTCGCGCAGCCTGCGTTGTTCGGGTTGCAGGTGGCGTTGTTCCGGTTGGTGGAGTCGTGGGGTGTGCGGCCGGATGTGGTGGCGGGTCATTCGGTGGGGGAGATCGCGGCGGCGCATGTGGCGGGGGGTGTTGTCGCTTGCGGATGCGTGTCGTCTGGTGGCGGCGCGTGGGCGGTTGATGCAGGCGCCGCCCGCCGGTGGGGCGATGGTGGCGGTCGCCGCGCCGGAGGCGGAGGTGATCGAGGCGCTGGCGGGGGCGTGAGGGTGCGGTGATCGCGGCGGTGAACGGTCCGTCGTCGGTGGTGGTCTCCGGGGTGGAGGAGGCGGTCCTTGAGGTGGGGGAGGTGTTTGCCGGGCGGGGGGTGTCGGACGCGGCGGTTGCGGGTGTCGCATGCGTTCCATTCGCCGTTGATGGAGCCGGTGGTGGAGGAGTTCCGGGGTGTGGTGTCGGGGTTGTCGTTCGGGTCGGCGTCGGTGGGTGTGGTGACGTCGGGTGGTGGTGTGGGGGGTGATTGGGCCGATCCGGAGTACTGGGTGCGGCATGTGTGTGAGCCGGTGCGGTTCTTCGATGCGGTGCGGGCTCTGGAGGCCGAGGGGGTCGGGTTCTTCCTGGAGATCGGGGCGGACGGCACGCTGACCGCACTCGCCCAGGAGTGCCTGGACGACGACTCCGGACCCGTCGTCTGCGCCGCCACCCAGCTGAAGAACCACCCCGAGCCGCAGACCGCGGTCGCGGCCGTGGGACGGCTCCACACCGGCGGCGTGCCCGTCCGCTGGGAGACCCTGACCGGCGAGGCCCGGACGGTGGAACTGCCCACCTACGCCTTCCAGCACGAGCGCTACTGGCTCCCCTCCGCCGCCGGCCCCGGCGACACCACCGCCCTGGGCCAGCGCCCCGCCGACCACCCGCTGCTCGGCGCCACCGTCGAACCGGCCGACGGCGGCGTGCTGCTGACCGGGCGGCTCTCCCTGGCCACCCACCCCTGGCTGGCCGGCCACGCGGTCGCCGGCACCGTGCTGCTGCCGGGCACCGCCTTCGTGGAGATCGCCATCCGCGCCGGGGACGAGGTCGGCTGCGGCCGCATCGACGAACTCACCCTCCAGGCCCCGCTGACCCTGCCCGAGCGCGGCGGCGTCCGCCTCCAGGTCGCGGTCGGCGAGCCCGACACCGCCGGAGGCCGCCCGGTACGCATCTCCTCCCGCGCCGAGGACGCGCCGGAGGACACCCCGTGGACCCGGCACGCCACCGGCACCCTCACCCCCGCCGGCGCCCCCGGCTTCGATCTGACCGCATGGCCGCCCCCCGGCGCCGAACCGGTGGACGTGTCCGGCCTCTACCCGTGGCTGGAGACCATCGGCTCCAGCTACCGGCCGCCGTTCCAGGGGCTGCGGGCGGCCTGGCGGCACGGCGAGGAGACCTACGCCGAGGTCGAACTGCCCGCCGGCACCCGCCCGGACCGGTTCGGACTGCACCCGGCGCTGCTCGACTCCGCCCTGCACGCCGCCCTGCTGGCCACCGTCGACGACCCCGGCGCCGGCCTGCGGCTGCCGTTCTCTTGGTCGGGCGTCGAGCTGTACGCCGACGGCGCCCCGGCCGCCCGGGTGCGGCTGACCCCGGCCGGGGACGGCGCGCTGACGGTACGGCTGGCCGACGCCACCGGCGCCCCGCTCGCCGCCGTGCAGACCCTCGCCACCCGCCCGGTCTCCGCCGACCAGCTGCGCGAGGACCGCGACGACGGGCTGCGCGACGCGCTGTTCCGTCTCGACTGGGTGCCCGCCCCCGAGGGGCCCGGGCAGGACCCGGGCCGGGTGGCGGTCCTGGGACAGGACGTCCCCGACCTCGCCGGTCTCACGGGCGAGGTGCCGGACGTGGTGGTGTTCGAGGTGCCGGTCACCGAGGACGTGCGGGTGGCGGTGCACGGCACCCTGGAGCGCTTGCGCGCGTGGCTGGCCGAGGAGCGGCTCGCCGCCTCGCGGCTGGCGGTGGTGGTCCGGCACGGGCTGCTCGCCCACGCCGCGGCGGCGGGCCTGGTCCGCTCCGCCCAGTCGGAGAACCCCGGCCGCCTCCTGCTGATCGAGACCGACCCGCCGGTGCCCGGCGGCCCGGAGCCCGACACCGCGACCGTCCCGCTGCCGGCCGCCGTGCTCGGCGGCGCCGAGCCGCACGTCCGGGTCCGCGACGGGGAGGTCCTGGTGCCCCGCCTGGCGCGCGACCGGGCCGCCGGGCTGCTCACCCCGCCCGCCGAGGGGCCCTGGCACCTGGACTTCACCGCCGCGGGCACTCTGGAGAACCTGGCCCTGGTGCCCCGGCCCGAGGTCGCGCAGCCGCTCGCCCCGGGGCAGGTGCGGATCGCGGTGCGGGCCGCCGGCATGAACTTCCGCGATGCGCTGATCGCCCTGGGCATGTACCCCGGCGAGGCCACCCCGTTCCTCGGCGACGAGGCGGCCGGCGTGGTCCTCGCGGTCGGCGAGGGCGTCACCGGACTGGCCCCCGGCGACCGGGTGCTGGGCCTGGTCCCCCGCGCCTTCGGACCCCAGGCGGTGACCGATCAGCGGTTGCTGGCGCGGATTCCGCGGGGGTGGTCGTTCGAGCGGGCGGCGTCGGTGCCGGTGGTGTTCCTGACGGCGTGGATGGGTCTGGTGGACCTGGCGGACGTGGGTCCGGGTGACGTGGTGCTGGTGCACGCGGCGGCCGGTGGTGTCGGCATGGCCGCGGTGCAGCTGGCCCGGTCCCGGGGTGCCGAGGTGCTGGCGACGGCGAGCGAGGCGAAGTGGGAGGTGGTGCGGGGCCTGGGGGTGCCGGAGACGCATCTGGCGTCCTCGCGGTCGCTGGAGTTCCGGGAGCGGTTCCTGGAAGTGACCGGTGGCCGGGGCGCGGACGTGGTGCTGAACTCGCTGGCGGGGGAGTACGTGGACGCCTCGCTGGACCTGCTGCCGCGCGGCGGCCGGTTCCTGGAGATGGGCAAGTCCGACATCCGTGACCCGGAACAGGTCGCCGCCGACCACCCCGGCGTCCGGTACCAGACCTTCGACGTCATCGAGGCCGGCCCGGACCGGCTGGGCACGATGCTGACCGAGGTCGTGGAGCTGCTGGCGCGCGGCGAGCTGACCCCGCTGCCGGTGCGGTCCTGGGACGTACGGCGCGCCCCGGAGGCGTTCCGGTACGTCAGCCAGGCCCGCCACATCGGCAAGGTCGTGCTGACCATGCCGCGCCGCTGGGACGAGCCCGGCACCGTGCTGCTCACCGGCGCCACCGGGGCCCTCGGCGGGCTCGTCGCCCGCCACCTGGTCAGCGCGCACGGCGTCCGCCACCTGCTGCTGACCAGCAGGCGCGGCCCGGCCGCCGAGGGCACGGCCGAACTCACCGCGGCGCTGCGCGAACTGGGCGCCGCCACCGTGGACGTCGTCGCCTGCGACGCGGCCGACAAGGACGCGCTCGCCGCCGTCCTCGCCGGCATCCCCGCCGACCGGCCGCTGACCGCCGTGGTGCACGCCGCCGGCGTGGTCGACGACGCGCTGGCCGCCTCGCTCACCGACGAGCAGGTGGAGCGGGTGCTGCGGCCCAAGGTGGACGCGGCCCGCAACCTGCACGAACTGACCGCCGGCCTGGACCTCGCCGCGTTCGTGCTGTTCTCCTCTGCCTCCGGCCTCTTCGGCACCCCCGGCCAGGCCAACTACGCCGCCGCCAACGCCTACCTGGACGCGCTGGCCCGGCACCGGCGGGAGGACCTCGGGCTGCCCGCGGTGTCACTGGCCTGGGGGCTGTGGGACCAGGCGAGCGCCATGACCGAGCACCTGGACCGCGCGGACCTGGCCCGGGTGGGCCGCACCGGGGCGCTGCCGCTGCCGCCGGAACTGGGCCTGGCGCTGTTCGACGCCGCACTCGCCACCGACCGGGCCGTCGCCGTCCCGGTCCGCCTCGACCTGGCCGGGCTGCGCTCCCGCGCGGCGGCCGGCGAGACCGTACCGCCGCTGCTGCGCGGCCTGGTCCGCGCCACCGCCCGGCGGGCCACCGCGAACGCCGCCGGGCAGGCGTCCGGCGCCGAGGCGCTGCTCCGCAGCATCGCCGGCGCCCCGCGGGCGACCCGGGAACGCACCCTCCTGGACCTGGTCCGCACCCACGCCGCCACCGTGCTGGGCCACCCCACCGCGCAGTCCGTCGAGCCGGAGCGGGCCTTCCGCGACGTGGGCTTCGACTCCCTCACCGCGGTGGAGCTGCGCAACCGGATCGGCGCCGCCACCGGGCTGCGGCTGTCCGCCGCCGTGGTCTTCGACCACCCCACGCCCGCCGCGCTCGCCGCCCACCTGGCCGACCAGCTCGGAGACGACGCCGCCCCCACCACCCGGGACGCGCTCGCCGAACTCGACCGGATCGAGGCCGCCCTCACCGCGCTGGCCGAGCAGGAGACGGTGCGCGGCGAGGTCACCGCCCGGCTGCACACGCTCCTCACCCGCTGGAGCGGCCGGCCCGCCACCGAGCCCGCCGAGGACGACGACGCCGCGGTGCTGGACGCCAGCGACGACGAACTCTTCGACCTGCTCGACAACGAACTCGAAACCCCCTGAAGCCGCTTCGGAAATTCGGATAGGTGTGACGACCCCGTGAACAACGAAGACAAACTCCGCGATTATCTGAAGCGAGCCACCACCGACCTGCGCACCGCCCGCCGCCGCATCGCCGAGCTGGAGCACCGCGAGCAGGAGCCGATCGCCATCGTCGGCATGGCCTGCCGCTACCCGGGCGGCGTCCGCTCGCCCGAGGACCTGTGGCGCCTGATCACCGGCCGGCCCGCCACCGGTGACGGCACGGCGGCCGGCACGGGCGACGGCACCGGTCACGGCACCGGGGAGTCCGGCGGCACCACGGCGATCACCCCCTTCCCCGAGGACCGGGGCTGGGACACCGCCGCCCTGTACGACCCGGAGCTGTCCACCCCCGGCACCAGCTATGTCCGCGAGGGCGGCTTCCTGCACGACGCCGCCGAGTTCGACGCCGAGTTCTTCGGCATCTCGCCGCGCGAGGCGCTGGCGATGGACCCGCAGCAGCGGCTGGTCCTGGAGACCGCGTGGGAGGCGCTGGAGCGGGCCGGCATCGACCCGTCCTCCGTCAAGGGCAGCCACGCCGGGGTGTTCATGGGCGCCGGCCACCCCGGGTACGGGACCTTCGGCCGGACCGCGCCGGAGATCACCGAGGGCTACGGGATGACCGGCAAGGCCGCCAGCGTCATCTCCGGCCGGGTCTCCTACACCCTGGGCCTGGAGGGCCCGGCCGTCACGGTCGACACCGCCTGCTCCTCGTCGCTGGTCGCCCTCCACCTCGCGGTGCGCGCGCTGCGCAAGGGCGAGTGCACCTTCGCGCTGGCCGGCGGCGTGACCGTGATGCCCACCCCGGAACTCTTCGTGGAGTTCAGCCGGCAGCGCGGCCTGGCCGCCGACGGCCGGTGCAAGTCCTTCGCCGCGGCGGCCGACGGCACCGGCTGGTCCGAGGGCGCCGGCGTGCTGCTGGTGGAGCGGCTGTCCGACGCGCGGAAGAACGGGCACCCGGTCCTCGCGGTGGTGCGCGGCTCGGCGGTCAACCAGGACGGCGCCAGCAACGGCCTGACCGCCCCCAACGGCCCCTCCCAGGAACGGGTCATCCGCACCGCGCTGGCCGACGCCCGGCTCGGCGTCGGGGACGTGGACGCGGTCGAGGCGCACGGCACCGGCACCCGGCTCGGCGACCCCATCGAGGCGCACGCGCTGCTCGCCACCTACGGCCAGCGCGCCGCCGACGCCCGGCCCCTGCTGCTCGGTTCGCTGAAGTCCAACATCGGCCACACCCAGGCGGCGGCCGGCGTCGGCGGCGTCATCAAGATGGTGATGGCGCTGCGGGAGGGCGTGCTGCCGCGCACCCTCCACGTGGACGCCCCCACCCCGCACGTGGACTGGTCGGCCGGCGCGGTGGAACTGCTCACCGAGGAACGCCCCTGGCCGCGCGGCGAGCAGCCGCGCCGCGCCGGCGTGTCGTCGTTCGGCGTGAGCGGCACCAACGCCCACGTCATCCTGGAGGAGGCCGGCCCGGAACCGGACGGCCCGGCCGGCGAGGACGGTGACCCCGAGCGCCCGGCCACCGTCTCCGGCACCGCCCCGGCCATCGCGTCCGGCACCGCCCCGGCCACCATCGCCTGGACCGTCTCCGGCCGGACTGCCGCCGCGCTGCGCGCCCAGGCCGGGCGGCTGGGCGCCTTCGCCGCCGCCCGCCCCGCCCTGGACCCGCGCGACATCGGGATGTCCCTGGCCACCACCCGGGCCGCGCTGGAACACCGCGCCGTGGTGATCGCCGACGACCGGGACACCCTGCTCGCCGGCCTCACCGCCCTCGCCGAGGGCGTTCCGGCGCCCCGGCTCACCACCGGTGAGACCACCGACCAGGCCCGGAACCCGGTGTTCGTGTTCCCGGGGCAGGGGGCGCAGTGGGTGGGGATGGCGCGGGAGTTGATGGACGCGGCGCCGGTGTTCGCGGAGTCGATGGAGCGGTGCGGGCAGGCGCTGGCCCCGTTCATCGACTGGGACTTCCGTACCGAGTTGGCGGGTTCGTTGGTGCGGGTGGATGTGGTGCAGCCGCTGTCGTGGGCGGTGATGGTGTCCCTGGCCGAGCTGTGGCGCTCCTACGGTGTGGAGCCCGCCGCCGTGGTGGGGCACTCCCAGGGGGAGATCGCGGCGGCGGTGGTGGCCGGTGCGCTGTCGTTGGAGGACGGGGCGCGGGTGGTGGCGTTGCGGTCGAAGGTGATCGGTGAGCGGCTGGCCGGCCGCGGCGGGATGGTGTCGCTGGGCCTGTCGCGTGCGGAGACCCTGCGGCGGATCGAGGGGTTCGAGGGGCGGGTGTCGGTGGCGGCGGTCAACGGCGCCTCCTCCACCGTCGTGGCCGGTGAGCCCGCCGCGCTGGACGAGCTGGTCGCCGCCTGCGAGGCCGAGGAGATCCGGGCGCGGCGTATTCCGGTGGACTACGCCTCGCACTCCCCGCAGGTGGAGTCCATCCGTACGGAGTTGCTGGAGGTCCTGGACGGGATCGCCCCGACCGCTTCGCGGGTGCCGTTCTACTCCACCGTGGAGGCGGAGCCGATCGACACCACCGGGCTCGACGCCGCCTACTGGGTGCGCAATCTGCGGCAGGAGGTGCGGTTCGAGGCGGCGGTGGAGCGGTTGCTGGCGGATGGTTTCGGGTTGTTCGTGGAGTGCAGTGCGCATCCGGTGCTGGTGATGAGTGTGCAGGAGACCGCTGATCCGGGGGTGCCGGTGGCGGTGGTGGGGTCGCTGCGGCGGGACGACGGCGGCCTGGACCGGTTCCTCGCCTCCCTCGCCGAAGCGTGGACCCGCGGCGCCCCCGTGGACTGGACACCGCTGTTCCCCGGCGCGCGCCGGGTGGACCTGCCCACCTACGCCTTCCAGCGCACCCGTTACTGGCTGCAGGCGACGGACCCGGACACCGCCGGCGCGGGAGACGCCCCCCGTGACGAGGCGGAGGCCCGGTTCTGGGAGGCGGTGGAGCGCGAGGACTTCGAAGGGCTCGCCCGGACGCTCGACCTCGGGGACGAGGCCGACGGGCTCCACGCGGTGCTGCCCGCCCTCTCCTCCTGGCGGCGGCGGAACCGCGAACGCTCCCTGGTCAACTCCTGGCGCTACCGCGTCAGCTGGCAGAGCGTCACCACCCCGGCGACGCCGGTGCTCACCGGCACCTGGCTGGTCGTCCTGCCGGCGGGGGACGTCTCCGAGGTCTGGCCGCCGCACGGCTCCCGGGGCGGGTGGGCCGACGCCGCGGTCCGGGCCGTCGAGCGGGCCGGCGCACGGGCCGTCACCCTCGCCGTGGACCCGGCGACCGAGGACCGGGACGCGCTCGCCGTCGCACTCCGCCGGGCGTGCGACACCATCCCCGACCTCGCCGGCATCCTCTCGCTCGCCGCCGTGGACGAGCGGCCGCTGCCCGGCCGTACCGCGCTCACCCGCGGCCACGCCGCCACCCTGCGCCTGGTGCAGGCCCTCGGTGACATCGACGCCGAGGTGCCGCTGTGGTGCGTCACCGAGGGCGCGATGACCACCGACGGCCGGGAGCCGGTGCACACCGCGGCGCAGGCCCAGGTCTGGGGCCTGGGCCGGGTCGTGGCCCTGGAACGGCCCCTGGCTGTGGGGCGGTCTGGTCGACCTGCCGGCGGACGCGGACGAGGAGACCGGGACGTACCTGGCCGCCGTGCTCACCGGGCTCGACGGCGAGGACCAGCTCGCGGTGCGACCCTCCGGGGTCGTGGCCCGCCGCCTGGTGCGCGCCACCGCCCTCCCGGCGGCACGGACACCCCCGACGGGCGCGGCTGGACGCCGCGCGGCACCACCCTGGTCACCGGTGGCACCGGCGCGCTGGGCGCGCACGTCGCGCGCTGGCTGGCCGGCGCGGGCGCCGAACACCTGCTGCTGGTCAGCCGCCGCGGCCCCCGAGGCGCCCGGCGCCGCCGAGCTGACCGCCGAACTCACCGCCCTCGGCGCCGAGGTGACGGTCACCGCCTGCGACATCTCCGAACGCGACCAGCCGGCCGCGCTCTCGCCACGGTGCCCGCCGACCGGCCGCTGACCTCCGTGGTGCACACCGCGGCCGTCCTCGACGACGGCATGGTGGACGCGCTCACCGACGACCGTCTGGAGCGGGTGCTGCGGGTCAAGGCGCTCGGCGCCGAGAACCTCCACCGGCTCACCCGTGAGCTGGACCTGTCGGCGTTCGTGCTGTTCTCCTCCTTCACCGCCGTCCTCGGCACCCCCGGGCCTGGGCAACTACGCGCCCGGCAATGCCCACCTCGACGCGCTCGCCGCGGTGCGCCGCGCCCAGGGCCTGCCGGCCACCTCCGTCGCCTGGGGCACCTGGGCCGGATCGGGCATGGCCGAGGGCGAGGTGGGGGGACCGGGCACGGCGGCACGGCGTCTTCCCGATGGACCCCGCCGCGGCCACCTCCGCCCTCCGCACCGCCCTCGACCTGGACGAGACCAACGCCGTCGTCATCGACATGCGCTGGGACCGGTTCGCCGTCGTCTTCACCACCGAGCGGCCCAGCCGCCTGCTGGAGGGCGTCCCGGAGGCCCGCGCCGCGCTGGAGGCCGCGGCCACGGCGGCCGCCGGCGCGACCGGCGGCACCGCCGCGCCCGGTGACCTGGCGGCGCGCATGGCCGCCCTGCCCCCGCGCCGACCGCGAACGCGAGCTGACCGACCTGGTGCGGAGCAACGCCGCGGCCGTCCTCGGCCACGCCACGCCCGCCGCCATCGACGGCACCCGCGCCTTCCGGCACCTCGGCTTCGACTCGCTCACCGCCGTGGAGCTGCGCAACCGGCTGATGACCCTCACCGGGCTCAAACTGCCCGCCACCCTGGTCTTCGACCACCCCACCCCCGGCCGCCATCGCCGGCCACCTGGCCACCGAACTGGGCGGCGGCGAGCCGGACCGGGACCCCCGCGGCCGGCGCGCCCGCGCCAGGGCCCTCCGCCACCGACGACGACCCGGTCGTCATCGTCGGCATGGCCTGCCGGTTCCCCGGCGGCGTCGGCTCCCCGACGAACTGTGGCGGCTCGGTCGCCGGGGGCCGGGACGCCATCTCGCCGCTGCCCACCGGACGCGGCTGGGACGTGGACGGCCTGTACGACCCCCGACCCGGACGCACCCGGCCGGACCTATGTGCGGCACGGCGGGTTCGTCCGCGGCGCCGACCGCTTCGACGCCGAGTTCTTCGGCATCAGCCCGCGCGAGGCCCAGGCGATGGACCCGCAGCAGCGGCTGCTGCTGGAGACCGCGTGGGAGGCGCTGGAGCGGGCCGGCATCGACCCGGCGACCCTGGGCGGCACCCGCACCGGGGTGTTCACCGGACTGACCCACTACGACTACGGCAGCGGCGCCGCCGAGGGCGTCGAGGGCTACCGGATGACCGGCAACACCGCCAGCGTCGCCTCCGGCCGGATCGCCTACACCCTCGGCCTGGAGGGCCCGGCCGTCACCCTGGACACCGCCTGCTCCTCGTCCCTGGTCGCCCTGCACCTCGCCGCCCAGGCGCTGCGGAACAGGGGAGTGCGTGCTGGCGCTCGCGGGCGGCGTGACCGTCATGTCGTCCCCGGCCGCCTTCACCGAGTTCAGCCGCCAGCGCGGACTCTCGGCGGACGGCCGCTGCCGCGCCTTCGCGGCCGGAGCGGACGGCTTCGGCCTCGCCGAGGGCGCCGGCATGCTGCTGGTCGAGCGGCTGTCGGACGCCCGCCGCAACGGCCACCCGGTGCTCGCCGTCATCCGCGGCTCCGCGGTCAACCAGGACGGCGCCAGCAACGGCCTGACCGCCCCCAACGGCCCCTCGCAGCAGCGGGTGATCCGGCAGGCGCTGGCCGGTGCCGGTCTGTCGGCGGCCGAGGTGGACGCGGTGGAGGCGCACGGCACCGGCACCACCCTGGGCGACCCGATCGAGGCCCAGGCCCTGCTGGCCACCTACGGCCGGGAGCGGGACGCCGGCCGGCCGCTGTGGCTCGGCTCGGTGAAGTCCAACATCGGCCACGCGCAGGCCGCCGCCGGTGTCGCCGGCGTCATCAAGATGGTGCAGGCCATACGGCACGGGCTGCTGCCCCGCACCCTCCACGTGGACGAGCCGACCCCCCAGGTGGACTGGTCGGCCGGCGCGGTGGAACTGCTCACCGAGGACACCGCGTGGCCGGAGACCGGCGCGCCGCGCCGCGCCGCGGTCTCCTCCTTCGGCCTCAGTGGCACCAACGCCCACGTGGTCCTGGAGCAGGCACCCGAACTCCCGCGCCCGGCGCCGAAGCGGGCTCCCTGCGGTCCGGCCGGCCCGGTCCCGTGGGCGGTGTCCGCCAAGAGCCCGGCCGCGCTGCGCGCCCAGGCCGCCCGCCTGCGGGACGTCCTCGCCGCCGGCACCGCGCCCGCCCCGGCCGATGCCGCGCTCACCCTCGCCACCCGGCGCTCCCGGTTCGACCACCGGGCCGTGGTGCTCGGCGAGGACCGCGCCGAACTTCCCTCGCCGGCCTCACCGCCCTCGCCCAGGGCGAGCCGGCCCCGGCTGATCAGGGCCACGCCACCACCTCGGACCGGACCGTGTTCGTGTTCCCGGGGCAGGGGGCGCAGTGGGTGGGGATGGCGCGGGAGTTGATGGACGCGGCGCCGGTGTTCGCGGAGTCGATGGAGCAGTGCGGTCGGGCGCTGGCGCCGTTCGTCGACTGGGACTTCCGTACCGAGTTGGCGGGTTCGTTGGTGCGGGTGGATGTGGTGCAGCCGCTGTCGTGAGCGGTGATGGTGTCGCTGGCGGAGTTGTGGCGTTCGTACGGGGTGGAGCCTGCGGCGGTGGTGGGGCATTCGCAGGGGGAGATTGCGGCGGCGGTGGTGGCCGGTGCGCTGTCGGTGGAGGACGGGGCGCGGGCGGTGGCCCTGCGGTCGAGGGTGATCGGTGAGCGGCTGGCCGGCCGCGGTGGGATGGTGTCGCTGGGCCTGTCCCGTGCGGAGACTCTCCGGCGGATCGAGGGGTTCGGGGGGCGGGTGTCGGTGGCGGCGGTCAACGGCGCCTCCTCCACCGTCGTCGCGGGCGAGCCCGCCGCGCTGGACGAGCTGGTGGCCGCCTGCGAGGCGGAGGAGATCCGGGCCCGTCGTATCCCGGTGGACTACGCCTCGCACTCGCCGCAGGTGGAGTCCATCCGTGAGGAGTTGCTGAAGGTTCTGGACGGGATCAGTCCGTCGGCCTCGCGGGTGCCGTTCTACTCGACGGTGGAGGCGGAGCCGGTCGATACGACCTCGCTGGACGCCGCCTACTGGGTGCGGAATCTGCGGCAGGAGGTGCGGTTCGAGGCGGCGGTGGAGCGGTTGCTGGGCGATGGTTTCGGGTTGTTCGTGGAGTGCAGTGCGCATCCGGTGCTGGTGATGAGTGTGCAGGAGACCGCTGATCCGGGGGTGCCGGTGGCGGCGGTGGGGTCGCTGCGGCGGGACGACGGCGGCCTGGACCGGTTCCTGGCCTCCCTCGCCGAAGCCTGGACCCGCGGCGCCCCCGTGGACTGGACACCACTGCTGCCCGGGGCGCGCCCGGTGGAGCTGCCCACCTACGCCTTCCAGCGCCGGCGCTACTGGCTGGAGGCGGCGGCCCCCGCCGGCCCGGCCGGCGACACCGCCCGGGACGCCCACGAGGAGCGGTTCTGGGAGGCGGTGGAGCACGAGGACCTGACGGAACTCGCCGCCACCCTCGGCGTGGACGGCGACCGGGAGCAGCTGGGCGCGGTGCTGCCCGCCCTCTCCTCCTGGCGGCGGCAGCGGCGCGAACAGTCCCTGATCGACTCCTGGCGCTACCAGGCCGCGTGGCGACAGGCGGACCGGCTGTCCCCGGCACCCGCCGGGATGCTGTCCGGCACCTGGCTGCTGGTGGTCCCCGCCGCCCACGCCGCCGACCCGCTGCCGGCCGGGCTGCTCACGGTGCTCGCCGACCGCGGTGCCACCCCGCTGCGGCTGGACGTGGACACCGCCGACGCGGACCGGGAGAAGCTGGCCGCGCGGATCTCCGAGACCGTGGGGGACCGCGCCGGCCTGGCCGGTGTGCTCTCGCTGTGGGCCCTCGACGACGCCCCACACCCGGAGTACCCGGGCACCTCCGCGGGCGCCATCGGCACCCTCGCCCTGCTCCAGGCGCTCACCGACCTCGGCGCCGGCCCCGCCGGCGCGGACCCGGCGGTGGAGCTGGGCCCCGACGCCCGGCTGTGGTGCGCGACGCGCGGGGCGGTCATGGCGACCCCGTCCGACCCGCCGGTGAGCCCCGCGCAGGCCCAGGTGTGGGGCCTGGGCCGGGTCGCCGCCCTGGAGCAGTCCCGGCTGTGGGGCGGGCTGGTGGACCTCCCCGCCGACGCCGACGCCCGGGTCCTGCGGCTGCTGTGCGCGGCGCTGGCCGGCGGCCACGGCGAGGACCAGCTCGCGCTCCGCGACGCCGGCCCGCTGGCCCGCCGCATCGTGCGCACCCCGCTGGCCGGCCGGCGCGCACCCCGCGTCTGGCGGCCGTCCGGCACCGTGCTCGTCACCGGCGGCACCGGCGGCATCGGCGGCCACCTGGCGCGCTGGCTGGCCGACCACGGCGCCGAGCACCTGGTGCTCACCAGCCGCCGGGGACAGGACGCGCTGGGCGCCACCGAACTCCGGGCGGCACTGGAGGAGCGCGGGGTACGGGTGACCATCGCGGCGTGCGACGTCGCCGACCGCGACGCGCTGGCCGCCCTGGTGGACCGGCTCGCGGCCGACGGCACCCCGGTCCGGGCGGTGGTGCACACCGCCGCCCACATCGAACTGGGCACCCTCGCCGGGACGGACCCGGGCCGGTACGCGGAGGTCTGCCGGGCCAAGACGCTGGGCGCCGACCACCTGGACGAGATCTTCGGCCCGGACGCCGGCGAACTGGACGCGTTCATCCTGTTCTCCTCCATCGCCGGGTTCTGGGGGAGCGGTGAGCACGGCGCGTACGCCGCCGCCAACGCCCACCTGGACGCGCTGGCGGAGCGGCGCCGCGCCCGCGGCCTGCCGGGCACCGCCATCTCCTGGGGCATCTGGGACGCGGCCAACGACTGGGACGAGCGCAACACCGAGCTGCGGACGCTGAAGAACGACAGGTCCAGCCGGCACGGCCTGCCGCTGCTCGACAAGGACCTGGCGTTCACCGCGCTCCAGCGGACCCTCGACCACGACGAGACGTTCGTGGCCGTCGCCGACGTGGACTGGGACCGGTTCGTGCCTCTGTTCACCATGGCCCGCCCCAGCCCGCTCATCACCGAGGTGCCGGAGGCCCGCCGGGCCCTGGACGCCGCCACGGCGGACCAGGCGCCGCGGTCCGGCGACGCGGCCACCGGCCGGACCGAGCTGCTGGAGTCGCTCACCGGGCGCAGCCGCGGCGAGCAGGACCACCTCCTCCAGGAGCTGGTGCGCGCCCAGGCCGCCGCGGTGCTCGGGCACGCCGACGGGGCGGACGCGGTGGACGCCCACCGCGCCTTCCGGGAGCTGGGCTTCGACTCGCTGACCGCCGTGGAGCTGCGCAACCGGCTCGCCGCCGCCACCGGCCTCACCCTCCCCGCCACGCTCGTCTTCGACTTCCCCACGCCGGTGGCGCTGGCCGGCCGGCTCCGCGCCGGACTGCTGCCGGACGACGAGGACGCCGCGGCCGGGCCGGTCCTGGGCGACCTGGACCGGCTGGAGGAGTCGCTGACGGGGCTCACCGCCGACCCCGCGACCCGCGACCGGATCACCAAGCGGCTCCAGGACCTGCTGTGGAAGTGGAACGAGACCGCCCCCGGCGCGGACCCGGCGGACGAGGCCGGCGAGGCGGGGACGGCAGTGGTGGAGACCGCCACCGCCGACGAGATGTTCGCCCTGATCGACCGGGAGCTCGGTACGACCTGATTCCGGATCGCCCCACGTCAGGCATGACCACCGACTCTCAACCGAAAGATGTGACGATGTCCCAGAACGACACCGCGTCCGCCCGCGGCGGCGCCGTCCAGCCCTCGAACAGCCGGCCGGGCGGCAACGAACAGAAGCTCCTCGACTACCTCAAGCGCGTCACCACCGAGCTCCAGCAGACCCAGTCGCGGCTGCGGACCGTGGAGGCCCGCTCCCAGGAACCGGTCGCGATCGTGGCCATGGCCTGCCGCTTCCCCGGCGGCGTGGCGTCCCCGGAGGACCTGTGGCGGCTGGTCGCCGACGGCGGCGACGCCATCTCCGGGTTCCCCACCGACCGGGGCTGGGACATCGCCGCCCTGCACGACGCCGACCCCGACCGGGAAGGCACCACCTACGTCACCGAGGGCGGCTTCCTCCAGGGCGCCGACCGGTTCGACGCCGGCCTGTTCGGCATCTCGCCGCGTGAGGCGCTGGCCATGGACCCCCAGCAGCGGCTGGTGCTCGAACTCACCTGGGAGACCCTGGAGCGGGCCGGCATCGACCCGCTGTCCCTGCGCGGCGCCGGTGTCGGCACCTACCTGGGCGTCAACCCGCTCGACTACCGCTCCGGCATCGGGGTGATCCCGGAGGGGTTCGAGGGCCACCTGCTCACCGGCGGCGCCCCCAGCGTCGTCTCCGGACGGGTCGCCTACACCTTCGGCTTCGAAGGCCCGGCCGTCACACTGGACACCGCCTGCTCCTCCTCACTGGTCGCCCTCCACCTGGCGGTCCAGGCCCTGCGGCAGGGCGACTGCGACCTGGCCCTGGCCGGCGGCGTCGCGGTGATGTCCACCCCCGCCGAGTTCACCGGCTTCAGCCGGCAGCGCGGCCTGGCCGCCGACGGCCGCTGCAAGGCGTTCGGCGCGTCGGCCGACGGCATGGGGCTGGGCGAGGGCGTCGGTCTGCTGCTGGTGGAGCGGCTGTCCGACGCGCGCCGCAACGGCCACCGGGTGCTGGCGGTGGTGCGCGGTTCGGCGGTCAACCAGGACGGGGCCAGCAACGGCCTGACCGCTCCCAGCGGCCCGTCCCAGCAGCGGGTCATCGAGGCCGCGCTGGCCAACGCCCGGCTGTCCGCCGCGCATGTGGACGCCGTCGAGACCCACGGCACCGGCACCACCCTGGGCGACCCGATCGAGGCCCAGGCGCTGCTGGCCACCTACGGGCGGAACCGGGACGGCGACGAGCCGCTGTGGATCGGCTCCCTGAAGTCCAACATCGGCCACGCGCAGGCGGCGGCGGGCGTCGGCGGGGTCATCAAGACCGTGATGGCGCTGCGCGACGGCACCCTTCCGAAGACCCTGCACGCCGACGAGCCGACCCCCGAGGTGGACTGGTCGGCGGGCGCGGTGTCACTGCTGACCGCCCCCCGGCCGTGGCCGGCGACCGGCCGGCCGCGCCGCGCCGGGGTCTCCGCGTTCGGCATGGGCGGCACCAACGCCCATGTGATCCTGGAGCAGCCCGAGCCGGCGACGGACGCCGACGAGCCGGGCGAGGGCACCCCGGCGGAGCCCGGCGTGCTGCCGTGGATCGTCTCCGGCCGGACCGGGCCCGCGCTGCTCGCCCAGGCCGAGCGGCTCCGCGCCCACCTGGCCGCACGGCCCGACGCCGCTCCCCGGGACGTGGCGGCCTCGCTGGCCACCACCCGCGCCCACCTGGAGCACCGCGCCGTGGTTATCGGCGCGGACCGCGACGCACTGCTGGCCGGCCTGGCCGGACTGGCCCGCGACGAGGAGAGCGCCGGCGTGGTGCGCGGCACCACCGCCCCCGGCGGCGACCGCCCGGTGTTCGTGTTCCCGGGGCAGGGGGCGCAGTGGGTGGGGATGGCGCGGGAGTTGATGGAGGCCGCGCCGGTGTTCGCGGAGTCGATGGAGCGGTGCGGGCGGGCGCTGGCCCCGTTCATCGACTGGGACTTCCGTGCCGAGCTCGGGGGTTCGTTGGTGCGGGTGGATGTGGTGCAGCCGCTGTCGTGGGCGGTGATGGTGTCCCTGGCGGAGCTGTGGCGCTCCTACGGGGTGGAGCCCGCCGCCGTGGTGGGGCACTCCCAGGGGGAGATCGCGGCGGCGGTGGTGGCCGGTGCGCTGTCGGTGGAGGACGGGGCGCGGGTGGTGGCGCTGCGGTCGAGGGTGATCGGTGAGCGGCTGGCCGGCCGTGGCGGGATGGTGTCGCTGGGCCTGTCCCGTGCGGAGACCCTGCGGCGGATCGAGGGGTTCGAGGGGCGGGTGTCGGTGGCGGCGGTCAACGGCGCCTCCTCCACCGTCGTGGCCGGTGAGCCGGACGCGCTGGACGAGCTGGTCGCGGCCTGTGAGGCGGAGGAGATCCGTGCCCGGCGTATCCCGGTGGACTACGCCTCGCACTCCCCGCACGTGGAGTCCATCCGTACGGAGTTGCTGGAGGTCCTGGATGGGATCGCCCCGACCGCTTCGCGGGTGCCGTTCTACTCCACCGTGGACGCGGAGCCGATCGACACCACCGGGCTCGACGCCGCCTACTGGGTGCGCAACCTGCGGCAGACCGTCGAGTTCGAGCGCACCACCCGCACCCTGCTCGACCACGGCTACAGCGCCTTCATCGAGTCCAGTGCCCACCCCGTGCTGACCATGGCGATCGGCGAGACCGCGGAGACCACCGGCACCGAGATCACCGCCGTCGGCTCGCTCCGCCGCGACGAGGGCGGACCCCGCCGCTTCCTCACCTCGCTCGCCGAGGCGTTCGCGGGCGGCGTCGCGGTGGACTGGTCACCGGTCACCGAGGGCGCGCGCACCGTGGACCTGCCGACGTACGCCTTCCAGCACCAGCGGTACTGGATGGAACCCGGCGACGGGGCCACGGCCGGGGCCGCGGCCACCCAGGACCCCGCCGAGTCCTCCTTCTGGGCGGCGGTGGAGGAGGAGAACCTGGACCGGATCGCGGAGACCCTCCGGGTCGACCCGGAACAGCCGCTGCGGTCCGTGCTGCCCGCCCTCTCCGACTGGCGGCGGCGGAGCCGGGAGCGGTCCGAGGTCGACTCCTGGCGCTACACCGTGGCCTGGCACCCCCTGCCGGACACCGCCGCCCCCACCCTGACCGGGAGCTGGCTGGCCGTCGTACCCACCTCGACGGCCGATGACCCGGCCGTCCGCGGCGCGCTCGGCGCCCTGGAGCAGCACGGCGCCGGCCTGACCCGGCTCGACGTGGACCCGGCCGACGCCGACCGGGCCACCCTGCTCACCCGGATACGCCAGTCCGTCGGCACCGGCGAGGCACCCGTCGGGGTGCTCTGCCTGTGGCCGCTGGACGACACCTCGCCGCACCCCGACCACCCGTCCCTGTCCGCCGGGGTGATGGGCTCCCTCGCCCTGCTCCAGGCGCTCGGCGACGCCGGCCTCCGGGCACCGCTGTGGTGCGTCACCCGGGGCGCCGTCGCGGTGGACGACGCCGACCCGCGCCCCGGCCGCGTCCAGGCCCAGGTCTGGGGCCTGGGCCGGGTCGCCGCGCTGGAACAGGCGGCCCTCTGGGGCGGCCTGGTCGACCTGCCGGCGGACGCGGACGACACGGCGTTCACCCGCCTCGCCGCGGCGCTCGCCGGCACGGACGGGGAGGACCAGATCGCGGTGCGCCGCGCCGGCTCCCTGGGCCGCCGCATGGTGCGCGACCGGCTCGGCGGCGGCCCGCCGGCCCGCCCCTGGACGCCCCGCGACACCGTGCTGATCACCGGCGGCACCGGGGCGCTCGGCACCCTGCTGGCCCGCTGGTGCGCGCGGAACGGCGCCGAACACCTGGTGCTCACCAGCCGCCGCGGCCCCGACGCCCCCGGCGCCGCGGAGCTGGAGGCCGAGCTGACCGCCCTCGGCGCCAAGGTCACCATCGCCGGCTGCGACATCGCCGACCACGACCAGCTCGCGGCCCTGGTGAACCGGGTCGAGGCGGAGGGCCCGCCGATCCGCGCGGTGGTGCACACCGCCGCCCACATCGACCTCGGCCCGCTGGACACCGCCACCCCCGCCGACTTCGCCGCGGCCTTCGCGGCCAAGGTCGAGGGCGCCGAGCACCTGGACCGGATCTTCGACCGGGACACCCTGGACGCCTTCGTGCTCTACTCGTCCATCGCCGCCTTCTGGGGCAGCGGCTACCACGGCGCGTACGCCGCCGCCAACGCCCACCTGGACGCCATGGCCTACCAGCGCCGGGCCCGCGGGCTGACCGCGACCTCCATGGCCTGGGGCGTGTGGCGGCCGGTGGACATCAAGGAGAGCTACGCGGCCGAGCGGATGGCCATCAGCGAACGGGCCCAGGCGCAGGGCCTGCCGTTCCTCGAACCCGACCTGGGCATCGCCGCGCTGAAGCAGTCCCTGGACAACGACGACACCTTCGTCGCCCTCGCCAACATCGACTGGGAGCAGTTCGTCTCCCTGTTCACCATGGCCCGCCCCACCCGGCTGCTGGACGCGCTGCCCGAGGCGACCCGCGTCCTGCGGAAGCTGCGGGAGGCCGCCGCCGAGGGCCCCGCGGACGGGGCCGGGGCGGCGGAGCTGCGGCAGCGGCTCGCCCCGCTGCCCGCCGAGGAACGCGACCGGATCCTGCTCGACCTGGTGCGCAGCCACGCCGCCGCGGTCCTGGGGCACGCCACCACCGACGAGGTCAAGCCGGGGCACCCGTTCCGCGACCTGGGCTTCGACTCGCTCACCTCGGTGGAACTGCGCAACCGGCTGGGCCGGGCCACCGGCCTGAAGCTGCCCGCCACGCTCGCCTTCGACCACCCCACCCCCAACGCCCTGGTCGCCCTGTTGCGCGCGGAACTGCTCCAGGAGACGGCCGCCACCGCCGAGTCGGTGCACACCGACATCGACCGGATGGCCGCCGCGCTCACCGACCTGGAGGTGGACGACCTGGCCCGGGCCGCCATCACCGAACGGCTCCAGGCCCTGCTGGCCGGCTGGACCGGCGGCCAGGTCACGGTCGGGGGCGGCGGCACCGCCGAGGAATCGGTCGCCGAACGGCTGGAGTCCGCCTCCGACGACGAGATGTTCGCGTTCATCCGGGAGGAGCTGGGCCGGTCGTGAACACCCGCTGAGAGCCCGGACCGCCCCGCGGCCCCGTCCCTCCCGGCCCCCCGCGCCCCCGCCCGGCCCGCCACCGGGCGGCGGGCCGGGCCCGGCCTCGCGCTCCCCCGCGCCGCGGCCCCGGGAGCGGACGGCGGCCCACCCGAACCACCCACTTTCCTGATCGACCTCCGTAGGGGAACCCCATGGCAAGCAAAGAAGAAACGCTCCGCGACTACCTCAAGTGGGTAACGGCCGACCTGCACGAGACCAAGCAGCGTCTGCGCGGGGTGGAGGAGGCCGCCGGGGAGCCGATCGCCATCGTCTCCATGGCCTGCCGCTTCCCCGGCGGTGTGGCCTCGCCCGAGGACCTGTGGCAGATGGTCGAGGAGGGCACCGACGCCGTCGCGGGGTTCCCCACCGACCGGGGCTGGGACCTGGAGGGGCTGTACGACCCGGACCCGGACGCGCCGGGCAAGAGCTACGTCAGGGACGGTGGGTTCCTCTACGAGGCGGCGCAGTTCGACCCCGACGTGTTCGGCATCTCGCCGCGTGAGGCCGTCGCGATGGACCCGCAGCAGCGGCTGCTGCTGGAGACCTCGTGGGAGGCGTTCGAACGCGGCGGCATCGACCCGTCCGCCGTCCGCGGCAGCCGGATCGGCACCTTCATCGGCTCCAACCGGCCGGACTACTTCACCGACATCTCCAGCGCCCCCCAGGGCCTGGAGGGCCACCTGCTCACCGGCTCCAACGCCAGCGTGGTCTCCGGCCGCATCGCCTACACCTTCGGCCTCGAAGGGCCCGCCGTCACCCTCGACACCGCCTGCTCCTCCTCGCTGGTCGCCCTCCACCTGGCGTGCACCGCGCTGCGCCAGGGCGACTGCTCGATGGCGCTGGTGGGCGGGGTCGCGGTGCTCTCCAGCCCCGGCGGCTTCATCGCCTTCAGCCGCCAGCGGGGCATGTCCCGCGACGGCCGCTGCAAGGCGTTCGGCGCGTCGGCCGACGGCCTCGGCCTCGCCGAGGGCGTCGGTGTGCTGCTGGTGGAGCGGCTGTCGGACGCGCGGAAGAACGGCCACCGCGTCCTCGCCGTGGTCCGCGGCTCCGCGATCAACCAGGACGGCGCCAGCAACGGCCTGAGCGCCCCCAGCGGCCCCGCGCAGGAACGCGTCATCCGGCAGGCGCTGATCAACGCCAAGCTCAACGCCGGCCAGGTGGACGCGGTGGAGGCGCACGGCACCGGCACCACCCTGGGCGACCCCATCGAGGCCCAGGCCCTGATGGCCACCTACGGGCAGGGCCGGCCCGCCGACCGCCCGCTGTGGCTGGGCTCGTTCAAGTCCAACATCGGCCACGCCCAGGCCGCCGCCGGTGTCGCCGGGGTCATCAAGGCGGTGATGTCGCTGCGGAACGGGATGCTGCCGAAGACCCTGCACGCCGACGAGCCGTCGCCGCACATCGACTGGACGGCCGGCGCGGTGTCGCTGCTCACCGAGGCGCGGCCGTGGCCGGAGAAGGAGGAGCCCTGGCGGGTGGGCGTCTCCTCGTTCGGCATCAGCGGCACCAACGCCCACGTGATCCTGGAGCAGGCGCCCGAGCCGGAGCCCGGCCAGGAGCCGGCGGAGGGGGCGGCCGCACCGGCGGCGGACGCACGCCCGGCCGGCACCACCGCCGTGGTGCCGTGGACGGTCTCCGGGAAGAACCCGGCCGCGCTGCGCGCCCAGGCCGAACGCCTGCGCGCCCATCTGGCCGAGCGGCCCGACGAGGACCCGCTGGACGTCGCCGCGGCCCTGGTCCGTACCCGCGCCGCGCTGGAGCACCGTGCCGTGGTGGTCGCCGCCACCCGCGAGGAACTCCTCGCCGGACTCGACGCCGTCGGCCGCGGCGCCGCCGACCCCTCCGTGGCCACCGGCACCGCCCAGCAGAACGGCAAGGCGGTGTTCGTGTTCCCGGGGCAGGGGGCGCAGTGGGTGGGGATGGCGCGGGAGCTGATGGACGCCGCGCCGGTGTTCGCGGAGTCGATGGAGCGGTGCGGGCGGGCGCTGGCGCCGTTCATCGACTGGGACTTCGCCGCGGAGTTGGCGGGTTCGTTGGTGCGGGTGGATGTGGTGCAGCCGCTGTCGTGGGCGGTGATGGTGTCCCTGGCGGAGTTGTGGCGTTCGTACGGGGTGGAGCCTGCGGCGGTGGTGGGGCATTCGCAGGGGGAGATCGCGGCGGCGGTGGTGGCCGGTGCGCTGTCCGTCGAGGACGGGGCGCGGGTGGTGGCGTTGCGGTCGAGGGTGATCGGTGAGCGGCTGGCTGGCCGTGGCGGGATGGTGTCGCTGGGCCTGTCCCGTGCGGAGACTCTCCGGCGGATCGAGGGGTTCGAGGGTCGGGTGTCGGTGGCGGCGGTCAACGGCGCCTCCTCCACCGTCGTCGCGGGCGAGCCCGCCGCGCTGGACGAGCTGGTCGCGGCCTGCGAGGCGGAGGAGATCCGGGCGCGGCGTATTCCGGTGGACTACGCCTCGCACTCCCCGCAGGTGGAGTCCATCCGTGAGGAGCTGCTGGAGGTCCTGGACGGGATCGCACCGACCGCTTCGCGGGTGCCGTTCTACTCCACCGTGGACAGCGCTCTGATCGACACCACCGGGCTGGACGCCGGCTACTGGGTCCGCAACCTGCGGCAGACCGTGGAGTTCCACCAAGTCGTCGCGGACCTCATCGGACTCGGTCACCGGACCTTCGTCGAGTGCAGCTCCCACCCGGTGCTCGCGCTGGCCGTCGGGGAGACCGCCGAACTGGCGGGCGTCCCCGAGGTGGCGGCCGTCGGCTCCCTGCGCCGCGACGAAGGCGGCCTCGACCGGTTCGTCCGGTCGCTCGCCGAGGCGTATGTGCGCGGGGTCGCCGTGGACTGGTCGCCGCTGCTGACCGGGGCGGCCCCCGCCGACCTGCCCACCTACGCCTTCCAGCGCAGCCGCTACTGGCTGGAGGCGGCCACCCCCGCCGGCCCGGCCGGCGACACCGGCCGGGACGCCCACGAGGAGCGGTTCTGGGCCGCGGTCGAGCGCGAGGACCTCAAGGACCTGACCGACGCGCTGGCCGTGGACGGCGACCAGCCGCTCTCCTCGGTGCTGCCCGCCCTGTCCGCCTGGCGGCGGCGCCGCCGGGAACACGCGGTCCTCGACTCCTGGCGCTACCGCGTCTCCTGGCAGCCGCTGCCCGTCTCGCCCGACGCCACCGTGCACGGCACCTGGCTGCTGCTGGTCCCCGCCACCGACACCACCGGGGACGAGACCGGCACCCTCGCCTGGCCGGCCGCCGCCGCCCGGGCACTGGAGCGTGCCGGCGCCCGCGTCACCTGGGTGCCCGTCGCCGTCTCGGCCGGCCGGCCGCAGGTCGCCCGCGCCCTGGGCGACGCCGTCCTGGACGACGGGGCGGGGGAGCCGGACGCCGGCCGGGGCCCGGCCGGTCACGCGGTCACCGGGGTGCTCTCCCTGCTCGCGCTGGACGACACCCCGCACCCGGACCACCCCGAGCTGACCGCCGGCTGGGTGAGCACCCTCACGGTGCTCCAGGCGATGAGCGACATCGGCCTCGACGCCTCCCTGTGGTGCGCCACCCGGGGCGCGGTCGCCACCACCGGCGCCGACCCGGTCACCCACCCCGGGCAGGCCCCGCTGTGGGGCCTGGGCCGGGTGGCCGCCCTGGAGTACCCGCAGCGCTGGGGCGGGGTGGTGGACCTGCCCGCCGACACCGGTGAACGCGCCCGGCGCGCCCTGGTCGCCGCCCTCGCCCAGGGGGCGGCCGGGAACGGCGAGGACCAGCTGGCGGTACGGCCCTCCGGCCTGTTCGCGGCCCGCCTGGTCCGCGCCACCGGCGACGACCGGCCCGCCGCCCCCGCCTGGCGCCCGTCCGGCACCGTGCTGGTCACCGGCGGCACCGGCGCGCTCGGCGCCCACGTGGCCCGCTGGCTGGCCCGCGGCGGCGCCGCCCACCTGGTCCTCACCAGCCGCCGCGGGCCCGACGCCCCCGGCGCCGCCGAACTGACCGCCGAACTCACCGCGCTCGGCACCGGGGTGACCGTCGCCGCCTGCGACGCGGCCGACCGGGACGCGCTCGCCGCCGTCCTCGCCGGCATCCCCGCCGACCGCCCGCTGACCGCGGTGTTCCACGCCGCCGGGGTCCTGGACGACACCATCGTGGACACCCTCACCGCACAGCGGGCCGTGGACGTCGTACGCCCCAAGGCGATGGCCGCCCGCCACCTGCACGAGCTGACGGCCCACCTGGACCTGTCCGCGTTCGTGCTGTTCTCCTCGTTCGCCAGCGTCTTCCCGAGCATCGGGCAGGCCAACTACGCCGCGGCCAACACCTACCTGGACGCCCTCGCCGAGTACCGCCGCGCCCAGGGACTGCCCGCCACCTCGGTGATGTGGGGATCGTGGGGCGGCGGCGGGCTCGCCGACGGCGAGGTCGGCGAGCGGCTGCGCGCCGAGGGCGTGCCGCCGATGGACCCCGACCGGGCCATCGCCTCGCTGGAGCGGGCGATCACCGCCGGCGACACCGTGCTGGGCGTGGTGGACATCGACTGGTCCAAGATCGCCCCGTCCGCCGTCGCCGTCCGCCCCTACCCGCTGATCACCGGGGTGCCCGAGGTGCGCCGCGCCGTCGAGACGGCCGGCCCGGTCACCGGCACCGCCGGGCACACCGGCGACGAGGCGCCGGAGCTGGTGCGGCGGCTGGCCGCGCTCCCCGCGGCCGACCAGGACCGGGAACTGCTCGACCTGGTCCGCGGCCACGCGGGCGCCGCCCTCGGCCACCCCGACCCGAACGGCGTGGACCCCGACCGGGCGTTCAAGGACCTCGGGGTGGACTCCCTGATCGCGGTCGACCTGCGCAACCGGCTCAACACCGCCACCGGGCTCCGGCTGCCGGCCACCCTGGTCTTCGACCACCCCACCCCGCTGAGCCTCGCCCGGTTCCTGCGCGAACACCTGCTGGGCGACGTCTCCGCCGCCGCCTCCCGGCCCGCCGTACGGGCCGCCGCCTCCGACGAGCCGATCGCCATCATCGGCATGGCCTGCCGGATGCCGGGCGGCGCCGACTCCCCCGAGGAGCTGTGGCGGCTGATCGCCGACGGCCGGGACGCCATCTCCGACTTCCCCGACGACCGGGGCTGGGACGTGGACGGCCTCTACGACCCCGACCCGGAGGCACCCGGCAAGACCTACGTCCGGCAGGGCGGCTTCCTGCGCGACGCCGCCGGGTTCGACGCCGCGTTCTTCGGCATCTCACCGCGCGAGGCGCTCGCCATGGACCCGCAGCAGCGGCTGGTCCTGGAGACCTCCTGGGAGGCGCTGGAGCGGGCCGGCATCGCCCCCGCCTCCCTGGCGTCCAGCTCCACCGGCGTGTTCGTCGGCGCCGGCCACCGCGGCTACATCACCGGCCTGCGCGACCTGCCCGAGGGCGCCGAGGGCTACGTGATGACCGGCAACGCCTCCAGCGTGCTGTCCGGCCGGGTTTCCTACACCTTCGGCTTCGAGGGCCCGGCGGTGACGGTGGACACCGCCTGCTCCTCCTCGCTGGTCGCCCTGCACCTGGCGGTCCAGGCCCTGCGCAGCGGCGAGTGCACCCTCGCCCTGGCCGGCGGCGTCGCCGTGATGCCCAGCGCCGAGGTGTTCGTCGAGTTCAGCCGGCAGCGCGGACTCTCCCCGGACGGGCGCTGCAAGGCGTTCGCGGCCGGCGCCGACGGCACCGGCTGGGCCGAGGGCGTCGGCGTGCTGCTGGTGGAACGGCTCTCCGACGCGCGCAAGAACGGCCACCCGGTGCTCGCCGTGGTCCGCGGCTCCGCGGTCAACCAGGACGGCGCCAGCAACGGCCTCACCGCCCCCAACGGCCCCTCCCAGCAGCGGGTCATCGAGGCCGCCCTCGCCAACGCGGGGCTGTCCGCCGCCGAGGTGGACGCGGTGGAGGCACACGGCACCGGCACCCCGCTCGGCGACCCGATCGAGGCCCAGGCGCTGCTGGCCACCTACGGCCGGGACCGCGACGCCGACCGGCCGCTGTGGCTGGGCTCGGTCAAGTCGAACCTGGGCCACACCCAGGCCGCGGCCGGCGTCGCGGGCATCATCAAGATGGTCATGGCGATGCGCGAGGGCGTGCTGCCCAGGACCCTTCACGTGGACGAGCCCACCCCCGAGGTGGACTGGACCGCCGGAGCGGTGTCCCTCCTCACCGAGGCCCGCCCGTGGACTGCCGACGGCTCGGTGCGCCGCGCCGCGGTGTCCTCCTTCGGCGTCAGCGGCACCAACGCCCACGTGGTCATCGAACAGGCCCCCCACCAGGACGCCGAGACCGGCACGCCGGTGACCTCGACGCCGCTCCCGCTGGTGCCCTGGCCGCTGTCGGCCCGCGGCACCGAAGCCCTGCGCGGCCAGGCCGAACGGCTGCTGGCCCACCTGCGCGACCACCCCGCACTCGACCCGGTCGCCGTCGGCGCCTCCCTCGCTGCCTCCCGGGCGGGTCTGGAGCGGCGTGCGGTGGTGCTGGGTGCGGATCGTGGTGAGTTGCTGGCGGGGTTGGAGGCGTTGGCCGGTGGGGTGTCCTCGCCGGGTGTGGTGTCGGGTCAGGTGGTGTCGG